>NZ_JAGSOZ010000001.1:0-761866 GCF_019204055.1 Photobacterium sp. WH24 | reverse complement strand
ACCCGATACCCTGCCCCTGATGCGTTTTGGCTACGCAAAAATCGATAACACCAAGCACCTTAAATGCGCATCCTCCAACCCCAATAACACGATAGTCCAGTCCCAGGTAGCCCACTAACCTTTTATCTTTGTATTTCAGCGCACGCATATGCGGTAACTGTTTGTAATAAGAACGGGCAACTTGATGATCGGGAAATGCATCATTTCGAAGCGCTGTTATCGCGGTATGCTCATCGCTTGTTATATCTAACTCAGGTTTGATGTTCACAGTTTGCTCCTTAAAGACAGGCGAACATGATCATTATGTTACAGACACAGAGAATTTTTTTGTCGGTTTATCTGAAAGTTAAGACAGTATTGGCAAAAAAAACGCCCCCGCTAATGCGGAGGCGGTGCTCATTTGAACAGCCATCTCATCAAAAATTATTTTGCGCCGGGTTACTTTTTATAATGCTCGTACACTTTATTAAACGCAGTTGCGAATTTTTCCATGTGCTGCTCTGAATAAACAGGGTGGGTATGGAACACTATCGAGCTGTCTCCCAGTTGTCTGGCCGCCTGGCAGTCCGTTAATGTGTAATCAATCTGCCGGTGGGCCGGGTCGTTAAACGGGTAATTATTCGTGCCAAACCCATTTTGTTTCTGGAATGCATCTTCATTATAAACTTCTGGCCAGGGTACCGGATAACCTGGCACACCTTCAGCATCAATGGCCTTGGTAAACGTCTTGATGTCACAACTGAGCTGGCTCATATCCAGAACAAACGGCGCCCACCAGAAAGCGTTACCACGTATTTCATCATCAGCCGGTGCATGCTTAACTAATGGGTGTTCCTTCAATAACACTGTCAGGAAGCGGCCATTACGGATTCGCTGTTCCAATGCAGTTGCCTTGAAACGGGATAACTCCCTGATACCAATGGCAGACTGAATTTCTGTCATCCGATAGTTAAAGCCAACCTGAGTATGGATATAAGGCAATTTCTGCGAGATTTCAAACAGACCCAACCTTTTAGCTACGTCGTAACCGTGATCGCGGAACGAGCGGCATTTCCAGACCAGATCTTCTGAGTTGACGTACACTGCACCGCCTTCACCGCCTGTTGTAATGTGCTTGCTCTGACAAAAACTGAAGCAACCGGCATCACCAATGGTCCCCAGGTAAGCCCCTTTGTATTTGGCTCCCAATGCCTGAGCACAATCTTCAATGACCTTTAAATCATACTTTCTGGCGATGGCCATGATAGCGTCCATATCGGTCGGTACCCCGAATGTGTGCACAACCACTATGGCTTTGGTTTTATCGCTGATTTTGCTCTCTACCGACTTGGGGTCAAGGGTATGCGTATGATCAACATCGGCAAATACAGGTAGCGCACCCGCTTGCAAAATAGAAAATGCGGTAGCAATAAAGGTATAGGACTGACAAATCACTTCATCACCCGAACCAATACCCAGTGCGGAAAAAGCCGTATGTAGGGCTGACGTACCATTGGTAGTGGTGACGACATAACCATCGCCCAGATAGGCCGCTAAGTCCTTTTCAAAGGCCATTCCACGCTTACCGGTCCAATAATTAATTTCACCGGTTTTTAAGATGGCTTCAATATCATCCATCACAGATAAATCCAGACTTGGCCAGGCTGGCAATGCCTCTGGAATGACAGGGCTACCGCCCAGAATCGCGAGTTTATTCATAATTATTCCTGCTTAAAGATGTGATGCAAGCCAACGGGACAACGAGCATATGGTTAAGGCCGGATTGGCAATGCCCAGACGAGGAAAAGCACCAGGCCCAATGGCATACACGCCCGGCATGGCGGTTAATTCCAAATCGTCAGTTAAAGCAATATCACCGGTTCCGCCTATAGGGTGCGTACAGCTTTCGTGCTCATACGAACCGTAAGGGAAGATAAACCGCGTATATACGTTGGATTGTTCCGTTTCACTCAGCGCTGCCAGCGCCTGCTCTATCTCGGTACTTTCTGTCGATCCGAAAAAAGCACCCGACTGTTCTGTCGGAGTGTCAAACAACGGCACTAATTCTGCGCTTAACTGCTCACTGGCAAATTCAACAATGCGCCTGGCGACGCGGTTGTAATTTTCAATTCCTGTCTCTGAATGGTGCGAGTTAATGTCCAGCCTTGTCTGGCCCTGACTGTAATGACAATGGAGCTGGCTGAATTCAGACTGATGCGGGTTTTGCTCAACCACGGCCATCAATAACAAAATGCGATCTCCGCTATCGAGATTCGGTCGCTCCACCACAAAGATGTTGGCATTCAGATCATGATGCTCGCTGAAACCATGCCACAACATTTCATGGCGGTATTGAGCAATGCGTTCACCCTGACCAATCTTAACGGCAATACCAATACAGTAATGATCGGTAACCTGTGCTGTGGTGGATTTTTCCAGCGATGTGGAAATAATCTTGTTGTTCACCAAAGCCGATGCCGACAAAATACATTTGTCGAACGGTAACGGATTCACAGTCCGCCCTTCCTGATCGATAAGAAAAAAACCTTCCGGTTTCTTTTCTACCTTGGCGACAGTCGCTCTTTCAATTCGAATCACCCCATCCCTGATAAAGGGTTCAAGCTGATATAAAGGGCTGTATGACGAAAATGCTGCATTCTCGCCGACAATCGCAGCCTGAGGCGCATGAATTAGAGGTATGCCAACCTGTTGTTGCCTGGTCATTTCAGGATATTTACCGGTAAATTCCTTCTGCAACTGGCGATACAACCCTTCAGGGCCATTCAAGCGCTGTTGCCAAACCTCGGGCCAGCTTGCCAGAGCCTGCGGTTCAAGCGGCAGCATGACCCCGTGATAACACAGCGAACGCCCTCCCAAACGCTCACTGATTCCACCAATGGCCCAATGTTCATCCGCCGTCCAGTGCACTTTCTTTTCATCGCCTTGCAAAGCACGGGTATCGAAATGCACATGTTCTTTACGCAAATCCGGTCCGGCTTCATAAATCACAATCTTATTGCCCTGAATGGCGGAATAAAGCGCAAACTCAAGGCCAGACAGTCCCCCTCCGACTACACAAAACGTCGACATTTTCTCTCCTTAATGAAATTCCCTTTCGGGCAAAAAATTACCGTCTGTCAGCCAGGTATAAAATGGTCAACCCTAACAAACCAACAGCCGATGAAATAAATATTGTCATGCCGATATCAAAGAAATAATTACCCAAGAAGTAGACAACAGATGAGACCGAAGACGATACAAAGAATGAGATCGACAGCAACGAACTGCCAACACCCGGCCTTCCTTCAGCCAGCGATTGCAAAAATCCGATAGGGATACTGATCAGACATGCCGCACCCAACGCTATCAAAGGAATTAACAGATAAACATGAACGACATTCTGCGTCACAGACAACAGCATGGTAGATAATGAAAATATTACCGCACCCATGATTATCACACTGGATGTTTTCTTTTTCTGAGCTGTCTTAGACCAATAAAAAATAAAGAAAACCTCAAACACAGCAATACCAGCTTCAAATATCCCGATATCGGAATACTCCCCCTTCACCTGATTGACAATAATAAAAGGCACAGTCGCATCTAAGGTAAACAGCATGTTGGTAACAAGCGATACGCTTATCAGTTTAATTATATTCGAAGCATGGAATACTTTAGAGATAGGTTCGGAAGACAACATGGATTTATGGCTTTCATTGACAAAGCTTTCTTTAAAGTACAAGGTGAAGATCAGGCAGCACATAATGCCAGAGAACAACCAGATAAATATAAGCTGTTCTTTTTGAAGCGCTAACATGCCAATCATACCAAGAGTTAACACATACCCCATTGAGTAGGTTGAGCGCAATGCCGCATTCTCATTGTGCGCATTATCAGCACCATCCACATTGCGCTTCGCCGCGGCATACCCAAAAATCAATGAGTTAAGCACACAAAATACTGGCAATAGTAAGCAATTAGCTAAAAAGTACGTATACTCGTTCGGCCAGACATAAAGCGCAACATTTCCAAACACACCACAAATACTGCAAATAATAATATACTTTACAAAACTACCTTCTTTATCTGATCGCATACCAAAGTAAATACTAAAGAAGGTAATGACTACTCCAGACAGTAGAATCACTAAACTGTAGTAAATCTCCTGCAGGCCAATAACATCGACACCGAAAATATTCTTATACGGATTCACAGCAGCATTTGCGCTGGCAAACAATAAAATGGCAAATACCTGTTTATTCATAAACAGAGAAACAGGCGAATCCGAACGACCGAACGATTTTAAAATATTGAACATATAAAGCCTTTGTGTCGCACGCTATGATAAGAGCATGGTCAATTAAGGTGTGACTCTGAAATCCTGACAATTAATCGATAAGTCAGTTGGCGGGAGATTAAACACAAGAATATGTTTTTTATATCATCAAAAGAACTTCTCTCGAGTCACTTAATACTATTTAAAGAAACAAGCAGAACTCAACATTTGAAAGCGTGATCAAGAGTAGACACGAAAAAAGCAATAAATAAAATATAACTCTTTAACTGATTTACCTCAACAACAAACCCTCCAAGAAACCATCAATGGAAGTGACAATAATCTGCTCACCAGAAAGATATGGCTACTTTATACCAAGAACAATAACACTGTTCGATCAGCCCATTAAAGATAGAGTTATCAGTAAATTCATTTGCAAACAAGCGCCATTAACCATGTGCTTTTTCACAGAGAAAAAAAACAGGACAGACAGGCATAGGAAGGAGGAATATCAGAAGGGAAATCAGGACAGACACAATGAAGCCACCGTCAGCACATTGTGCGGACTTGTCCAAGCAAGACACCTTCCCGAAATGAAGGTGTCTTGCTTAATTAGACAAATCAAGCCTATGAAATTTGCTCGTTTGATGGCTGACTCGCTCTGCGGGTCAGTAGTCCAGTAAGTTTGGAGCCAAACAATGACAACATCAGTAAGCTGATGATCAGCAGTGTTATAGGCCTCTCAAACACATAACTTAGCTCACCACCGCTAATCTGATAAGTGTGCAGTAAATTACTTTCAGCCATTCCACCCAGCAAGATCCCAATCACTGCAGCCGGAACAGAGTAATTCAATCGGCTAAATACCCAGCCAACGATGGAAAATACCAACACAGTGATTGGGCCGGAGATATTTCCCGTCAAACCAAAGGAACCAAATACAGCCATTGAGAGCACCGATGGAATAAGAATATTCATTGGCACTTTAACTATGTTGGCAAGTAGAGGAATGAACATCAGTCCCAAAGCGACCAATAGCAACACTTGGCCGAAATTAGCAATAATAATGGCGTATACAATATCGGTTTCTTCACGGATAAACTGAGGACCACCAGTAATATTGTGCATCGCGAAAGCCGCAAGCATAACTGCTGTTGCTCCTCCCCCAGGAATACCTAATGCCAAGAGTGTTGCCATCGAGCCAGCTTCAGACGTTGAATTCGCAGATTCCGCTGCGACCACACCTTTTGGATTACCTTGCCCGTAGCTTTCCGGATCCTTATCATGACGTTTGGTTTCTACATAAGAGAGTAGATTTGAGACCGAAGAGCCAACCCCCGGCACTGCTCCGACAAATACGCCAATCAAGCTACCACGTAGCATGACTTTAGGATGCCTGAATGCGTGCTTGAAACCACTTAAGATTTGTCGAATACTCACCTTGCGCGCCGATTCATCCGCTATCAGGTATTGGGTATTGACTAACTTAAAGAGTTCAGATGCTGCGAACATTCCCATCATGGCAGGTATTACAGGGACGCCATCAAGCAGATATTCATTACCTAATGTGCCGCGTGCTACCCCGACTTCACTAAAGCCAATGGTACCTATAAGCAGGCCAACCATACCGGACAACAAGCCCTTCAGAATAAAATCACCTTTTAAGCTGGCAATCAGCGTCATTCCCCACAAGATGACGAAAAACATTTCTGAAGGTCCAAGTTTGAGTACCATCCCGGAGATGGGTTCTATCAACATAAATAGAATAAGGTAACCAAATAGCACTCCAAAACATGATGCACCTAAAGCGACTCCCAGTGCCTTGTTATGCTCTCCTTTTCTAGCCATCGGATAACCATCAAATGCTGTCGCAATGGCTGATGAGGTACCGGGAATGTTCATGAGGATAGCGGGGATACCACTGCCAAATGAGCCACCCGTGAATATAGCCGTGAGGAAAAGCATGGCTTCCAGGAAACTCATATACAGTGTTGCAGGTAAAAAGATGGCCATCGCCATCGAAATCTGTAGCCCCGGAATGGCACCAAATATGAGGCCAATAATAATACCCGGAAAAACATACAGCCACGGGCCAACGGACGTAAATAATAATTCACTACCCGCTGAAATAGCAGAAAAATCAAGCACTTCGCTCTCCTAGTAGTCAGTGGGTAGCAAGGTCATTGGCATAGGATATGGCAACATTTGAGCGAAAAATGTTGACATCAGTAACCCGAAAACAACGCTATAGCCAATAATCCATACAAGGCGGCGTTCTTTTTGAATCAACAAAAAGCAGCCAACAAACAGCGTCGTTGCAATATCAAACCCTATCGTTTCCAGCGACAGAACATAAACGGCAAAGAGACCTATGATAGGCAGTACCGATTTCAAATCGTCATGACTATTACTTCCGGGTTCCGGCTTGCATTGTTTTTTATTATCAAGCCGTTGGCGTGTAAGTTCCAGAATGCAAAGTATCAAGGAAATTAACGTAATAGGCGTAATTAGAATTAGATTTTCCGCCGTTGAAGATGCTTGGTAAGCATCCCATGAGTACCAGCATACAAACAGAGCCAATACGATGACTACAACGAAGTCGGCAGAGCGTTGACTTAACAATCTCACATAGCCTCCAGTGAAAAAGACTGGTTAGCTTGGCACTAACCAGTAGATGATGTTAAATAGATTAATCGAGTAAATACTTGTAGGTTTTAAAGGTTTCGTAGTTCTCAACCATCATACTTGTCGAACGTTCTGGACCAACCCAGACTCCACCGATGTCGTTTGACTTCAATAACGTTTGAACATCTTTTCGTGCCAGCGTGCTTTCGAATGCTTGTGCTAACTGTTTGTAGCGCTCTGGATATTTGTTCTTGAACTCATTTGTGACGGCAAAGCCACGCATCGATCCGGTCAATACTGGCACCTCAATTCCAAGCGGTTTCAGAGCTTCATTTACTGTCGGCGCATCCCAACGGTCACTTGGCTTATCACGAACAACAGCAACCGGGCGCAAGAACTCGCGAATACCTTCACTGCCTTGAGCACTAATAACGATAAAGTCTACCTGGCCACCAGCCACAGCAGAGCGCGCTTGACCACCACTATTGAAGGTCACAAGGTTGAGGTTTTCTTGAGGAATGCCGTTTTTCTCCAGTAACAATTTGGCCATCAGGTGTCCTCCAGAGCCTTGTACTACAGCAGCTTTCACTGATTTGGGGTTCTCTTTGATTGCTGTAAGTAAGCTGGATAGATCCTGATACGGCGTATCTTTGTTTACCGCAATAAGCTCGAAATCAAACCACTGAAAGTTCATATATGAAAAGTCATTAATTGTGTAGCTCGCGTTACCTTTCAGAATTGTGTTGGGTAGATAGGGAGAAAAAGTCGACGCGAAAACGGTGTAGCCATCATCTGGACGATTCAACACATAGTTTGCAGCAAGCTGAGTGCCGGCACCTTTCTTGTTGATCACTTTAACCGGTTGGCCTAACTCTTCGGCGAGAAAGCTGGACATGGTACGTGCCATGCGATCGGCACTCCCACCAACACCAAAACCCACAACAAAGTTCACGGGTTTCTTTGGATAATTGTCAGCAAGTGCGATTTGCGGAAGTAAAATAGAGAGTGTTAGCCCTGTCACAGCTGAAAGCTTTAGGATTACCTTGTTGAGAGTATTCATTTTACCCTTCCTTAGAAATAGTTATATTGATGTTAACCTCTTGTTTACATCTGAAACTCTAACCTCACATACTGTCACCAACCTTGCACATGTGGCAGATATGCGCTTTTAAATCAGAAATTTGAAGTAGCTCATGCGGATACTAATCGTTGAAGACAGCGTCGTTATCGCTGAAGGATTACATAATTTACTTGTAGAACAAGGTTTTGTGGTTGATGTTTTTCATTCGGGAGAACAAGCTTCTCATGTAATCCTAACCCAAAAATTTGATCTGCTTTTGCTCGATTTAGGGCTTCCAGACTGTGAAGGGCTGCAAATTTTGCGCAGCTTACGTCAGAAAAAAAGCAACCTTCCTGTACTGATAATCTCCGCTCGTGCAGCTCTTGATGAGCGAATCCTAGGATTGAATGAAGGCGCGGATGACTATCTTTGTAAGCCCTTTGAACCAGAGGAGGTCGTTGCACGCGTCCATGCACTCCTGCGCCGCGCTTCATCAAGAGTGAGTAACATTATCGAACATGGCGCGTTGACATTTGATGTGATCAATAAGGCTGTGACTTTTTACGGCAATGAAGTTGTACTACATCGCCGTGAAGTATCCGTGCTCGAATGTCTGTTATCGAATGTCGAGCGAGTGGTAAGTAAGCCGAAAATCGTACAACGCATATCCTCTTTTGATGAGGAGTTGAGCGAAACGGCTATTGAGACATACATATCACGACTTAGAAAAAAATTCTCTCCCGACCTGAATATCCGTACCGTTAGAGGACTCGGCTATATGTTGGAGAAGCCATCCCGTGATTAACTTTCATTCTCTGTCACAACGATTGTATCTCGCTATAACCAGCGCGCTTATCATATTTACAGGGCTTATTTTTTTTATAAGTACCTGGGTGTTGAAAGATAAGACGGAACGTCTGTACGACAACATGATGATCGCCGTCAGTAAAAATCTTGATGATAAACTTTATGTAAAAGACGATAAGCTTAAAATCGATATGGATTATTTCTCCATAGATACTTTAAGCGATACACATAGTGAGAAAATTTTTTATCGAATCGTAGCGCCAAACGGAGATCTGTTAGCAGGTTTCGATGGCTTATCGCTGGCAGATAAGAAAGGTTATCCTACCGTGTTTTATCATACCATTTACGCTGGCACAGAACTTCGGGCGGTTCAATATACATCCAAAACACCTCTCGGTGACGCACTCATCGTTGTGGCAGAATCCAATCAGGGCAGACATACCACAATATCCGGGCTCCGGAAACAGATAGCTTTTGCTGCTGTACTGATATGTATCGGGACACTGATTCTCGTGGCCTTTATTGTTCAGAAAGGGCTTCATCCACTGAGCAGGTTACAGAAAGAGATCAGGATGCGGTCAGAGGCCAATCTCGATCCTATTGAAACCGATGTTCCACCAGAGGTCGAAGCTTTAGTCCGATCACTAAATAATTTAATGGCACGACTGCAGCGCAGCATTAAGATCAGTCATAATTTTAATTCCGACCTATCGCATCAGCTACGCACTCCTTTAGCAGAAATGAAAATGCAGCTCGCCATGTATCGCCGCGATTTTCAAATCGAAAAATTGAATGACGTTGACCGTAATATCACATTAATGACCCGGTTGACCGAACAGATGCTGCATTATGTTAAAGCGCAGAATAGCACTGTTTCTAATAAATATTGGTCATGCTTAGATCTCGTCGAGTTTTGTCGAAATTTCTGTGAGAAGTATGCCCCAATGGTATTCAGCCAAGGTCAAGCAATTGCCTTTGAAACAAAGATAGAGTCAGCAGTTTGTCGAATAGACGAGGCTCTATTAGAAAGTGCTTTACTTAACCTTATAGAGAACGCTCTTAAATACGGTAAATCACACCAGGGAGAAGGAGAAATTGTATTAAAGCTGACATCTGGCAATGACAGCCTGTCACTGTCTGTTACCGACCAAGGTAGCGGCGTTTGCAACCAGGATCTTGAGTCTATGCTTGAAAGAAAGGTGCGCCTTGATCGCTCTAAACAAGGCTTTGGTCTTGGTTTAGCCATCGTTAAGCAAGTCGCTGAAATGCATGGTGGGCAGCTAGTAATAACTAACGCCTCACCCAGAGGACTTTGTATCACTTTATCGGGACTGAAGATTAACCAGGCTCCATCGACAAAGCCTTTAGAGTGTCGTTTGGTTCAGGCTGAGTGAAACTATCAGGACAGACACCAGATGCAGCGATTAATTGCTGTTCGCAATGTGCAGCTTGTCACCGGCGTAGTATTAATGAGTAGGAGAATAAACACTCTTTATAACAAGACACTCTGCCGCTGGCTCAAAGCTTTTCAGTGAACTCGCCACAAGCTTCGCATTGATAGCCATGGCGGTAAAAGAACAAGGGAAAGCCAAGTAAAAGAAAAACGACAAAAGCGGATCGTTTTCCTTTTGTGTACGGCAGTAAATCATGACTACCACAACGCGGACAGGCATCCGCTTCCCCGGTGAAGATATGACTGTCCTCGACAGCTTGAGACTCAACAGCTTGTGAGAAGTCGCAGCTCAAAATATCACGAGCTTGTTCAGCCTGTTGTTTCGCGACCATCAGACGTACGCCACCCATCGCATTGGAATACAGCCACTGCACATTCACTGTATGCTCGTCAGCCAGATGGCTATGGATACCGGCAGCCTCAAGGCTGGCTTTCGCAATATGCGCTTCATGGGGAAACGAAAACCGGGCAACAACAATCATGCGTTTTTCCTTGTGGTTAACCAGACTGAGCGGTGCATGTCAGCACCGCGTTTCTACAGTCTCTAGCAATCTACAATAGTTTCGAACCCGCCATAAATAAGGCGCTTGCCATCAAACGGCATGGGGTTCAGATTCTGATCACAGATAGGATCTTTCATAAACAGGGCCATGCCTTCGTCTCGTACCGCTTTTGAGGGCCATTGGATCCATGAAAACACCACTGTCTCGCTGTCTTTACATTTAACTGCCATAGGAAAAGACGTGACTTCGCCATCTGGTATATCATCACCCCAGGTTTCGACCACACGCTCGGCGCCGTATTTTTTAAAGACCTGTGCGGCCTCTGCGGCATGTTGTCGGTATTCTTCTCGTTTGTCTGTTGGCACAGCGCAAACAAAGCCATCAACGTAACTCATGATCTTTCTCCTCTGCCTATGGTGCGTTACGCACCTCTGTGTCTTGATAACTCACGTTATTTTCGCCCTGCAACTCGCGTACCGGACGAATTTCTACGCTGCCGTAGCGTGCAGGCGGGATCTTACTGGCCATCTGAATCGCTTCGTTCAGATCCCTGACATCCAACAGGTAGAAACCTGCCAGCTGTTCTTTGGTTTCAGCAAACGGGCCGTCCGTAATGTCCACCTTGCCATTTCGAACACGTAACGTGGTTGCCGCCTGGACAGACAGCAGCGCCTCGCCTCCGATCATATAGTCACGCGACCGCAGGGATTCACCGCAATCGATACACTCACGGTTGAGCGCATCCCACTCATCTTGCGTCAGCGTCTTCATTACTGATTCGTCGTAGTAGACCAAAGCTACATATTTCATCACCCTGATACTCCTGTCTGATTTCAGAAGCCTGCTACTGCTGGCTGTCGTCGCCTGGTAACATCACCATCCAGCCCATGCCAAACTTATCCGTTACCTGGCCATATAAAGGTGACCAGAAGGTTTTATCCAGCGGCATACGAACCGAACCACCGTCTGCCAGTGCATCAAATACACGACGCGCTTCCGCTTTGGAGTCAATCGTTAATGCCAGATTGAACCCGGTAAACGGCCCCTCGTCACCACAGCCGTCTGAGGCAAAAAGTGTCATGTTTCCGACCGTAAATTCGCAGTGCATCACCTTGTTTTCAAAGCCGGGAGGTAACATACCCTCGGGCACAGGATCCGGACTTTCATTGAACCGAAATAGCATGACCACACTGGCGCCTAGGTGTTTCTGGTAATATTGCAGCGCCTCATCACAGCAGCCAGAGAAAAACAGATAGCAGTGTGATTGCGCTTGTTGCATCGCAAGTGTTTGCCTTAACTGAGTTTCTTGTGCACGAGCCGATCCGTCGCTGTCGATCTCAGCAAAATCGTCCATTTCATAAAAAGGGCGGATTTCAATGTCGGACGCTTCTTCCATCGGGTTGGGACATTTTTTAACCCATTCAACGGCTTCATCCATTGAGCTGACGTTCCAGACCCAATAACCGGCCACTAACTCATTGGTTTCGGCAAATGGCCCTTTAGTCACGGTACGCTCACTGCCCTTAAAACGTACGCGAATGCCTTCACTGCTGGGTTTTAAACCGTCGCCCGATGCCATGACACCGGCTTTCACCAGAGTTTCGTTGAACTCGCCCATGGCCAGTAACAATTCCTGGGTTGGCATCTTGCCGGCTTCCGAACTTTCACTGGCTTTCACAATTACCATGACTTTCATTGTGCTTCTCCTGTCTGTGTATTCAGGTTGATTTAAGAGCGGCTTCTTTTTGCTCTCTACACAATAGTCGAGTGAAGCTTTAGCAAATCGACAACCGGTGAAAATTTTTTGATCTTTTGACAGGTAACTATTTAAGGTGTTGTCAGCAGTGCCAGTTTTCGTCTGAGAATACGCTGTTCCGGGGCTTGCTGAACCAGGCTCAGAGCGTGCTCAAATGCTGAGATAGCTTCTTGCACCCGACCGGCACGGCTGAGCAATTCGCCATAGGTCGCATAGGTGAGGTGATAGGTTTGGAGGACTTTTTGTTCAAGCAGATTTTCAACGATCTCGATCCCTGCCTGCGGACCATCACGCATCGCCACGGCGACAGCCCGATTAAGCTCAATGACTGGCGAGGGTGCTACTTGAAGCAGCAGGGAATAAAGTGACACTATCTGGACCCAATCCGTGCTGGCCATATCCGCCGCCTGGGCGTGAACCGCCGCAATCGCGGCCTGTAATGTGTAATAGCCAATATTTCTGGTTTCCAGAGCACTCTGTACTAAGGCAATCCCCTCTTGTATCAGAACGGCATCCCACAACCTGCGATCCTGATCTTCCAGCAATACAATATCGCCTTGCTGATCTGTTCGGGCGCCTCGGCGGGATTCATTGAGCAGCATGAGCGCCAGCAGGCCAGACACTTCAGCATCGGGCAGCAAGGATCTCACTAAACGCGCCAAACGAATGGCTTCCGCCGTCAGCTCGGAACGTGTGACACGCTCCCCCGCCGACGCAGAGTAGCCTTCGTTATAGACCAGATAGATGACAGACAACACAGATTCAATTCTGTCCGGCAACTCAGTTTCTGAAGGCAGCTGAAAGGGAATGTTCGCTTCGCGGATTTTTGCCTTACCCCGCACAATGCGCTGGGCCATGGTGGATGGCGATGTCAGAAAGGCACTGGCAATTTCTTCCGTGGTCAAACCACACACTTCCCTCAGCGTCAGCGCGACCTGCACTTTGGCATCTATGGCCGGATGGCAGCAGGTAAAGATCAACCTCAGCTGATCGTCTTCAATCACCTGATCATCGAATTCGAATGGGCTTTCAGTGTCAGAGCGGATAAAGGATGTGTCATTGGGAGCATCGAACAGCTCTGAGACAATCTCGACTTGCCGTTTTTGCCGGCGCAGATGATCGATGGCTTTGAAGCGTCCGACAGACACCAGCCAGGCGCTGGGGTTATCAGGAATCCCCTCTTTCGGCCACTGAGTTAACGCCGTGCTGAACGCATCGTGCAAAGCCTCTTCTGCGAGATTAAAGTCACCCAACAAACGAATTAAGCTCGCATACACTTTACGGGCCTCGTTGCGATACAGGTTCTCTATTTTGCTTTGTACCGCTTGGCTTGTTACAGGTGATTTCATTCGTCTCTCTCGCGCTGTTCGGTTTCCTCTGAGCCGTCTGAAGCTGGCGGTTTGCAGCACTTCACGACATAGCCCATTCCACGGCTTTGGCGGCATGGATGGCCGTCGTGTCGTACAGAGGGATACCAGCATGCTCCTGAGAGATTAACATGCCTATTTCAGTGCACCCCAAAATAACAGCATCAACACCAGCCAGCTCTAATTCATTGACTATACGAATATACTCATGACGAGATGTCGCATTAATATTACCCAGGCAAAGTTCGTTATAAATGATGTCATGAACCAGCTTTCGATCTTTTTCGCTGGGTATGACAACCTCAAGACCATACTTTTCCGACAAACGATCTTTATAGAAAGATTGTTCCATTGTAAAAGCAGTGCCTAATAGACCCACCTTGCTGATCCCGTCTTTTACGAGTTCTTCGCCAGTTGCGTCAGCAATATGAAGCAGGGGAATCCTGATGCTCTGCTCTACCTCTGGGGCAACTTTATGCATGGTATTAGTGCAGATCAACACGAAGTCGGCCCCCGCAGACTCTACACTTTTTGCCGCATCAACCAGTATCTCAGCCGCACCTGTCCAGTTGCCACTGTGCTGTAATTTTTCAATAGGAGCAAAATCAACACTATGAAGAAGGATTTTAGCTGAGTGGAGACCACCCAACGTATTTTTTACACCTTGGTTAATTTTCCGATAGTACCCGATCGTACTTTCCCAACTCATTCCGCCTATCAGTCCAATTGTCTTCATGCGCTCTCACCGCTCCCTGAATATAGTCCTGCATATACAAATACGCGGACAGACACAACAAATGAATCACTCAGCCTGTTTAACGTGCCTGTCCTTGTTAGCACCGTATAACATGTCTGTCCCTGTAATCCCGCAAGCAATCAAAACCGATAGCTCAATTCAATCATGTGGAAATCAGCCCCTGTTGTATCAGATCCATTCACACCAGCATCGGAATAATGAAGAAAACGATAGCCTAACCCCAGATTGTTAAACAGCGGCACACCAACGCCAAAAGTCAGGGCAAACTGGAAAGGCCCGCCATAATCTTGCACTCCGAAGCGATACTTACTGAATAGTGCCCCACCGGCTCCTAAATCCAGCGTAAACCTGCCGTTTTCACTGCCCAGGGTCAATTCGGGGATAGCAGAGACAACAAAAGCATTTCCCCCGGTCGCCTGCAGCATTCCGGCACTCACCATCAAGCGCGTGCCCATTCCCCAACCTGAAGTTGAATAATCCTGCCATGGTAAGCTGAAATTCGCCGCCACGTCATACGCCTCAAAATCCTCCGGCGCATCATCTCCAAGTAATGTCTGCTCTGAAACACGGGCGCGAATACTAAGACTCTGTAATTTCAGCTCTTCCGGGTAGCTCTGGCTGGAGGAGAAAAGGCAACAAAGGGCAATCAACACCCGTCTGAGCAACATTAAATGGCGGTGAGAACCGATCATAGATCTACCAGGACAGACATCAGTTCTACAAGGACAGACAGGTGAAGAAAAAAACAACTTCATCAATTTCATGAGATTCTGACCCAGATCCCCACTTCGTGATTTGCTCCTTTTTCCGGCCAGCACAGACGTATACTGTATATTCATCCAGTTCAATTATTGTGACTCCCAATGACGACAGCACGCAGCCAACTTATCAGTATAGAAGCTACGCCCTAGTACCATTGTGTTTCCCGCTGTGTTCGCCGCTCCTTTCTTTGCGGCTACGATGAACTGACCCAGACCAGCTATGAACACCGGCGGGGATGGGTTGAGAAGCGGTTAAAACGGATTGCCAGTGTCTTTTGTGTGGATGTTTGCGCCTACGCCATTATGAGCAATCACTACCATGTCGTTCTGCATATCAACAAGGAGCAGGCCCACTGCCTCTCGAACCATGAAGTTATAGAGCGCTGGCTCACCTTACATCGCGCCCCTGTGCTGATTCAGCGGTTTTTGAAGCACGAGGCCTTATCCGAGGCCGAACAGTCTGCTTGCTTAACCCTCATCAAAACCTGGCGCGAGCGGCTTTGTTCCATCAGCTGGTTCATGCGCCTGCTCAATCAGTACATTGCCAGCAAAGCCAATCAGGAAGACGACTGCACTGGCCATTTTTGGGAAGGCCGCTTCAAAAGCCAGGCATTGCTGGATGACAATGCTTTAGCTGCCGCCATGGCGTACGTCGATTTAAATCCGATCCGGGCCGGTATCGCGGAGACACCGGAAACCTCCGCCTACACTTCCGTTAAAGCGCGCATTAAATCGCTTCAAAAGAACGAAGCAACGGCGCCCAATCTTTTTCCCTTCGCGGGCAATCCGCGCAGCAATATGCCAGAAGGACTGCCTTTTCACCTGTTCGATTATATTGAACTGGTTGAGTGGACCGGACAGCAAATCAGAGAAGGAAAACATCACCATATCCACTCAACCCAGCATCCCATCCTTGAACGGCTCGGTTTTAATACAGCTTCGTGGTTGAATATCTGCACCAAGATAGCAACAGGCCCCCTCATTGGCACCACCTCGTCAATTCAAGCTGTTTTGCCGAAATTGAACCGGCAGCGCCGAACCGGTGTACAGCTCCCTTAACCCATTCACAGCAAACAGATCCTCAACAGCGATACATTCGTATGCTGCTGCTCGCCTGGAAATCATGCCAGAGGTATAAAATCTCACTTTGCATTCCAGCACGCTGTAAATCAGTCTTTATAAAAAGAATATGAAAGCGAATTTTTGAATCTGGTACAGGTCTGTCTGGCTCTGACTTATGCGTGACTGTCCTTGTAACTATCATGACTGTCCTTATTATCTCTTGCTATACCTGCGCTAAAACGTGCTCAATAAACGTTGACTTCTTTTCACGGTACTCGTCGTGTGACAAACCCTCGCACGATTTCTTTAACACATTGTACTGAACCACTAAATCTGGAGATGCGCGTAACCTGTCACGAAAATCCACAAAGCACTCGAACTCTGAGCCTATCGCTACCACCTGAAAAGCCACATCTTCGCTTGTTGACTCAAGCATGCATAGTTCAGCTGTTCTCAGTGTGTTTCTCTTTTCTTGGAACCCCAAGGTGAGCAAAATACGCGCAGAAGCTTCCAGCTCGTGCGCATCAACGCCGATCAAGATATCAAGATCACCTTTTGAAATAGCGCCTGGAACAGATGACGCTCCCACATGCTCGACTCTTGCTGCTGGCAACAGCCTCCGTATTTGATTCAGATAATAATCAAACCGCTCATGACAGGCTTTTTGATACTGATCCGGACTAAGAAATTTCATATTTCCTCTTAATCATCAATTGTCCTAACTACGAATAGTATGCCTGTCCTGATAATGGCTATTGTCCTAACCACGCATAATATGTCTGTCCTGGTAATGGCTATTGTCCTAACCACGCATAATGTGTCTGTCCTGGTAACGAGCTCTCTGAATCATTGGTTATTTCCCGGCTAACCACTGGCTTTCCAGCTGAAAAATCTGATTATCAAAGTCAATGCTGGCTTGCACACCTAAAGGTGTCACCAACATGGGATGAGTATGACAACTGTCAAAGCCATATAATATTGGCATGTTCTGACCATTAAGAACTTCAAGCAAGACGTCTAATGGCGAACGATTTGTTCCTTTGTCATCAAAAAGCTCATGCTTACCAAGCACAATCGCTCCAACCTTGTTAAAGACGCCACAAGCCTTTAAGTGAGCAAACGAACGTTCAACAGTTTCAATTCCTTTTAATGAGTCTTCAATGAACAGTATGTCACCTGAGTGTATTTCAGGCATATAATGGCTTCCCCAAATACCTGCCATTGTATTTAGATTACCGCCAATAATACGCCCGGTGATTTTCCCGCCCCCAAGAAATATCCATTCGTTGCTGAAAACAGGCTTTGCCGTGTTTTGTGTTTCCCAATCCAGTTTAACGTCTGTCCAGCGTTCAGGCATGAGATATTTATATTCACTTTTCTCTGAACTCAATATATCCAGAAATGACTGAAAAGTGTCATCAACTAAAGGCGGAAACTCACCAAACGATGCCACTAAAGCGGGTCCATAAAAAGTGACAAGACCCGTTTGTGCATAAATACCAAGTAAAAGTGCAGTCACATCGGAATAACCAACAATGATTCTTGGATCTTTTCTCAGAGCCTTGTAATCAATATATGGCAATAATGAATTACTGTTATTACCGCCAATGGTCGACATAATGCATCGAATGCTTGGATCTCGGATAAGCTGATTGAACTCTTCAGCCCTGGCCTGAATTGATCCAGAGCGATATGAGTCTGAACATCCTGTCAAGGCTCCTTCAACCAGCTCAAACCCTTGACCTTCCAGGTAGGCTTTCGCTCTTGAAAATCGATTGGGTGCGAATACTGTTGCGGGTGAAGACGGTGAAAAGAAGCCTATTTTGTCACCAATAGTTAACGCTTTTGGGAATATCACAAGTCACAAGTCTCCATGATTTTAAGAACACAATAACACCTGCCGAAGGGATGTGAATCATGCTACCTGGATATGGTGTCATATAAGATGAAAACACAACGGCCTTTGACATTTCATGGCACAATCCCTTGCCATACAAACAGTCACAGTTTTTCTGATAACTTCTTAAGGTACGATTTTGCCAGGTCATTATTGCCACGACTTAGCCACTTGATGCAATCAAACAGTTCCCAGATTAAACCTTTATCACCGTTGATATATACTGGAAAATCATCATGCTTAGGAGCTGCTTCGTCTGTTAATCGGCTTTCTATTATACCCTTTTTATCGAAAAGCACGTTAAACGGCCTTGAAATATTAAAGGGTTCGCTTAAATCGAGGCAATGAATCTCTGCACTTGTCAAGTCATCAAATATGTACTTTTTGAAATAAGCATTCTCATTATGAAAACCGTCGAGACAATAAAAGATGTCTTTTTCTGATTCAAAATCTGAAAAACATGAATCAACCGAGCTATGACAAATATTTTGGGTAAAAATAATAATATCTGCGTCCGAAACACGGTCACCTGTGCCTGCTGCAAGTGAGCCCAGCAATACAGCTGCTATGACATTTTCATCAGGATAAAAAGCGGCACATGCAGAATTAATGAGTTCTTTTTGAAGTGGTAATTGCTCGAGTTTAAGACCTTCCTGGTTCAAAATCACCTCCTTTTATATAGCGCCACAATCAGGGATGAATAAGCACATTTTATAACTCATCAATGACGTAAACGTTTAAACTGCAATAAACGCCAAACATTTAGTAACAAGTATAAATAACGAGCATGGGGATATGAAAGCTGCCGATATGTTTATATAGACAGTTGAACCAACACATAGAGCCAGCAATTCTCTCACTCTATGTGTTGGATTATAAGCAGTAAAAAACCACTTATTTATAGAAAGCTTCTACTTCGCCTTTCAGTTTGATCAGCATTGGCTGACCAAAACGATCTTTTGCTTTCGGTGAAGGGATTTTGACCCAACCCTCACTGATGCAATATTCTTCAACATCAGTACGCTCTTTGCCATTCAGACGAATGCCGATATGGTGTTCAAAACACTCCGCCACATAGTGTGGGCTGCGAGGGTTACCGGCAAGATGATCGGGTAAAGCTGGTTTATCGTTAGTGTCGCTCATGTTCATGACCTGATGTATGAATAAAGTGCGCCATTGTAGACAATGCCCGCCCGAGGCTCAACAAGGTAACGAGACTATTTCGCCTGTGCTTTGACGTGACTGTCCTTGTAAATACACTCAGCTTGCCGACATGGCAGTTGTCTGTGAAAACCGAGCCATTGAAAGCAACACGGGACTGCCCAAGCTGCCAGCAAGCAATGCACTGCGTCGGCATCACCCGACCGAGATAGCCGAAAGGCAAACACAATAAGGAGAATGGCGCAGCATCATCAACGAGGAGAAAGCCAACGCAAGACCGAATTCAGGCGGTAACCCATTGAAGTGAAACACACCGTGGTCACTTCCCGGCTGCGCGACACGTATCCTTATTTGTTATATTTTTTTGTTAAACATGAAATCTGCATGCTTTATATGTTCTGATGCACTTGAAACGTAATGCAGCATTTGTTGGTCAACTCGATCCGTTTTTAAGATTAGCTCTTTTATTAACTCCAAATTTTGTTTCTGCAAAGGATTCAGTGTATCTTTGATGCTACTTATTTCATCTGTACATATATCATCAATAAATGTAAAATAATTTTTAAAAAGCCCGCTTATCACATCAGAAAGTTGAACTTCATAATAATCTTTTGAATTAACAAACTGATAGTCTCCTCCACTTAGTATTGGGTCATGATCCTTTATAAAGTTGAAGTGTTCCTCGATTTTGAACTCATTATCATATATATGGCTCGATGCAGGATATTGTTCTAGCCTGTAACGATAAAACACCTCCAAGCCATCAATTAAAACACCTTCATTTTCTTCATAAACTAGCTCTAGCTCAGATGCTTTTGAGCAAAGCTCAAACAGTTTCTGAAGTCTCTTAAGCTTCAGGTTATCCTCGCTTGATAACTTAAACTTCATTCGAGCTGCTGGTGAGGTAGCCAACTTACATATTTTTTTGAGCTCTTTAATGAGCTTCGTTACTTTCTTTCCTTTTACATTTGGGTAATCACAACTTTTCAGAGCAGCTATGAAAGGTTCTTTCCGGATTTTTAATAATAAATAGAGCGCATCTTTGTGATACTGAGTATAGTTATACCTCCCCCCTGCGGGGGCATAATTTAGTGCGCTATTTGAATCAGCATAATCACACAGATCATCGATAATATCTAAAACTGCCCAATACTCCATGTTCAAATTACTGTAATGTATTAAGTAGTCACTATCTTTAATCCAAGTCAGTAAGTTCCTTAATTTGGCAGACTTGAGGTTATCAAGAAAGGTACCTGTAGCGACATTTTTAAACTTCATTTCAGCGGAGTTTGCAGGCAGATTTATCTTCTTGTTTAAAAGTTGAATCTGACTTTCATCTACGGCAATACCAGAATCAGGTAAAGCAACCCCAGCTAACAAGAAACATGGCGATGGACTTTCATGTGCATCTGTATTGAAGCCATTACTCTTAATTCTCAACACACGGATATTATTTGATTCATCATAATAAAACTTCATATACATCCTCAATTTTTATTTCTATCGAAAAATATAACGCATTGCTAAACGGCAATAAAATATCTGGCTAAAATTAGCGAGGAACGAGCAAAATCCAGCTGTTTTTTGTCCGTTTAAGCAACTTGTTAAATGGCTAACTATTCATATATAAATACGAAGCTATAACGCCTGCAACAATATTTAGAGCTAAAGACCAGCCAGTTTGTTTTAAGAATAATTTTCCATGCTGCTTATTTCTATCTATTGATTCGGCATTTAGCTTTTTATCACCAGAGGTAAAATTAAATACAACTTTTTTCCCATTGATATTATCTAAAGCACCATAGACCTTACTCGCTAGGATATGCCCAATCTTTCCTATTGGATTGAAAGCGTACAATCCTAAAAATAACCAGATAGCCATAACATGCATCGGCATTGAGGCACTATAAATATTAGTATTAACCCATAAGAAACTTGAAACCCATAGCATTGCATACATGAAAATAACTGAGTGATGTGTTAATTCAGCAAGAGTTTGACGACGCTTTTTAAACCAGTAGTAGAAATCTGTAATCAAAGCAGGTTCTTTACGGCAACTCACCCAATCACTAACTTCATTAATTAGCTCTTTACTAATTTGCGCGTTAATAAAGTCAACTCTACAAAAAGCAGGAGCGGTCATAACATCTATTTGATCAAAGTCGTCAGAATTTCCTGAAGCCATCATTTGCATGAATTTACCAGGTTTCATGTCTGAAGATACACGTACAAGTAATGTATGTCTTTGAGGGGAATCGAATCCTTGAATGTCGACCATAAAATCCCATTTTATTACGATTTCCTCAATGCAGTCGGGCGACTGCCAATGATGTTCCGTAAATTCAGCCCAAGTACCAAACTCTTGAATATCCGCTCCTTCATATCCAATATTTAAAGATGTGATCTGAGCATATATATTGTGGACTTGTAATTTTCTCGTAATACAATCATTTAACTCTATAATATCATCAACATCCAAGAATAAAGGCTTATGGTAGACCTTTATTCTTGAGTCTGGTTTGCCAGAAAAAAGATAAAATAGTGACTTGAGTTGTTCTTTAGGTAGTTTAGCTACAACACCACCTTCCTTTTTAATAGAATCTTCATCCATTTCAATTACTGCATTTCCGTGAGTCATACTCTGAATTCTCCTTGCCATTTAACATTTTATTCAACGACATCATGTCGTATAACTCTGTCGTATATTTCTTCATACAGAACTATATATAAGTATCTGATATTAAACAAATTACCTGAGATTACCATATGATGTCGTATATCTCGCTTTTGTATCAATTTCTATGTAACTGATTCACATATGATTTCATCATTCATGTTCGTTGTATCGTCAATCAGTGACAAGTGATTCGAAATAATAAAGCGATATTCTATCGTCTCAGATCTGTTCTTAACCAGACACGCTACCGCCCTTCACATTGAAGTGAATCGCATGATGGAAATTTGACGCTTATATATGATATTCAGATATGGCTGCTGTTTCACGCTTTGGTGTGTTTTGAGTTGCATATCTGTGCATTAGGGCAAGTTCTGCGGCGTGAAAAAAGGAGGCGGTGCCTCCTTGGGTAGGTGGAGTGTAAGCTGTTGACGGGGTTGGATTACTGCACCATGATGCTTTTCACCATACCGGCTTCGGCGTGGCCGGGGATGTTGCAGGCGAGCTCGACCTCTGGTTCGCCGTGGAAGTGCCAGAGCAGGGTTTTGGCTTTACCCGGTTTTACCGTCACGGTTGAGCCGCTGTCGTGATCATGGCCGGTTGTCATGTTGCGCATCATTTCCCGGTGTTTGAGTTGTTCTTTCATTGAGCCGATGGAGAACTCATGGTCGATCTTGCCTGTGTTCATTACGACGAACTGCACCACATCGTTGGCTTCGATCTGCACGTCTTTCTTAAAGCGGATCTTCATGTCATCGGAGAGAATAACGTGAACCACTTTGTCGGGTTTGGCGCCTTTGGCGGGCATACCGACAGCAGACATGCCTTCCATTTTCATCCCTGAATGATCCATTTTACTGTGATCCATTTTCGAATAATCCATCGAGCCGTGGTCCATTGAACCGTGACCCATTTCATCCGCAAGGACAGGCGTCGAGGCCAGTGCCATGATCAGGGCGAGTACTGTTTTTTTCATCTGTATTTCCTTTGTGTTCAGCAAAATTATTCTGATGTGTTTACCTTTGTGCCCTTCTCCCGCCGGGCAGGAGAAAGGCAAAGATAGTTAACGGTTTGATGCAACTTCGCGCTGCTTCCACAGCTTGAAAATGGCGGGCAACACCAGCAAGGTGAGAATCAAGGCTGACGCCATGCCGCCAATCATAGGTGCGGCAATACGCTGCATGACTTCCGATCCTGTGCCCGAGCCGTACATGATGGGAATCAAGCCGATGATCACGGTGATCACTGTCATCATCACAGGGCGAACGCGCAGCCCGGCCCCTTCCCGGATAGCGTCGGTCAGATCCTGTGGCTGCAGGTGATTCTGCTGTTCTTCTGCCTGTAATTTGCGCCAGTGCCAGGCCTGATTGAGGTACACCAGCATGATCACGCCAATCTCGACCGCCACGCCTGCCAATGCGATAAACCCGACGCCTACCGCAATCGAGAAGTTGTATTGCAGGAGATACATCAGCCAGACGCCACCCACCATTGCCAGCGGCAGGGTGGCCATAATGACCAGCACTTCCCCTACCCGACGGAAGCTGAAATACAGCAGCAGCATAATGATCATCAGCGTAACAGGCGTAACCACACTGAGTTTTGCCTTAGCCCGTTCCATATATTCATACTGCCCGGACCAGGTCAGTGAATAACCGGCTGGCAGCGACAGTTCGCGGGCCACAATCTCTCTGGCTTCGGCAACGTAAGAGCCCAGATCACGATCTTCAATATCCACAAACACCCAGCCGTTGGGGCGGGCATTTTCTGTTTTGATCATCGGCGGCCCGTCTTCGTAGCGAATATCGGCCACATCGGCGAGGGCAATCCGGGCGCCGTTAGGCGTGACCAGTGGCAGGTTCTGCAGTTTCACCACGGAATCCCGATAGTCCTGCGGGTAGCGGACATTAATCGGATAACGCTCCAGCCCTTCAATGGTTTCGCCGACGTTCACACCGCCAATTGCAGAGGCAATCACCTGCTGAACGTCCTGGATGTTCAATCCGTAACGCGCAGCCTGGCGGCGCTTGATATCAATGGTGACATAGCGCCCGCCGGCAACCCGCTCGGCATAGACAGAAGCCGTGCCCGCTATCGCGTTGAGGATAGGCTCAATCTGCGCGCCGATGGTTTCTATTGTTTTCAGATCCGGCCCCGCAATTTTGATCCCTATCGGGGTTTTGATACCCGTTGCCAGCATATCGATGCGGGTTTTTATCGGCATCACCCAGGCATTGGTCAGGCCGGGAAACTGCACCAGATCGTCGAAAGTTTTACGCAGCGATTCTGTCGTCACGCCCTCGCGCCACTGATCGCGCGGTTTGAGCTGAATCACGGTTTCTATCATGGTCAGCGGCGCGGGATCGGTCGCGGTTTCTGCCCGGCCAATCTTGCCCCACACGGTTTCCACTTCCGGCACGGTTTTGATCAGCTTGTTGGTTTGCTGCAGCAGCTCACGCGCCTTGCCAACTGAAATGCCAGGATAGGTGGTTGGCATGTACATCAGATCGCCCTCGTCTAGCGGCGGAATGAACTCACTGCCCATTCTGGCGGCCGGATAGTAGGCTGATGCCAGCAGTGCCAGTGCCACTACAATCACGGCTTTAGGATAAGCCAAACTGAGATTCAGCAACGGCCGGTACAGGGCCACCAGCCCGCGGTTGGCCGGGTTTTTGTGCTCAGGCAACACCTTACCGCGGATAAAGTAGCCCATAAGCACCGGAACCAGCGTGATCGCCAGTCCGGCGGCTGCGGCCATGGCATAGGTTTTTGTGTAAGCCAGCGGCGAGAACATCTTGCCTTCCTGACCTTCCAGCGCGAACACAGGCACGAAGCTCAGGGTGATGATCAGCAACGAGAAAAACAAAGGCGCACCGACTTCTTCTGCCGCTTTGCCGATCACCTGCCAGCGGTTCTGATCCGTTAGCGGTGTGCGTTCGATGTGCTTGTGCACATTTTCAATCATCACAATCGCGCCATCGACCATCGCCCCGATGGCAATCGCAATCCCGCCGAGCGACATGATATTGGCATTGATCCCCTGCCAGTGCATGACGACAAAGGCCGCTAAAATACCGACCGGCAAACTGATAGCTATCACCAGTGAGGAGCGGATGTGGAACAGGAAGATGGCGCAAACAATCGCCACCACGATGAACTCTTCCGCCAGTTTCTGCCACAGATTCTCAACCGCAGCGTTAATCAGGGTTGAACGGTCATAAGTGGGCACTATCTCGACACCGTCCGGCAAGCTGCGCTGCAGTGCTGCCAGTTTGGCTTTCACCGCCTCAATTACCTGACTGGCGTTCTCGCCATAGCGCATCACAATCACACCGCCTACCGCTTCACCTTCGCCGTTCAGCTCGGAAATGCCGCGTCGCATTTGCGGGCCAATGTTGATATCGGCGATATCTCCCAGCAGCAAGGGGGTGCCTTTGGCTGTGGTTTTCAGTGGCAACGCTTTCAGATCGTCAACGCCGGTCAGGTAGCCGGTTGTTCTGACCATGTGCTCGGCTTCGGCCACTTCGATAACCGACGCGCCAACTTCCTGATTACCACGCTGAATGGCGTTGTTAACCTGCTGAAGCGTCAACCCGTAAGCGCGCAGCTTGGCTGGATCTATCTGCACCTGATACTGCTTCACCATGCCACCGACTGTGGCCACTTCCGACACCCCATTAACGGTTTGCAGTTCATACTTCAGAAACCAGTCCTGCAGACTGCGCAGCTCAGCCAGATCGTGCTGGCCGGTTTTATCCTGCAGCACATAACTGTATACCCAGCCAACGCCGGTCGCATCCGGACCCAGGGTCGGTTTCGCGTTCGCCGGCAGCTTAGGCGCAACCTGGCTGAGGTATTCCAGCACCCGGGAACGCGCCCAGTACATGTCGGTATCATCGTTGAAAATGATATACACGTACGAGTCGCCAAAGAAGGAATAGCCACGGACCGTATCGGCACCCGGCACTGCCAGCATGGCGGTGGTCAGCGGATACGTCACCTGATCTTCCACCACTTGCGGTGCCTGTCCCGGGTAGCTGGTTTTGATGATCACCTGTACATCGGATAAATCCGGCAGTGCATCGACCGGGGTATTTTTAACGCTGTACAGGCCCGCCAATGTCAGGAACAGGGCCGCTATCAGCACCAGAAAACGGTTGTGGAGTGACCAGCGAATAATGGCAGCTATCATTGCTCACCCCCGGCCGCATTCAGTTGTTTCAGGCTGTACTCACTGCCGTTGCGGACAATCAGAAAGCGGACGGTTTGTCCTTCTGTAAACGCAGACAGATCGATACTGTCATCGACGGTAAAGTTCATTTCGCCCGGCTGCCATTGCCATTCGGGCACCGCTGAATGTGACAGAGTGATCATCCCGAAATCCGCCATCAGCATTGTAATATCACCTTTTACCCAGATTTCCCGGGCAGCAGGCTGATCCTTGACGTTGAAATCCACCACCTGATACTGGCCGGATTCTAGTTTGGTAATTTCGAAATCCAGTGTCTGTCCCGTCTTCAGCGGTGCCATTTCCAGGCTTTCAGCCAGAGTGAAATTCATCACCATGCCCGGCCAGTCCCATTCCGGTACAGGCTGATGGTTTATCGTCAGCATCTTGTGATCGGCCATCACCTCGGTAATTTCACCGGTTGCCCAGACTGTGGCTTGTTCAGGTTCAACACCGTTGATGCGTGCCAGATCTGCCGACTGACTGGATTCTGAGTCCAGCAAGAAATGTGCAGAGGTCACAACACTGTCCTGCAGGCTTAATCCCTGCAGGACTTCAATCTGTTCTGCCGCCTGGCGGCCCACTTCTATCCGGGCAGAGCGATATTTCCCCTCACCTTCTGACAACACCACGCGCGTCATACCGCCGGAGCGAATCACCGCAGAGGCCGGAATCGTCATCACCGCTTTGTCTGTCTCGGGCTCCAGCACGATGTTGGCAAACATATTGGGTTTGAGTTCGCCCGCTGCATTGTTGAAATTCAGCCGCATCCGCAGAGTACGGGTGGCTGGGTCAAGAATGGGATAGACATAATCCACACGCCCCTGCCACGCTTTGCCCGGCAGGGCATCCAGCGTCATGGTGGCTTTACTGCCTGTTGTTATCCAATGCGCCTGGCGTTCAAACACCTCGGCATCGACCCAGACTGTATTCAAGGGCCCTGCGCTGATCACCGACTGCGCCGGTGACAGATACGCCCCTTCACGGACATTCAGGCTGGCGATCACCCCGTCTGCCGGGGCCTTCACTTTCACTGTCTGTACCGCTTTGCCGCTTCTGGCGATGGCCTGAATTTGTGCCTTATCAACTCCCAGCGACACCAAGCGCTCATAGGCGCCTTTAATCAGGCCATCACGTTTAGTGCGGTATGCATTCAATAGCTCTTCCTGGGCTTTGACCAGTTCCGGTGAATACAGGGTGAAGAGTACATCTCCTTGCTTCACCTGCTCACCAACCGCATTGATGTAAAGGTTCTCCACCCAGCCGCTGACACGCACGTTGGTTTGCCACAAGTGCCTTTCATCAAAAGCGACATACCCGACGGTTTCAATTCTGGGCGACAGTGGCTGGACAGACACCGCGGCCGTTTTCACGCCAAGGTTGTTTTCCACCGCCGGATCAATACGTACCGTGCCCGGTTTAGTCTTCGAACCGCCTTGGTCTTCTTCATAAACCGGGATCAAATCCATCCCCATCGGCGACTTTCCCGGCTGATCTCGCCGGTAGTTGGGGTCCATAGGTGCCACCCAGTACAGCGGGGCTTTGGGTGTATCCGCTGATGAGTCGCTGTTATTGGCTGACAGAGCCTGGCTGCTGAGGTATTGACTGCCCACATAGCCGATTGCGCTTCCAATGAGCAGCGCCAGCACAGTAATTGTTATTGTTTTCATTCTTATTTTCCTTGGTCTGTCAGTGATGGGGCGAGAGTTTGCAAGGCTTGACCACCCAGCAAAAATGCCAGCGTACTGCTGGTCTGGCTGAAATCGGCCGTCAAACGTGCCAACTCCAGTTCAAGTGCAAGTTCATCGCTGGCCGCATTGATCACATCACTGAACTGCGCGGTGTTATTCTGATAGCCGCGTTCCACGGCTTTGGTTCTTTCTTTCGCCTGCGGCAGCAAGCTGTTCTGATAACGTTCCAGCCGCTCTGCCTGGCTCTGTCTGTCAGCCAGCAAGGCATTCACCCTGGCGTTCATCTGAGCAAGGAGCAGGTCTTTCTGAGATTTGGCTGCGCCAACCTGATAATGCGCAGCAGCGCGGTTTCTGTCCTGCCGGTTGTCCGTAAACAGCGGAAGATCCACCGTCAGATAAGCACTGAGCAGATCTGAAGCCGGTTCGCCTCGCATATTATTGGCCTGCCGGTAGCCGTACATGACTTCCACGGCAAACTGAGGCTTGTAAGCTTCGCCAGCGATATCTGCCTGAGTCTGACTGGCTGAAATCGCCGCTTCAGTCATTGCCACCATGGGGTGCTGAGCCAGCAAAGTGTAAAACTGACTCGTGCCATTGTGCGACTTCAGCACAGCGTCCAGCGCTGCCCTGTCAAGTTGATAACCGGCAGCCAGTGAAGCATTCGCCGACAACCAGTCTGCCCCCAGCCATTCAGACATCTGCGACATCAATTTACGCTGGCTCTGCCGGTTGGCCTGAAGTTTATCGTCCAGCCGACTCACCTGAAGCTGGGCCTGAAGCAGGTCCTGGCTTTCACTTTTGCCAATCGCGTAATTGGTCTGGATAAAACCGGCCATTTCCGACATCAGGCGCTGATTTTCCCTTAACACGCGTTCAGCATATTGCTGATAGCCCAATTCAAGCCACAGCTGGGTAATACTGTTGGCGACCTCCCTTTGCCGGGCCTGAATTTGCCAGTCCACGCCTTCCGCTTGCTGACGCACTTTTCTGGCCTGCAGCTCAAGCGTGTCTCCCCGCTCGAACTGCTGCATCAGCCCGACTGAAATATTGGTCATGGGATCGTCATCAAACTGAAAGCTGTCCACAGGCAAGCCGCCGACACCGACTTTCAGTTTGGGATCCATTTGAGTGGCACTGGCGACGGCCGTTTCACGTAACGCACTGGACTGCGCAGCGAGCTGCGCCTGACTGGCGTCATTGCGTACAGCCAGCGCGATCAAGGTTTGTAACGATGCTGGCTGAGCTTCCTTGTGGGCGGAGACGGCCAGCGTCTCTGCTGCCCAGACCGGAAACTGCCATGCCGGGTACAGCCAGGCGGCACTGAGACTCAGCGCCAAAGCATGCATATGTTTTTTCACCATAACATCCATTCTGTTTGCTGCCGGAAAGCGGCAGAAAAACGATACTCACCGTCAGTTCACGGTGAGACAACTTACGAAGAATGGATTCAGGCGATGGGAGGACGGTAAAGGGACTGGGAAGTGTAAACCACAGAAACAACGCTCTCTGCTGGTCTCAAAGCTAACTGGCTCTTAAGAGGAAAAGGCTGATGCTGGACGGGCAGCACAAAAGCTGTACTACAAGTTGCGGTACAACAGGTGTGGGCCATGGTCATATCATGATCGCAACCGGGTGGCATCTGCACGCTGTGTTCTGAGTGCTCATTGTCAGCCGTGTGAGACATACCGGCACAGTGATGTTCAGCCATTACCATGCTGTCACTTATCATACTGAAGGTCATTAAAGGCGTGCTATTGACCACACTCGATACAACCAGTACCAGTGAAGTCAATAAGGTTAACCAGATTGTCCGACGTGATTTCCGACGCATAACCAGCCTATGAATATCTGAACGCCTACACCCTAAAGCTTTCCCTTAGGGGAAGGTCAATACTGATGGACTCCTCTATTAAAAAAATGATACCTGTGACAAGAAAAGTCAATCATGCAACACGGCTACTACGCCCTTTTCTCGTGCATTCTTACCCTTGCAACAAATACCGCGCCAGCCTGGTCATACTAAAGAGAGTGTTGTTACGGAATTCAACTGATGCGCAGATGGTCGGTTCCTACCTGGATACTTGTCGCTACAGGGCTGCTGCTCAATATCGTCTCGGCATTGATGACCAACTTTTATATCGACGGTGCCACGGTTGATGCCAACCAGCTCATTCAGCAGCAATACAATAATGAAAAGCTCATCAGCCTGACCTGGCAGCAGATTGAAGGGATAGAACGAAAGCGGGAGTTAGTGCTGAACCTAGTGTCGCTCAGTGAGCTAAGCGGCTCGCCACTTCCCACCCCGGTTCAGCAGGAAATACAAGATCAACTGGCACCATTACACAATGCGACATTCGCCGGTCTGGCAACAGACAAGCTGACAGGACTCATGGCTGCCTTCAATACCGAACAGGAACTGCTCAGAGAAAAGATCAATCAGCTCTTTATCGATAATCTCTCACTGGCCGATAAGCACACCCGCCTGATGGCGCACATCTCCGGTTTACGAAACCTCGCGCTATTTCTGCAGATCATCGGGCTGGCGCTGATTTTAGCCAGAGATCTCAGCCGTCGGCAGGATCTGTCCCGATAACATAAAGCCTGCCCGCCGATGAGGCAGACAGGCTTTACGATCAATCAGCTTCAGCTTAACCAGAGCCTTGCCAGCAAGCCCGGCGGGGTGGTGATGCCACTGGTGATAAAGGTAACCTTACCATCACGGACGATAAACACAGTCGGCGTAAACGCCACACCCCATTCACGACCCAGCACATTTTTTTCGTCATTCACATTCTGAAAATCCAGCCCTTTACTGGCAAAATACTGCTGCAGTTTTTGATCAGAACCGGACGACAGAGAAATCCCGATCGTTGGATAATACTGACTCAGCCAGTTAACACTCGGGGTGACAAAACGGCACACGCCGCACCAGGTTGCCCAGAAATACACTATCACAGGCTGCTCTTTACTGAGCGCGGCAATATCAACCGGCTCACCCTGTATGTCGAGCGCTTTCAGGGTAAAAGGTGCGTCATCCGGTACGGACTGACTTCGCCAGAGATCGACCCCCACTGAAACCACAGTCAGCAGCACAGTAAAAAAGAGGATTTCTCTCAGCCACTTTTTCCACTTCCCCGCGTGCCTTTTATGCTCTTCACTCATTGGCTTATCCTCCCTGAGCCTGTTGAATAGCAAGCATTACATCCTCGCTGGTGTAAATTACAGGTAACGCAATACCCTGAGGGGCACCCGGGCCGTAGACGATATTAAATGGTACGCCGAACCGACCATTTGCCTGCAAATAGGCGGTCACTGCATCGTTAGGAATTGTCCAGTCTCCCTGCATACGCACCAGACCGGGTTGCTGAATCGCGTCGTAAACCGGTTGCTGCAGCAGTACGCGAACCTTGTTGGCTTTACAGGTGATACACCAGTCTGCGGTCACATCCACGAACACGGTTTTTCCCTGCGCAACCTGCTTACTGATATCAGCAGCAATCAGCGGCTGCCAGCTTGGCTCCGGCGGCAAAGGTGTCGCCCACTTTTCAGCCGTCAGACTGGCTGCAAGCAGGGCAACAGCGCTGAACAGCAGAAACACGCTGCCCAGCACACCCACAGGCTTGCCGCCAAACACTTTAACGGAGCGCCACACAATCAGGCTCACACCCGCAATACCTGCCAGCCACAGCGACCAGATCGGCCAGTGTGGGGCCAGCAGAGTCAGCAGCCATAGCGTTGTCGCCAGCATCATTATCCCGAACAGGACTTTCATTTTGCCCATCCAGACACCCGGCTTAGGTAACCATCGCACCATAAACGGGAACAATGCGATAGCTATCCAGGGCAGTGCCATCCCCAGCCCCAGGCCGGTAAAGATCACGGCCAGATTGCCGATACTGCCCGCCAGAGCGAAGGCGACCGCCGTACCGAGAAACGGCGCAGAACAGGGCGTGGCAAGAAAGGTGGCAAACATACCTTGCGCATAATGCCCGGCATAGCCTTTGCCACCTTTGGTGCCCAGCCAGGTACTGATGCCCGATGGCAGGCTGATGGTGAACAGCCCCAGCATATTGGCACCAAACATGAAGGTCACCAGTACCATCACGGCAAGAAAGGCCCCACTCTGGAACTGTATCCCCCAGCCGATAGCCTGTCCGGACAGCTTCAGCGCCACCAGTGCCAGTGCAATCAGCCAGAATGCGCTGATGATCCCGCCGGCTGAAGCCAGAAACTGCAGTCGGATCTGTTGCTTTTCCTGCTTCTCGGCCGTCAGCACGGTAGAGAGTTTCATGCCCAGCACCGGCAGCACGCACGGCATGATATTGAGGATCAGTCCGCCCAGCAACGCCAGGCCGAACATGACCAGTAGGCTATGACCTGCCTGACCGGTAACGATACCGCTTTGCACCTGTAGGCTGTGTTCAGACAACACCGCATCGTCTGTCACTGTGACCGTGAGCGCTTGCTGGGCGAGATCCGGCTGACCGAACCAGCTCGACACGCTTATCTGCGCCGTCAGGGTTTCCCCCTCAATACTGATGTCCGGACGTGAGAAATGGCTGTCTTTAACGGCGTCGGAATCACCATCAATAAACAGATCAGGTTTGACCCAGCCCTGTTCGTTGCTCAAAACTACCTGCAGTTTGCTTTGCTCTGCATCCCAGATCGCTGATTTGATCTCAGCCAGCGAAGCGGCTTGCGGCACAGTGCTTAACGCTTGTGCATAGCGGCGCATGTCAGTCTCTGAAGGCGTCAGCTCTGAGGGAATAAAGGACAAATCGATCGGATAATCGGTGATCACACAAACCGTCGAGCACGAAGACAGGCTGAGAGTGGCCAGCAGAATCACAGGCTGAGAAAAATCCTCCACCTTGATGGTCATCGGAAAAATAACATCCTCAGCATAGCCTATGGTTTCCACACCGAGTACGTCATACCTTTGCGGTACAGGCCACTGCCAGTCCAGTTCGGCAATATTCGCCGAATCCTGCCAGTTCATACTGGGTGCCACGCCCCCTTCGCCGGGCGATCGCCAGTAGGTTTTCCAGCCCTGTTGCAAACGCACTTCCAGGTAACCGGCCACTGTGCCATTGACAGCATCTGTCTGTCCGGTTAACACAAAGCGTGTTTCAACCGGCGGATGATTGGGATCACTCAGCCAGCCCGTGCTGACGACTGATGCCTGGGCCACAGACATAAATAACAGGCACAGCCATAACCCGCTGCTTGTCAGCCATTTGATGGTCAATCGTAAATTTTTTTGCATTGTCTTTCCTAAGTAATAAACACACAGATTTTTTGGCATCACGCCAGATGCTATGTGTTTTATTCCCGGAAAATACAAAGTGTCAGATGAATGCGCCTTTTAGGGACTTTAGGCTCACGAGACGGAGGCGGAGAGAGACAGCCAGCGCCTAACAAGCCAGCAAGCAACAGTGTCAGTAGCAGAATGGGGATCAGGAAGAGAGTATCAAGCTGCTGATATTTCACCTGTAGTAGTTGTTCCGACAAATCACACTCAGAGGAATCTGCCGAGGCTTCAGGCTCAGCCAGTTCACTGGCAGAGAAGATTTGCACGACCTCAACAGGTTGATTCGGACAGAGCGCCAGCAGAGCCGTGTTTTTCGACAGACACACAAACACCACCCAGACCGTTAACAGTAACGCCCAGTGTGCTAAGAATTGTCGTCGGAAAAAATACTGCATGATTGCCCGTCTGTCTCGTACCCTGACCCGTGAAAATCTGATGCGCTGACTTAGGTTTCAGCATCAGCCACAGGAAAATACCACGAAACTGCGTCAGGGTAACCCACAGAGTGTTACCAGGCATGTCCGGCTGCTGCTTACATCGCCATATGGCCCATTCCGTTCTCTTCTTTTGGGTTATTGCCGTATTCATTCGGGCCGGGCTGGCCCGATCTGGCAAAGAAAAAGAGCAGAATGACGAAGCCCAATACCGGGATCAGGCTCAGTAACATCCACCAGCCTGATTTGCCGATGTCATGCAAGCGCCGAACCCCTACCGCGACAGAAGGAATCAGTACTGCCAGCGAGTACACACCGCCCAGTAAGCCTGTCCCCTCGCCCGCACCCGGAGTATTGAGAAGATTATCTGCTATGCCCAGCGCCAGAGTAACGACCAGGTTAATCAAAAAGAAATACCAGTACTCCTGTCGCTGCGCGCGACCTGAGAAAACCGCGTACTTTCTGAGTGCGTACAAATACCAGTTCATGCTCAATCCCTTGGGTTGGAGGCTGTCAGGTAAATTTCTGCAGGTGACCAGAGTCAGTTACACTCAAGTATAGATTCAGATCACAAATTTATGGTTTTTCTCTTCTGATAATAAGGAAAGCGATAGGGTTCACACCCTGTTAACAGAAATGCCGCTGAGCACCGAAAGCTGAGATCAAGAGCAAAGTCTGTTTGCTGTTACGCGCTACACTCAAAGTATCTTCATGATTCATAAATAAAAGCATCAGACTTTTTCACTTTTCGTCTACGAGCAAGGGCAACTATGACGGACAACTACCAGCAGCTGATCCAGCAGCTTGGCACCCTACTTAATGCCGAGCAGATCATCACAGATGAAGCCAAGCGCCTCGCCTACGGCACCGATGCCAGCTTCTATCGCCTGATCCCTAAGATAGTGCTTCGCCTGCACAACCAGAATCAGGTCATTGAGGTTATTCGCGCCTGCGCCGAGCTGGACATTCCCTACACCTACCGCGCCGCAGGCACCAGCCTGTCGGGACAGGCAGTCTCCGATTCGGTACTGATCACCCTGAGCGATCAGTGGCGAGGCCATCTCATTGAAGACAACGGGCTGAAAATTACCCTGCAACCCGGTGTTATCGGCGCGGATGCTAACCGCTATCTGGCCCCTTACGGACGCAAGATCGGGCCGGATCCCGCTTCGATCAACACCTGCAAAATTGGCGGGATCGCGGCCAACAATGCCAGTGGTATGTGCTGCGGTACGGCACAAAACTCCTATCGCACTGTAGATGGGATGACAGTTGTTCTGACCGATGGCACGGTACTGAACACCCGCGATGAAGAGAGTAAAGCCGCATTCCGCCGCAGCCATGCCTCATTACTCGGCGATTTGTCTGAACTGAAGAATGACGTCGACACTCACCCGGCACTGAAAGATAAAATTCAGCATAAGTACCGGCTGAAAAACACCACAGGTTACGCGCTGAATGCACTGACCGATTTCAGTGATCCTATTGATATTCTTGAACATCTGATGATCGGCTCGGAAGGCACGCTGGCCTTTATCTCCGACATCACTTACAAGACGGTTATCGAGCACCCTCACAAAGCCTCTGCTTTGCTGGTTTTCAGTAATATTGAGCACGCAAGTGAAGCGACCACAGTACTGGCCACCACCCCTGTCTCCGCCGTCGAAATGATGGACGGTCGCGCGATGCGCTCCGTTGCCGATAAAGCCGGAATGCCCGATTTTATTGCCCATCTGGATCTGGAAGCCGCCGCCTTGCTGGTTGAAAGCCGGGCAGGTACGCACGACGAACTGCTCAGTCAGTGCGACGCCATCATGGCCAGTTTGTCGGCGTTTACCATTATCGAATCTGTGCCCTTCACCTCTGAGCCGGCCACTGTCAATACACTGTGGGCGATCCGCAAAGGCATGTTCCCCGCCGTGGGAGCGGTACGGGAAACCGGCACCACTGTCATCATTGAAGATGTCGCCTTCCCTGTCGCAGATCTGGCTAAAGGCGTTCGTGATCTACAGGCCTTGTTTGCGCAGTTCCGGTATCACGAAGCCATCATTTTTGGCCATGCGCTGGAAGGTAATCTGCACTTTGTGTTCACCCAGGGGTTTGATGCTCAGAGTGAAATCGACCGTTACGGTGCCTTTATGGATGCCGTCGCCGAGTTGGTGGCCGTCAAGTATCAGGGCTCGCTGAAAGCCGAACATGGCACCGGCCGCAACATGGCGCCTTATGTCGAGCTGGAATGGGGCAAAGAAGGCTACCAGCTGATGCAGCGCATCAAGCGGCTGTTCGATCCGCAAGAGCTGCTGAATCCTGGGGTGATCATCAATGACGATCCGCACGCCCATCTTCGTCACCTGAAACCCATGCCTGCGGCCGACGAACTGGTGGATCGCTGCATTGAGTGTGGCTTCTGTGAACCTGTCTGTCCGTCGCGGACGCTGTCTTTATCCCCGCGTCAGCGCATTGTGTTATACCGCGAGCTGCAGCATCGCCATCGCAGCGGAGACGCAGTCGGCGCAAAAGCACTGGAATCTGTCTTTCAGTATCAGGGCGTTGACACCTGTGCGGCCACAGGGTTGTGTGCCGATCGCTGCCCGGTGGGCATTAACACAGGGGGTCTCATCAAAAAACTGCGTACCGACAAGTATCAGCGCTTTGCGCCGATTGCGCGCTGGACCGCGGATCACTTCGCCACCACTACCCGCTTAGTGAAAACCGGTCTTGGCGTGGCGCAGTCTGCCCAGTCTCTGCTTGGTGAGCACAGAATGACAGCGATCAGCAACGCAGCCAGACGCTGGAGCCACAACAGTACACCGCAGTGGCTGCCAGAGTTACCGGCAGTCAATCGCCATCAGTTAATTGAAACCGCCGGCAGCAGCCCGGCACACGGCGAGAAAAAAGTGGTATACCTGCCTTCCTGTGCCAGCCGCACTATGGGTCAGCAACCAGATAACCCGGATCAGCGCCCGCTCACAGAAGTGACAATGTCACTAATTTCAAAGGCAGGGTTTGATGTTGTTATCCCTCAGGCGGTAAACGATCTCTGCTGCGGTATGCCCTACGACAGCAAAGGGATGACAGAGCCTGCGGCGCAAAAAAGCCAGCAACTCGAAGACGCGCTCTGGCAAGCCAGTGAACAGGGCAAATACCCGATTCTGATTGATGCCAGCCCCTGCGCCAAACGCAGTGTGGAAAGTTTCAGCCGGCTGATGAATATTGTCGAGCCTGTTGGGCTGGTACTGCATTATCTGTTGCCACATATGGAACTGAAACGTCTGCATGAGACTGTGATGCTGCATATCACGTGCAGCAGCCGCAAAATGGGGCTAGAAGATGACATGCTGGAACTGGCGAAAGCCTGTGTCAGCACTGTGATAGTGCCGGAGCACATTCAGTGCTGTGGCTGGGCGGGCGATAAAGGATTTAGTATCCCTGAGCTTAACGCCGCCTCGCTGGAACCATTGAAGGCTCAGGTTCCGCCAGACTGCCGACGTGGTTTCAGCAACAGCCGTACCTGCGAAATCGGCCTCTCGCATCACAGTGGTGTGCCTTATCAGTCGATCTTGTATCTGGTGGATGAAGTCGCCCGTTAGTACACAACCGTTAGTACACAAAGGGTGAATACGCAATGAGTCACGGGCCAGTGAGTACACTGGCCTGCAATATTGTTATCTCGTGCTCAGATCTCAGCATTAAGACAGAAAAAGCAAACCGCTGACACTACTATAAATAGGCCTTTAGGTCTTACACAGTACGAAAAAACCCGCCAGTAATTTTATTGGCGGGTTTCTTATTTTTTATTAGCTTTCAATACGTTGTTCTATTTCCGCTTCATTTAGCTGGCCTTGATGCTGTGACCTTCACTCGCATTGGCTACCTGAAAAAAGCTGACCTGCTCAACCACTTCCTGGCTGACACGGTGCATGTCATCGCTGCATTGTACCGTTTCAGAGGCGATAGACGAGGTCTTATCCGACAACGCCTGCACCGTATGAATATTCTGGCTGATATCGGCGGCAACCGCGCTCTGCTCTTCCGCTGCCGTCGCAATCTGCTGAGTCTGCTCATTAACCTGATTGATCATGTTCATGATGTCTGCCAGTAACTGATTGGTTTCAGACATCCTCGCTTCGGCCTGATCGGCTTCTGTGGTGCTGTCTGCCATCATGTCAACCGCGCTGCTGCAGGCTTGTTGCAGCTGAGCCAGCATCTGCTCAATTTCGTTGACAGAAGTTTGTGAGCGCTGCGCCAGGCCGCGCACTTCATCGGCCACAACGGCAAAGCCCCGTCCCTGTTCACCGGCCCGGGCTGCTTCAATCGCCGCGTTCAGGGCCAGCAGGTTGGTCTGTTCAGCAATACCGCGTATCACTTCCAGAATACTTTCAATCTTGCGGGATTCGCCATGCAGCTCATTAACGACGCCCGAGGTATCTTGCAAGGTGGCAACCAGCCGCTGAACCACAGACTGGGTGTGCTCAGAAGATTCAATGCCCCTTTCCGCCAGTCCCATCATCTGATCAGATGCTCTGGCTGAATCTGAGGTATTGACCGCAATACTCTTACTGGTTGTCGAGAGCTCTTCAATCGCCGTCACGGCCTGAATGGTATGCTCTGATACCTCACCCGCCGCAACCTGAATATTGTTATTGGCATCTTGTAAAATACGGCTGTTCTCGGTCACCAGTGTGCTGGAACGCACTATGCCTGCAACAGTACTGTTCAGACGGTTGACTGTGCTGTCAATCGCGCTGCTCAGCTGGGCCACTTCGTCTGTCCCTTTAACATTGGACAGCACATCCAGATGGCCGCTGGCCAGGGCTTCGGCTGTTGCCTTAACCCGGCTGATCCCGCCAACCAGACCTCGCGCAATCCAGTGGCTCAATACAAACGCAATCAGCACCGACAGGATAATGGAGATATAAAAGACAGTATTAGCGGTTTTAATTGACTGCAAGGTATCCTGATTGGCCTGAATCGCCATCTGAGCGCTGGCCTGCTGGATTTTATCGAACTGCAGATTCAGGGCTTCATAGCTGTCAACAAAGGCTCTGAAAACTGGATAAGGTGCCTGATGGTTAGGTGCTGATTCCATATCCGACACAAACTGAAGCGTATTGGCCTGGTAGGTCGATAACTTTTGCTCAAAGTCCGCCAACATCTGAGGGTCACCTTTGTAGTCTTGCTTCAGCTCTTTCACCAGTTCCGGGGTGATCGCACTGTTTTTATCGACAATCGCATTAAATTCAGGCACTTGTTCATACAACCCCAGAAGGTACACCACCTGCAGCCCCCTGACATTACCGATAATATCGGCCTGCGCCTGGCGAATCTGGCTGATTAATTGCGACACTTTATAGTTATGCTGGTAAAACTCACGGAAATTACTGCCAATACGGTCATTAGCTGATTTAATGAATAACATTGCAATCACGAACATCAGTGAGACTGCACCACCTAAAACCAAAATTTTATTGCGGATTGAGAAATGACTAAGCTGCATTGACGCGCCCCAAACAACGATTTGATGTAATTTTGTCCTCACTATTCACAAAAAGAAAAATAAAGGCAAACAAATGCCACAAGGGAATGACAGAATGCTACTCAAGCTCAAATTTTTGCATAAATAGTACAAATATATTTAATTCTGACTTGCAAGTCAGTAAAACTCCTGCCTGAAAAATTTCATGCCCCGAAGAATAAATATTCGCTGTTCAGGCAAAGAAAAAGCCGCAGGTTCTGCGGCTGAATGAGATTGGGTTATGAGCTGAGATTCTGCCGTTGATTCTGCCGTTTACGGCGGCGTATCATGGCAATGCCGGCCAGCACCGTACCCAGAATGGCAACACTGGCAGGTTCTGGTACCGGCACCTCAGTCAGTGCAGAAATATTAGCCTGAATGAAAGCCTGATTGGTGCTTTGCTCAACGGTTTCAAACCGATCAGCAAATAGACCGTTGACCAGAAAACCCTGAATGTTCACCGTATACTGGATGCCGTTTACGGTAGTGACATCCGTGAACTGCGAGGTGGATACCGTAATGATGTCCGCACAGCCGTTCACGTTCACCCCAACGCCATTCGCTTCCCCGTTCGCGCAGGGATCCGCGCTGTTGCTGGTCTCGTTATGGGTAAAGTTAAACACAAACTGCACATCCACCGGCGTTCCGCCGTCAATAGACACTGTCGTGCTCAGTTGCAAATCGACACTTTGCAGGCTGGCACCTGAGCTCAGAATGACATTATTTAAGTGGGTAAAAGTCCCCAGCTGAAAATCATCGCTGGTGCCGGTATCTGTATCAAACGTGGTGTCGAAGCTGGCTGCAGAGGCAAAATCATAGCCGCTCTGCGGACCCGAAGACGGCGATGGCAGCCCCCAGCGTAACATAGGGTTATCCGTCGCATTGCCGATCGTCATTGGCTGACCACTGCCGGAATCTGCCACCGCGTTAACCCAGGAACCCGTAAATGCGCCAAACTCAACAGTGACTAATGCGGCATTGACATGAGCACTTGCCAGCATCGCCAGACTGAACATCGTTATTTTTGTCACAGGTTTCATTGCACACCCCCAACCCAACTTTATTGTCGTTTTTGTGTTCGTGCAGGAGTGCTTCAAGTTCTGTGCCATCGCAGCCTGAACGAAAAACAGCGCAGTAACGGAAGCGGAACTTTTCAGGAAATGACCTCAGTAAATCAAGGCTATAGCGCTCACCAAGCTGTATGGGGATTTTCCGGGTAATTTTGCGTTTTTTTCATACCTGCCTGCCCAGAACCCTTTACGTCTTGCTGTGTAAAAAAAGGTGACACCGGGATACCTGACCCTGATCTGCCATGGCAGACCCGCGGCTCAAGTGAGAAATGCCTTCCAGAATTCATCATGCAGCCAGGCATCATTTATACCTCATGAGTATTATTGATGGCCTTTCATCAGTCTACGATTTCACATTAACTGCAATTATTGATGTATATCAGCCACTTAGTTTCATCTTCATAGAGTGTTCAACAAACTGCAACAAACCTGTCATAAAACTCTCCTAACCTGTGCCTCGTTCGTTAAACAACTGATTGGCAATTCCGCCAAATTCGAAAGGATATGGAAAAATGAAAGCAAAGGTTATCGGTGCTATCACACTGGCTGGCTCAATGATGTTTAACCCGGCTATGGCGGCTGAAACAATTTCTGTTGTAGGCTCTTCTTCTGTAACGCCATTGATGGAAGTATTCGGCGAGACTTACGCAAAATCCCATGATGTTGTGGTTGAGGTTCAGGGACCGGGTTCTTCTGCCGGTATCCGCACTGCCCACGACGGTTCTGCAGATCTGGGTATGAGCTCCCGTGATCTGAAATCATCTGAAAAAGCGTCTGACATTACCGAAGTGGTGATTGCCCGTGACGGTATCGCTGTTGTTATCCACAATTCAAACCCGGTAAAAGACCTGAGCAAAGAGCAGGTTGCTCAAATTTATAAAGGCGAAATCACCAACTGGAAACAAGTAGGCGGTGAAGACAAGCCTATCGTTGTGGCTACCCGTGATACCGCCTCAGGCACCCGCGGTGCATTCGAAGATATCATGTCTCTGAAGCGCAAAGTCAACGGTAAAACCGTTACTGCTATCTCTCAGCGTGCACAGGTTGCCAGCGGTAACGGTCAGCTGAAAACCATGGTTGCCAGCAACCCGTTCTCTATCGGTTACATTTCTCTGAGCTCTGTAGACGACTCTGTGAAAGCGCTGTCTATCGAAGGGCACACGCCATCGGTTGAAGCGATTAAAGCCGGTGATTACAGCGTACAACGCCCATTCCTGGTGGTTTACAAAGACGGTCGCCCTTCTAAAGCCGCTCTGGATTTCCTGAGCTGGATGAAAACCGCTGACGCACAAAAAATCGTTTCTGAGCAAGGTTTGATTTCAACTCACTAATTTGCAATACCTTTCCGGCCTGATATGCAGGCCGGATATTTCGATTTCTCAGTACCTGAAGTTTTTGGTTCAGCGTCTGGAGTAATGCAAAATGACCATCGCGAACAATATTGAGAACACGCAGAAGAAGCCTCAGCTTGCTGCTGCAAATAAAATTGACTGGCGTGAACTCTTTTTCAAATACCTTTTCCTGGCTAGTGCTGTCATTGGGATTTTATCGCTGATCACCATCGGCTATTTCATTTTCCGTGAAGGCTATGCGGCTTTCGCTGAAGCCGGTTTCTCTGGCATTGTGCTGGGTGACGAATGGTTACCACCTGCCTTGTTCGGCATCTTCCCTATGATCGTCGCTTCTGTGGTTTCTACCGCAGGTGCTGTGATTGTCGGTGTGCCGATTGGTGTGATGACCGCGATTTTTATCGCTGAAGTGGCTCCCAAGCGCCTGGCCGACATCATTCGCCCTATGGTTGAACTGCTGGCGGGTATCCCCTCTGTGGTTTACGGTTTCTTCGGTCTGGTGATTATCGTTCCTCTGATCCAGAACGTATTTAATGTACCGGCGGGTAACACGGTGCTGGCGGGTATCATAGTACTGGCAGTCATGATTCTGCCCACAGTGATCACTGTGTCTGAAACCTCCATTCGTGCTGTGCCTCGCAGCTATAAAGAAGGCTCGCTGGCGCTGGGTGCATCGCATATTTTCACCATTTTCAAACTGCTGGTACCGGCTGCGCGTTCCGGCATTATGACGGGCGTTATTCTGGGTATCGCACGTGCATTAGGTGAAACCATGGCCATCATCATGGTAATGGGTAACTCCCCGGCTATGCCTGAGGGCATTCTGGATTCAGCACGTACCCTCACCGCCAATATCGCGATTGAAATGTCGTACGCCACCGGTATTCACGCCAGCGCCCTGTATGCCACAGGTATTGTTCTGCTGGTGTTCATCATGATGCTGAATGCTGCCCTGCTCTACCTGAACCGTGAGCGCGCGAGGTAATCACAATGACGCTATCAACAAACACACATTTGCAGGCAAGTAACCCTGCCAGACAGCAACTTAAAGACAAAATCTACCTCAGTGTGATCTGGACCTCGGCCACGGTAACGGTCGGCTTCCTGCTGTGGGTCGTCTGGTACATTCTGAGCAACGGCCTTGCCTACGTCGACTGGACATTTATCTCCAGCAACTATACAACGCTGGGCGAGGAGTCGGGCATCTGGCCGATGATCGTTGCCACGCTGTACATGGTGCTGGCGTCAATTCTGGTTGCCGCGCCCATGGGGATCATGACCGCAATATACCTGACAGAATATGCCAAAGTCGGCAGCCGGCTGGTGAAAGTGATCCGCTTCTGTACCGAGTCACTGGCGGGTATTCCTTCTATTATTTACGGCCTGTTCGGTATGACTTTCTTTGTGGTCGTGCTTGGCTTTGGTTTCTCGATTTTGTCTGGTGCCCTGACACTGAGCATTCTGATTCTGCCCGTGATCATTCGCACCACAGAAGAAGCCTTGATGGCGGTGCCGCAAACTTACCGTGAAGGGTCTTACGGACTGGGCGCATCCAAAATTTACACCATCTGGCGCCTGATATTGCCAAGCGCAATGCCAGGCATAGTCACTTCTATCATCCTCAGTGTAGGTCGTGTTATCGGTGAATCGGCACCGGTATTCATGACAGCAGGCATGGTGGCACGTCTTCCGGAGAGTCTGCTTGATTCCGGCCGGACACTCACCGTGCACCTGTACAAGCTGACTCAGGAACTCTACACCATTCACGAATGGCATCAGGCTTACGCCACTGCCACGATTCTGATTGTGATTGTTCTGATCATCAACCTGTGCACCAAACTGCTTGCCAAACGTTTTAACACTGCGACTTACTGATTTCGGGGAAACACATTATGAACAAATTTAATATTGAAAATCTGGATCTGTTTTACGGCGACAACCAGGCACTGAAAAAAATCAATCTGCCGATTCCTAATCGCCAGGTGACAGCATTAATCGGCCCGTCTGGTTGCGGTAAATCTACGCTTTTGCGCTGCCTTAACCGCATGAATGACCTGATTGAAGGTGTGAAGATCAAAGGCAAACTGTCGATGGACGGAGAAGACGTTTACGGCAACATAGACGTTTCCAGACTGCGCATTAAGGTGGGCATGGTGTTCCAGAAGCCTAACCCCTTCCCGATGAGCATATACGAGAACGTGGCTTACGGCCTGCGTGCTCAGGGTGTGACCGACAAAAAACGTCTGGATGAAGTGGTAGAGCAATCGCTGCGCGGTGCCGCATTGTGGGATGAAGTGAAAGATCGCCTGAAATCACACGCCTTCGGTCTGTCTGGTGGTCAGCAGCAGCGTCTGTGTATCGCCCGTACCATCGCTATGGAGCCTGAGGTCATTTTAATGGATGAACCAACCTCAGCGCTGGATCCGATTGCGACCAAGAAAATTGAAGATCTGATGGAGTCTCTGAAAAAGAACTTCACTATCGTTATCGTCACTCACTCTATGCAGCAGGCACGCCGAATTTCAGATCGTACCGCCTTCTTCCTGATGGGTGAGCTGGTCGAACACGATGATACTTATGCGCTGTTCAACAGTCCGCGTGATGACCGTACCCGCGGCTATGTGAACGGCGACTTCGGCTAAGCCTGGATTCCAGACGGCATAGCATGCCGTGAAATCCGGCCTGCCCCCGACACAACAGATACCCGAAACGACAGATAATAAAAGCGATGGTAAGTACTTGCCCCCAACCTTGGGGGCTTTTTTTTGCTCTTTTTTTACCCATTCCTGACATTTCACACAACAGCCGGATTTACACTCAAATGAACACTGATTAATTCTATTGGCGCCGGACATTCAGGCCAAGGTCAGACAGGTGAGATGATGCAAAAGAATCATGAAATTTCACATGCTAAATCCTGGATTCACAAACTCGCAGCAATGGATGCTCACCCCAAACTCACTGGTATTCTGCAATCTTCGCGGATCATGACGCAACAGTATGCCGCCTTTTGCCGTTTACATAACCTGATGGCCTTTACCTATTCACAAAATGGCCACCAGCAGCTGCTTGCAGACACCCTTGCGGCTTCAGGATGCGACACCCTCATCTGTGATCAGCGCCACTACCCTGCACTCTGGTATATGCTGCATCAGATTAACCGGCCTATGCTGATCATTCTGAATCAGGAAATGTGGACGCCGGACTGGTGCTGGCAATTTGATCATCATCAGTTCCTTTGCCAGCAGGATTTGCTCTGACCTCACCCACAACGGTTAGCATGTTATAATCACGGCACTCATTCTCATCGCGGCACACCCGTTGCCGCGATGTACTTGTATTTATCTCCCTGAACCGGAATACCGCTCTACTATGCGCAAGCTTTTACTCATTTTTACGTTGCTTACATACAGCCTCAATGTCTTTGCCCAGGCTGAAACACCGCCCTCTCAGCTGGATGAACTGTCGCAGTTGAACCAGGAAGTCATGGAGCTGTATCAGGCCGGCCAGAGCCGTACCGGTACCACACGTGATGTACTGCGCATGCAGGTACTGAATAAGAACAATGAACTGCGCGACAAGATCGGGGAATTAATCAGTGAGCCGCCGGAAGGGGCAACCGCCACCCTGCTGGATTACGTCAAACGACAGGAACGCTATACCGACAATACGGCAACCTATCTGAGCAACAAGATTCTGGCTGATGAAAAAGCACTGGACAAAGCCTCGCAGGAAGAACAGCTGCTCAAGCTCAAGCAATTGAATGAAGAGCGCATGCTGTCTGTTCAGATGCTGGGCGAGCAGTGGGAAAACTACCGCTGGATGGAACAGCTTGGCCATAATGCCGATCAGAAAAAAAACAAACTGGCTAAAGCCATCAGCAACCGCTTAGAGTTTGTCTCTGCTTCACTGGATTACAACAACCAGCAGGAAAAAGTGCTGGCTAAGCAGCTCAAAGAGGCGTCAGAGGGTGAGAAAGCCTCACTGCAACTGATGCACATTCTGGCACAACGCAAACTGTCGAGCGATATTGACCGCTTAAACTACTTAATCAACCTCGGTGATCAGGCACAGATAGATACGTCGAACTACAAAAAGCAGCAATTTGAAGTGACCGGTGATCTCACCAATGACATCCTGAATCCGCGGGTAATCTATTCGATTGTCTCAGCCTGGGCCGACAACCTGAAAAAGTGGCTGATTGATAATACCCCGCAGGTGCTGTTCAAGGTGTTGATCTTCGCCCTGGTCCTTTTGCTGTTCCGGCTGTTAAAAAACCTGACACGTAAAGTGGTTAAGCGCGCCGTGGCGTCACCCAATCTCAAGATGTCGCAGTTGATGCAGGACTTCTTCATTTCCATGTCGGGCAAAGCGGTCTTTTTTCTCGGGCTGTTAATTGCCCTGTCACAGGTCGGGCTTAACCTTGCGCCGATACTGACAGGTTTCGGTGTGGCCGGTGTGATCATCGGTTTTGCTTTGCAGGACACCTTGTCTAATTTTGCTTCAGGCATGATGCTGCTGATTTACCGCCCTTTTGATGTCGGCGATTTTGTTGAGGCTGGTGGGGTGTCTGGTAAGGTCAGCCACATGAGCCTGGTCAATACCACTATCCGTACCTTTGATAACCAGATCATCATAGTGCCGAACAGTAAAATCTGGGGGGACACAATCAAGAATGTTACGCACGAGCGCGTCCGCCGTGTCGATATGGTATTTGGGATCGGCTATAAAGACAGCATTGAGCAAGCCGAAGCCATTTTACATGACATTATTGATAACCATCCGGCTGTGCTGCGTGCCCCGGAGAAAACCATCAAAGTACACACACTAAACACCTCTTCGGTGGACTTTATTGTTCGGCCCTGGGTGAAAACGGATGACTACTGGGATGTGTACTGGGATGTCACGCGCGAAGTCAAACTGCGGTTCGACAAAGAAGGCGTTTCTATCCCCTTCCCGCAGCAGGATGTGCATTTACACATGGTCAGCCCGGAAAAGAACGATGCGTAAAAACATCCAAGTTGAATTGCTTCTACACTAAAAAACACGGTTTACGGAATTTTTTGTCTTACCGTCAGTCAAAAATCTTCGAATCCATTTGGGGAAATACAATGAAAAAACACCTGCTGACCGCCATGGGCACTGCCCTGCTGTTATCTGCCTGCGCCGGAACCGGTGGCAACACAACAGCTGGCTCTTCTGCTGATCTGACGCAATATGAATGGGAACTGTCAAAGATCGACAATCAGGCCGTCACCATCCCGAGTATGGGAGCCGTGCCGACCCTGGGGTTTGAAAATAACACAATGGCACATGGGCATTCCGGCTGTAACCGCTACTTCGGTTCTGCCGAAGTTAAAGACGGCCAGTTCCGGATTGAAAAAATGGGCATGACCATGATGGCCTGCCCGGATGATGCGATGAAACTGGAACGTGTGATGAGTGATACCTTAAGCCAGTGGAGCAAAGCCGAAGTCAAAGGAAATACGCTGACGCTCAGTAATAGTCAGCATACTCTGACTTTCACCGCCACTCAGCCAATGTAATTCGCCACCCTTCTGTCTGACAGCATCAACTGAGCGCGTTCTCAGTTGATGCTTGTGGCTGACGAACCTTTGCACTCACTTTGTTAAATCCTTCCTGCTGTGCCTGATACAGCAAAGCTTCTGTTTGATGGAACAGGGTTTCTGCTGTTAACCCCTGAATGTCGAAGACTGTCATCGCGCCCACAGACACCGTCAGATAGGGATTGGCACTCATTTCTGTATTGGCCAGATTCAAACGTTCAGCCGCAGTGCGCAGATGGCGGGCAACCACTTCACCATTGTTAGTATTCGGCAATACGGCGGCAAACCTGTCATCATCGAGCCGTGCCACCATATCAGCGGGGCGTTTTAATGTTCTGCCCAGCTCGTTGGCCAGCCTCCTGAGGCCGGACTCATACATGTCCTGCGGACACTGGCTGACAAAGTGCGCGTAATCATCAATTTGGATCAACACCACCACCAGCGGGGATTGTTCCCGCCGTGCGACTCTGACCGCTTTATCCAGACTTTCTTCAAACGCTCGCTGATTAGCGATACCCGTCAGCGGGTCAATCAGGCTCATGCGTTCCAGCTTTTCGTTAACGGCCAGCAGTCTGTCATGTTGCTGATTCAGAGTATCCAGATATTGCTGGCCCCGTTGAAACACGAAGAAACTCACCAAGGCTGCGACAGCAAAAAATGCATTGACTCCCCAGAAGACCCACCAGGGTGTTAATGACTGATGCTGGCGAATATAGTCCTGCATAGGTGTGGCTTCAATCACCCAGCGGCGTCCGCCTTTGCTCAACACCTGATGAACATAGCGGTAATCAGGCGCATACTCGCGGGTGAGAACCTCCTGGGTCAGCCTTTTCTGGCTATAGTGGTAATGCTTTTGCTGGCTAACCGGGCCGGTATCCAACGTCGGCACCAGGCTGAATACCAATTTATTTGACTGGGGTGCCAGGGTATCAATCAGTGTCAGTGCAAAAGGCTTGACCTGAGTTAAGCCGGGTGATGAGAGAAAAATCTGCGCGGGATTAAACACCCCTGCCACAAAGCCCAGCAAGCTGTCCTGCCGCTCCGCCTCTGACATAGGTTCAGGGAATTCGTACACAGGCAACAGGCTGAGGATGCCCTGTGCGGTGACATCATTGCGCTGAATCTGGAGCGGGACAGTCAGTTGCAATTGCCCGGTATCTCTGGCGCGCTGAACCGCTTCAAAACGCAGAGAGTGCGAGCCCATGTCGTAACCTATTACCGCCTCGTTTCCGGTGACAGGCTCGACGTAATAAACCGGATAGTAAACAGCTCGCTCGCTGGCCGCTACACGCTCTCCGGACGCGACCTGTTCGGTAATCACATATCCGGGCAGCCATTCATTGGCCCGTTGTTCTAAGCTGGCACGGTCTGCCTGTTCCACTTCGGGAATCCATTCCAGGGCAGTGATTGCCGGAAAACGGGTAAGAATTTTATCTGTCAGTGCCGCGAAACCCTTGGCATCCGGAATGCCGTTGGTGTCCAGATTAAGCTGCAGGGTATAAAGTGCTTCAAAGTGGCTGTTCATCGCCTGAATAAAGGCGTGTGAGGCTTCCGTGACATCCGATTCAAATTCCTGCTGAATACGGCGGGTTTCCAGATGAGAGAAGAAAAGCAGCATCACAATCGACAAGATCAACCCGGCAAACAAGAGTAAGCCAATAAATGTAAGACGTTGTCGCTTCATCAAGTTCCCTTAAACAATTTAGTTACACCGGGTTTCAATCCTATTTTCAGCCAGGCGTCATCTATTTGCCAGTTTGGTTTCAGATAACAGATACAAGATCACTATGCGACACTCATTACGCCCTAATGTAATCGATTATAGACGTCTGGATGTTTACACTTCTCTTGATAACCAGTACTCTGAACAGCAGTAATCTTCAGGGACTGAGTGAACATGATTGAAATTAAACACCTTCGCACATTAGCGGTACTGAGAGACACCGGTTCCCTGACAGCAACAGCCAACACCCTTTGTCTGACCCAGTCGGCGTTGTCTCACCAAATTAAGGATCTTGAGCAGCGGATTGGCGCACCACTGTTTTTACGCAAGACACGCCCGGTCAGATTCACCGCAGAAGGCGATATCCTGCTGAAACTGGCCGATGATTTAATGCCCCGTATCGCACGCGCCGAGCATGAACTTGCCAATTTAAAAGAAGACGCAAAAGGTCGGCTGCATATGGCAATTGAGTGCCATTCCTGCTTCCAGTGGCTGATGCCTGCGCTGAAGGAATACCAGATTAACTGGCCAACGGTGAGCCTGGATTTTTCATCCGGTTTTAGTTTCGAGCCTATCCCGGCTCTGGCTGCCGGGGAACTCGATCTGGTGATAACATCTGACATTAACCCGCGATCGGAAGTGCACTATGAACCCCTGTTCGACTTTGAGATGCGCCTGGTAGTTTCGCCGCAGTCTCCCCTGGCCGAGTTGAGCACAATTAAACCGGCCGATCTTGCCAGCCAAACCATGCTGACCTACCCGGTACAAAAAAACCGCTTAGATGTGGTGAAACATTTTCTGCAGCCTGCGGGCATTGAACCTAAGATATGGAAGCAAGCCGATAATACCCTGATGCTGGTGCAAATGGTCTCGGCAGGCTTGGGAGTTGCTGCCCTGCCCAACTGGGCAATCCATGATTTTGCCCGCCAGGGATTAATCGCCAGCAAGCCACTGGGTAAAGGCTTGTGGCGAAGACTGTATGCGGCGATTCGCGCATCAGAAAAAGAGCGCCATTATCTTCAAGCCTTCTTTGCGACGGCCCGGCAGCAGTGCCAGACACACCTTGAGGGCATTAAAGCAGCCTGAGGCAAGTCTACAATAGACCTGAAAAAACAAAGGGCACCGAGACGGGTGCCCTTTATTCATTTAAATTGATTAGAAATGGGATCATAGCGGTAGCCGAGGGCTGCCATTTTTTGTCGCAATTGTTCCTGATCCAGCTCGTAGCGGCTGGAAAGATCGTCAATCGTATCGCATTCCAGGCGCAATCTTTCGTTCACTATGCCCAGCACTATGTTAGCGTCCATGTTCAGCAAGTTACTGATTTCCACCTCTCCCTCCTCCGGCTACTGCCGTTAGAACATCAGACCCGGAGTCAAACAACTCCTCTTGTTGTTAGCATAGACGCTCTACCTATCATTCGACCAGTCAGAGCACTTCATTCAATCAGAACACTGAAAGCTGGCATCCTGCTGAGGCAGACAGCAATAAAAGCACACCGGACAATTGCCAGACTTTGACCGGTTTCGCCAACACAATATGGCCGACCCAAATCACCTGAGCAGCAATCAGTAATAACAATGCCGCACAAATCGCCAGTAACTGGCTTTCCACCTGTGCCTGAGGCACAGAGTAATAGAGCTGGCCTGAAAACAGCAACACACTCAGCATGGCACTCACCAGGCCTGCTGCGGGTAATACCCGGTGAAAAGCCTGCAACCGCGTTCGTGATTGAGTCAGCAACAGGTGCGCCAGGGCGGCGCCAAACATCACCACGGCAATCAGGCTCTGCGCTTTTTCTGACCATGACAGCGAAGAGAGTGCCATCAGCCAGCTCAGCACTGCCATCGCACACGAGGCATACAACAGCTTCAACGGCCCCTGATCCCGCGTCTTACCGGTTTTTACCTGGAAAGTGAACAAGCCGACACCCAGAAGCGGCAACAGTGCCACTGGCTGGTTGATGCATGCGATTAACCAACCCAGCAACAGTACAGGAAGCATCTTATGGACCCGGCCTCGCTGGCCCGGACAGATCTCCCCTTTCGTTAAAACGAGAGTGAGAATCATCTGTGCTCCCAACAGGGCAGAGACGAGTAAAGTGGTATAAGTCATATTCATGAAAGGCTACAGAAGAAAGAGAAAAACGCCCGAAATTATATCAGAACAGTACTAAAAACATCCATCGCTCAAATTTCCCGACAATTAACCTGGTTTCACATGTATTATATGAATCAAGATCACGGTTTTGGCGACCGTCTTGTAGAATAATTGTTCGATTATAAAAATAAAGGGCGTTTACCGTCTGTTTTTTCTCACAAAACAGATGTCAGATGAGCTGGAAGCAAAGATGATATCGACTTATAACCACTACCATAGGCTGTTGTGCCATGCGCTCAAGCTCTATATTCCGGATCTATGGAGTGCTAAAGCACACACCCAGAGCTTCCAGAATACGCGAAGCGGATATCTGCGCAGCCGAATTTCTCTGCTCTGCATTGTATGGGCAGTACTGATCATAGCATGGATACCTTTTGACTTTTTTTACCTCAATACAGGAGAAGATACCCGAATTGCCAGTGCCCGTTTACTTCTCGCGTTATTTTTAATGGGTATTGCCAAAGTCAACGAGACTCACACCACCTTGCGTCAGTCGCAATGGTGCATGGCACTCATGGTTCTGGGACTGAACCTCTTCTACACCTATTGCATCTGGGTATTGGGTTTTCCCGAAGTATACAGCGGTTTTGAATACGGCTATACGCTGTTGCCTATTTTGCATGTCGCCATTTTAACTATCCTGCCGATTACACTGAAGGAAAGCCTGTGCCTGCTGGCATTCACCGCTGTCACAGAAATCGCAGTCGATTTACAGACAGGCACGGTGCTGATGCCGGAAACACTGGCCAATTACTGGCTGCAGAACGTGCTGGCTATTGTCGTCATCTGGTCACAGTTATCCAAGCTTTACATGTTGATGCGTTTGTACCGCCAGGCAACCCTGGATCCGTTAACCGGGATATACAATCGCAGAATGTTACTGCAACAAGCCCAGAAAGCCATGGAAAACTGTCAGGCCAAACGCCAGCCTTTTTCTCTGCTGCTGTTTGATATCGATCGTTTCAAACGCATCAATGATACCTGGGGCCATGGCGTTGGTGACAAAGTACTGCGCGGTTTTGCCGATCATCTGCAACTGGCATCGCGGAAAACCGATCTGTTCGGACGTTATGGCGGCGAAGAGTTCATTCTTTGCCTGCCCTGCTGCGATACCTTAACAGCGCAAAAAATTGCAGACCGGATGTTAGCCGATATCCGCTCACTGCAACTGCCGACTGATATAGAAGAAACACATGTGTCAATCACAGCCTGCATCGGCATTGCGACTTTTACCTCAGGCGACAGCCTGATGACCATGATAGACCGTGCCGACCGCGCATTGTACGAGTGCAAAGATGCCGGTCGCGACTGCTACCGGTTCCACCCGTATGGCTATCAGTACCGCGACAGACGCAAGCCATTAGAACCCCTGGTCAGTGAAGCCAGCAGCGAGGTTTAACCCAGTCTGACCAGGGTATATGTTAAACAGCCACCGATGCCACTGGCTCGGTGGCCTGCTTTCTTCCCAGGCGCCAGCACAAGGCATACAGAGCCAAATACAGCACACTGCCGCCCACCAGCACGCCGTGCCAGTTCCAGTGTTGCCAGCAGGTGATCAGGTAAAACCCGCCCAGGCTGCCGCCGACATAATAGTGCACCAGGTAAAGGGCCGTGGCCGTGGCTTTTCCTGTCTTCGCTTTCTGGCTCACCCAGGCATACGCCAGAGAATGGGTAAAAAACGCACCGGAACTGATTAACAACAAACCGCTCAGCATGGCCGACACAGAGTCCAGCGCGGCAACCCACATCCCCAGCGCACTGATTGTCGTACCCAGTATCATGCCACTCACCGGTTTATACCTGATGCTCCAGCTGCCACTGAGTTTTGCGGTAAGCGTCCCGCTCAGATAACACAGAAATATCAAAGACGCCCAGCTGACCGGCAAGGAATAAGGCGGTGAGACCAGCCTGAAGCCCATCACAGAATACAGGTTCACAAACAAGGCAAAATTGATACCGCCAATCAGCATAGGGATCCACAATACCGGTTGCTGTAAATGCCGGATCACATGTTTTGTGTGATGCCTGAGCTGCCCGCGCTGAGGGGTAAAATGTTGCTGCTGCGGCAATAATCTGGCGACCACCAAAGCGCCAACCAAACTAAAAAGTGCCATACCCAGCACAGCCCCCTGCCAGCCCCAGGCGTCTGACGCAAAGCCGCCGAATAATCGCCCGGCAATGCCGCCCAGTGAGTTAGCGCTGATGTATCCGCCTACCGCCAGCGACAGGGCTTTAGGTGAAAACTCTTCAGCCATATAGGCCACTGCAACCGCTGCAAACCCTGCCAGCGAGGCGCCCATCAGTGCCCGGGCAAGACTCAGCATCAGCAAGCTCTCAGCCAATAGCATCAGTACGCCCACCACAGGCAGCAAGAACAGACTCAGCAACATCACCTTACGCCGTCCAATCATTTCGGAGCTGACAGCCCATGGCACCAGAGTTAGCGCCAGAGCCAGTGTACCTGCTGCCAACAACCAGTTAACTTTGGTGGCACTCACGGAAAAAGCCTCCGTCATTACAGGCAACAATGGCTGGAAGAGATACAAATTACAAAACACCAGAAATGAACCAAGAGCCAGAGCAAAACTGGCCCGACGATAGGCAGAACTATGGATTTCTATCACAGACAGGCACCAGACGATGAAGAGTTGCTGAAACAGTAGCAATTTCCCTCTGATAGTGAAAATATATTAAAAATATCGGATCCATATCTTTTATTAATAGCAAGAGTAACCAATGGACATTCGCCAGCTCACTTATTTCATTGCCATTGCAGAGGCCGGCAGTTTCACGAAAGCCGCGGAAAAACTGCACATAGCCCAGCCGGCTTTAAGCATCGCAATAAAGAAATTCGAGCAACAGCTAGAGATGCCGTTGTTTCACCGCAGCGATCGCCAGATAGTGCTGACTCACGAAGGTGAAGTACTGATTCAGCATGCCCGCCTGATTTTGCAGCAGGTGGGTGATGCAAAGATCGCCATGGCGGAATTGAAGGGATTGCAAAAAGGCGAAGTCCGGCTGGGTGTACCCAGTATGCTGGGGTCGTATTTTTTTCCCGATATCCTGATGGGGTTTAAATCTCGCTACCCCAATCTCAAACTGACGCTGGTCGAAGCCGGTACCCAGTCGATCCGCTTGATGCTGCTTAACGGAGAGCTGGATTTAGGTGTGATCCGAAGTGCTGATCTCCCCGACAGCCTTGAAGCCGAGCCGTTACTCACGTCAGAAATGGTGGCTGTCGTCAGCCCGAACCACGAATTTGCCCGGCAGTCCTCGGTGTCGTTCGAACAGTTTTTCAGCCAGGAGCTGGTTATGTTCAAGCAAGGGTACTTTCATCGCGACTACATCGACCATGTCTGTCAGGCACATCAGCTCAAACAGCACATCGCGTTTGAAACAAACCTGTTGCCCATGATCCTGAGTATTATCAGACAGGAGTTTGCCATATCAGCCTTACTGGAAATGGTCACCCGCCACGAGCCCGGTTTAGCAGCCGTGCCTTTCGAACAACCGGTACAGCTCAATCTGGCTATCGCCTGGCGAAAAAATGGCTACTTATCGATGGCTGATCGAGCATTCATGGAATTTATCAAAGAGCATCAACGCCATCGCCGATTGCATTCAGCGTGATCCGGCATTTCAGGATGGGTATATGAAAAATTGCAAATTCGCAATGTGATCAAGCTCACGTGAAAATTTCCAATAGATGATGTTTGTGTTTCATTTTCTTTTACAATGGATGTTTGCTTGGGAGCCTGATCGCACCGGAATGTCAAAAGCCAGACCGGATTTCTGTCTGCCAGATCCTTGAAGGACTGCAGAATTTCGATCAGAGTCACATGGCCATTGAAAAATTATGGTCTTTCCAGGCACGTCGACCGTATCACTGACTAGCATGGATGATTCACGAATGTTTGAAAAAATCGTTGCCGCACCAGCTGACCCTATCCTGGGATTGACTGAAGAATTCAAAAATGACACTCGCGCTGAGAAAATTAATCTTGGCGTTGGCATCTACAAAGATGAATCGGGTAATACCCCGGTTCTGGCGACAGTGAAAAAAGCTGAAGCTATCCTGCTGGAAAAAGAAACCACCAAATCTTATCTGAGTATTCCCGGTACAGCAGAATACGGTCTGGCTGTTCAGGAACTGCTGTTTGGCAAAGGTGCCGCCATTATTACTGACAAACGTGCTCAAACGGCTCAAGCGCCGGGTGGTACGGGTGCACTGCGCGTAGCGGCAGAATTCATTAAACGCCAGCTGGGCGATGTGACCGTTTGGATCAGCAACCCAACCTGGGCAAACCATTTTGGTGTCTTTGGCGCTGCTGGCCTGCAGACAGAACAATATGCTTACTACAATGCCGAAACCAAGAGCATGGATTTCGATGCTTTGCTGAGTTCTCTGGCAAATGCTAAAGCAGGTGATGTGGTATTGCTGCACGGTTGCTGCCATAACCCTACCGGTATCGACCCGGATGCCGATCAATGGCTGGCTTTAGCAAAATTCTGTGCAGAGAAAAACCTGCTGCCAATGTTCGACTTTGCTTATCAGGGCTTTGCCAAAGGCGTTGAAGAAGATGCAACCGGTTTGCGTATTTTTACTGAACACAACAGTGAACTGCTGATCGCCAGCTCTTTCTCCAAGAACTTTGGCCTGTACAACGAGCGTGTGGGCGCCTTCACTCTGGTGGCTAAAACCGCTGAAGTGGCCAGCACGTCATTCAGCCAGGTTAAAAGCATTGCCCGTGTGATCTACTCTAACCCACCGGCTCACGGCGCAGCGATTGTGACTGAAATTCTGAACAATGCCGAATTGCGTGCAGAGTGGGAACAGGAAGTCGCAGACATGCGTGACCGCATTCAGGAAATGCGTACCCTGTTTGTTCAGACACTGAAAGATTTGGGTGTAGACGCCGACTTCAGCTTTATTGAGCGCCAGAACGGCATGTTCTCATTCTCTGGCTTGAATAAAGATCAGGTGACACGCCTGAAAGAAGAATTTGCTATTTATATCGTAGGCTCTGGCCGTATCAGCGTGGCGGGTATGACCAAAGATAACATGCAGCCTCTGTGCAATGGCATTGCCGCTGTCCTGTAACTTTCAGGCTCAGTAACCTGCACAGAAGGGGGCGCTCACAGGGCGCCCCCTTCTTTTGACTGTCTTTTGGCTTTCTGTTTAATGCTCTGGTGCATTTTGCTGTATTTGTTATTCACTGTGCTTTCGGTGCACTGTCTGCCTGCTTCACATCAACCGGATTTATCCAGCGGTAACACATTACAAAACAGCTCACGCTCATATTGTCGTTCCAGCTGGTCTCGCCACGACTTCTTGGAAATATGGACCAGATAAAAATTTTCCCGTGATGTATCTGTTACGAATGCCATATCAAACTGCATTAACTCGTAATGAATATCATGCACAAATCCCAGCGAGAAACTTTGCCGGCCAGTCAGCTGATTAATGTCCTCCCGGGTTAAACACACACCCTGTTCATCCTCAGCAAAACGGTTACGTAACCATTCGGAAAACTCTCGAGCACTGATCATTGTCATATTACCTCATCTGTGAGTGCCTACATCCGTGAATAATCCGATCCTCTTAAATAGGTATAGCAGAATAAGACTAGTTCGTCAGACCGAAACGAAATTGCGCAATAAAATCAGCCATGAATGGTCGGCTGTAAGAAATGCTGATTACGAGGAAAAAAGGAGATAAATGATTGAAAAAGGCAAGAAAGGTAACCCGCTCCTGATAATTCAGGAACGGGGAAGGACAATTATAGCGCTTTATATACGACTTTATTGCCAGCAAGCTGAATTCGCTCAACAAGCCCTTCTTCAACCAGTTTTTTCAGTGCCCCCGTTGCCCAGGAAGCGGCTTTGCTGTCTTCCTGGCCGGCTTCTAGGCCGATACTTTTCGGGTTAATACCTTCTGCATTGTTTGCCACTATGCCCAGCACCTGCTGCTGCTTAGGTGTCAGCGATACAGTAACCGCGACTTTACCCGCTGGTGCTTCTGTTTTTTTCACATCAACCTGAGGCTTTGCTGCCGCTACCGGGGCTGCCTGCTTCACCGCTGCTTTGGTGACAGGTTTTTGAGTCACTGCCGTGGCCGCTTTGATGCGTTTTTGCAGTTTAAGCTGTACTTTACGTTTGTGAGAGATTCTCATTAACTTCCTACTCCGTTGTACTACTTTCAGTCGCCAGTTTGGATGCCCAGCGGGAAAAAAAGTAGCGCGAGTTATATCAAGGATGTCAGAGGAATGCCAGCAAACGGCTATTTTAAGCACAATAAAAGCCATATTTTGCGTATTTTAAGCGACAAGATCTCATTTTTATCTTTTTCAAGTTCATGCAATTAATGGAATAAATACCGACTTTCATGCAAACTAGCCCTTACGCATTGCATAAACAGTCGTCAGTGATTTGACACCCATATCGCTAACCACAACCTGTGAGTAATATCTCTGGACAATTTGCCATACTTTATAAAGATGACATCTTCATGCTCTCTCTGGAGTTAATTTGAATAGCGTATATATTCAGTCGCCGCATCCCAATCCCGGTGCTTATCTGATCTGGCTGAGCCTGCTGGCTATACTCGTGCTCGGGCTGACCGTCTTTACCTTTCCCGACATTAACGGCGTGGCCGTCGCGCTGTTATTGCTCGCCATGATGACCTTGTTACTCATAGGGGTGAAACTCAACCGACAGTCACCGATTACTTTCACCCTCACTTTCATGCACCTTCAGTACCACAGTCCGCACGGCGGCTGGCTGACCCGGTGGCAAAATGTCGCGGATATAGGACGCGCGTCTGTCAGCACTCAGGGCTGGCACAAGCCCTTGCCCTGGATTGGCATCAGACTCAAACATTACGATGAGTTCCTGGACAGCATCTGCCCCCGTATTGCCAGCCAGATATTAATGGAACAGCGCGGTTTGATGATCATGGCGTACAAGCGTGCAGACAACCCGCCTCATGAAATAGAAGATATGTTATTTGATGACAAACACTATGTGGGGGAAAACGGTAAAATAAACAAGGGGTTGTTGGCTATGCTGGCAAATCGCATGCGCTACAACAGAGAACTGATGGGGTATGATTTTTTTATTTCAGAAGATCTGCTCGACAGGCCAGCCGATGACTTTATCGGTCTGGCTCGTCGTTTTCTGGCTCAGTCCAGGTAACAATCAATTACCAGAGCGGCATAGCATCAGCCACGTGCGGGTTACTGGCACGCTCTTCACCAAAAGTCGACATTGGACCGTGGCCGGGAATAAAACGCGTGTCATTACCCAGTGGCCATAGCTTGGTTTTGATCGACGCAATCAATGTGCCATGGTCACCACGCGGAAAATCGGTTCGGCCGATACTGCCGTTAAACAGCACATCGCCCACAGCCGCCAGTCCGGCTTCTTCACTGTGCAGAACAACATGTCCCGGCGTATGGCCCGGTGTATGATACACAGCCAGACTCTGCTCACCAAAGTGGATACAGTCTCCCTCATCGAGCCAGCGATCAGGCTGAAACGAGGTCACGGGAGGAAAGCCAAACATCTGGCACTGCTGTTGCAGCGAATCCAGCCAGAACGCATCGTCTTGGTGCGGTCCCCATACAGGCACCTCAAGCTGGGACGATAAAGGTGCTGTGCCGCCGACATGATCCAGGTGACCATGCGTCAGAACGATTTTCACCACCCTGATGCCTAATGACGTAATACGGGCCGTGATACGCTCAATATCCCCGCCGGGATCGACAACCACACCTTCCAGTGTTTTATCACACCACAGAATTGAGCAATTCTGCTGAAACGGGGTCACTGGCACGATTTCAAACTGCAGACTCATACACTTGTCCTAACTGTTGCAAAACCGCGCCAGCATACCACACCCCTGCTCTTCTGCGTACTGTGCTTACCAGCGACGCACAGGACCTGTATCAATATGCACAAACCCGCTGCGAGGATAATAACCAACACCACCCAATTTCAGATCCAGTGCTGCACTGCGGACACGAGACAAAGAAATACCTTCCAGATTAAAATCAATGGCTTGACCTGTCATATGGTAGCTTTTCTTTGCCACTCCTTTGGTGGAGCCGCGCAGCATTTGATTGGTTTTGGGCGAACGGTAGCCAGATATGATACGAACCTGACCTTTATGGCTCAATTCTTCACGGATCTGGGAAATCGCATCGAACAGGCGTCGGTCCATTGGCGCAACTTCATTCTGACGGAAGTCACGGCAAATATGGTTCATGCGCTTTAACTCTTTGTCCAGATAGAACTTCCCATCAAAGTAACGTGTTTCCAATTCTTCTTTGGTATGAATGTTACATAGGTACAGCTCTCGGGCACTTTTCGCGGTATATGGACTCGCAATCGCCATTTTTGGCAACATAAAGGCGCCTAATGTCAGCCCGCTCGCGATCAGGAGCTGACGACGCTTATTATCTACTTCTGACATCCTGAAAAACTCAACTGTAAAACACAAAAAACAAGCGCAAAAGCCTGTAAACGACTGCACGATAGCCGTGTGTTTTCGATGAGTCAACGCACGAATGTCAAAAAACAGACATCAAAAAAGCCATTAAATTGACTAACTATTGACGTATAAGGAATTTAATTTTTGTAAATTGATGCAAATTTTTCAGAGTCTGGTGAATTTTTATCCTGCTCATCGTATTGGTACACATCATTGCGATAGTTCACCAGCCCCTGTTCGTCAATCCACGCAGTCTGATAAATCAGGAACACTTGAATTTTCTGTTTCACGCCGACGGTTCTGGTCGAGCTTCGCCCGGCCAACTGATCAAAGCGCTGCTCTGATACACCTGCATAGCTTAACAAGACTTTCGCCATCTCATCCGCGCCCTGAACACGGATACAGCCGGAGCTGAACGCTCTGAAATCTTTATTGAACAGACTTTTTGACGGCGTATCGTGAAGATAAATAGCCTGATTATTCGGGATAGTGAACTTAAAACGTCCCAGTGCATTATGCGCACCTGGTTTTTGCCGTAACCGGTACGGGAAGTTCTTCGCCGTCACATAGCGCCAGTTGATAGAGCTGATGGGAATTTTTTCATTACTGTTCCAACCGCGGAGTACGTCGTAATGATGGCGGTACAAGTAGCCGCTGTCGTACCGGGCTTTAGGCAGAATGTCTTTTCTCATGATAGAGTTAGGGACATTCCAGTACGGATTAAACACCACAGCGGACAGGTTCGAGATCATGACAGGCGTTGGCCGTTTGGGTTGCCCGACTATGACTCTGGCATCAAACACCATGCGGTTATCCAGCCACAGATTCAGCGCAAAATCGGGAATATTCACAACCAGCCTGGACGGAAAATCTGACGTCCACACCCGGCTGCGCTGGGCATTTAATGCCAGCAGGCGAATACGCTCCTGAGGCGTCACCGCTAGCCAGGCACGGGTTTGCGGGCCAATTGCACCGTCCACTTTTAATCCATGCCGTTGCTGGAAGTGCTTCACCGCTTCTGCCAGATCGATATTGTAGTGTTTCTTGCCCGCGGTTCTGAGCTGCTCTGCCTGGTAGTCAGTTAAGTCACCCAAACGTTCCAGCATGGTGATTAAGATATCCGGCTCTCTCAGCCAGGCGCCCAGGCGGATAATGCCGGGCTGACTGAACACTGGCCAGGGCTTCTCCGCAATGGTTTCCATTCGGTTGATGGCCTGCAGAAACTGGTTGTAGTGGCGTCCGGTAGGTTTGAGCGACGCCACGAAAACATTGAGCTGATCTCGTTCCAGCACTGCCATCAGCTCAGCCAGACTTTCATCCGAAGGCGCAGGCATGCGCGTGGGCACTTCCTCGCTAAACAGCCACTGCGTGCGGTTATCAATGACATTTTCAATGAAACTGAGGTATGCCAGTAAGGTGTCTGTCGCGAGCAGATCATACTGACGCCAATCCTGACTTTGCTTCAGCCGTTTGAGCTGCTTCAGACGATAGTTAAAATCCGGGCTGGTTTCCGCGAGTGTCAGCACCCATAACTGCTGCTCAAAATCAGTCACAGTGAAGCTGTCTTGCCAGAGAGGCACATAACCTAACCCGTGATACAGCTGAGCAAGTTGCTGTTTATATCGCAATCCCGGTAACTGAGCAGACACTTCATCGACCCAGGCCAGTGACTTTTGCCGGATAAGCGCTAATTCGTCCGCGTGTTTCTGAGCCTGAATCTGCTCCGGGGTTGGCGCAATGGCCGCCGCCTCGGCCGCAGGAGCCGGTTCAGCCATGGCACTTGTTTCAGCTTCTGGTGCAACAGGCGCGTCAATGTTTACACTGATCTCTGACTCAGGATCTGTGTTTGACGCATCCTGTGCATGCAGAGTATATGAAACACTGCTGACTACCAGAAGAAGCCCGATACGACCTAGCCTAGTCATGTGCGCTCTCCGCTACCATCACTATCATTATGGCAAAGCGAAGCGATTATCGCTTGAAATCAAACGATAACTCGATGCTTTCCCTGTTTATAGTTATAAAGGTAGTGAGATATTCGAAAGCCCGTTGTTTCAAAGTTTCAACTGAACAGCAATTTCCAGTGGTTGTCCCACATCACTGCAGATTGAGCGATCCGGCCCGGACGTAGCGGCGTGCGGGTCAGAATTTTTCCCGCCCCTGAGCCAACCAGCCACTGCCCCTGGCTGACTGCCACCCCTGACGCATCCGTCAAAGGCTGTAGATCCACCAGCTCGCCAGTCTCTTCACGCCAGATGCCATAGCAGTTGCCTCGTGGTGAGGTTGCCAGCAGATAACCGTCCAGGCTGGCAATACTGGCAATATAGTGATTAAACCGCATCCAGTCCTCTTCATCCGCCAGCAGCGGGCGAAGCGCGCCGCCACGTGTATGCAGATGAACAAGCGGCGCGGCCTGCTCTGGCAGCCCCCGATATTGCTGACCGCAGGCGATGTCTCCGGTATCTGTCACGGCAAGGTGCCGGATACTCAGCCGTTTATCTGACAGCACGGCTTTCTCGACAACTTTCCCGCTCTGAATATCGAGATACACTAATGCAGGTTGCATGGTCTCCAGGTTCAGCGGTTCCCGGCCGAGGGTATGTACGCCCCCGACACCAACCGCCAAAGTTTCCGGATCGGCCAGCACCACTTCATGAGGCCCAATACCAAACCCTGTGTATTCAGCCACTTTTTGCAGTCCGGCTGTCGTATCATAAACGCCAATCACGCCTTCACTGGTTGTGCTCATCCCTTCGGTTGCGTACAGGTAACGGCCGTCAGCGGAAAATGCGCCATGACCATAGTAGTGGCGGTTCTGATCCGCACGGCGAAGCGGCTGTTTCTCTCCCGTTGCCGGGTAAAAAGCCTGCATATAAGCACCCGGACGACGAGCAAACGCCACCGCCAGTGCTCCGCCAGGCTGAATCGCCACACCGTGTCCGCGCTCAGGCAGAGCTATCTGATGTATGGGCCGACCGTGCGAGTCTGCCACAACAACCGCATAACGGCCGTCAGCGGTTCTGCTGCAGCCGATGATGCGATCCCCGGTTGCTGTGCCGGTTGACTGTCCCATGGTAAGTTGCTCCTTGGCGAGCTCCGCTGAAGCACAGGCAGACAGCATCCCGGCAGCCGGAAGCAAAATAGCGGTGCCCAGCGCCTTTTTCAGCAGTGCCCGCCTTGTTAAATCAGTCACCATCGGTTGCATTAAATCCTACGACAATGCCCAAAGCAGGCGATACCTCATCATGGAGTGCGAAACGAAGGTACTCCATGCCGTTAAAAATGCTGATGAGTTCGCGATACCCATCGCGTGTTTTCAGTAACTCGCCCATACTGGCACTTTGCGGCCAGCCAGCGATCAGGCTGTTAAACTGCCCGGCAATACGATCAGCCAGTGCAGCTTCTCCCTGCGCCCGCAATAAAGCATCCAGCCCTTTCCCATCCGCCAGGTACAGCGACTGCATTGCCTGTACATTGGCTTTCAGATTGTTCATGGATGTTTGAGAGCGCCAGGACTCCGCCTGATAAGGACGCGGATGACCCGGCTTGCCCATAGGTAATGTCAGCTTCTTCAGGGCAAAGTCCAGCTGATTGGTCAGGGCGCCAACGTATTCGCCCAGTGCCAGCTGCGGTGTCATTGCCTGCCAGGGATTGGCTTTCCAGGCCTCAGCCAGTGCTTCCCCACTGTCTATCAGGCGCTGGCTGACTGCCGTTGCCAGCGCACAGCCGTTAGGCTGGCTTAACTTGTCAGGGTTGGCATACATCAACCACTCCATCGCCCCCAGCCCCTGTACGGCCACGCTTTGTTCAGCCAGCAATTCGGCTGTCCATTTTGTGTCCTGCGCCAACAGCTGCTCCATTTTTCGACCCGTAATGTCTTTCTTGTCCGGCCAGAACTGGATCTGCCAGGCTAAAGCCAGTGCTTGTTCACTGCCTTTCTCCCGGCCTTGAAATACCATCCAGTCTTGCATCAATACCTGCCAGGCTGATCGACTGGCCGCCAGCGTTTTTTCTGTTTGTGCCTGACACACTTCACCGACAGCGCTTCCCAACACGCGGGCAGCGTCGGAAAAGGCGTCTGCCGCTTTAATATGTTGCTGATGAATTACCGCACTGCTGGTTTCTTGGTTATCGTTGCAAGCGGTCAGTCCGGCCAGTGCAGAGATAAGGCTCAGTGCAACTATCGTTCTTCTCATTTCATGTCCTTACAGTGATTGCAGGAAAGCGATTAACGCTTCCCGATCCTGTCTACCCAGCTGGAGCACCTGATCGCGGCTGGCCTGCGCTTCACCGCCATGCCAGAGCACAGCTTCCATCAGGTTGCGGGCCCGGCCGTCATGCAGGAAATACGTATGACCATTCACTTCTTCGGTATAGCCAATCCCCCACAGCGGTGCGGTTCGCCATTCCCGGCCGTTGGCCAGAAACTCACCACGGCCATCCGCCAGGCCTTCTCCCATGTCATGCAACAGCAAATCGGTATAAGGGTGGATGGTCTGCTCCGACAAAGCCGGTAAACTGTCAACTTTGGCTGTCTGTAGCTTGCTCTGGTGGCAAGATCCGCACCCTGCTTCAGCAAATAAGCGCTCACCGCGTTTTACTTGCGGATCATCCAGATTGCGGCGCACAGGCACAGCCAGATGACGGGAATAGAATTCAACAAAATTCATGATCTTATCGCTGACTTCGGGGGAGCCGCCATTGGGCAGTGTTTGACATACGTCCTGACCGCTGGTGCAGTTTTCAACCGGAAACAAACGACTTGTCAGGCCAAGATCGCCGTTAAACGCGCCGGCGTTTTGCTGCATCAGTGTCGGCTGGCCCGCTTTCCAGCCAAATCGCCCGGCTACGGTTTGCTGTTTTTCCACATCCCATACCCGGTTCAGCCTGCCGGAAATCCCTTTATTTTCCAGTAGTTGTGCTGCCGCGAGGGATTCCAGGGTCTGCTCGGGGATCTGCTCCAGCAACCCCAGGCCAATCATGGGCGGTGCGATACGCGCCGACATCATGATGTCCGGATGCAGGTCGCCGTAGTTCAGATCAAGAATCGTCAGTGTGGGTTTACGCAATGTGACGATGTCGCCATCCGAAAAAGTAACCGGCACCTCACTGTACGTCACTGTGATCTGGCCTTCGGGCTTGGCGTCAGGCAGTGCAAAATCCTGCAGTTGACCGCCATAGACAGGATCTGGAATCACACCATCCAGAATCAGGGCTTTCTTTTGTTCCGGTGTCAGGGCCGGGATGCTTAACCGCACCAGCATAGACACAGCATTGGTATCCCCTTCTTCCGGCGGATGCCCCCGGCCATCTTTGATGTGGCAATTCTGGCAGCCATTGGTGTTGAACAAGGGCCCCAGCCCGTCGCGGGCATCTGTGGTCGCGGGGGCCTGTACCCAAGGGTTACGGAAAAAACTGTTGCCGACACTAAAATCCAGACGGTGAACCAAAGGCAGGTTCGCCGCAGGCATGGAGAAAGCATTGGCACCGGTTTTAGTGACACTGGTCGCCCCACCGGATTTCAGTAAAGAAAGATCAGCCGTAGCCGCGGTTTCACTGCTTTGCTGGGCCACGGCAGGAAAAGCGATCGCTAACGGCAGAAAACATACAGCTATTCTGGCTGCAAAAGGCTTGAACTTCATGCTTGTACACGCTCACATTCTAAAGGCTTCAAATAACCCGTTATGACGGCAAAAGGGCTCAGATGAGCCCTTGTTTTTGTTTTTATTGATTCATGCCATCACAGTTTAAAACTGATGGTCAGCGGTATCCGGATTCAGGTTTGTGACACCCAGAATACTGGCCGCGCGCTCGATTTCCGCCGTTTGTTTCACCAGCGACATGATGGCGTCATTAACCAGCTTGTTACCCGCTTTATTACCCGCCGCAATCAACTGATCAAAATGCTGATTATTCTTCTCTGCAGACTCAACCAGGCTATAAACCTGCGAGCGAGCATTGTCGAACTCAGTATGAATCGCTTTGGCTGCTTGCTGATCTTTCTCAGCCACCAGATCGTGGATACTCGGCCCTGTCACTGTGCTGCCATCAACACGCTTGTAAGTACCGGTATAAACGTTATAAATACCCTGCTCATTGTAGAAGTGTGAGTTATGGGTGTTGTCTGAGAAACAGTCATGCTCATCTTCGGTCGAGTTGGCTTCCAGCGCCACTTTCATACGCTCACCGGCCAGTTCACCCAGCGACAGTGATCCCATCCCGAACAGCATTTTCCGCAAGCCGTTATCCGCTGAATCCGCCAGCAACTCGCTGCGGTAATTGCCTTTCTCGGTGACAGACCATTGCTTAACCATCCAGTCCAGATCTGTCAGCAGCAGCTCAGATGTCGCTTTCAGGTAAGCACGGCGGCGATCACAATGGCCGTTAGTACAAGCTTCACCATTTGCAAAATCGGTATAGGCACGCTCACCGGCACCAGCAGAGGTACCATTCAAATCCTGGCCCCACAGCAAAAACTCAATAGCATGATAACCGGTGGCGACGTTAGCTTCTGAACCACCGACTTCATTCATATCCGCCAGTAACTCAGGAGTAATTTGCACCGCATTGATCGTTGCATTACCCACCTGAATCGTTTCATTTGCAATGATATTAGCGGTGGCACCGTCATTACCAAGCTCATAGTGGTAACCCTGAGCAACATAATCGATCAGACCTTCATCCAAAGGCCAGGCATTCAACTGACCTTCCCAGTCGTCTACAACTGTGTTACCAAAACGAAACACTTCCGATTGCTGATAAGGGATACGAGCCAGCTTCCAGGCCTCTCTGGCTTCAGCCAGCGTCTTTTCAGAAGGAGCAGCAATCAAAGCATCAATGGCTTTGTCCAGATTTTGTGCCGTTGTCCGGGCATCACTGAAAACATTAAAAGCAATATCTGCGTAGTGGCTGACCACATCTTGCTTAGAAACAGCAGCATGCGCTGAAGCGGAGGCCACGACAGAAGCAGCCAGCAGAGAAAGGGTAAAAGTCTTCTTCATCTTGGGCGTATCGTCCTTGGTGAAATTAAAAATAATGAGGCTTATATTGAGAATTATTATTATTCACGAAAACAACAATAACAAGTAACAAGTAGAAACAATTTGAAAAACAGTGACCAAAATCCGTACAAACAAAAAAATACGATACGCAGTGGTTAAGGTTTAGCCATTTTCATTAGTGTGCCTCAGAATAGTCCACCGCTCCTTATCGAGATTTCGGTGTGGGTCCGATAACTATTCCATTAATCTACAATAGAAATTATCAGCAGGAATCGACAGCTAATCTGTTTATCAGGAATTACCTGAGTTGTTCGTCGCTGCTTCCTGATGTCAGAAGCCGATAAATCGAGCAAATCATGGTTTTTACAGCATTTTTGATAGCTGGCTTATTAATTGGCGTGCTAGAATTTTGGCTTTACTGAAGGTCTGGCTGAAAAAGATAAACCATCACGTCAGCTAACTACTCAGACAACCTGAATCAATAAGTGCTTTTGCCGTTTCTATCACGCAACAATCCATCGCCTGATGTTCCGTGCGGCAACAAGGTGGGAGAGCAACATGGACAAACATGAAGAAGTCCTCATCGCCCTGCGACAAATAATCCGAGCGATCGACCTGCATTCAAGACAACTGAACAAATCAACCGGTCTGACCGGACCGCAATTGGTACTCATGAAAGCCATACGCGATTCAGGTGAAGTGACTATTCGCCAGCTTTCCAGCAACACCAATATGAGTCAGGCAACAGCAACAACGATTCTTGACCGATTGGAAAAACGTGGCCTTGTCATCAGGGAAAGAAGCAAGCTGGATAAACGAAAAGTACATGCGCATCTCACCGCGGAAGGCTTGGCTAATCTGGATAAAGCCCCGCTGCCTTTGCAGGAAAGTTTTGTTTCCCGTTTTCAGCAGTTAGACGAGTGGGAACAGTCGCTGCTGCTATCGTCGGTACAGCGCATTTCTTCCATGATGAATGCCGAACATCTGGATGTGGCACCTATGCTTGAAGTGGGCAGTATTACGCAGACGCATCCCGACGATACCTCAGGCCACCACTAAGCTTCCTTTCTGATAAACCGCCGGACAGTTTACTGGCGGTTTATCTGTTATTTTCCCGCTCGACCATCGCCTCCCCCCGCTGGCTTTGCTATCATCGATTCCAACTATTCATCAATAATGCACCAGGAGCTATTGTGCTGCTTGAAGGTGTGGAAACATTACTGGTACTTGCAAAAGAAGGCACTATGAGCCGTGCCGGCAGCCGTTTATACATCAGCCAGAGTGCTGTCAGTAAACGTATCGCCAGGCTTGAACAACGGTTAGGCAAAAAGCTGATTGTGCCTGATGGCCGGAATATCAAGTTAACCCCGGATGCGCAGGCATTAGTGGCGCAGGTCGGCCCCGGTTTCAATGAATTGAAAGGCCAGATCTTCGATCAACAGGCCATCCGGGATCATAGCCCGGTTATTCTGGCCTGTTCTGAAACCCTGGTCGCTGGTTATCTTGCCGCCTTAATGGGAAGCTTTCTGAAAGACGACCCTCATATAGTGCTCAATACCCACCACACTCCCGTTATTGTAGAGAGAGTACAGGCCGGTGATGCAACCGTCGGGTTTTGTGCCGGTCACCTGCCCGCCCATCACGGACTTCAGGCCAGGCATCTATTCGATGAGCCTTTTACTGTGGTGTTCAATCAGCCGCTGGATGAGGCACCAGAGTGCCTGCTGACCAATGATCTCAGCAATCCTGCCAATGCCTATCAGGCGGGATTATTGCAGCAGGCGGGGATCCGCCCTTTGATGGAAATGGACTCTTACACCGCAGCCGCCAAACTGGCATTGGGCGGAGCAGCCCCTGCACTGGTGCCGCTTTCTGTGGTGAAAACACTGGCAATCAAAGAACAGCATTGCCAGCATTTTGCGTTTCTTGATGGCTTTGCCCGGCCCATTTATCTTTGCTACCGACAACACAGCTACCGCTCAGAACGTGTTAAGCACCTTATTGAAACCATTGCGGATTTTGTTCCCACAGCAGCTTTACTGCCATCAGCATAGACATGATCACCACCATAGGACGAATTAACTTTCGTCCGTTACTGACCACAATTTTGGCACCGATCCTGGCACCGATGAATCCACCTACCGCCATCACCAGGCCAATCTCCCATACCGGCAGCCCTGCCATGATAAAGAACATCAGTGCGGCAATGTTGGAAGTGAAATTCAGCACTTTGGTACGGGCTGTCGCTTCCACTATGCCCAGACCGGCTAAAGTGACAAAGCAAATGGTAAACAATGAGCCGGTTCCCGGCCCGAAAAAACCATCATAAAAACCAATGCTGGTGCCGACAGTAAAGGCAAAAAGACCGTCAGAAATCTTAGCTTTACCGCCATGTACACTGGCCTGGGGCGCAAACAGAAAATACAGAGAAATAACAATCAGCAAAGCAGGAATCATAGTCGTCAGCAACCCTGCATCAATCACTTGCACCAATTCCGCACCCACGGCTGAACCGACAAAAGTACAGATTATTGCCAGCACCATTTGCCGGAGATCGACCAGGCCGTTACGCACAAAATAATAGGTAGCCGAAAAACTGCCAAAGGAGCTTTGCAGTTTATTGGTTGCCAGAGCCTGTGTTGGCGGCACGCCGGCTGCCAATAACGCAGGCACGGTCAGCAACCCGCCGCCACCCGCAATAGCATCAATAAAAGCAGCCAGACCGGCCACAAAGAATAAAATAGCGAGAATGTCTAAAGAGATGTCCATACTTCTTCCTGAAAACGATGGGGACCTGTACCCATAGGCCGGAAAAATTAGCATCACTCAGAACCCGTTAACAGCGAAAGCTGAGATATCAATTCATTCCCTAATGGAATCAATCAAGCACTAAGACGACTTGAGTGCCTGTCCGTCTTTGGCGGCCGGTTTTGGGGCAGCCGGTTTTGGGCGACCGGTTTGGCCGTCCGGCGCTGGCGTAACAGATCTACACTTAACATGGAGGTAGAAGCGTATGTATATCGAGATTCAGCGCTCTGAGCTCAGTGCCGGTTTGTCACAAGCAGGAAACTTACAGGAGTGGGTAGATGCTGCTATTCAGGCGCTGGAGGACTTACTGAAGTCCCCGCAAGATTATCTGAAAGGATCAGAATCATGAAAAAAGGGAGTGAACACTCCCTTTCCGGCTTATGGTTTTATGACATCGTTCATGATTGCGTAATGCGTCGTCTGCGTTGGCTTCTTAATAGCCCTAATAAGCCAAGGCCAAGTAATGCCAAGCTACCCGGCTCTGATACGGGCGTTGGCGGATCACCACCATCCGGATCAAATGCCACCTGGTCATGTGCCCACTCTTCAAAGCCTGAATCAAACTCAGAGAAGCTGGAGTAGAGAACGAAATTGTTCTGACCGGCGGGAATATTGGCAAAGTAATTCTCATTGATTAAGAACACTAAATCCGTCGCACCGCTACCTGGGCCGTTGTTATTCTTGCTGGTATCCAAACGCACAGAGTTATCCTGAAAAGCACCATTGTCATCCCAGTCCAGACTCCAGAGCAAAGTACTATTCTGCAAGTTCGCAATATCATCCACATTCTGGCTGGCAACACTTGTTGAGAACAGCATCAGGTTAGTGAGCACGATTTCATTATTATTACCGGTTTCATTAGCATCGAGAATAAAGGCATAGAAACCATCCAGTGACTGCAATTCAGAGAAGGTGACATCACGGGTAAAATTACCCGACGGGTGCTGATCCATCATATAAGGATCAGTGGTGCTGGTATTAAAACCTTCCTGGATACCGTTTCCATCCCCATTGCTGTTCCCATTCCCGTTACCGTTTCCGCTTTCCTGAACACGAAGAAATGATCCCAGATTACCCGACCCGGCCCCGGTTTGCTGATAAACAGCCACATAGCTGTCACCTTGGTTGCCCATCGTCAATACTGCCTGATCCACACCCGGTGCCGCTAAATTGATTTCAGCAGCATTGACTGAAGTGCCAAAACAGCACAATGCCGTCAATGTTAACCCATTCAATAACTTCATGCCTTGCTCTCCAATCTACAACATGAGTAACTAGGCTATGCAAGCAGCAAGCCACCTTATAATGCTTTGTTTTTATTTACAAAAATAAGGTGAACAAAGAGAGGGTGTAAAAGAAATCGACAGCCAGCCCTTTGCTATTCAGAGGCCTTTCGCGTCATTTCAGCCGACAAGGTTAACTGCACCATAACATACCGCTTAAACACTTCACTCAGGGGCTGAGTATCCAGTGCCTGTTGCATACAGCGAAGCCATGCTGCTTTCTCGGCGCTGTTCAGGCGAACCCGCCGCTGATTGGTATTCAGGTAACGCCGACCATTCGATTTAGTGTACAGCGGCACTTCACCCCGTATCCAAGTCAGCAGAAAAGTCGCCAGCGTTTCACGAAAATCAGTGAGATCGTCCGGATACTTGGCGCGAATTACAGCCAGTTCGGGTTGCGTTTCCATACACTGACAAAATGCATCGGCCAGTTTACGAATACCCGCGTCGCCACCTGCAGCATTCAACCGGTTGTTTCCAGATGAGAAATCAAGAATGTCACCGTTTACAATATCGGATATATCACGTTCGGGAGGTATCACAACAGCGCCCATTACAAAAAACACAGCTATGTATTAATTATCGGCAAAATACTGCCAGTTGAGGTAAAAATCTGTATTCGAAATGGGACAAAAGAAAGCCTTCACAACACTGTGAAGGCTTTAATGCATAACAGGAGAAGAAATAACCGTTCAGGTGTTGTTATGCGAAATGGGTATTACAATGAAGCGCTGTAAATCGTCTGGTTTTGCTGATATAGCCTTAAGCGCTGAGTAAACTTCGCAATGCGTTGCGCTTCTGCGTCCTGCTCCAATTTATCAAGGGCGATTTCCTGCGCTCTGACAGCCTGATTAAATTGACCGCAGGCTGCATAAGCGGCAGCGAGATTGTCATAATCACCCGCATCTGCCTCTGATTTTTTGACTAACTGTTTAGCCAGCTTCAGCGCTAAGTGGCCGTCGCGTGCTTTTTCATCTGAGCAGGTTGCGTATAACCAGACCAGATTACGCTTTGAATCCAGTGAGCCGCCATTCGACGCCTGAGTAAACCAGTGAATAGCTTTACCGCAGTTCACCTCGCCTGCAGCGCCGGAAGCATAATAATTGCCCAGCTCGACCATGGCAGGGATATCACCTTCATTGGCCGCCTTGCTGTACCAGTTGATTGCCAGCTCATTATTCTGCGGCAGCAACTGGCCTTTTTTGAACAGATCGCCGATCATCGTTTTCACTTCAGGCATATCTACCGCGGCTTTTTCCAGCCAGTAAAGCCCTTTCAGTGGATCGGCCTCAATGCCGCTATTCCCTTCCAGATATGCCCGGCCCAGAAAAAGCTGCATATTCTTATCACCCGCTTCCGCTTCTAGCTCCACGTATTTAAGTGTGGATTTCAGGTGATTAGTCGGTTTTGTGGTCACAGATGCCTGAACCGGATGTATACCATACGCCATCACAGCAACACCAAATACTGAACTGAGTGCAATTTGTTTTAGTAGTGTGAGTCCATTCAACGCCGGTGAAAGCAATTTGCCACTGAAAGTCATAGTTGTTTCTCTTTGGTTCCTGTACACGCAATGGAAAGAACTTTAATGAATGGAAGGTCAAAAAACAACCAGACCTATCTGGGCAATCGCGACTAAAAACATCGACATTGTTTATAAACAGGACGGGAATCAAAGAGTTGTTCTGAACGTACTAAGATTATTTTTGCGCAAAAATGAGATATTGATCTTGTGTAAAAAGCTAAAATTACGCATTTTCAGCATTATCGACTAGATGTTCAGCAGAAATTCAAGCTTGTGGCAAAAAGAAACCGGTCGAACAAAGTCGACCGGTTGTGTTTACATCAACCCGATAACTCAGTAGATGTCATAGTTACCGTCTGCGTTATCTGTCACTTCAACATCGTAGTTGCCGTAACCGGAGAATTCGGGAATAGCATCATCGACATCACACATGATTTCGAAGTCATAGTATCCTTTCGGAATACTTGCCATACCGTAAGAATAGCCCCCGTTATCATCCTCACTTGCAGTGGTCACATAATCAGGATCACCTGAGCTTGGGCCATCGGAGTGAGATTTAAACAGATAAATCAGTTTCAGGCTGTCCTGCACGCAAGCCGAGTCCAGAATATCACCCACGACATCGATAGCATCCAGTTTATTCACCAGCCACATCCCTTTACCTGACAGCCCGTAAGCACCGTTATCCTGTATGTTAAAGGCACTATAAGGGTCAATCATCATGGAATAGGTTTGTGGGTAACCATACTTATCTTTCAGGTTAAAGCCCGCAAATTCCAGCTTACCGCCCAGATCAATTTTCTTGTAGTCACCATCATATTCCTGAACATAGGAATAAGGGCTACCGGTATTGATATCAATATCGCCATCAAGATCAACATCATAACCACCACCGTAACTACCCTGGTCGTTAATATTCAGAGTCACACTGACATAATCATCAACCGGCAGACCCACGCCTTTGAGCAGATAAGCCAAATCATTGCTCATATGCAGTAAATCAATCAGCACCATGCCTTCTGGCAGCGCATCATTGATAATTTCTGATGGTGGCACACAATCTGGATCCGACTTCAGCGCCTGTTCAATCACTTCATTGGTGTATTCAATAATATTACCGGCACTGCCTTTGATTTCCAGGCCCGTAATGGCCAGACACACTTTACGTGGACCATCATAACCGTCTCCAGGACTACCAGGGCCACCGGGATCACCAGGATCCGTACCCGGGTTTTCAGGTACTTCAATTGTGACGGGTACTTCCTGCTGTCCATCTGAATCTAATGGTGTATTCGCAGCATTATCCGCACTGTCTGAATCACTACAACCCGCCACTGCCATCATGGCGAGCATTAATAGAATTATACTTTTCATGTCATCACCCCTACGACAAAACTTATTCATTCGTTATTCACTATTCACTCAACCCGACCGCCACGCCTGAAACATGCATTGAGTGGTTAGTCAGATGGCCGACTCCAACACTAAAATTCTAGGCACTCTATCGAGCTCCAAAGCGCTATCGACTGTGACACTAACGATTGAGAAACAGGTCTTAGGAACAAGACAAAACTGACCGCATGATGATGCAAAACAGGATAAAAAGAGGCGAAGTGATCGCTCAGACAACGCTTGATACAAAAGCCCTCAAGTCAGAGGGCTGGAGAGAACAGGAAAAAGATAGGACAAAAAAACCAGCATGTTTCCACGCTGGTTTTCGTTTTTCGTCAGGTTTTAGGCCGGGTCTAACTCGAGTTGCCTGCCCGGTTCCGGCTCACCTTTCGGTTCCTGACCAAAACCACGCAAGCCCACCACATGCACGTGTTCCCGATCTTTAAAGATCTTACGCACAAGCTTGTAGGTGGTGCCCTTCTCCGGGCTGATGTTCTCTGGTGCGGCAATCAGCAGTTGCATGTCCAGACGATCACACAGCTCGAACAGGGTTGCGATAGACTTGGCATCCAGTCGCGCTGCCTCATCCAGGAACAGCAGACGACATGGAATAATATCTTTACCGCGCAGACGACGGGCTTCTTCTTCCCAGCTCTGCACAACCATCAGCAAGATAGCCTGGCCTGTACCAATAGCCTCACCGGTTGACAATGCGCCCGATTCCGCCTGCAGCCAGCCATCAGTACCACGGTTAACTTCAATGCTGAGTTCCAGATAGTTCCGGTAGTCCAGCAGTTCCTCACCCAGGGTTTGCGGCGAACGCTGACCCATATCAATATGCGGATTCAGTCGCTGGAACAACTTGGCAATGGCTTCAGAGAAAGTCAGACGATTATTGCCGAACAAATCCTGATGCTGATCCTGCTGATCAGCAAGACCCGTCAGCAGAGATTCATGGGTTTCGCGCACGTTAACATTCAGACGCACCCCCTTCACCTGACCGAAACTGATGTTCTGCAGACCCTGGTTCAGCATCTTGATGCGGTTTTGCTCGCGCATAATGGTCTTGCGGATGATATTCGCCACACTGTCTGAGCTGATAGCCAGACGCTTTTCACGTGCTGTCAGCTCTTCTGTCAGACGGGCCAGCTCAACTTCCATCTCTTCGATGGCCTCAACCGGATCGTCGGTACGGATAATATCGTGGCGGATACGCTCACGCAGATGCTGGTACACAGCAATGTAGAACAACACTTTTCGCTCCGGACGTGATACGTCTTCAGAAGCACGCAGTGCATCACGCAGCGTTTCATTATCGGCCACGGCCAGACGCAGTGCGCCCAGGGCTTTATCTGACAATGAGCGCAGTTCGTCGGCCGTCATGTAGGCCATTTCGCGGCGATGCAGACGGCGTTCAACATCACTTTCTCGAGCCAGTCGCAGCACGGCACACCAGCCCGCTTTGGTGTTCACCACCAGGGTGCGTAAGTCGATATAATCTTTTTCTACCTTGCGCAGACGCTTCACCAGATTACGCATTTCCATATCCAGTGACGTGGTGGCTTTTTCCAGCTCGCTGCGACGGTTACGGGAACTGTGCAGACGCTCATGCAACTCATCACGACGCAGGCGTGCACGTTCTTCCGCTTCTAGATCAGCGCGGACACCCAGTTCCTGCAGCTCGCGTTCAAATTCCTGTACGGTTTCCTGCTTGGCCTGGTGTGAACTTTTCAGCGACGCCAGCAACTGGTTGTACTGGTTGCTCTGAGTCTGCGCCTGTTTCAGGCTCTCACGGTGGCGGGCACGTTCGCGTTCCGCCGTTTCCAGTTTGGTTTTCAGCTGCTCGTTGAGCTCAGAGCTCTTGCTCAGCAGCTCAACCGCATCGGCATAGCCAAAGTGGTGGCGACGTTCAACCAAATCAGCCAGTGCAAAAATCTGGCTTTTCAGGGTCTGAAGGGCCTGATCCGCATCCTGATACTCAGCCTGCATGGCATCAAACCGCTCAGGATCGGTATCCAGTGCCGACACCAGACCTTCCAGCTCTTCCAGTGCTTTGCCGTGACGTTCAAGGTAATGACGTGCTTCGTCAATCTGGGAAAGCTGCTGCTCCACCTCTTCAAGGCGGGCGGCGATCGTCTCATCTTCTAACAAGGCCACGACCGGCTGCAGTTTGGATAACAGCGATAAACCTTCACGTGCAGCGGTGAGCTGGCTGCGCTGCTGCTGCTCGGTAGCTTCGGTGTCATTCAACTGACGCTGAATCTGATTACGTTTTTCACGCGCGATACGAATTGCTTCTTCCGGATCGGCATCGAAAGCGACCGCCAGATGGCTGGCGACGAAGGCATTGAAGCTCTGGTACAAACGCTGAAGTTTCTGCGCATCAAAAGATGCCTTGGCGTGATCCTCAACAATCTGATCACGCTCTTCGCGCAGAATCGCCAGACGCTGCTCGCGGGCGGCCCGGCCAAACAGTGGCACTTTCGGGAATCGGGAATAACGCAACTGCTGCTGGTTGAGCTGAACGCACACTGCGCCTTCCAGTTCGTCAACAACAAAGCTGCTGTCGTCGAACGAGTCCGCTTCGCCTTCGATGATATACAGATCGTCCGGGCAGTCATCCAGCCCGGAGAGTTTCTCGCGGACTGACTGAAGATCCTGTACCACGATGGCATGGCGTGCAGGACCGTACATGGCACTGAAATACGGCGCATCATCAATCGTGATGTCGTCATAAATCTCAGACAGTAAGGTGCCGCCCAGCACATCGGCAATCACACGCAAACGGGAATCATCGCTGCCGCCCGGCAAGGCCAGACGTTCGATTTCATGTTCTACATTTTGCTTGCGCACTGCCAGCTTGTCTCTGGCATGAATGGCGTCACGCTCAGACTCCAGCGTCTGGTGCATGGCCGTCATCACCGCCTGGCTGTCATAAAGATCCTGGCCAGATTGTTCTGCCAGTTTTTCCAGCGCATCACTGGCAGCAATCCAGGTCGGCGCTTTGCCTTCCTGCAGGCTGATGTCTTTCGCCAGTTGCTGTTCCTGGCGGCGGAGCTCACTGCGTTTTTCCACCAGATCAGACTGGTTCTGCTCCAGACTCTCTAAGGTTGCTTCGTGACGGGCCTGCTCTTCAGCCAGCGCCCGTTCGCCATCAACCTCAACGGCAAAACGCTTAGCGTAAGTATCTGCCTGTTCCTGGGCCTGACGCTGGTGACGCATGCTGCGCTCCAGATCGCGATACTGAGCACTCAGCTGTTCACTGCGCTGAGCAATCATCCGCAATTCACGGCCTGTCGCCAGTAATTCACGGGCTTTTTCACCTGCCGAGGCACGATCAACAGCACCGGCAATGGTCACCACCAGCTGCAGACCACGCTCAAATTGCTGCGCCGCGGCTGCAGACATATCCAGCTTGTGTTTGAGTGCCAGCAATGCCGTGGTTTTACTGTCTTGCTGCTGTTTCAGGCTGGACAGCCGTTCAGCAGCATTCTCCTGATCCAGCGTGTCATCTGCCGAAATCTGACGGGCCTTTTCCAGCGCCTGAACGGCTTGCTGGTACTGTAAGGCGCGGGTTTGCTGTGCATCCAATGCCTGCTGATAATCAGCCAGCTGAGATTTCAGGCTGTCGACCTCGTCTTCACTGAGCATGGCCTGTTCTTCCGCCAGTGCCAGTTGCTCAGCCGCTTCTTCGACAATCATGACCTGCTCTTCCAGACGCTCAGTCAGCTCAAGAAGATCATCACGGTAACGCTCTATTTTTTCCTGCTGGCGAACGGCCGTCTGAACCAGTTGTAAGTGATCCGATGCCGCCTGATGATCCTGCTCCAGCGCACTCTCGTTGTCTTTCAGCTCGTCGAGCTCTTGCGACATGTTGCCGAACACCTGCTGTTGATCAATCAGCGTCTGGCGTGAGCCCAGTAATTCACGACGCAGACCAAGTGTCTGTTCCAGCTTGATACGACGCTCGTTGGCATGACGCATGTAGTCGGCAGCCACATAATTGGTCGCTTCAGTGATCAGGTGTTTAAACAGATCACGATCGCTCTGGGTCACTTTGATCGCTTCGAGCGTCATGCGGTTTTCACGCAGCGCCGCTTCCATATCCTGGAAGGCTTTCTTCACGCCAGAGTTATGCGGCAACAGGTAATCACGCAGCGAGCGTGTAATAGCACTGGAAATACCGCCATACAGCGACGCTTCGATTAAACGGTAGAACTTAGACCTGTCGGTACTGTTGCGCAGCTTCTTCGGCAAAACACCGAATTCAAACATCTGCGTGTGGTAGTCCGTAACAGAAGAAAAAGTTTTAAACTGCACACCTTCGTACTGAGACACAGCGTCTTTCACTTCATTGATCTGACGCACTCGTGCCTGGTTCTCAGACAGGGTTTCCACCAGAATATCCGTTGGTTTCACCGCTGACGGTAAGCCTTGGATCAGGAAAGGTTTGATGTCGACTTTCTTGTCCCGGCCGGCAACCTGCTGCAGTTTCACCGCAAAAATAATGCGCTGGTTCTTGGAGTTGACGATATCGAGCGCAGAATAACAGGCGCCTGGCTTGAGCTTGCCGTGTAATCCCTTATCACGGGACGCATTGGAACTTCCCGCTTCTGTGGTATTACGAAAGTGCAGCAGGCTCTGATCAGGGATCAAAGACGTGATAAACGCAGCCATGGTGGTGGATTTACCCGCACCATTACCGCCGGAAAGTGTGGTGACCAGTTGGTCAATATCAAATGTCCGGGCAAAGAAGCCGTTCCAGTTAACCATGGTCAGAGATTGGTACTTACCGCGCTCCATCAGGCGTGTTCCTCTTGCTCGGTTTCTTCATCACTTGCAGTGTCGTTCGGTTGCTCTGCCTCAATCAAACTGGATTGAGTCGGCAATTGCTGATGCACTATGGCTTCGCCGTCACGGATCAGGCGAAGCTGAGCTTCCCGGATATCATCACTGTTACGCACATCTGCACCAAAGCGGAATACCGCTTCACTGATGCGGAATTTACCGCTGTCGCCCAGCATGATCACCATGCCCAGACGGCGCATACGGCGCAGGGAAGTTTTCACTTTATCGAACAGTTTTTCACGATCCAGATCAGAGCCTGACGCCCGGTTGGTCACCAGCTTCATGAGTTTCTTTTCGTCGGCCAGCGACAAAAGCTCATCAAACAGTTCCTGATTGGTAAATATCCCCTCATGGGCCAGACGTTCAGGGCTCAGGTACAGGAAGCACAGTACTTTTCCTACCAGCATATCCAGCTCAGACAGCACAGAGCGGCCAATCAGCGAGGTGGAGCGGGGACGCAGATAGAAGAAGCCTTCAGGGGCTCTGACCAGTTCAGCGTTATAGCGCTTATAAAACAGCATCAGGTCCTGCTCAAACTCCAGCAAAAAAGCATGATTATCCAAATCTTCGCTGGAAACATGGCGGCCCGAACGCAATGCATTATCCAATGCCGGGAACAAGGGGTTGGCAATGGCTTTGGCCAGATTCTCTGGCATAAATTCTTCAATATTTGTCAATGACATTGGCTTGTACCTTGGCTCCGTAGTCGTTGATCAGTTCCCAATCAGGCTGAATCGCACTGAAATCCGACTCGGAATAACCGAGCCTCACGGCCTGATCGACAATAATACGAGCTAAATCAAAATGTTGTGCATGGGAATGCTGGCTCAGATATTCCCGGATCAAGGCGCCCAGATTAATGGCGGCGCCCTGAGATTTATGAATATCCAGCATTTCAGCAATTCTTTCACTGAGCTGATCATTGACCTGGCTCAGTTCTTCAAATTCAACCGTTTCCGGCACTATGCCTGTCACTTCATCGTCACGCAGGACCAGTTCTTCATCACGCATGTCCAGCAGGCGATCAGCATCGGCGTAAGTGAGCTGCCATGGTGCGTCGAAAAACTCGGCGACCGACTGGCGCAAACGCTGGCTGAAGGCACGGTTTTTGTCCATATCAATGGCGGTACGGATAAACTTATGCACATGGCGGTCGTAGCCGATCCACAAGTCTATTGCCTGCTGACCCCAGTTAATGATCCGGTCCAGTTTTGCCTGCAGCGAGTACACCATGCCTTCGACATATTCCAGATCCAGATCCAGATCCGAGGTTGTGCTTACCGCATCCTGAATGGCAAGCAGCTGGGTTTGCAGCTGATCACCGGCTGCTTGCAGAGTATCCTGAAGCTCGCGCAGCGTACTGGAGGTTTCATTAAGCAGGCTTTCACAGTTGGTAATGGCCGCACGCCAGTCCTGATTCAGCAACTCAGCAATGTCTTCTTTCACCTGCTGCTGCTGCTCATCCATGGTGCGCTGGTTCAGATCGATACGATCGAAAATCTCGGCCACTGAATATTTCAGTACCGCATAGACGTTGATCTTCCAGTGCTGTTCATTGCCGCCTTCATGGGCAGCGACCGCTGCTTTGGTCAGCTCATCGGCCACCATAGCCAACTGAATCGACAGCTTCATCGATGAGAACTCGCGATGACGGGCGTAGTAATCGGCAATACCCAGTGCCAACGGACTGAGCCGGTAAATACTGGCACCTTCTGTCATTTCACTGGTAAAACGGGAAATCAGACGCTGGCGCACCAGTTCGTTGATTGCGTTATTGGCGCGGAAAACCAGGGTGTCTTTCGACTGGTCAAACATATCGCTCACAATCTTGAACGCATCGACCAGTTCACCTTCCCCCAGTTCCTCATCCAGACGCTCGCCGCTCAACACGGCAATCGCCAATAAAAATGCCAGTCTTTCCGTTGGCAGGTTAAGGGCGAATTCATGTTGTTTCACCCAGGTCACCAGCTCAGGAACAGTCTGGGATTGGTCACTCATCCGTTGTCCTTATTTGTTAGATTTATTACTTGCAACCGGCTTTATGTTTCTTACTGCAACGGTTTCTGAGCGTATACATGGATATACCGCCCTAAAGATAAATACGGTTCCTGACGGCAGAGACGCTGCTCCATCGCCAGTAATTGTTCAAGACTGTAGTCACCCACCCTGTCGGTACGCATGTAATCATGAAAAGTCCGTACACCGGTTTTACCCAAAATGGTAAAACCGCCTTCCGTGAGCCATGCATACACCTCTTCCGGTGTCTGTGCCGACTGGGGCTGAAGCTTGAATCGTTTGCGGTGTGGCATCCCTTGTTCTACGTGGGTTAGATTACCGCAAATAAGGTTCTTAAACAGCAAGCCATTATGGTTATAAAACATGACGGACACTATCCCGCCAGGTTTCAGCTGCTTCATCAGGTGTTCGAGTGCGGCACGCGGATCGCTCAGCCATTCCATTACCGCATGGAACAAAATCAAATCGACCGGCTCATCCAGGTATTGATCAACCTGCTGCACCGGACAATGTATGAGTCGATATTGCTCAAGCAGGCCATTTTTGGCAATTTCCACACCTGCCAGTTTCAGCATTTCTCCAGAAAGATCACATAAAGTGATGGTATGACCACGTTTCGCAATCAATTGCGATAACTGTCCCATTCCGCCGCCAGCATCCAGCACATGCAATAATGCGCCCGGCTCTGCTGATGTCGCGTCAAGGGTATGTAAAATCTGCTCCAAATCTTGCCATACGACAGTCTGACGGATCAGCCCTTTTGCTGTACCGTAGATGTTTTCTGAGAACTTTTGGGCTAAATCATCAAAATTTCGATCTCTGATCACGTCAGTTTTCGTTATGATAGTGGCCTAGTCAGATGCTTATTGTGTCACAAGCTTTAGAGTAATAAAGACTTGGAGCGCGTATTCAAGCTCAATTGCTGAAATTTCGGACGACCTGATATGTTTGAACTGAAAAAAATCTTGTCAGCTTTTTTGATGCCCCTTCCTTTGCTGCTGATCGTGGGCATCACAGGGTTGATGATACTCTGGTTTACCCGTCGCCATAAATTGGCCGGGTACATGCTGGCCGTCTCCTTATTGGGTATTTTCCTGGTTGCCTTTCAGCCTGTCTCCAGTAGCCTGCTGACCCCGTTAGAACGTCAGTATAAAGGCTATATTCCTTCCGGACAGCCGGTGGATTACATTATGGTGCTAGGTAACAGCCATGTAGTCGACAAAGATCTGCCTATCACCTCTGAGCTGTCACGCGCCTCACTGATGCGCCTTGCTGAAGCCATACGTATCCATAATCTGTCGCCCGGTTCCAAAATCATCCTGTCAGGCTATGACGGAGGCACTGAAATCAGTCAGGCCAGAATGATGGCAAAAGTGGCCATCGCATTAGGGGTGAATAAACTGGATATACTTTTGCTGGAAACCGCAAAAGATACCTGGGAAGAAGCCTTTCAGGCCGCTTCTGTGGTCGGCAAGCGCAACTTGGTTCTTGTGACTTCAGCCAGCCATATGCCGCGTGCCATCACCGAGTTCAGTCAGGCTGGCTTGAGCCCGATTCCTGCCCCGACAAATTATCTCGCCAGTGATGAAATCCACCAGCCCTGGCTGAAATACGCACCTAAAGCCCAGTATCTGGAACAAACAGAGCGATTCTGGCATGAAACGCTGGGGAAATGGTGGCAGAAATTGCGTGACATGGCCGACAGCGCCGCGCCCGTCAATGTCGTGCAGCCTGTCGCCAACAACACCGCCGCCTGAAACGCTTCAATACAACAGCCAGCTCACTGCTGGCTGTCACTGCACAATTATTCCCCTCCAATAGGTTACAGCTTAACCAATATTCCATTTGGTTTTAACATGTTCGATTTTTGAATAGTTAAAGTAATTAGGAAACATTCCTTAAACTCCGCTTAATCCCTATGATGCTGAAAACATTTTTTGACAGCTCTGCGCAACATGTTATGCAGGCTGGATACCTTATGAATAGAGAGAAGTATGTTTCTAATCGTGAACCTGGCGGTATTTGCGCTGCTGATTGCCTTTCTGGTGAAACAACAAAGCAGTGATCAAACCCTGTCCAAGCGTGTATTTACAGGTCTGGGACTGGGTGTCATTTTTGGTGCGGCTCTGCAGTTTTTTTACGGTGCCGGGCATGAAGCCATTGCAACCACGCTCAAGTATGTCGGTATTGTCGGTTCAGGCTATGTCAGCCTGTTAAAAATGATTGTGATGCCTTTGATCATGGTGTCGATTATCGCCGCTATCGTCAAAGTGAAGAATGCCGGTTCACTGGGCAAAATTTCAGGCCTGAGCATTGGTATCCTGCTGGCAACCACAGCCGTATCTGCACTGATAGGTATTCTGGTCAGCAACATGTTTGGTCTGAGCGCTGAAGGCATTGTTCAGGGCGCGCGTGAAATTGCCCGTGGTGAAGCACTGCAGACCCGTCTGGCCTCGGTAGAGACCCTGTCTCTGGCTGACATGATTATTTCTTTCTTCCCTGGTAATCCGTTTGCCGATTTGGCAGGCAGCCGTCCAACCTCAACCATTGCAGTGGTGATCTTCTCCGCGTTCATCGGTGTCGCCAGCCTGACCGTTATCCGCACTCAGCCAGAACTGGGCAAGAGCCTGGAAACCTTTGTCAATGTAGCACAGGAAGTTGTCCGCACTCTGGTGCGCATGGTGCTGGCTCTGACACCGTATGGCGTACTGGCACTGATGACCAAAGTCGTTGCCGGTTCAAACTACAGCGATATTCTGAATCTGCTCAACTTCGTGGTGGCTTCCTACATCGGCCTGGGGCTGATTCTGGTAATGCACCTGATTCTGGTAGCTGGTGTCGGTGTCAACCCGGTTCGCTTCCTGAAAAAAATCCTGCCGGTGCTGACTTTCGCCTTCACCTCACGTTCCAGCGCAGGCACCCTGCCACTGAACATTGAGACTCAGGTGAAAAAACTGGGTAACGGTGAAGCCGTTTCTAACTTCTCTGCCTCTTTCGGTGCCACCATGGGCCAGAACGGCTGTGCCGGTCTGTACCCGGCCATGCTGGCGGTGATGATTGCCCCGACCCTTGGCATTGACCCGCTGGATCCGGGCTTCATTATGACCTTGATTGCAATCGTTACTATCAGCTCATTCGGTATTGCCGGCGTGGGTGGCGGGGCAACGTTTGCCGCCATTATCGTTCTGTCTGCGCTGGATATGCCTGTGGCACTGGCTGGCCTGCTGATTTCCATTGAGCCTCTGATTGATATGGGCCGTACCGCGGTGAATGTCAGCGGTTCGATGACTGCCGGTACAGTGACATCCCGGGTATTGGGACAAGCAGACAACAGCATTTTCGACAGCGATGAAGAAATCAGTGGTGAGCGGGCCAACGCCTGATCCGCTAGCAATACGGATACACAAACAGCCCGGTCCTGACCGGGCTGTTTGCATTCAGGGTTATCACATGTTTACGTCATGCCCATTTTTCAAAACCTTTCCAGCGTTTTCATCATCTGATCAATCAGCGCGGCGCGCTTTCTGAAATCAACAAAAAAATTATTAATCAACAACACCAAGCCATCCCCTGTCTCCGGATCAACCATGACGCGAGATAGAATGCCCGGCCCACCGCCATCATGGCCCCAAAATGCCCCGTAACGGGGAGATTTGAATTGAAACCAGCCCAGCCCAAGCGTACTCCCCGTACGCGGATCATGGCGCTGAACCTGCCACATGCTATTCAGCGTTTCTCTTTTAAGCAGAGCAGGCGTCGTTTTATCCTGGGGCAAACAGGCACACATCAGGGTGACAAATGCGTTGGTGGAAGATCCTAATAACGCCGCAGCATTCAACGGTGAAAAATACTGACAATCATTAAAGGCAAAATAGGTTTTATGATCATCCGCTGTAACAGCCGTCCGGTCCAAATAGCCTCTGTCCTTCATCTGCTGGGTAAATACTGCCATGATTGGGGCTCTTGGGCTGTTTTTGGCCTCATAAGGCGTGATGATTTTTTGCTGATCCAATTCAGCCTTTTGCCAACCGATATCCTTCAAACCTAAGGGCGAAAAAATATGCTGCTGGGTATAGTCTTCAAATGAGAGGCGGCTCACCTGCTCAATCAAACAGGCTGCGACCATGGTATTCAGGCTCGAATAACCTGCAATCACCCCAATGGGGTCTGGTGTTAATTGCGAAAAATCTCCAGGCTGATAAGGATCAAACGCCAAGGCCGGATCGTGTTGGGCGCCCTGCGGCGATAAATAAGTCGTCACCCAGGTTTTCAAATCAACCGAGTCCTGCTTGCAGAAAAAATCGGCCATGCTGTCAGGTGCCGATGTCATTTTCCGGGTCGACAGCGACGAACTGTGAGTCAGCAAGTGATAAGGAGTAATCGGTGTATCCGGAAAATGCGGATTGCGCAATGTGAACCCCAGGTAGTCACTGACATCATCATGCAGCCGGACCTGATTCTGCTCCACCAGCTGCATCAGCGCTATCCAGGTCACCAGCTTAGAGACAGATCCCAGTGTCGGCCAAATACTGTCCAGCGTTGCTGGCACTCTGTTTTCCAGGTTCTGGTAGCCAAACCCTCTGCCCCACACCATCTGACCATTTTTGATCAGAACCGCGCCGATAGATGCAGCCGGTAAATCGGTTAAAGCATCATTGAACATCTCATCCAAAGCCGCCTCCGGCGTTTGGGTATCATGGAGCCACCATGCGCCTGTGGTGCCCGCCACACCAGCAATCACAGCACTTTTCAGTAGACCTCTTCGTGAAATCTTTTGCATTATCAACCAGTCATTAACAGTGAAGAAGATTCAGAGATAGGACCCACCCGGAACACACGAGCGTTCAACCAGCCCCTCTTAAGCAACTGATTTTATAACTAATTGAAAGAAAAAGTCTGCGAAAGATATCACTGATGCGACCAGAACCATTAAATGCGGGGGGAGAGGAATCAGAATGGTGAATGAAAAAAACAGCCGGCCTGGTGGCCGGCTGTTTTTATTTCGCCAGATCAATCTTACTTAATCAGCAAACGGACTTTTTCCAGATCTTCCGGGGTGTCTACTCCAGCCGGCGGCGGATCAATGGCGACATCGACGTGAATTTTTTCGCCGTGCCACAGCACGCGCAGCTGCTCAAGCGACTCAATTTTCTCAAGTGCACTGGGTTCCCAGTTGATGTAGGTATTGATGAAACCAGCCCGGTAGGCATAGATTCCGATATGACGCAGCAGGTTCTGATGGATCTCCTGCGGGCGCTTGGCAAAGTTATCGCGATCCCACGGAATGGAGGCCCGGCTGAAATACAGCGCGTAACCGTTTTTATCCATCACCACTTTGACGGCATTCGGGTTAAACACTTCATCAGCATGGTCAATTTCCACCGCCAGGGTGGCCATAGGGGCGTCACTGCGAGCCAGATTGTCCGCCACCTGACGAATGATACTTGGCGGGATCATCGGCTCATCGCCCTGAACATTCACCACTATCTCATCTGCAGCCAGCTGGTACTTTTCGACCACTTCAGCCAGGCGCTCAGTGCCGGATTCATGATCCGCGCGCGTGAGGCACACCTCGCCACCAAAGCTTGTCACAGCATCCGCGATGCGCTGATCATCCGTCGCGACAATGACCTGTCTGGCACCGGCTTTACTCGCTTGTTCGTACACCCACTGAATCATCGGTTTCCCGGCGATATCTGCCAGCGGTTTGCCGGGCAAACGGGAGGATTGATAACGGGCCGGAATAATGACAGTGAATGCCATTACATCACCTCATCGGCACTCAAAGTGCGCGCTTCCGGCTCCAGCAGAACTGGAATGCCGTCATTTATCGGATAAGCCAGACGATCAAATTTACAAATCAGTTCATTATTGTCTTTATCAAAGTGCAGTTTGCCTTTGCATACCGGACAAGCAACGATCTCAAGCAGACGGTGATCCATATTCTTCCTTCACTTCTATAATTTTGTTCAGCAATTCGATTGACTGAGGCTCTGAGAGTTTGGCATCAACAGGCAGATACCACCAATTTTGCCGGGCAAATGCCTGACACTTCACCGCATCTTTTTCAGTCATCACCAGGTGTTCGCCTTGCTCTGCCAGCGCTTCCAGTTCACTGGCCTCAAAAGCCTGATGATCCGGGAAGGGCTGGCAATGAAGCGGCGTCACGCCCAGCGCATTCAAGGTGGCAAAAAAACGTGGCGGATGACCGATTCCGGCCATGGCCACGACCTTTTGCAGGCTGTCTGGTGCACGGCGTTCACCCGTCAGTAAATTCACCAGCTCGCCTGGCTCAAGGTGCATGGCAATTTCGTTACGCCGGGCATCGCCGCCATTGCAAATCAGAAAGTCGACCTCGTTCAGTCTGTCGCAGCTCTCACGCAGCGGCCCCATAGGGATCAACTGCGCATTGCCGAAACGGCGTTTACCATCGATGACGACAATTTCAATGTCTCTGTCGAGCGCGTAGTGCTGAAGGCCGTCATCAGTGATAATGACATCGACGTCCTTTTCCAGCACTTTCACCGCTTCCGCCCTGTTTGGTGCAACCACAACAGGGGCACAGGTGCGACGGGCAATTAACACCGGCTCATCACCTGCTTCAGCCGTTGTTGTGCTCTCGCTCAGGCGCAGCGGGTAATGATCCGATTTGCCGCCATACCCCCGGGATACCACGCCCACTGTCAAACCTTGCGCCTGAAGTTGTTCCACCAGCCAGATAACGACCGGCGTTTTACCGTTTCCGCCTGCGGTAATATTGCCGACGACGACCACAGGCACGCGGGCACGGTATGCCACTTTGTTACCGGATTGGTAGCTGAGTCGGCGCCGGCGGCTAATCCAGCCAAATAGCTTGCTTAATGGCCAGAAGATAGGTGCCAGCGCCCACCCTGCCGGGTGGCGCTCGAACCAGATTTTTTCGATCAGATTTGCCATCAATGACCAGCTCTGCTTATTCGCCAAACTGGATACGGTGCAGCTGCGCATAGGCACCGTCTTTTTCCAGCAACGCGGCATGGACACCGCGTTCAATGATTTCACCTTCGTCCACCACCAGAATTTCATCGGCATTTTCAATGGTCGACAAACGGTGAGCAATCACCAGCACAGTTTTGTCTTTCTGCAACTCATCCAATGCTGCCTGAATGGCGCGCTCAGATTCTGTGTCCAGCGCCGATGTGGCTTCATCCAGTATCAGCACTGGCGCATCACGCAACAGGGCACGGGCAATGGCGATACGCTGACGCTGACCACCGGATAAACTGACCCCGTTTTCGCCGATAACCGTGTCCAGTCCCTGATCCATACCTTGGATAAAATCCATGGCGTAAGCAAGTTCAGCGGCTTTCTCTATATCTTTCCTGCTGTATTTATCATCACTGGCATAGGCGATATTGTTGGCAATGGTGTCGTTAAACAGGTGCACGTTTTGCGACACAATCGCCACCTGATCGCGCAGGTTTGCCAGTTTATAATCATGGATGTCACGCCCATCTATGCTAATCAGGCCAGAATCTATGTCATAGAAACGGGTTAGCAGATTAGCAATCGTACTTTTACCCGAGCCTGAACGGCCAACCAGAGCCAGTGTTTTACCCGCCGGTAAGTCAAAACTGACATTGCGCAGTGCGGGAGTATCTTTTGTCGGATAAGTGAAAGTGACGTCTTTAAAGGCCACATCCCCTTTCACGCGCTGCGTTTCGTAAGTACCGTGATCTTTTTCGGTTTCCAGCTCAAGGATGCCGAAAAGCGTCTGGCACGCCGCCATACCACGCTGGAACTGAGAGGTGACATTGGTCAGCGCTTTCAGTGGCCGCATCATGCCGAACATGGCACCAAAGATCAGGGCAAAAGTACCGGGAGTCAGTTCACTGCGCAGACTTTCGGTATTGGCCAGGATCAGCACAGCAACCAGCGCCATTGACGCAATAAGCTGAATAACAGGGTTGGCAATGGCCTGAGCCGACACCAGCTTCATGGTCTGCTGACGCATGCGGTTGCTGACTTGCTCGAAACGGTTTTTCTCAACCTGCTGGCCGCCATAGCTCAATACCACTTTGTGCCCTTTCAGCATCTGCTCGGCCGATGAGGTCACAGAACCCATGGTGTCCTGCATATTTTTAGAAATGAGGCGGAAACGCTTTGAGACCACACGAATACTGACAGCCACCACCGGGGCAATCACCAGCAAAATGGCAGACAGTTGCCAGCTGTTCCAGAACATCATCCCCATCAGCGCAATAATGGTCGCGCCTTCACGAACCAGGCTGACCAGCGCACCACTGGTTGCGGAGGCAACCTGCTCTGTGTCATAGGTAATTCGGGATAAGAGTGCGCCGGATGATTCTTTGTCAAAAAAACTGACCGGCATCGTCATGAAGTGGTTAAACACCTGCCGGCGCATATTCATCACAACATTGCCGGAGACCCAGGACAGACAGTAAGTGGAAACAAAGCCACTCAAGCCACGAACCAGCATCAACCCCAGAAGATAAAAAGGCATCTTGGCCAGAAAATTGGAGTCCACACTGTTCAGACCGCCAAAGCTTTCATCCATCAGAGGTTTGATCATTGATAACATCAATGCATCACTGGCTGCATTAATGATCAGCGCGATAACGGCAGCAATCAAACCCGCCTTATATAAGCTGATTGACGGCCAGAGTCGTTTGAACGTATCCCAGGTGGATTGATCGTTAGCTTGTATCATGTAAAACCGATTGTTATCTGTTAGTGGCGGTTATTCTACTCGTTAACGAGTCATGCACCAAGTAAGTTACAAGGCTCTCGTGCTTCTTAAATCCTGAAAAGCGATGCTTTTTTATCCGTTCGAGCCCAATTTGAGAGACTCAATCACGGCCTGAAAAGCGGTTGATACCAGTGTCGCTGGCTGTCTTTGCGATAGCGTGTGACCACCACTTCGCCCTGTTCAATACGCATGCTGACCTGGCCGTCTTCGGCCGTCTCCAGCCAGTGCAAACCCTGCATCAGGTAACGATGCTTTACCTGCTCAGCCGGTAAAGCCCAGGGGCTGTATTTACCAGCAGAGACTAAGGCGTATGTCGCCTGCAACGAATCTAACCAGGTCTGAGTGGATGATGAGTTACTGCCGTGATGAGGCACCAGCAATATATCCGCTTTCAGATCCGGCTCCAGCCTGGCGAGCAGCAATTCCGAAATGGCATCAATGTCACCGGTTAACAACAGCGATGTGTCCGATTCCGGGTTTAGCCACTGGTCACTCACCTGTATCACGCAGGAATGCGGATTGGCGGCTTTTGTTACCCTTTTCGGCGGCCAGAGCACCTTGAAGGTCAATCCCTGCCAGCGCCATAAACGTCCGCGTACACAAGGTGCAAAGCCCTCGCGCTTGTCACTGCTGCGCAGCCAGGCCGGATTCAGACGTGCTGTCACATCTGAAGTCCCGCCAGCATGATCGGCATCTGCATGGCTGAGAATAAGACCGTCCAGATGACGAATGCCCTGTCGTCTCAATACCGGCTCAATAACCGAGAGAGCCATGCTCCCGCCCGGCCAGCTATTTCCGGTATCGTAAAGCACAGCTCTGCCCTGTCGCTGAATCAGTATTGCCAGCCCATGTCCGACATCCAGCATATCGACCTGCCAGCTGTCAGGATCAAGCGTTTGGGACTTGCTCCAGTCACTGACTCCCCACAGCGCCAGTACCAGACTCACTTGCAGAGACAAAAAGCGTCGCCAGGGCAGAAGCCAGCACAGCACAATACCCGTCACCATGGCCAGCAGGACGATAAACAGACTTTCAGACAGTGGCCACCAGGCACCTTCCGCCAGACTTGCCAGAGCGATAACCGGATGCAGAGACCAGTCGGCTAACTGCCAGAACACACCTGAGAGACCGGGCACAGTGATAGTGACCACGGCCAGCAAGACACAAGGTACAGTCACCAGACTGACCCAGGGCACCGCGAGTAAATTAATCAGCGGCGCTGCCAGCGAGATCCCGCCAAACCAGACCCACTGCAACGGCAGCATTAACCCCAGCAGTGCCAGTTGCAGCAGCACATAAACACGGACTGTCTCGCGCCATGGCACTCGGACCTGCTCAGCCTGCTTTCGTCGCCGGATACCGCCAGTATTGGCCAGATACAAAACCAGCACAGCACCAAATGACAACCACAATCCGGCCGAGTAAGACGCCAGCGGATTGAGTATCAGACAACTGGCCAGTATCACAGACCACAATTGCAGTCCGCTCCACACTACACCGCAACGAATCATCAGCAGACACAAGACCGATGTCAGTAAAGCGCGCTGAGTGGGAATACTGAATCCGGCCAGCCAGGCATAGCCATACGCCAGCAATAATGCCAGCCAGAAGGGTAACCAGAGCCAATACCCGGACTCAGGCAAGGCACCCCGTACCCGACTTCCGATACCCCATCCAATCACCACAACCAGTCCGATATGCAGGCCGGATATCGCCATGAGGTGAGCCAGTCCGCTGTCGCGAAGTATCGACCAGTCATCCTGATCTAAACCGTCTCTCTCGCCAAAACCGAGCGCTAACAGATAGGCCCGGTAGGTGAAACCGTCTGTTTGCTGCACCGCGCGATCAAACCAGCGCTGACGCAAACTCATAGTGCCATTTTGCGACAACAAGGTACCGGCAATGACTGTCCCTGTACCATGGATACCGCTCCCCACCGCGTAACGTTCGGCATCAAATCCTGCGGCATTTGCCCGTCCGTTGGGGCGACGAACCCTGATATCCAATTGATACCGTTGCCCTTGTTTCAGATCCGTCACCGCCGGCCAGTCAAGCAATAAACGGATCGCATCTTTTCGCAGAAGATCGCGTTCCTTCACACTCTCTGCAACAAAAATGAATCGCTTATCAAGAATATTATGATTAATTAGGCTGCGAACTTCGCCAACTATGGTAATATTCCCGCGCTCATGAGGAAGGCTATTGACTGCCTTGCTATAGTCAACAGCAGTTACCCAAGCCCAGAGCCCACCTATTGCGATCGCAAGAAACAAGTTGATACGCAAACAGAAAAATATCGCTCCACCTATAATCATGGCTGTAATAAACCATTTGTAGTCTGGTAAGGATTGCCAGTAGTGAAGTGACAAAACGCCAATGGATAAACCGGCTGTCATCTGAAACATCATGACAACCTGACGCTAACAGCCATTAAAAATAACGACAGACGATGCCAAGACAACTGATAAAACGTTTCTTGCCCAGCCCAGAGATGATTAAAAACCACAAGGCTTTGAAAGTTTTTGGTACTGTGCTGCATAACCCTAACCTGTGGTGTCTGAACCGCCGGTCTGCCTCTGGTGCATTCGCGGTGGGACTGTTTATGGCATACGTCCCCTTACCCAGCCAGATGATCATGGCTGCAGGGTTAGCCATCCTGTTTGGCGTCAATCTGCCGCTCTCCATTTCTCTGGTGTGGATTACCAATCCAATCACTATGCCGGTCATGTTCTACGCGGCATACAAGCTCGGAGCATGGCTGATGAACGTGCCCTATCAGCCTTTCCATTTCGAACTGTCCTGGGCCTTCCTTGAGCAGCAGATGAGCCAGATTGGCCCGCCGTTTCTGCTGGGCTGTTTAGTCTGCGGGACGATTTGCGCATTGATTGGTTACTTCGGTATTCGTGGATTCTGGCGTTATTCTGTTGTCCGCAGCTGGAACCGCCGCCGCTTCCGGTGACAATCACTCCAGAAATAAGCACCTAAGATTAACCATAAAAAAACCTCGCCAATGCGAGGTTTTTTTATAACGTATTTTGACGGGGTGCAGAAAAACACTGTCTGTTTGGAAGCCAGGTATTATCGATTACCCACTTTGCGTCATTGGCATCAATGCTTTTTCGGCCTGATTCACAGAGCTACGCCAATATAAGCGCCAATTTACCGACATTTATTTTGCACTTAATACCTGCGCTGGCTGGAGTGCACTCGCCCTGCGAGCCGGATACCAGGTTGCCAGCAGGCTCAGCACAATGGCTGTCACCATCACGATCAGCACATCATGCCATCTCAGCTCTGTAGGCAGAAAATCCACAAAGTAAATATCCCCTGATAAAAACGGATGACCAATCAGTTTTTCCACAAAACGTGCTATCGAAGTCAGGTTCAGTGCAACCGAGGCCCCGAGAACAGCTCCAAGCAGGCTGCCAATCAGGCCAGACAGTAAGCCATGCCAGACAAAGATCATTTTAACCAGACGATCACTTGCGCCCATGGTTCGCAAAATAGCGATATCTGCCGCTCTGTCTTTCACAGCCATCATCAGTGTTGAAACAATATTAAAGCAGGCGACCCCAATCACCAGTACCATCACCAGATACATAATAGTACGCACCAGTTGGATATCACGATAAAGATAGCCATACTTCTGGGTCCAGCTTTTTAAGTAGACATACACAGGTAAGGTATATCCGACTTCTTTCACTATATTTGTGGCATCAAGCACCTTGTCCACATTGAGCGAAATACCTGAAACCCCGTCACCCATGGCAAGGTAATCCTGGGCATCTTGCAGAGGTACTAAAGCAAAGTTATGGTCAATCTGACCGCCCAGCGCCAGCACGCCGGCAACCTGCAGACGAATGCGCTTCGGGGCTTTGAGCTGATTTCCGCTATCACGGTTTGGCAACATCGCAGAGATCCAGTCACCCACCTGTATCCCGAGCAGATCCGCGACTCCCTGACCAAGAATAATGTGTTTCTGACCCGCCTGAAAATCTCGCCACGCACCGTCTTTAACATAGCCAGGCAAGGCGCTGACCCGGGTTTCCTGAACAGGATCGACCCCTCTGACTTCAACCGCTTTAAGCTGCGTGCCTTTTTCAAGCAAGGCGGTAAATTGCACATAAGGCGCCGCCGCTTTGACTCTGGGGTGCTTTTCAACGGTTTCCAGAACAGGTTGCCAATCCGTAAATGGTGGTTTCACTGCTTCCAGTTCACCGTGGGGGATCACCGCCAGTACCCGGTTTTGCAACTCACGCTCAAAGCCATTCATTGCCGACAGGCCAATCACAATAACCGCCACGCCCACTGCGATCCCGAGAATGGAGGAGATTGAGATAAAAGAAACCAGTCGGTTCCGCTGCCGGGCCCGGCTAAAGCGGCTGCCGATAAAAAGAGACAGTGGTCGCATCAGGCCACCTCTAAGGCCGCCAACCGGCCATCCTGCATATGCAGGCAACGATCAAGCTTGCCAGCCAGTTCATTATCATGCGTTACAACCAAAAAAGCGGTGCCGGATTCCTGATTCAGTTTGCGCATCAGATCGTAAATTTCCAACGCGGTTTTATGATCCAGATTCCCGGTCGGCTCATCCGCCAGTACCAGGGCCGGCTTATTCACCAGTGCCCGGGCAATGGCGACCCGCTGACGCTCGCCGCCACTGAGCTCTGATGGCCTGTGGCTATATCGGTGGCTCAAGCCCACCTGGTCCAGAATCTGTCTGGCCTGCTCTTTGGCTGCCGCGGCGGATACACCGCCAATCATTAAGGGCATAGCGACATTTTCTTCCGCTGAGAAATCAGACAGTAAATGGTGAAACTGATAGACAAAACCTATGTCCTGATTGCGAACTCTGGCCTGTTTATTGGCACTCATGCCATTGAGTTTCTGGCCTTTGAAGTACACATCACCTGCCGTCGGCGCATCCAGCGCCCCCAGCAAATGCAGCAAAGTGCTTTTGCCCGATCCCGATGATCCCACAATCGCCACCAGTTCCCCGGCTTCTATTTGCAGGCTGATATCATTCAGTACCTGGGTTTCCAATTGGGCTTCACGGTACACCTTACTCAGATGCTGGCATACCAATAACGAATCACTCATAACGCAAGGCCTCAGCAGGACGGACAGCCGCCGCCCGATAAGAAGGGAAAAGGGTCGCCAGTAAACTCAGACAAATCGCCCCGATAATCACGATGGCAACCTGAAATGGCTTCACATCGACAGGTAACGAACCGCCTAAGCTCGCCAGATCAACGCCCAGCAGCGACAAAATACCATTAATATTCAACGCCAGCAGGGTGCCAAGTATGCCACCAGCCACTGCACCTATCACACCACTGCTGGCTCCCTGCACAATAAAGGTCAGCAATACCTGCTGACTGGTCATTCCCTGTGTTTTCAAAATAGCGACTTCGGCCTGCTTTTCCATCACCACCATGATCAGGGCCGAAATGATGTTAAAAGCCGCGACGCCAACCACCAGACCCAGCATCAGCCCCATCATGTTCTTTTCCATTTTCACCGCCTGAAACAGCTCACCGCGCTGATCCCGCCAGTCCGACCAACTGAAGCCATCGGGCAGATCAGACTGAGCAAGTTCTGTGACACTAAACGGATCATCCAGAAATAAACGCCAGCCGGTGAACGCGTCGGGTTTGTAGCGTAACAGACGTCCTGCATCTGCGATGTTGGTTAACACCAGCGATTTATCGACATCAGAACCGGTGAAATAGATGCCAGACACAATAAAATTGCGCTGACTGGGAATACGCCCCAGAGGGGTATAGACGCTGACGCTGGTCACCATCAGGCGGACTTTATCCCCGACTTTGACTCCGAGTTGCTGCGCCATGCCGTTACCGAGAATGACCCGGTAACTGCCCGGTGTCAGATCAGCAACCTGCCCTTGCACCATATGCGCAGCCAGCGGTTCATAGCCTTCAGGCTCTATGCCCAGCATGGCTCCGGCCGCCAGCGCACCTGCACTTTGCAACACGGCCTCAGCACGGGTTAACGGCACCGCCCGGTTGACCTGAGGTAAGGCAGACAGCGCAGCAGGCGGCGCATCAGGCTGGGTAAAAGGGCCATCCTGAGTAATCAGTGCCTGCGGCAACACACCCAGAATGCGGTCTTTGAGCTGCTGCTCAAAACCGTTCATCACAGAAATGACAATAACCAGCGCAAGCACACCTATGGTGATACCTGCGGTAGACATTGCAGAGACAAAGCGGCTGAAACGGTCACCCGAACGGCCTTTCAGATAGCGCAGCCCAATAAAAATAGGCAATGGATGAAACATCATTCAGTCTGGAACCATCCTGTTAACAGTGGTCGAAAGCATACCTGCTGCTGGCTGTGATTACCATGCAACTTGGTCAATCTCATGCAAAAAGAGTGGCTAAAAATCAACCTGTTGAGACCTCTAACTTGCCCGTTAGCCGATGCTAAGTGATAATCGAAGAATAGTTAACAAATCACGAGTGTGACATGAATCAGGACGAGTACTTTTCAGTCCATGCAGGGCTTACCATTAATGTTGAACCTTTAGGGGAACATGCTGTGCTGCCCGATGACGCCGAATTTCTGCGGGAAATTCCCCCTCTGTTTCGTGTTGCCAGTGAATGTAGCGAACTGGAAGGCAGTGCAGAAAAAATGCTGCAGCAGGATAAAAAGACAATGAACCGGCCACTGCTGGATTATCTGGCGGCGCAGAACAATAAGATAAATCTGCTGCTCTCATTTGTGCTTTCACAGCAAGATGATCCAACCCTGCGTCATACCACGCAAACTTTCGGGGCCAGCCAGCTGACTTATCTGGCAGAGCGGCCGCTTGAGATTGGTTGCCAGGTTCGCCTTAAACTGTTTCTTGATAATCCTCCTGCAGCCGTGTATTGCTATGCCAGTGTCAGTGATTGCCAGGCCAGTGAAGATAAGTTTGACATCACACTGCAGTACACCAGACTGCAGGAAGACGACAGGGATTTACTCATTCGTGCAGCTTTGCACATCCAACAAAAACTGCTGCGTCAACGTGCGCTGCAACGAAACGAAAGTCAATCATAGTCATGACAACACACACGCTATTTTCTCTTCCATTGCCGAACAAAGCTGGCGACAAGCGCTTTGTGGGAAATGTCTCCGGTGCCGCCTTGGCGGTTGCCATTGCCGAACTGACGAAAAGCCATACAGGCCCGGTGCTGGCTGTGGTGCCGGATACGCAGACGGCATTGCGTTTACAGCCTGAAATCAGCCAGTTCTCTCAGGCCGAGGTCAATATTTTCCCCGACTGGGAAACCCTGCCTTATGACAGTTTTTCGCCGCATCAGGACATCATTTCTGATCGCCTGGCCCGTTTATATCAACTGCCGACTCAGCAGGATGGTGTGCTGCTGGTTCCTGTCAGTACCTTGTTACAGCGCCTGACACCGCGTAGCTTTATTCATCAGCACGCTCTGCTGGTCAGCAAAGGTGATCGCCTGTCGCTGGAGAAGTTACGCCTGCAGCTTGAAGCCGCCGGTTACCGCCATGTCGATCAGGTAATGGAACACGGTGAGTACGCCAGCCGCGGCTCACTACTTGATCTCTTCCCAATGGGAAACAATGAGCCCTTCCGGATTGATTTCTTTGATGACGAAGTGGATTCGATTCGTCAATTCGACCCGGAGTCGCAACTGTCGACCGGCGAGATCGACAATATTCACCTGCTGCCCGCGCACGAGTTTCCAACAGATGAAGTGGCCGTGGAAAACTTCCGCATGCGCTGGCGTGAGCAATTCGAAGCCCGCCGGGAGCCAGAGTCCATCTATCAGCAGGTCAGCAAGCGCACCTGGCCGGCAGGGATTGAATACTGGCAGCCGCTGTTTTTCGACAATACAGATACTTTGTTTGATTATCTGCCAGATAACACGCTGTTACTGACCATAGGCGATCTGGACAACGCAGCGGAACATTTTCTGCACGATGCCGAATACCGTTTTCAGGAGCGCCGTGTCGACCCGCTGCGCCCGCTTCTCGAACCTAAAGCTCTGTGGCTGACAACCGCAGAAATGTTCAGCGGATTTAAAACTCTGCCGCAAGTCAAACTGAACAAAGCCCTGGAAGAAGACAAAGCCGGCCGGTTCAACCCGGCCATTTCGCCTGTGCCGACGCTGACCATCAATCATCAGTTGAAAGAGCCCTTATCGGCACTGCGTCAGTTTCAGGAAAGCTTCACCGGAAAAATCATCTTTTCCGTTGCCAGTGAAGGCCGCCGCGAAGCCTTGCTGGACTTGCTTGCCCGGATAAAACTGCGCCCTATGGTCTGTCACAGCCTTGAAGAGGCCATGGCAGCCGCCAGTCAGTACACTCTGGTGATTGGGGCCGCAGAACAGGGTTTTATCCTCGATGAACCGGCTCTGGCTTTCATCTGTGAAAGTGATCTGCTGGGTGAGCGTGTTATTCAGCGCCGTCGCCGTGAGGACAAGCGCGCTGTCAGCTCAGATACCATTATCCGAAATCTGGCAGAGCTGAAAATTGGCCAGCCTGTGGTCCACCTTAACCATGGCATAGGCCGCTATCAGGGCTTGCAGACCCTCGAAGCCGGCGGCATTACCACTGAGTACGTCACCCTGGAATATCAGGGCGGGGCGAAACTCTATGTCCCCGTGGCATCCCTGCACCTTATCAGCCGCTATTCGGGCGGGGCAGAAGAAGCCGCCCCTATCCATAAACTGGGCAGTGAAAGCTGGCAAAAAGCCCGCAACAAAGCGGCAGAAAAAGTCCGTGATGTGGCGGCAGAGCTTCTGGATGTTTACGCCAAGCGTGAGCTGAAACCGGGTTTCAAATTTAAACTCGACCGCGAAGCCTATGCCGATTTCTGTACCGGATTCCCGTTCGAAGAAACTCACGATCAGGCTATGGCCATCAATGCCGTGCTGTCGGATATGTGCCAGGCCAAAGCCATGGATCGCCTTGTGTGTGGTGATGTCGGTTTCGGTAAAACCGAAGTCGCAATGCGTGCAGCCTTTGTGGCAGTCGATAACAGCAAGCAAGTCACAGTGCTGGTACCAACCACTTTGCTCGCACAGCAGCATTTTGAAAATTTCCGCGACCGCTTTGCCAACACCCCGGTACGTGTGGAAGTGCTGTCCCGTTTCAAAACAGCAAAAGAACAAAAAGTGATTATGGAAGATGTCGCTAAGGGAAAAATTGATATCCTGATCGGCACGCACAAGCTGCTCAACGCCGAAGTGAAGTATCAGGATCTCGGCCTGCTGATTGTCGATGAGGAGCACCGCTTCGGCGTCCGCCAGAAAGAAAAACTGAAATCGCTGCGCGCAGACGTCGACATTCTCACGCTCACCGCTACCCCGATTCCGCGTACGCTGAATATGGCAATGAGCGGCATGCGCGATCTGTCTATTATCGCGACCCCGCCTGCCCGGCGTCTGGCGATCAAAACCTTCGTTCGCGAGCGTGAAGACCTGATCATCCGTGAAGCCGTATTGCGTGAAATTATGCGCGGCGGGCAAGTGTATTTCCTGCACAACGACGTAGAAAGCATCGAAAAAACGGCGCAGGATCTGGCCGTTCTGATTCCTGAAGCGCGTATTACTACTGCCCATGGGCAGATGCGCGAACGTGAGCTGGAAAGAGTCATGAGCGACTTTTACCATCAGCGTTTTAACCTGCTGGTCTGCACGACTATCATAGAAACCGGAATTGACGTCCCGACAGCAAACACCATAGTTATCAACCGGGCTGACCATCTTGGTCTGGCCCAGTTACATCAACTGCGTGGTCGCGTTGGCCGTTCGCACCACCAGGCCTATGCGTATCTGCTGACCCCGCATCCCAAGCGTATGACCAAAGACGCCGTGAAGCGCCTGGAGGCCATCGCGTCACTGGAAGATCTGGGCGCAGGCTTTACACTGGCGACACACGATCTCGAAATACGCGGCGCCGGCGAACTGCTGGGCGATGAACAATCGGGCCAGATCCAGTCGGTTGGTTTTACGCTGTTCATGGAAATGCTGGAACAGGCAGTAGAAGCACTCAAAGCCGGCAAAGAGCCGTCGTTGGATGACCTGCTGCGCGAGCAGACTGAAGTTGAACTGCGATTACCGGCGCTGCTGCCGGAAGATTACATCCCGGATATCAATACGCGACTGTCCCTGTATAAACGTATTGCCAGTGCCGGCAATGAAGACGCCCTTGACGAGTTAAAAGTGGAGCTGATTGACCGCTTTGGCCTGTTGCCGGATGCCGCTGCGAACCTGTTAACGCTCAATAAGCTGAAGCTGAAAGCAGCAAATCTGGGACTTCGTCGCATAGAAGCCGGAGAGAAAGGCGGTTATTTCGAATTTACTGAAAATGCTGCCATTGACCCCGGTTTCCTGGTCGGTCTGTTACAATCACAGCCACAGCGATTCAGAATGGATGGTCCGACCAAGCTGAAGGTCACGGCAACACTGACGGACCGCCGTGAGCGCATCAAGTATGTTGACGGCTTCCTAACACAATTAGCTGAAAACACCCTATAATGGCTGCATACCAGTGCGGAGTATAACCTTGAAAAATCTGATTTATTTGCTGCTGCTTGCCATCAGCCTGCCAAGTTTCGCAGCACGACAATTTGACATTGAAGTCATTATCTTCAAGCGAAATATTGATCCGGGGCAAACGGCTGAATCCTGGCCGGATCAGGCAGAGCCTCTGAATTACAGTGGCACAGTGCGACTGAACAATATGGCGCAACTGGCAAACAGAGGCATTACGCCTATGCCGGCAAGCCGATTTAAGCTGAGCGAACAGTATCAGCGCCTGAAGAGTCATGCCGGTTTCGCCCCACTTGCTCACTTTGGCTGGCGGCAAGGGGATCTCAGCAAAGCACAGGCACCGACTTTTCACTTAACCGCTGGCCGGGATTTCTCAGGTCAGTTTCTGCAAGACGGCACCTCTAAAGCTGAAGCTGCGCGCCATGGCCTGAACAGCAGCGAAATGACAGCACCGCCCAGCTTTGATCTTGCTTCCGGTGAAGTCACGCAAGCAGAGCCTTCTCCGGCAGCGAGTAAGCCGCTGTATGAGCTTGAAGGGAAAATTCAGGTCTATGTGAATCACTTTCTTTTCACCAATACCCAGTTGGATTTACGTGAGCCTGGCCGCCGTGAAGTGGTTGTCGGCACCGAGCCATTAGACAGCCTGGATCCAAACCAGAGCGGCACGGTTCAGTACGGACAGCTGCAGGAAGTGAAAAAGAAAATAGAGGTTGAAGAATTCCTCAAAGCATTCCGCTTTGACCAGCAGCGTAAAATGCGAAGCGGTGAAACCCATTACCTTGATCACCCGCTGATGGGAATGGTAGTACAAATCCGCCGCCTTGATTCAGAATAACAGCTTTTGCGAGGGGCCATCCGGCCCCTTTTTCCGTTTACTGTCTGCAGGAATCACCGATGAAGCTGGACTTCATACTCACCACTCCCCGCCTTTACCTGCGACCCTACAAAATTGCGGATGTTGACGACAACCTGTCCGCAGTACTGGAATCGCAGCCGGATTTAAAGCCCTGGGTCGAATGGTGTCATGATGGCTATGACCAACAGGATGCACACGCCTGGCTGTCGGCTTCTCAGATGAACTGGAAAATCGACAATGGCTACGAACTGGCAATTTTTACCCGCCGTGACGACAAATTTTTAGGTACTGTGTGTCTGAATAATCTGTCTCAGCTGACCAATTCTGCTGAATTGGGTTACTGGATACGAAGCAGTTGCCATCGTCAGGGGTATGCGACAGAAGCGATTGTCGCTCTGGCGCGTTTTGCGTTTGATACGCTGGCACTGACCCGGCTGGAAATCGTGGTACACATCACCAATACACCCAGCCAGAAAACAGCTGAACGCACAGGCGCCCTGTTCGAATCTCTGAGCCGGAACCGGATTTACACACATGGCAAAGCTTGCGATGGCATGGTCTACTCACTGATCCCGCAGGACTTGGCACCTAAACGCAACCGGATAGGCTAAGATAGCCACATAACCTCGGGTTACTTGGCTATATTCATCAAAGACAATACAAAAAAGGTAGGAATATCAGTGTTTAAAATTATTCTCGCGATCATTATCATCGGCTTGGTGATTTTCTTCTTTCAACGCAGCCAGAACAATAAGCAGCTGGCAGTTCAAAATGCAGAAGAAGGCCAAGCCTTCCTTGAAGCCAATAAAAACCAGGATGGGGTTAAAACCACAGCCTCAGGCTTGCAATATACTGTGCTGAAATCAGGCACGGGAACGGAGCACCCCAAGGCATCGGACAAGGTGACTGTCCACTACCACGGTACCCTGATTGACGGCACTGTGTTTGATAGCTCTGTTGAGCGCGGTGAGCCGATCGCTTTCAACCTCAATCAGGTGATCAAAGGCTGGACAGAAGGACTTCAGCTGATGGTTGAAGGGGAAAAAGTACGTTTATTTATCCCGGCTGAACTGGCGTATGGTAACCGCTCTATGGGTAAAATCGGTCCCGGATCTGTGTTGATTTTCGATGTCGAATTATTAAAAATCAATTGATAGCCAAACCATCACCACCGCCCGTGACAGGTGCGGTTAGAGATAACAAAAAACCGCCGTTTCAGGCGGTTTTTTGTATGAGTGCCAGCTCCAAGTGTCTGACACAATAGTCTTAGTGTAGCTTGAGGTTGGGACGCAGCACGCGGTTAATTCGTCCAACCAGCATCATCAGGCTGGTCTTGAAGAAACCGTGCAGCGCAATATGGTGCATCCGGTACAACGAAATATACATCACGCGGGCAATACGGCCCTCAATCATCATCGACCCTTTGGTCAGGTTACCCATCAGGCTCCCGACGGTAGAAAAACGACTCAGGGAAACCAGCGAACCATGATCCACAAAGACATAAGGCTTCTGCGCACGATCTGTCAGCTTAGCGACGATATTTGAAAAGCAGCGGCTGGCCATCTGATGAGCCGACTGTGCCCGAGGCGGAACCAGAGTACCGTCCTTCTGCGTACAGGCAGCCAGATCCCCAATCACATAAATATCATCGTCACGGGTGGTCTGTAGCGTGTCTTTCACCACCAGCTGGTTAATACGGTTCGTTTCCAGTCCCGCAATGTCTTTGATAAAATCCGGGGCTTTAATACCCGCTGCCCAAACCATCAGTTTGGCCGGAATATGCTGACCGTCTTTGGTTGTCAGGCCGGTTTCATCCGCTTTAACCACCATGGTTGCCGTGTGTACTTTTACGCCCAGCTTAGTCAGCTCGGTATGCGCAGCAGCTGAAATGCGAGGCGGCAACGCAGGCAAAATACGCTCACCGGCTTCAATCAGGTTGACGTTCAGTCGGGAACTGTCCAGATCACCAAAGCCGTACAAACGCAGCTCTTTCACGGCATTATGCAGCTCCGCGGACAATTCCACTCCGGTAGCACCCGCACCGACAATAGCGATATCAACCGTTTTCTGCTCTTTGTGTGCATGCAGCTTCAGAAACTGGTTATTCATTTCAGTTCTGAATTTATGTGCCTGCGCCGGACTGTCCAGGAAAATACAATGCTCTCGCACCCCGGGTGTATTGAAGTCATTACATTTCGAGCCGATAGCCAGAACCAGAATATCGTATTCAATCTCGCGCTCGGGGATCAGCAGTTCATCGTGCTCATCGTAAAGCGGATGCAATGTGATGCTTTTGCGATCGCGGTCTATGTCTTTCAGCGCACCCAATTGGAAATCGAAATGATGATTTTTGGCATGCGCACGGTAGCTCAATGCGTCAACGCCCTCATCCAGCGAGCCGGTCGCCACTTCATGTAACAGTGGTTTCCACAGATGACTGCTGTTTTTGTCTACCAGGGTAACGTTTGCCTTTCGTTTACGGCCTAAGGTGCGCCCTAGTTTGGTGGCCAATTCCAGGCCCCCGGCACCGCCTCCAACTACGATGATTCTCGTCACAGTCTTTTTCCTCTAGTTTTTATAAATCTTGCACAAACCGGCAGGGACATTGCCCTGCCAGGTAAAAATTCTGACTGACGTAGAGTTGGGCAGAGGATCGTTTCAATCCGTCTGCGGAGGGAGAGGCATATACTCAATTGGTTGCTTTAAATTGCTTTATTGCTTGTAAGTGCTGGGAGATTTTCTTGAATTTATGCGTTTGTGTATCGTCCCAGATCACTTGGTAATATGCGTCCAATGTTCTATTTATGGATCGATTATCTAACACTTCATCATTAGTTGAAAGTATACAGAGGCACTTCCCGATATTTTTTTCTCTGAAATCAGACACGCATTTTGTTGCTATATCTTCGTACTCTTCCGGCCGGTCTATTTTCTTCTGCATATTTGTTTCAGGATGTAAATTTGGGTTAATGATTACTTGCTTGATACCACAGAGAAAGCCGATACGCTCAGCCCAGTAACCCCCCAGCCCTACGCCACATATCAACGGATGTGCATCATCGCTGGCAGCAATGAGTTTATCCACTTCTTTAAGCAAATGTTGCATATCGTGTTTGGGATGAAGTGTACTATAAGTCACTGCGCGAACATCGGGATCGATAAATTGCAGCTGAAGCACTTTTTCGTGATTGCCAGGGCTGGTGGAATCAAAACCATGCAGATAAATGATCATAGTGAAGCGACTCCTGAAAAATGTCCGTATTGAGGTTAATAACTATACGGCATTTACCATTAACCACAAATTTAAAGCGGTTAATCAGGTCATTGATAATGGTTACTGTTGGATTAATACGGCGATTTCTTTGCGCGTGTCGGTTAATTTATTCATCAGGTACTGGCGCTGAGAAGAAGACAAACTCTGATTCAGCTGCGCCATTAAGGTAAATCGGCGCTGAAGGTATTGGTCTAATTGAGACTGTACCGGCGCATAGCGAAGACCGACAACATCTCTTAATAACCTCTCGAACCTGGCATCAAATTCCGGACGGTGACGCTGTGACAATAGCGCCTGCCATTGCTGATAAAGCCCGCGACGCGCAGAAAAAAAGACCGGCTCAATATCCAACTGGTACTTTGCCAGTTCTTCAATAATGGTTTGTTGCTCTTCCGTCAGTGAACCAATCCATTCCTTGCTGAATTTCTCAAATCTGGTGGTATAGCGCTGAAGTTTCTCTTTCTGGCTTAACTTATCTCTTTTGACCCGAAGTTCATCCAGTTCCTTATTGATCTTACTGTTAATCTGATCAATCTGGATATTACTCAGGTATCGCAGCAGGTTTGCCGCCGGAGGGGTAAAAACTGAAGCACTCTGCTCTGCCAGTGCCGTAAAGCTATAGTGGTAACTTCTTATTTGCTCTGAAGTCAGCGGACGTTGCAGATCCTGCTGAAATTCAAGAATATGCTGATGCAGTTTTGGCAATTCCTGACGACGGTGCACAGCCTGAGCCTGTAACAGCTCGCTTTCAAACCGGGATGCCTGCGCCGGGGTCAGGCTGACATAATCATCCAGATACCAGGGAACCCAATAGTTCATCGTGTTATAGGCAAGGCGGGCGGCACACCCCGAGAGAAAAGCCAATACACACAACAACAGTAACGGACGATACCAACGAGCACAGGCTAGACTCACGCGTACTTCCTCCAGAAACTGTCTGACAGGTTTACCCGGCGATAGCAATCAGGCAACAGCCAATTTCGCTAACAATGCTTTTGCCTCAATACGATAGGTGTCATCCTGCCACAAATTTGCGCCAGCATAATACCAAAGCATAGCCAAGAAATCGCACCAGGGTAGCCACTGCTGCACAGCTTCTGAGACAAGCTCCGGGTCACCCCCCTGATAACGGCAGTAGTGCTGCGCAGCCGTTACAACTTCAAGCTGGTTGGCCTGAACCGTCAGCGCCAGATCCAGCATAGGGTCACCGGCCGCCGCATACTCCCAGTCAATCACGGCCAACTCTCCGCCCGGACGTTGAATGAGATTGTAAAATCCCAGATCATGATGGCAACAGGTGTCTGGAAACCCACTTTGAGGAATATGGCTGAAATAATGTGCGCATACTGATGCCAGTTCTTCCCCGTTATCCTCCGGTGAGATGGCAGCAAGATACTGTTCAGCCCGCTGACGTACGGCTAAACGCCAGCCAGGCAAAGGTAACCGGTGAATCTTGGCCTGCAAAGCCATCATCACGGCTGGCGATGGGGAATGAGTACAAACCTCTCCTGCTATCCACTCCACAAGTATACCGGCTGGCGTTTCTGCAATTGGATGCGGGGCAAACGGGCAAGGCTGAATCGCTGACAACAGCTGATATTCTTGCTGACGGTCAACGCCAAATGCCTGGCTGGCCGGGCTGACAGGACGCCAGACCGCGTGTGAATCAGAAGAGGTAGAGGAGTGCAGAACAAGCTGCCAGCATCGGTTACTGAGCCCGCCCCCCAAAGGGCGGGCATTCAGCACATCGAAACCAGCAATGCGGGAGAATGGCCATTCTTCCGGCTGAATAAACGATGAGTCAGGCACTTACCAGCCCAGCAAGCGTTTGGCTTCCTGCTTACGGATTTCAGTTTCATCCGCCCACTCAATCAAGCCGGTTTCCAGATCCATCAGGCGCATAGTCATTTTATAATACACGTCTTTATCGCTGCCTGATTGCTTCACGATACTGGCAAGGTTGCCGTACATCATATATTCCGCGCCAACCATCTTGCCAAACTGAATCGCCGTACTTTGATTAACCAGTTCATCGTTATTCTGGAAGTTCAGTTGCTTACGAACAGCTTCTACACGCGTCATATCGACAAAACGGAACTTACCTGAGTTGAGCATTCGCGTGCTGATTGAATCGGTAATAGATTCTGTATCGATGTGCTCGCTGGTTTTATTTTTGATGCTGTCCACCACTATGATAGGACGCTTACCGGCAGTAATCGCGCCCACTGAGCCCGATGCCAGCATGCTGTCTGTCATGTTTTCCGCAATCTTTTGCAGGTCTGTCGAGCCGAATTCAGAAGTCGTGGTTTCTACCCCCTGAGCATCTCCATAAGTTACCTGTTTTGCACACCCCCCCATCAGGGCAGCAATTCCCACTAAAGCTATGACGCGTTTTTTCATTTCTAACCCTTAATCGGTTTTTATCATTCTTGGAATAATGAGGTGATTACAATCAGCCCACTAAACTTGCTTACCATGTACTGGTCGCTTCACGGATATAAATACGGTAATTGGTGACATCCGCACTCTTCGCCATGGCTTTGATTGTCATTGTGTCTTTACCATGCAGTACGAACTGCCGCCATGGGCTTTCGCTACCGCTGACTTCCAAGCCTTTGGCATCGTACCAGTAAAAACGGTACTGCAGCTTAATATCAGTATCTGACTTGCTGTTTACCGGCACACCGGCCTGAAGCAAGCCATTCTGACGTGAGACAATGGCTTTTTCTATCCCAATCTGGTTGGCCAGATAAGGGTTAGCAATAACCACATACTGGTTACTGCTATCAATACTGATACCAGAGGTTGTGGTATCCGCACAGGCTGCCATCATCACAGTTAACAGTAGTACTGCAAAATATTTCATTAGTTTCCTCCTAATAACACCGACCAGCCACTCATTGACTGACCCTGTCGGGAAATCCAGACCATAGTGGTACGGCCTGATTTAACCTCAGCATCCACCGACCTGCCCTGCCATTGAATTTGATGGCTGCCGGGAGGCAAGTCTTCCTGGTACAAAGCAACCCGAGCAGGCAGAGTTTGCCAGCTTCTTGTATCCGGTTGCTCTGTTAATGTATTGAATATATTAGCCAAAACATTACCGACTTCATCACCGTTTCGCGCCGCCGACTGTCTGACCTGCTCTTTGGCAATCACTCGCAGGCTTTGGCGCAATACCCGCACTGGCAGCGTTTCGCTCAGGCTCTGTTTCGCCATTTGGTCAACATTAACCAAAGGCGGCGCAGCCAGTAACCGATTGTTAAGACTGAGTTTACCCGGCAATACTGCCGGACGCGGCGGGTAATGAGGCAATGCCAGATTGTAAAGCACACTCTGACCCTGGCTGTCATAGAGCCAAAGCGGCAAACGCCAGCCTTCGGGAGCCTGTACCACGCCCTGTTCATCTAAAATAATCAGGCGACCAGTTCCTGACTGAGGTGATTGCCAGGGGCCATACTTTTTGGCCAACAGCTGCTGATCATCTTTCATACTCAACCGCTCAGCCAGTCTTTGCACCGCCTCTGCCACATAGGGATTATCGGGAGCAACCGCTAACGCCCGTTTGAAATCGATATAGGCATCATTCAGATTACCGTCCGCTTCATACAGCATGCCTGACAAATAGAATAAATAGCCGTTCTGCACCGCTGCCAGTGTCTGCCCGGCATTCGGGTAACGCGCGAGCACTGAACCGATATTGTCTGTCAGCCCCTCTTTTTGCAGCTGATTTTCTGCCGAGGCTAACTCAGATTCACGCTGCTGTCTGGCCGCTTCCTGAACCTGATTCGCTCTGCGCATTTCAACCAGCGCGCCATTCAGGTCCCGATTATGAATGTAGTTCAGCGCAAGATATAAATGCAAAAATCCCAGTTCATAATCAGAGGCTTGGTAGCTGATCATATTGTCATTGGTGAACAATGATCCAGCCTGGTTCAACCCTTCAGACACCTGAATCCGGGCTGCATCTTGCTGCTCTTTAACCGCGTTGTCCGATTTCTGCAATGCTGCAAAGCTGGCGGTGTAATCGCCGGTCAGCAACGTCAGCCTGCCCCGCTCCATGCCGTCGAGAATCGCCCCAGCCGGCTCATCAGGCAGACTGTCTAATGCGCCCTGAATCTGGCCTTGATACAAAGCGTGTCTGCTCGATTTTGTGCTGGCGCTGTAATGGCTGAACAGGCTGTGCCCGGATAAATTGGCACAGCCCGAGAGAATAAAAGCGCAAAAAAAGACAAGAGTTTTGTGCCGGAAATGTTTTTTCATTCGATCCTGTTTGTCATCTGGCTGCCCACAAATCTCTGCGGAAAGCAGGCCATGAAGATTCGCCAGTCTTAACCAACCAGCATCGGGCCGAGCGGTCGTCCACCCAACAGGTGCATATGAATGTGGTACACTTCCTGCCCACCGTGAGGATTACAGTTCACAATCAAGCGATAACCGTCTTCCGCAATACCTTCCGCTTCTGCGAGTTTGCGGGCCACGGTAAACAAACGCCCCATCATCGCTTCATCTTCCGCTTCAACATGGTTAACCGTTGGAACCAGCTTGTTAGGAATGATCAGGATATGGCTTGGAGCTCGGGGGTTAATATCGCGAAATGCAGTGACCAGATCATCCTGATACACCACATCAGCCGGGATTTCCTTACGGATTATTTTGCTGAAGATAGTTTCTTCTGCCATGACTTTCTCCATCTTTTGATTTCTACCATTGCCGAGTATGCGTGAGTCGCGTAATCAGAGCAATATTGAACGTCGTTTTAAACCAATTTTCCTGCGATTATTTCACTGCAAAATCTTCATTTTGTTACACCTGCCAAAGTATGTGCAGAGAGTATCCGGTTATCCTCATCAAACGCCTGCCTAGCAAATTACGGTGATATTTTGATGACACGGTCACGGCTTGAGGCACACTTATTTTACGTCGTGAAGCAAACGATGTATGAGTAACAAAATAATAACACTCAAAATAAAAACCACACTGGTAAGCAAGGAAATCCTCGGGCTGTGTCCGGCCTGGGATGTTTTAGGGACGATAGTGCAATGAAAAAACAGACTTCTGTCATCCGGCGTATGTACGCAGGTTTCGCCGTGATGATCGGCCTCTTCGCAACCACCAGCACACTAACGCTGATGGAAACCAAAACTATCTATGGGCAATTAGAGTCGGTAAACACCGAATCCGTTCCGTTAGTCACCATTTCCAGTCAGGCCAACGTGGAACTACTGGTCGCCGACAAAGTGTTCAAAGATTTTCTGACCACCAATGATCAAAACCGAATGCAGCAGTATGAAAGTCAGTTTACTGAATCTTACGATCATTTCAGCCAAACGCTGACAACCCTTGTCGATACCGCGAAAGACTACCCTTCGCTGAGCAGCCAGCTGGAAGCCTTGACAGCATTAGAAGGCAGATACTTTACCCAAGCCCAGGTTGCCATGAGCAACTACCGTGATCAGTTAGCCGCCAATGAAGCTCGTCAGCAATCCATCCGCCGCTTTCAGCAGTTGCATCGCGACCTCAATGTGCGGATGAAAGATGTGATTGCCGATCGCAGCCGGGTGTCTGAGCTGATGCTGGCAAAAAGTTACTTCGACAAACTCAGCCAGACAGAAGCCATTACATCTGATGCTCTGGCATCCAGTGATGTTGAAAAAATTAATGAAGCGATAAAAAACAATAAGCGCCTGGTTAACCATCTCAGCAATTCTTACCGCACACTAACCTCGATGATCCCCGATCTCAAGCGGACTTTTGACTCGTCGATTGACCAATACAATCAGGACATAGGTCAGTCAGGTGGTGTGCTGGATGTGCATTTTAACTATATTCAGGCCCAGGAACGCCTCTATACCAGTATCAGTAATCTGGCGGCAGAAATTAACAATGCTAACTCTTTGCTTGAAAGCTTCCGCAGCCAGGCAAGAGATGACATGAATATGGCCATCGCTCAGGCAGGTGAGTCTTACCAGACGGGCGTCCGAAATACCGTTCTGCTAGGCAGTCTGGCCGCGTTTCTGGCCGTTGTTATCGGCTGGTTCCTGGCACGTAATGTCAGACAACCGCTGGCTTCCACGCTGACCACACTGGAAGCACTGACAGCAGGCGATATGACAAAGCGCATTACTGACAACAAATACGCTGAGTTCGGTCAACTGAGCCATCACATCAATACGCTGGCTGACCATCTGCAGCAATTGCTGAGCCAGTTGAGCGATGCCTCTGCCGAGCTGACTGAAGTCGCCACCCAGAACCAGACCACCACAGCTGACGCCAAAGATCGTCTGAACGAACAACGCCAGCAAACCGCGTCCGTAGCAACAGCAATGACAGAGATGGAGCATTCTGTGGCTCAGGTGACCCAAAGTGCTCAGCACACTCTCGATAAAGTGAAAAATGTCGAGTCGGCCGCGGCAACGGGCCGTGGAGTCATGGGCCGTAATATTTCCACCACCCATCAACTGTCTGAGCAATTGGATCAGTCGGTGCAAGCGGTGAACCAGCTTCAGCAAATGAGCAGTAATATCGGCAGTATCCTGGATGTGATTCGCACTATTGCCGATCAGACTAACCTGCTGGCACTGAATGCGGCTATTGAGGCCGCACGCGCCGGTGAGCAAGGGCGGGGGTTTGCGGTGGTTGCTGATGAAGTGCGCATTCTTGCTCAGCGAACTACCGCCTCAACGGGCGAGATTGAATCTATGATTCAAGAGCTGCAATCCAGCTCGAGCCAGGCTGTTCAGGTGATTGAGAGCTGCGTTAACGAAATGGAAGACAGCGTCAACCAGACGTCAGAAGCCAGCAGCGCGATGGAAGAAATTGAAGCCATCATTATTGAAATCAGCGATATGAGCAGCCAGATAGTACAAGCCACCGAAGAACAACGCAGCACCACTGCCAGTATTGCCCGTAGCCTGGAAGACATCAGCGAAATTGCCGATGCCAACCTTGCGGCGATGGAAAGCGTCACCAGTGCCAGCCTGAAATTGGATCACCAGGCCAAAGAGCAAAACGCCCTGGTTCAGCGATTTACCCTCTGATCAATACAATAACACTCAATAGGCCAGAACGAGTTTCTGGCCTTAATCATAGTGTCTGTCCCGCCAACACCCTTTTCGTCATAACCGTGTCTGTCCCGTCATAGCCAGCGACAAGCTCAGTTACTGATACTTTTATCTGCTTCGCAATTGCGGCAGATTGGTTTACTATGCGCCACCCAAAAATTTCAGCTCAGTCTACCAGGCAACTATGTCCGCCAACGCCCTTTACACAGACCTTTCAGGCTATTACGACTTAATGTGTGTCGATATCGATTACCAGGCCCAAAGCCACTGTATTCGTCGGCTCCATCAATTGTTCGGTAACAACGGAAATACCCATCTTGATCTGGCCTGCGGGACAGGGCCGCATGTTCGTCATTTCATTGATTATGGCTATCAGAGCAGCGGACTGGATATCAATCAGCCGATGCTGGATATTGCCTCCACGCGTTGCCCGGAAGCACAGTTCACTTTGCAAAACATGAGTGATTTCAACATTACGTCCCCAGTCGACTTGATCACCTGTTTCCTGTATTCCATCCATTACAGCGATGGCATTGAAAAATTGAAAGACTGTATCGCCAGCGTGCACAGTGCATTAGGCGATCAGGGGATGTTCTGCTTTAACGTGGTCGACAAAGATAAAATCAATAACGATTTATTTGTCAGGCACACTGCCCAACACGACGGCAGCCAGTTCACTTTCCACTCGGGCTGGCATTATTGTGGCGACGGCGAAAAACAGTCGTTAAAGCTCAGCATCGAAAGAAGCACGGCTGAAGAAACCCATCAATGGCATGACGAACACCCCATGGTTGCTGTCACTATCAATGAATTAAAAGACATACTGCAGCCCTACTTTGAAGTTCATGTCTTTGAGCATGACTATGAGAAAATCATCCCTTGGGATAACAGATCAGGCAATGCCCTTTTCGCTTGTGTGAAAATCTGACTCTGACGGGCATCATTCACGTTAATTGAGAGTGATGTTCATTTGATTGGCTTATCGGCGGCAGTTGCTATAAAGCTGCTCCGTTACCCCAGAGGCCAACTTTGGTGTCCAAAACCCATATTGGCCTCGCTTTAAAGGCGTCTATTTGCCTCGATCTATACTGTATCCAACTGCCGTAGGCGCTTTGGATATACAGACGCTGTGCTTCTGAACCGTGATTGATCCCCAATAATCACGCTAAATCTGCTCTTTCATCCCGACATTCGTACGAGCCCATTTCGAATTCCCGGCAAATCCAAGGCCGGTTTTCATAGATGGTACACATAAAAGTTTCCCGGTTTAGCGCCGAACACCAACCATCAGCCAGACGTAACATGGTTTCACCGCCCCATTCATCAGTGGCAATGTGTTGTTCTGGAACGCCAGTGTCAGTAATGATCATGACTTCTAAGCGGCAACAGCAAGCCTGACAAGTAGAGCAAGAAACCTCAGGGACAGCGATGTTTTTTATTGGAATGGTCATGAATGTCTTCAGCAAATACAGTGACGACATAATACGCTAATTCGCACGGGTTTACCGAAATAGATGACCAGCCAGCATTGAGGACCATCGGGGGATGTACCGGGACAGACAGGTCAACAGTCGTACAAGGACAGACATACCATGCTTGCAAGGAAGACACCTGAAGAAAAAAACAACTTCATCAATTTCATGAGATTCTGACCCAGATCCCCACTTCGTGATTTGCTCCTTTTTTCGGCCAGCACAGACGTATACTGTATATTTATCCAGTTCAATTATTGTGACTCCCAATGACGACAGCACGCAGCCAACTTATCAGTATAGAAGCTACGCCTTACTACCATTGTGTTTCCCGCTGTGTTCGCCGCTCCTTTCTTTGCGGCTACGATGAACTGACCCAGACCAGCTATGAACACCGGCGGGGATGGGTTGAGAAGCGGTTAAAACGGATTGCCAGTGTCTTTTGTGTGGATGTTTGCGCCTACGCCATTATGAGCAATCACTACCATGTCGTTCTGCATATCAACAAGGAGCAGGCCCACCGCCTCTCGAACCATGAAGTTATTGAGCGCTGGCTCACCTTACATCGCGCCCCTGTGCTGATTCAGCATTTTTTGAAGCACGAGGCTTTATCCGAGGCCGAACAGACTGCTTGCTTAACCCTCATCAAAACCTGGCGCGAGCGGCTTTGTTCCATCAGCTGGTTCATGCGCCTGCTCAATCAGTACATTGCCAGCAAAGCCAATCAGGAAGACGACTGCACTGGCCATTTTTGGGAAGGCCGCTTCAAAAGCCAGGCATTGCTGGATGACAATGCTTTAGCTGCCGCCATGGCGTACGTCGATTTAAATCCGATCCGGGCCGGTATCTCGGAGACACCGGAAACCTCCGCCTACACTTCCGTTAAAGCGCGCATTAAATCGCTTCAAAAGAACGAAGCAACGGCGCCCAATCTTTTTCCCTTCGCGGGCAATCCGCGCAGCAATATGCCAGAAGGACTGCCTTTTCACCTGTTCGATTATATTGAACTGGTTGAGTGGACCGGACGGCAAATCAGAGAAGGAAAACATCACCATATCCGCTCAACCCAGCATCCCATCCTTGAACGGCTCGGTTTTAATACAGCTTCATGGTTGAATATCTGCACCAAGATAGCAACAGGCACCCTCATTGGCACCACCTCGTCAATTCAAGCTGTTTTGCCGAAATTGAACCGGCAACGGTGTACCGGTTTACAGATCCCTTAACCCATTCACAGCAAACAGCTCCTCACCAGCGATACATTCGTATGCTACTGCTCGCCTGGAAATCATGCCAGAGGTATAAAATCTCACTTTGCATTCCAGCACGCTGTAAATCGGTACTTTTAACAGCGTTTTATAAGCAACTCACCAAATTCAGTGAAGAGCCTGATGGCTTTACATTTTGTATGACTGTCCTTGCTTGCACTTTCTTTAAGGTGTCTGTCCTTGTAATCCACATGTCTGTCCTTGCAATCCCTGTCCCCAAACACATTAACGTGACTGTCCTTATAATTGGCAATTCGTTAATCGACAAACAGCTCATCAAGCATGGGTTGGGGGTTATTCAGAAAAGCTTTCGTAATCGCGTAGTGTTCCGTCTCTTCATATTTCACCGGGTGAATGCCGGACGGGCCAATCTGATAAATCAGAGCGCCGGGGTACGCCATGATCATGGGAGAATGGGTAGCAATAATGAATTGTGATTGATCCTGAACCAGCTGATGCATTCGACTGAGCACAGAGAGTTGGCGCATAGGAGATAAAGCGGCTTCAGGCTCGTCCAGTATATATAAGCCCTTACCGCCAAACCGCTCGACCATTAATGACAGAAATGACTCGCCATGCGACAGTTGATGAAAGGAAACACCGCCGTATGAATCAATCACAGGCGGCCCGAAACCTGGTGCTTCGTCCAGTTCATCAATATGGGTCGAGACATTGTAAAAACTTTCAGCCCGGAGAAAAAAACCGTCCTTATAACGCCTGAACGACTTGTTGTAACGGATAGACTTATACAATTCAGAATGCGTACTTCGGGTCGAAAAATTGAAATTCTTCGTTCCCCCCTCTGCGTTGAACCCCATACCGACAGCAATAGCTTCCAGTAAAGTTGATTTACCGCTGCCATTTTCACCAACAAAAATAGTGACCTCCGGACTGAAGTCGATTTTATCCAGGCCTTTTACTGCCGGAATACAAAACGGATAATGGCTAAAAGAGTCAATTTTCTCTCGTTTCAGCTGAATATCTCTTAAGTATGGTAAAGGTTCCATTATCTGAATCTAATGTCGAAATAATCTGAATTTAGCCGCAGAAACTCCTAAGATTCAAGGGAAATCACCTGTTGTGATTGCATTGATTCGAAAGCGCTGTAGTTGCACAGCACCACCCTTGCTGTCCATTTCGGGAACGGTCATGAACTGGGTATCCTGTTCACAGAAGTTGAGCCCGCTGTAGCTGAATAGGCTGCACCAGCCTTTTCAACATTACCGTGCAAAAAACGCTCGTACAGAAATGGGCTGATATCCACACTGGTTGGTTCGCCACGTACCAGTTCATTCAACAACTTACCGGTAATCGCAGAGGTCAGCATACCTGTTCTGAAATGACCGCAAGCCGTCAGATAACCCTCAATACCGGGTACTGGCCCCAGAATGGGCAACTCGTCCGGGGAACCGGGACGCAATCCGGCCCAGCAGCGTTTAATATTCATGTCGCGCAACTGAGGAATCGTCTTCATCGCGCCCTGGGCCAATGATTTAAGCTGGTTCAAATCTGTGCGGGTGTCATAGCCACACTCTTCAGTGGTTGAACCAATCAGGATCTCGCCATTGTCTTTCTGCGCAATATAACAGTCACTGGTGGTAATGCAGCTATTGAGTATTTTGGGCAACCTTTCAGACACCAGCACCTGTCCTTTTACCGGGAAAACTGGCATCTGCATGCCCGTCGCCCACACGTTGATCTGCTCAGCCCATGCCCCACCTGCATTAATGACCATACCGGTGCTTAATTTACCCCGGGACGTCTGCACGCCCGTTACACGGTTACCCTGTCGCTCAATCGCTGTGATCGAGGTATTAAGGTACAAATCCACCCCGTTCTGGCGCGCGGCTTCGACATAAGCATCGTTCAGACGATAAGGGTTGATCTGGTGGTCGGTATCGAACTCCATTGCGCCAATGGCATCCGGTGCTATATTCGGCTCTTCTTCCAGTAACGTGGCTTTATCAAGCCAGCGAATGTGTTGCTGGCGATCTGGCACAGCAGCCGCAATATGTTCAGCATAAATACGATCGTATTGATCAAACAGAACGAACTTCAGCCCTGTTTTTTCAAATTTCATATCAACACCGTGTTTCTCCAGCAGCTCCTGATTTAAAGCCGGATACATAGCATTTGACATCATCGCCAGGTCAAAAAAAGGCTTAGGCATGATATGCGGCTTCATGGCTGAAGCACCCGATACGTCCGCCCCTTCCTGGAGTTGTTTTGACAGCGTCTTAAACAGAATGACCCCGCACCCCAACCCCGTTGATTCGCCCATTGCCCACAATCCGCCGGCAGAGGCGCGGGACGCATTGCCCGGTTTTTTGAAATCGACCAGCGCAATATTCAGATCCCGGTTACGGCTCAACGCGAAGGCCACCGCACTGCCGATAACTCCGCCACCGCAGATTACCACATCATAGTGCTTCATTATTCGTTCTCCATGGCAGCAAAAGGGATGGGATCTAATGGGAATCTGACTCGAAACTGGCCCTGTTCACGGTGAAAGCCTTCATTTGCTAGCCTGTCATAGCAATAATGACTACAGGTTTTCCCCTGACAGTCTCCCATGGTGACACGAGTACGCATTTTCAGGCTTATGCTATCCCGGCAGCCATTGGCAATCGCTTTGTCTATATCAGAACGCTTTACCTGCTCGCAGCGACAAATCACAGTCTCGGCGTCGGGCAGGTTCAACAGCCCTTTTTTACGCTGATTAACGCGGTCAAAAGCGCCACGAAAACGGTACAAACGCTTGAGCGTCTTCTGCAGGTCAGAGAGGCGTTCCGCTACATCGGCCACTTTGTCCGGGTACAACTCTGCCGCCAATGCCAGAGCCGCAATCTGACCTTCCACAATGGCGACATCCGCCCCGGCAAAACGGGCAGAGTCACCGGCACAAAAAATATTCGGGCGGCTACTGCGCTGATATGTATCTGTTACCGGAATCAGTCCGCTGAATTCATCCACTCTTACCTCAAGATCCATTAACTGAGCCAGCTGGGACCGGGACACAAAGCCGTAACCCACGCCCAGTAAATCGGCCTCTATCCATTGCATTTTCTGCCGATCAGCTTCCCAGTTGCTGTTATAGGGTGCTACGGCCACACGATCCAGACTGACACTGCCTTCCGCTTTCACTATCCCCCAGCCATAGTTCACCGGTACTTGATGCAACCTGAGATAAGCAAGCAGCGACAGACCTTCCAGTGCTATCTGCGGACGATTAAGCAACGCGACCACCTCCTTACTCATCTCACTGAAAGATGCGGCGTCATAAACACCTTTCACTTCGACTCCTGAGCGGAGAAGCTGACAGGCAAGCAGTACCAATAACGGGCCTGTCCCTGTGATTACCGCCTGCCGACCAGGGAGGACCAGTCCGCTCTTGAGCTGTAGCTGGATGCCACCAGCCAGCATCACACCCGGTAACTGCCAACCCGGAAAAGGAATACTCCGTTCCTGACAGCCCGTCGCCAGAAACAAATAGTCAAAATCCTGAGCAGAAAGCCTGCCATGGTGGGACAGCAGCAGTTGGCTGCCGGCTAACGGGCCAAGTACCCGCGTTTCGGTCAGAAATTCGATATTGTGCTGGTGCTCCGTCACTAGGGCCTGCTGTAACGTTATGTTCTTCTGCAGGCTTTCATCCAGATGCGGCATGGCTTGTGTTGCCCGCCAGGGTCCGCGATAGATAACACCGCCGGCTTTTGGCGACTCGTCAATGACTGTTGACCGTATACCAAATGCCGACAAAGTAGTTGCTATCGACATACCAGAAGGGCCGGCACCGACAATCACGATATTCTCAGACATGTTTGCTGTCCCCTTCGATAACCCGATTGCGACAGGTGCGGATTGTCATGTTGGGCTGGACAAGTGTCTGGCAGGCACGCTGCTTATGACGCCCATTAATTTCGACCAGGCAGCAATGGCAAACGCCCATACCGCAAAAAGCCCCTGAAGATGCGCCAAAATCGTTTTTCATCAAACGCCTGAACTCACTGGCTAATAGTGTGCTCAAGACACTTTCACCGGGTACGGCTTTCACCTCAATATCATTCACTAATACACAAAACGGGCTGTCTTTTAGCGGCGTAATATCTTGTGTTCTGGTTATAGATGCCATTTTATACTCTGTCTTTTGTAGGTAAGGTAAGAACTGCCAATGGAATGCACTTAATTTTATTGAAACCATGGGCATATATATACGCTACCACTCAGCCAGATTCTGTGATTGTTTTCGATCAATGTTTCGTGAGATCAGACGATGCATAACCGCACCACCATCACAGACAAGGCAAATGATGTAAACGATTGCGGTTTGGTCAGGTAATTAGGGAATACGGCTTTACTTAGTCACGCCATACTTTTAGAATCGGGCGAATTTTTTGGAGGGAGCTATTATGACGTCGATCACTATCACACGTCCGGACGACTGGCACGTACACTTGCGCGATGGCGATGTACTGAAGGATACGGTTCGGGACATCAGCCGTTATATGGGGCGGGCTATCATCATGCCTAACCTTGTTCCTCCCGTTACCGATACCTCTGCCGCTCTTGCTTACCGTGATCGCATTCTGGCTGCTCAGCCAAGTGAAACATTCTCTCCTTTGATGGTGCTATACCTCACCGATAACACAACACCTGACGAGATTCGCAAAGCCAAGGCCAGCGGTCATGTGTACGCGGCAAAGCTCTACCCTGCCGGAGCAACCACGAACTCTGATTCAGGCGTCACTGACATCAACAAGCTGCTGCCCACCATGGAAGCCATGCAGGAACTGGGCATGCCGCTGCTGATTCATGGCGAAGTGACTAAGCACGATGTGGATATTTTTGACCGCGAAAAAGTCTTTCTTGAAACTGTACTGGCACCTATCGTCGCTGCCATGCCAAACCTGAAAGTGGTGCTTGAACACATTACCACCAAAGATGCGGTCGACTTTGTCAACAATGCCGGGCCAAACGTGGGCGCAACGATTACCGCCCACCATTTGCTGTATAACCGTAACCATATGCTGGCAGGTGGCATCCGTCCGCACTTTTACTGCCTGCCTATTTTAAAGCGCAACACCCATCAGGAAGCACTGATTGCAGCAGCAACCAGTGGCAGCAACAAATTTTTCCTGGGCACAGATTCAGCACCGCATGCGAAAGGCCAAAAAGAAGCCGCCTGTGGCTGTGCCGGCTCTTATACAGCACATGCTGCCATTGAGCTGTACGCAGAAGTTTTCGAGCTGGCAGGCGCACTCGACAAACTGGAAGGTTTTGCCAGCCACAATGGTCCTGACTTCTACGGCCTGCCTCGCAATCACGACACTATCACCCTGACCAAACAAAGCTGGGCGGTGCCGGACACCATGGAATTCGGCGCCGATCAGGTTGTGCCTATCCGGGCCGGTGAACAAATCAGCTGGAAAGTGGCTCAGTAACCTGCTACGCCATCGAAATAAGGCTCCTGCATCGGAGCCTTATTCTCATCCAATCTGTTCTCACTTCAAACAATCCGCTTGCTTCATTCTCCAGCACGATTAAAGTATAAAAAACAATCACTTTTTTGGAGAGGTGTCTGTGACTGGTTATGAATCTATCCCTTCACTTGTCATTTTCGCCGTACTGGGCTGGGTCGCCCTGAACGCCATCTTTTTCTTTTCTCACCGCTGGCGGCTGTTTTCAGACATTACCTGGATCCTCCTGCTGGGACTGATCTACGGCGCGGTTTCCGCCATGCCAGATTCCAATTTGCCAGATCTGGTACTGGAGCCGCATGTTGTGCTGTATCTTTTCGTGCCGCTGCTGGTATTTTCATCCACCCAGTGTATTTGCCTGTTTCATTTCAGGCAGGTGCTGATTCCTGCGTCGCTGGCCGGCTCCTTAGGCATATTGATCAGCATGTTTGTGATTGCGGCCGCCATACACTGGCTGCTCGGGGTGCCCTTCATGCCTGCTTTATTGTTCGGGGTCATCATTTCCGCCACCGACCCTTTGGCCATCAGCGCCTTATTCAAAGATAACCAGAGCGTGACCGAAAACCAGAAACTGCTGATTGAAGGGGAGTCCATACTGAACGACGGTTTTGTGGTCACTGTCGCCAGTATTCTTTCGATAGTGATTTTCAGCGGTACTGAATTTGATTTGACAAGCAGCAGCCTGAGTTTAGTGTCACATGTGGCGGGGGCTTTGGCTGTCGGTGCAGTGCTCGGGCGTGGCGCTCGCTGGCTGCTGACTTTACTGCATGAGCGGCATTACACCTTAACAACCAATATCACGCTGGCATTGGCATATGGCAGTTTTGTGCTGGCAGAAGAAATGTATTTTTCCGGAATTCTGGCCGTGTTTGCCGCGGCACTGGCTTACGGTTACAAGCCTTATCAGGATGATGCCAATCATCTTGCGCATCAGGAGATCTGGGAGTATCTGGATTATGTTGCCAACGCGATGCTTTTCTTCCTGCTCGGTTCCAGCGTGTTTACCCTGCTATCTCCCGATACCCTGTCCGCCGTTATCATACTGTTATCCATAGTGCTGCTTTTTTCGGCGCGGTTTATTTCGCTTTGGCTGATGCTGCCTGTCCTGCGTATAGATTCGAAAAAACTGTCGCGGCTTGATTTCTGGTTGCTGAATTTCTCAGGTGCACGCGGTGCGGTATCCATTGCCCTGATCCTGATGCTGCCGGCAGACTTCAGCTACAAGCCTTTGTTTCTGACGATGGCAATCAGCATGATTCTGTTTTCTCTGATTGTTTATCCGGTTATTACCAAGCGTATGCTGGCACAGAGCAGCACCACCCGTGAGTCGGTGTCATAACACCCTCTTTACCACCGTCCGCCCCGCGAATGCGGAGAGGACGGCAGGTGGTGGTGTTGAAAGAATCAGCATGAAAGTACTAACCAGGCTGATTCTCTGGTTTAGCCCTCACGGCCCGGCAACGGGACGCTGTGGAATAAACGATACAGCACAGGCACCACAATCAGAGTCAGTATGGTCGCAAAGCCCAGGCCGAACATGATGGTTACTGCCATCGGCTTAAAGAACACATCCGGCAAGAGCGGAATCATACCCAAAATAGTGGTGATCGCTGCCATACAGACTGGACGAACCCGGCTGACGGCGGCATCTACCACCGCCTGGTATTTGTCTTTGCCACTGCTGATTTCGATTTCGATCTGATCCAACAGCACGATACCGTTTTTCACCAGCATGCCTGACAAGCTCAAAAAGCCCAGCAGCGCCATAAAGCCAAACGGGGTGTTCAGCAACAACAGGCCGGAAGCCACCCCAATCACCGCCAACGGCACAGTCGCCCACACAATCAGCGCTTCCTTCACCTTGTTAAACAGGAAGATAGTGATCAGGAACATCATCAGGTAGCCCATTGGCATCGAGCTGAACAACGACGCTTTCGCATCGCCGGATGACTCGTATTCCCCGCCCCACTCCAGCGCATAGCCCGGTGGCAGGTCCAGTGAATCAATCGCTGGCTGAATTCGCTTTTGCACCGTCGCGGCAGTTTCATCCCCAAGCGGATCGGGGTCAGCCATGACTGTCAGTACCCGCTTTCTGTCTTTACGCGCGATGAGCGGATCTTCCCAGCGCAGATTCACAACCGAGACCACTTGCTGCAATGGCACATAGCCCTGTACCGCCGGACTCCAGATTTTCATACCTTCAATGGTACTGATATCAACACGCTCCTGCTCCGGCAGTCGGGCAACAATCGGCATCAGGGTAGTACCCTCGCGGTAGATACCTACCGACAGGCCGGAAAACGCCATTTGCAGCAGATCATCGACATCTTTTTTGGTGATACCGTAACGGCGGGCCTGACTTTCATTGAAGACCGGCTCCAGCACTTTGGTGCGCTCTCGCCAGTCATGACGTATGTTGGCTGTGCCTGCATCAGCCCGCATGATATCAGTGACTTCTTTGGCCAGACCGCGAAGCACAGTCGGATCGGGGCCGATCAGGCGGGCTTCAATTTTGGCGCCAGAAGACGGGCCAAGCATGATTTGCTTGAGCTTGTATTCGACATTCGGGAAACCTTTGCCAATGATCTCCTGAACCTGAGACATAGCCGGCAACACATCATCAAACTGCTTCACCCGAATAATCAGCTCACCGTATGCGGCATAACTTTTTTCGGGTGAATAGGTCAGCATAAAGCGCTGCGAGCCTTTACCCGCACTGGTGCTGACATAATCAATACTGTCATCTTGCTCAATTTGCTGCTGCAGTTGTTTCAGCGCATCATTCGTCGCCCGGATATCTGTCCCTTCTGGCAACCAGATATCCACCATGAACATAGGCGACGTTGAAGCGGGGAAGAAAGATTGCTTAATCAGTGTGAAGCCGTACAGGCTCACCCCCAGCATGACCACCAGCGATATCACAGTCAGCCAGGCGCGCCGCATACAAAGCTCAAGGAACTGTCGGTACAAGACAAAAAACTTGCCTTTGTACGGGTCGTCATTTTCTTCGTCACTTTCAGCCTCTTTTTGCGATTTAAAGAACAGATCAGCGAAGAAAGGCGTAAGAGAAATCGCCGTAAACCAGCTCAGCATCAGAGAAATAAGCAGTACGGTAAACAAAGTACGGGTGTACTCACCGGTCGAATCCTGCGATAAACCGATGGGCGCAAACGCCATGACAGCAATTACGGTCGCGCCCAGGAGCGGCCACTTCGTTTGTGTGACTATGTCAGACGCCGCCTGCAGTCGGGTTCGCCCTTTCTGCAAACCAATCAGTATGCCTTCAACCACCACAATGGCATTATCAACCAGCATCCCCAGGGCAATGACCAGCGCCCCCAGTGAAATGCGCTGCAAGTCGATAGCCATCCATTTCATAAACACAAAGGTGGCAAGCACGGTTAACAGCAGAATCAGTCCGATAAGAAGACCGGATCGCAATCCCATGAAGAACAGCAGAACAACAATAACAATCACAACGGCCTGGCCCAGGCTCACCACAAAACCGCTGACCGATTTATCCACTTCTGTCGGCTGGCTGTACACCACGCCGATATCTATGCCCACCGGCTGCTGCACTTTCAGTTCAGCCAGGCGGCTCATTACACGCTTACCGCCTTCGACCACATTGATACCGGAAACAAAAGAGATCCCCAGGTTCAAGGCTTGCTTACCGTTATAGCTGACCAGGTTATCCGGGACTTCCTTGAATCCGCGTTCAATCGTGGCGACATCTCTGAGGTAAATCAGCCCCTGAGAGCCGGAATCTTTGATGATCAGATCGCCCAGCGCATCCACATTCTGGAATTCACCTGTGGTCTGAACACGGATATATTCATCCCCGACGCGAATGGCGCCGGCGCTGGTCACCAGATTCTGCTGCTGCAAGGTGCCATAAATCGTCTGCGGTGAGATACCCAGATTACTGAGCCGCTGCATGGAGATTTCGATAAATACCTGCTCCTGCTGCGTGCCCGTGACCTGTACTTTACCCACACCATCGACCAGCTCCAGCTCCCGGCGAAGGTAATCCACATAATCGTTTAACTCACGGTAGGTATAGCCCTCCCCGGTCACAGCCAGCAGAATACCGTACACATCACCAAAGTCATCCACCACTTTTGGGGTGCCGACACCGGGTGGCAGGCTGGGTTTCAGGTCATTAACCTTACGGCGCAGTTCATCCCAGATCTGCGGCAGATCGTCCGGACCATAATTATTTTTCATGGTCACTGTGATCTGAGACAGATCCCGGCTTGAAATGGAGTTCACTTCATCCACGTAAGGGAGCTGGCCGATGGCTTTCTCTATCGGATAGGTCACCTCTTCCTCAACCTGCTGTGCTGTCGCACCAGGATACGAAGTCACCACCATGGCATCTTTGATCGTGAATTCAGGGTCTTCCAGTCGGCCTAATTCCAGAAATGCCATTGTCCCGCCGATCAGAAAGATCAGGGTCAGCATCCAGCTGATGACTTTATTTTTAATAAAGTATGTAGCTATATCCTGTTTCATTATTTGGCTGCCTCCTGATCCACAACAGTCACATGCTGACCATCACGGAGGCGATTAACGCCTTCAGTCACAATCACGTCGCCTTCCTGTAATCCGGACACAATACGCACACCATCCGGGACGACTTTATCTGTCACAATCTGGCGCTTTGTCACTGTATTACCATCATTGACTATCCACACGAATTTATTGGCAGGGTTGATAGCATCGCCATCTTCATTGAACACGGCACTGAGCGGGATCACCGCTTCATCCGAGCGATAAATCTGCATTTTTTGTCCGTCCACTTTTACCTCAACCGAAGTGCCATCAAGAATGAACTGCTCTGTCGGCATAGGCATAGTGAGTGTCACCTTGAAAGAGCCCAGCTCTGGATCCGGCTCTGTCGTAAACTCTTTCAGATGCGCCGTGTATTCTGTCCCGTCATCCAGCGTGACTTTTATTCCTGGCTGCTTATGATGCACTTGTCTGGCGGTGTTTTTTGAATAAATCATGTCCGGAGCCTGGATCAGGATATCCACGTCAGTCGCGCTATGGATATTCATGACAGCCTCGCCCACCTGGACATTTTCAAACTGCTCAACAGGCACACGAGAAATCACCCCGCTGAAAGGGGCGTGTAATGTCGTAAAGGTCAGACGCAACTTGGCAAGATTGAGCTTTGCCAGCGCAATTTGCCTTTGAGCAGCCAGTTCATCGAACTGCGACTGGGCCAGATATCCCTGCTTAACCAATTTTGCCGAGCGGCGATACTGACTGTCCGCCAGACTGAATTTCGCCTGCGCATCATTGACTGTCAGCTGGTAATCAGTCGGATCAAGTTGCGCCAGCAACTGGCCTTTTTTCACAAACTCGCCTGGCTTCACGTTGACCTTGATCACTTCACCGGACAGACGGAAAGACAACACAGATTTATCTGCAGCAGCAGCGACAGCCGGGAAAGATAAAATCGGTGAACTTTGTTCCAGTCCAACCTGATGGACACTCACAGACTGTGAAGCCTTTGACTCAGACTGCAACTCCTGACCACAACCAAAGAGTAACCACGGCAATACCCAGAAAGCTGAACGTAATAAGGTTCTTTTCATCTCAGAGACCCCGCTCCTTCACCCATTCACGTACAATCTGGCCTTCTTTCAGCTCAGTCACACCAGACGCCACAATAACCACTCCGTCTTCTAATCCACTGACTACACGGGATTGTTCATCCAGCACCACTTCAACTTTGCTGACTTTGCCACCTTCTGCCACCTGCCATACATAAGTACTGCCGTTTTCCCTCACAATCGCCCGCGCTGGTAATGAACCGGCACCTGTTTGCGGTAACGCAATTTTCACTTGCGCTGCCATGCCGGGAAGCAGGTTTTGATCAACGGGTTTTTCCATGGTAAGTGTGACCTGGTAACTGGAGGTTTTAGTGTCGGCTTCGGTGTCAATTTCCTTCAGGTTAGCCAGGAACACCTGATCCGGGATGGTATCGAAGATCACCTGAGCAGAGCGATCATCGCCGGATCGCATACGGTTAAGCAGTTGCTGGGGTAACTGGAAACTGACATTAAGCAACCCTTCGCTCTGAATATGCATCATAGGCTGCTTCGCTGAGACATACTCATAATTGTTGGCCATTGAAATAGAGACAACCCCATCGTATGGCGCAATCAGGGTGGCGTATTTCAGGTTTGCTTCCTGTTTGTCCAATTCTGCTTTGGCCTGATTTCTGGCTGCCGTTGACTGGTCAAAATCCAGTTCGGACACCACATTGGTTTTCAGCAATTCTGCATTCCGTTTGTACTGAACCTGAGCAAGGTTGTAATTGGCTTTGGCCTGTTCAACCAGCAAGGTCAGCTCATCAGTTTTCAGCTTCGCCAGACGCTGGCCTTTTTTCACCTCTTCGCCATCGCGTACATCCACACTTTCCAAAACTCCCGATACCCGGAATGCCAGCACCGCTTTATCGCCGGCTTCCACCTGGGCAGGAAATGTCCGGTAACTCTGACTGTCACCGACATCAACAGTTAACAATTTAACCGGTCGGGATACAGGTTCGGGCACAGATTTTGTTTCCTCACGGCAACCGGTGAGCATGCTCACCGACAGAGCCAGGACCAGCAGAGTGAACCTCATTCAATGCCTCTCCAATTCAATAGGTCTGATTTATTCAACATTTTGTATTTAGCTACGCGTTAACATAGCAAAAAAGAACGTCATTTTATTGCTTACTTCCTTAATCAAAGGTTAAACCAGTGCAAAAAAAGGAGCCAAACGGCTCCTTTTTATTGCAAAGTATTTCAGCAGATAACACTGCAAGCGTGTTACGCATCCATTTCAGCAATTTTGACTTTCCAGATATCAGGGCCGGTCTGGTGCGCATTCACACCGTCTGAATCGACGGCGACCGTGACAGGCATATCCTGCACTTCAAATTCATAGATAGCTTCCATGCCCAGGTCTTCAAAGGCCACAACGCGCGATTTCTTGATCGCTTTCGCCACCAGGTACGCCGCGCCACCCACTGCCATTAAATACACTGCTTTATGATTTTTAATTGACTCAATAGCCACAGGACCGCGCTCTGCTTTACCTATCATGCCAATCAGGCCGGTTTCAGCCAGCATCATGTCGGTGAACTTATCCATGCGGGTGGACGTTGTCGGGCCGGCCGGTCCCACAGCTTCGTCGCCCACTGCATCCACAGGACCTACGTAATAAATGAAGCGGTTATTGAAATCCACACCATCAGGCAGGCCCTGTCCGCTGTTCAGCATTTCCTGAATACGCTTATGGGCAGCATCACGACCTGTCAGGATTTTACCGGACAACAGGACAGTTTCGCCGGACTTCCATTGTTGAATTTCCGCTTTGGTGATGTTGTCAACATTGACACGACGCACATTCTGGCCCACTTCCCAGGTCACTTCCGGCCAGTCTTCCAGTTTAGGGGGAGTCAGCTCTGCCGGACCGCTGCCGTCCAGAGTGAAGTGCACATGGCGGGTTGCCGCACAGTTCGGGATCATGCAAACCGGTTTAGAGGCCGCATGCGTTGGTGCGGTCTTGATTTTGATATCCAGCACGGTCGTCATGCCGCCAAGGCCTTGAGCACCGATACCCAGCTTGTTGACACGATCATAAATATCCAGACGCAGTTTCTCTTCCGCATTTTGCGGACCGCGTTCTATCAGCTCATGAATATCAACTGCTTCCATCAGCGACTCTTTCGCCAGTACCGCGGCTTTTTCAGCCGTGCCGCCGATACCGATTCCCAGCATACCCGGCGGACACCAGCCTGCGCCCATCAGAGGAACCGTCTTTTCAACCCACTCGGCAATATCATCCGACGGGTTGAGCATCACCATTTTGGTTTTGTTCTCTGAGCCGCCACCTTTGGCTGCCAGCTGAATTTCCACTTCGTTGCCCGGTACCATGTCAATATGAACAACCGCAGGGGCGTTATCTTTAGTGTTGATACGCGCTCCGGCAGGATCCGCGACAACCGATGCCCGCAGAGGGTTGATCGGGTTGTTATATGCCTGACGCACACCTTCATCGATCATTTCCTGAACGGTCAGATCGCTCTCCCACTGTACGTTCATACCAATTTTCACGAAACAGGTCACAATACCTGTATCCTGGCAAATCGGGCGATGGCCTTCGGCGGACATACGAGAGTTAATCAGAATCTGTGCCATGGCATCTTTCGCGGCCTGGCTCTGCTCTTTGTGGTAAGCCTTTTCAAGAGCCTGCACAAAGTCCAGCGGATGATAGTAGGAAATGTATTGCAGCGCGTCTGCCACACTGCTGATCACATCTTCTTTACGGATGACGGTCATAGTTGCCCTCGTTGCTTATTGTCGTATACGCGCCTGCAAATTGACGGGCCTGACCCGGACCTTATGCATGGTAGGGTGTCAGAGGCAGACCGAAATCTTGAGCTGAATCATCAATGCACCGGAAAAGTCGCGATGCAGACGTCTTATTTGTTTCTATGATACTCTTGCCCGCAATCTCGCGCTATGCGCCAATCGAACACCTGTCACAAAAAAGAAAATGAAATATTCTGCTGTCTCTCAACTCCAGGTCATGCATCTGGACTATAGCCAGGATGCTGTTCTGGACTGGTTCGAACCTCTTTCTGCCTCCCCTTGGGCTATGCTGCTGCGTTCAGCGGCACAAGGCCACCCTGATAATCGTTATGACATTCTGGTTGCCGGCCCACTGGCGACCATAGAAACCCGCGACGGTGTCAGTGTGATCACCCATGCAAGCGGCCAGCAACACAGCTCAGATCAAGATCCGTTTTCATTATTACACGCGCTGCAGTCGGAATTATTACCGGCCTGTCCGGCCATCGGCGATCTGCCTTTTACCGGCGGCGCTGTGGGGTATTTTGCTTACGATCTGGGCCGGCAGGTGGAAAAGATACCGGCCCTGGCCATTCAGGATATCCAGGCGCCGGATATGGCGGTGGGCTTATATGACTGGGCGTTAATTGCTGACCACCATACCCGGCAGCTCTCGCTGGTGGCGCCGGATACCTCAGCGCGGCTGCAGTGGCTGAAAGCACAGCAGTCAGCTCAGTCTGACCAGAGAGATGCCTTCCGGCTAACCACAGACTGGCAGGCCAATATGACGCTCGACAGCTATATCGGAAAATTTAATCAGGTTCAGGATTACCTGAATGCGGGCGACTGCTATCAGATTAACCTCGCACAGCGTTTCAACGCCGGTTATCAGGGCGATGAATGGCAGGCTTACCAGAAGCTGGAGAGCCATAATGGCGCGCCCTTTTCAGCCTTTATCCGTCTTGATCAGGCCGCGGTGCTATCTGTGTCGCCGGAACGTTTTCTGAAACTCAAAGACAACAAGATTGAAACCAAGCCGATTAAAGGCACCCGCCCCCGCTCTGCCGATCCTGTCACCGATCAGGCCAGTGCAGAAGATCTGAAACACGCAGATAAAGACAGGGCGGAGAATTTGATGATAGTTGATTTGCTGCGCAATGATATCGGCCGCGTAGCATCACCGGGCACGGTGCGTGTCCCCAGCCTGTTTGCCATTGAAAGCTTCCCGGCCGTGCATCACTTAGTCAGCACAGTCACGGCCGACATGGATCCTGCTCACTATTGTGCAACGGATCTGCTTAGAGCTTGTTTTCCTGGCGGTTCTATCACGGGAGCGCCGAAAGTCCGCGCCATGGAAATTATCGAAGAACTGGAGCCGCACAGACGCAGCGTGTACTGCGGCAGTATAGGTTACATCAGTCGCTGCGGTCAGATGGATACCAGCATCACTATCCGAACCCTGATCGCGGTCGACAAGCAGATTTATGCCTGGGCTGGCGGCGGTGTAGTGGCCGATAGCGAAGCTCAGAGCGAATACCAGGAAACGCTGGACAAGCTGAGCAAAATTCTGCCAATCTTATAACATACCCTCAACAAATTGCCGGGAGGGGGCGCCATCGGGAATACCACATGATAGTCCAGCATCACATGCTCAGCCGCTTCCTGCTTGCGCAGCCGGGCCAGTATGATCGCAGCCATCAGAGACGTATCAAGCAGTTGCTGCCCAACAGCAGCCGCTTTAAACCCGCGGCAGTGATGATCCCTCTGGTGGCAAGGCCTGACGGTTACCATGTGATACTGACTAGGCGGGCAAACCACCTGAAACACCATCCGGGTCAGGTCGCATTCCCGGGCGGGCGCTTTGAAAGCGAAGACGTCGAACTTATTAATACCGCCATCCGGGAAACACAGGAAGAGATCGGCATTCTGTGTGATAAAAAAGACATTTTGGGCACATTGCCCGCCCTTCCGACTCTCAGCGGTTATATGGTGACACCGTTTTTAGCGACTGTTGCAGCCAGCTACCGGCCCGTGCTCGATCCCAATGAAGTCGACAGCATATTTGAAGTCCCTGTTACCTTCTTGCTCAATCCCCGCAATATGCGCACCCAGCGTTTTACCTTCAAAGGTAAAGAGCACACCATTTATGCCATCCCTTACCAGGAATATTCCATTTGGGGCGCAACGGCTCAGATAGTCAAAGCCCTGTCACATCAAATCTGGGTAGACAATCGCTGAACCTTTCACCACCTGAGACACAAATGGCCATTCCTTTGGTGATCAAACTCTCATTTCCTTGCAACAAATGTTAAATAGTGAGCGAGTTTTTTCACAGATCATTTTTTCATGCCCTAAATAAGCGAAAATACCCAGATTCCTGTTCCCTATTAAATGTTGGACTAACTTATGCAAACGAAAACTGCATCTGTATCTGCTGCATCCGCTGCTGCCAAAAGCCGCTGGACTGCACAAGATACGACCTGGGTGCTTTCCCTTTTTGGTACGGCAGTTGGTGCCGGTATCCTGTTTCTGCCAATCAATGCGGGTATGAGTGGCTTCTGGCCACTGCTGGCGATGACACTGCTGATTGGCCCGATGACTTACTTCGCTCACCGCGGTCTGGCGCGTTTTGTCCTGTCTTCCGCGAAACCCGGCAGTGACATTACTGAAGTGGTGGAAGAACATTTTGGCGCCCGTGCCGGTAAATTAATCACCCTGCTCTACTTCTTTGCTATTTACCCGATTGTGCTGATTTATGGTGTCGGTATCACCAATACTGTCGATTCCTTCATGGTCAACCAGCTTGGTATGGCATCCATGCCACGGGCTTTACTGTCCATCATTTTGATTCTGGGCATGATGTCCGTCATGATTGCCGGTGAAAAACTGATGCTGAAAGTCACTCAGTTTCTGGTTTATCCTCTGGTAGGTATTTTGCTGTTTATGTCGGTATATCTGATCCCTGAGTGGAATCTGTCTTCCGTCAGCCTGAGCACCATGCCTTCACTGGGTGATTTTGCGGTCACCTTGTGGATTACCATTCCTGTACTGGTATTTTCGTTTAACCACAGTCCTATTATCTCGGCTTTCTCGCAGGCGCAAGCGCGCGAACATGGCGAGCTGGCAGAAGAGAAAGCGTCCCGTATTCTGGCGCGATCTGCCGTTATGCTGCTGGGCTTTGTGATGTTCTTCGTGTTCTCGTGCGTACTGAGCCTGAGCCCTCAGGATCTGGCGCAAGCAAAAGCGGAAAACCTGGCTATTCTGTCTTACCTGGCCAACAAGCATGACAGTCCATTTATTTCATATCTGGGCCCGGTTGTAGCATTTGTAGCTATCGTTTCATCTTTCTTCGGTCATTATCTGGGTGCGCGAGAAGGTCTGAATGGTCTAGTTTCTAAACAATTAAAGTCGGCTGGTAAGCAAGTTAACGAAAAGAATATTGACAAATTTACCGTTGTCTTCATGATTGCTACTATCTGGTTGGTCGCGACAGTTAATCCTAGTATTCTTGGGATGATTGAAACATTAGGCGGCCCGATTATTGCGACAATCTTGTTCCTGATGCCTATGTATGCCGTACATAAAGTACCGGCAATGCAGAAGTACAAGGGCGCGGTAAGCAACGTATTTGTCACACTCATGGGTCTGATCGCGATTTCAGCCATTATGTACGGGCTATTTTTCTAACATCTCGCCCGTACTGCATTACTGACAAAATACGTAAAAGAACCGATACTTAAGAGCAGGGGAGCTTTCAGCACCTGCTCTTTTGTTTTGACTATACTCGCCAAGGAAGGGGCGGGAGTTCATAAAAAGATAACAGTCACGGCCGAGGCAAGATTGCTTCCCCGACTGAGGTACTACGCATGATCAGTATTTTTGATATCTTCAAAATTGGTGTGGGTCCTTCCAGTTCACACACTGTAGGTCCGATGAAAGCAGGTAAAGAGTTTGTCGATAACCTGCGTGAAATGGGCAAAATCAATGATGTGACAAAAGTCACCGTTGATGTGTATGGCTCTCTGTCTCTGACAGGTAAAGGCCACCACACAGACATTGCCATTATCATGGGCCTGGCTGGCAACAGCCCTGAAACTGTTGATATCGACAGCATCCCTGGGTTTATCGCCAGCGTTGGTGAAACCGAGCGTCTTCCAATTGCAGGTAATATTCATACCGTTGATTTCCCACGTGATGGCGGGATGAATTTCCATAACACCAACCTTTCCCTGCACGAGAATGGCATGAGTATTCATGCATGGGCTGGTGAAGACAAAATTTACAGCAAGACCTATTACTCTATCGGTGGCGGCTTCATTGTTGATGAAGAAAACTTCGGTAAAGAAGAAGAGTCTGAAATCAAAGTCCCGTACCCGTTTACCTCGGCACAAGAACTGGTTCAGCACTGCAAAGAAAGCGGTCGCTCAATGAGCTCTATCGTCATGGCAAACCAACGTGCCATGAACACTGAAGACGAAATTAAAGATTACTTCGCCAAAATCTGGAAAACCATGCAGGACTGTATGGACCGTGGCATGAACGAAGAAGGCATTTTGCCTGGCCCACTGCGTGTGCCTCGCCGTGCTGCCGCACTTCGCCAGCAGCTCATCACCTCCGAGCGTACCAACACCGACCCGATGACAGTGGTTGACTGGGTGAACATGTACGCTTTTGCAGTGAATGAAGAAAACGCAGCAGGCGGCCGGGTGGTCACCGCGCCAACTAACGGTGCTTGCGGTATTATCCCGGCAGTACTGGCTTACTATGATAAATTCATTCAGCCGGTCAGCGAAAAAGAATATATCCGTTACTTTGCCGCTTCTGGCGCAATCGGCGGTCTGTATAAGCGTAATGCTTCTATCTCTGGTGCTGAAGTAGGCTGTCAGGGTGAAGTGGGTGTCGCTTGTTCAATGGCCGCTGCCGGTCTGGCTGAGCTGATGGGCGCAAGCCCTGAGCAGGTCTGTATGGCCGCGGAAATCGCCATGGAACATAACCTGGGTCTGACATGCGACCCGGTTGCTGGCCAGGTGCAGGTACCTTGTATCGAACGAAACGGTATCGCAGCAGTTAAATCCATCAATGCTTCACGTATGGCTTTGCGTCGTGCTTCCGAACCTCGGGTCTCGCTGGATAAAGTGATCGAGACCATGCTGGAAACCGGTAAAGACATGAATGCCAAGTATCGCGAAACCTCCCAGGGCGGATTGGCGATTAAAGTGATCTGCTGATCCTAAAGGACAATCAGATTGATACATTAAAGGAGGCTTAAGCCTCCTTTTTTATTCCCTGTTTTCTCGGTCCTCTGCATTCCCTCTCTCAACCTGCCCACTAGCCTGCGTTCTTTAGCTTACAACACATTAAAACTGCCATTATTTCGCCTGCAGCCAGACTAAGGTCTCACCGCAACCGGGCTAACGGCGTCCGGCTTTCTTCATCGCTGCGATGCAACACCAGCCAGCAACCCGCATAAAAAAACCCCGTACCTCACGGCACGGGGTAAGCAGTAAATATAGAATTGAACAAAGTTATGCCGCTGCTTTCAGAGGCTCCACAGCAGCCACTTTACGCTCACCAATTGGCAGAACAGTACGGCCGAACTCATTGTTCAGTACCTGGGCCATCGCAAAATAAATCGCACTCGCGCCACAGATGATGCCTTCAAAACCCGCAATGGTACCAATCAGGGTGCTGCCAGTGAAATCACGTGCAGCCAACAGGAAGAACAACACAGTCAAAGAAGCAAATACGAATTGTTTGGCGCGCGGGTAATTGAGTGAACCAACAAACATAAAGGCAGTAAAGACGCCCCACAGCAGCAGATACCATGCCATGAACTCTGCAGGTGCAGCAGGCAGCCCCATGTACGGCATCACAATCAGACCAACCAGTGTCAGCCAGAACAGACCGTAAGAGGTGAAAGAGGTGGTACCGAATGTATCACCACGCTTAAAACACATCATGCCGACAAGGATCTGAGCCAGACCGCCATAAAAAATCCCCATAGCCAGAATCATAGAGTTCAGTGGAAAAAAGCCTGCATTGTGGATGTTCAGCAAAATGGTGGTCATACCAAAGCCCATCAATCCCAAAGGTGCTGGATTTGCAAAATTCGTAGACATTTTATTCCCCTACAGGAAAACTTAAATAAAAGTGATATTAATTAAAATAATTGCGCAATCTGGCGCGGCGCGAATTCTAATCTATGTCCTGAGGGAAAACAATGTCTCAGCCGTACAAAAACCAACCATCAGACAAAAAAGCATGATTAACCAGAAAAAAGTAAATACGAAAAATATTTCAAAACCCATGAAAGATGTAACATAATACATCAAAAGCTATCAACAGCCTGTAGTCACTGACCATTTTAACAGCGGTTCTATTGTAAATAGCGTATGAATAACGCAGCATAAACTCCTGTTTTTATAGTCAGAATCAGATAGCCTAGCAAAGAGAGTCATGGTGATATCAAACAATCACCGAAGAAATTGTGTACAAAAAAACCGCTGTCGCTGCAGCGGTTTTTTACTCAGATGTAACCGTATGACGAAGGCGCTACTGCATGACGGCAGATCCGGTTTCGCCAGTATCGCTCGGCGGCTCAGTTAAGGTGGCATTGGAGTCGGGTGCTTCGCTCGGCGCCGGTAAAGACACTGAAGGCAGCGTCTCCTTGCTAGCAGACAGTTTAGACTGCAACAGGCTTATCTGACGCTGCTGACTCATTACCAATGCATTAAGGTCGCGGATGTACTTATCTTTATCCTTCAGCACCTCATCTGCCGGCGGCTTGCTGGCTGTGGCCTCCCTTACATTGATAGCACCATCAATGATTAATCTGGCCTGTTCCTGAATGGGTTGATCACGCAAATCTTCCTCTTTCAAAGCTTTGGAGATTCTCAGCAGCTTATTTTCGAAATCCAGAATATAAGACTCGTAATCATCTTTACTTAAATCGCGTAAGCGCTGCACTTCCAGCGAAATATGCTGAGCATGGGCAAGCTCAAACTGTACCGCACTCGCCGCCTGCTGTATGGCATCAAAATCGCGGGGGGTACGCTCAATTAATGCTTTACCGGCTTCGATACGCTGCTCAATCTGTGCGTAGCTGTTTGGCGCATAATCATTCACATCCTGACGACGCAGTTCAATCATCATGGCTTCCAGCGGCGCAATATAGATTTTTTTGATCGTTTTAACTTCCAGGCTGTGGCTGCGAGAAAGAAATTCATCCTGCTCCTCTCTCGCATCACTCAGCTCATCATCTTCTACCAGGGTAAACAAGCTGGCATACAGGCGATGCAAGCGTGTGTACTCGCTTCGGTAGTACTGCCTGGCATCCAGAGAATCCAGATACTGCATCTGGGTTATCGCAGGAGACAGCACATCGTCGGCGACCTTCTGTAGCTGCTTCAATTGATTCAAAGAGACTTCAACCTGATTCAGCTCTAACTGTATCTGCTGTAAATACGTGGTAGAAGAAAATAAAGAGTAACTTTTATACGCCGTCGACGGCGTTGCGGTGATCTCTTGATAAATTTTTTCTGCATTTTCCCAGCTGGTTATCATGAGCTGATAAGCATCCGGTGAATAAATGGCCAGTTCGCTGGTATGTTGCATTGACTGCTGCCAGTGCCGGTAAGCAGACAATACCCGCTGAAATTCTCCCTGTTCAGAGATAGCAGTATCCGACTCACTCATTTCAGGCGTGCTTGAGCAAGCACCCAGTAACACGGCAAAAAACACCATCAGGGCTGAAAGGCCCGTTCTTTTCATAAAAAATTCCGTAATAATTTGATTTTACAGCCAATCCACTCACAATTATGGAAAGCTATGTCTGTAAAGCGGCAGAAGTCCTACCAGTATGAAATGACACTCCCCCAGCATCAGCATGATAAGTACTCGTTTAGGCCACTTTCTTATTAAATTACAAGCAGAAAGTGGCCCTTTATACAAATCGGTAAGGCAAAAATGAGTGAATACTCAAATAGTTTAACTGATGCCTACCTGGTACTAAAGCCTTTACTGGTAAGGAAATCCTTCATAAAGGGCCGGGCTTCTTTGGTTAAAGTCGCGGTAATCTGTTCTGACCAGCTCATATCTTTATTGCCGCCAGTTCGCGACTGGTAATACTGGCGCACTTTTTCGTCATATTCTGCCAGCTGATGGCGATCCAGCTCCTGCTGATAGCTGTTTTGGTGAATAACCAACGACTGCGGCAGACGCGGCTTAGATTCAGGATTTTGATCCGGATAGCCCAGGCACAGTCCAAAAACGGGCATGACATGCTTAGGCATATCAAGCAATGCAGCCACCTCTGCCGGATTATTTCTGATCCCGCCAATATAGACCCCACCCAAACCCAAAGATTCAGCCGCTAACAAACAATTTTGTGCCATGAGCGCAGCATCGACGGCACCAATCAGCGTCTGCTCAGTAAAACCAAGCTGTGCTTCAGGATGAATTTGCAAATGGCGGTGGAAATCCACACAGAACACTAAAAATTCTGCCGCTGAAGCAACATAGGGCTGATCACCGGCCAGATGGGCCATCTGAGTGCGTTTGTCTGTATCAACCACCCGTATCACGCTCACGCATTGGATGAAACTGGAAGACGAGGCTGCAATTGCGCAGTCAAGCAGGGTCGAAAGTACATCCGCCTGAATAGGTTCAGAGGTAAAACGTCGTATAGAACGGTGTGCCAGTATCGTATCAATTGTCTGATTCATTATTCTCTTCATCCTACGGTTCAGCTTGAAAACACCATCATTTGCTTGCCAATAACAAAGATTATCTGGGGCAATTTATGCACTCTATCATAAACAACCAGATGATCTAGATTGCACACTCTGACTGGCCGGTAAGCATGCAAGTGGAGTAATTCATTGATAAATAATGTTTCGCTTTCATCAAAGTGACTTTTGAACAACATTTTTTTGTCATATTCACCTTCTATCCTGCAGCCCATCAAAACAGCAATGAAGCACTTGATACCTACCTAGGGGAAAAAGAAATGAAAAAAACTGTTTTAGCATCGGCATTGATTACTGCTTTTGTTTCTGGCTCAGCTGCTGCTGCAAACGTTTATGACAAGGATGGGGCAACCGTTGATTTGTATGGCCGTGCAGTAGGTATGTACTACAGCTCTGATGACAACAGCGAAAAAGGCGATCAAAGCTACTTCCGCTTTGGTGCCAAAGCGAAGTCTGAAATTAACAGCAACCTTTACGGTGTCGGCCTGTACGAAACTGAAGTGAACGCCTCTTCTAAAGACGAAGGTCTTGAAACACGTAAAGCTTATGCCGGTCTGGGCGGTAACTTCGGTGAAGCCACCTACGGTCGTCAGGAAGGGTCGTTTACCCTGATTTCTGATTACACCGATACCCTGGAAGAATTCGGTGCAGATGCAAGTGGTACAGGTACCGACCGTTTCGGTACAGGTAAGACCAGCTCAGTGCTGAAATATGCTGGCGAATTCAGCGGCCTGACTGTTGAAGCAAGCTACCAGCTGGACAACAACGCCGTTCAGCAAGTAAATGGCGACACCTCAACCTCTTACGGTGTTGCTGCCTCTTACGCACTGCCTGTGGGCGTGAAATTTGGTGCCGGTTATAACTCAGGTGAAGGCCTGGATGGCACTGATGATGCAGAAGTGACTGCACTGTCTGTTGCGTACGACGCCAACAACATCTATGCCGCACTGCTGTATAGCATGGGTGAAAACTGGAAAGACAAGTCAGGCGCAGAAACCGGTACTGACTACGACGGCTACGAAGCCGTAGTGGGCTACAACTTTGGTAATGGCTTCTCTGCTCAGGCTGTCTACAACTATCTGGAAGCCGATACAGGCACCACGTCAGATGTTGAGGACTATTTTGTGCTTGGCGCCTACTACAAGTTCAACAAAAACCTGCGTACCTACGCAGAGTACAAAGCCGATCAAATCGACGGTAACGAAGACGTTCTGGCGATGGCTATTCGCTACGACTTCTAACTTCTTGCTCCACTGCCGCCCAAAGCCAGGTCTGTCCAGCCTGGCTTTTTTCATTGCCGCTACCTCAGACATAACAGGTTTACCGCTGATGTAAATAACGCTAACCATCGAAATTTTCTATTGATGCTACTGATAATTCCGACTTTCACCGCCGACAGACTCACGTTATAGTAGCCCCACAAGACAAAGGAGAAGCTCTATGTTCGTAGTAATTTTTGGTCGCCCTGGCTGCCCTTTCTGTGTTCGTGCAAAAGACTTGGCTGACAAGCTGAAAGAAGAACGTGATGATTTCAACTATCGTTACGTAGATATTCACGCAGAAGGCATTTCCAAGGCTGACCTGGAAAAAACCGTGGGTAAGCCCGTTGAAACGGTGCCACAAATCTTCGTTGATCAACAGCATATCGGTGGCTGCACAGAATTCGAAGCGTACGCAAAAGACAACCTTGGACTGTTTCAATAATCACAGTTCAATTGCGCAAATGTGACTCGTTGACAAAAAGGCTGTTTAATCAGCCTTTTTTTGTGTCGCGCACCTCGAATATCGGTATCGTATAGCAGTAGTTTAAGATAAAATTCCGAACCATATCTTTAGTATATTGCGCTGACTTCGGAAAAATTTGTTGTGAACATCGACATTGCTGACCTGCTTCGCCAGAATGATATTCTGCTCCTCTTTGTAGTTCTCGCTGTGGGTCTTACTGTCGGAAAACTTCGTATCGCCAAGTTGCAGATTGGTAATTCCATTGGCGTACTCCTGACTGCGCTCCTCTTCGGTAACGCCGGTTTTACCTTTGATGCTGAAGCCCTCAATATTGGCTTCATGCTATTCATCTTCTGTGTGGGTATTCAGGCCGGGCCAAACTTCTTCGGTATTTTTTTCCGGGACGGTAAACATTATTTACTGCTGGCTTTAGTGGTGCTCTTATCAGCCATCACGATCACACTGACTATGTCACATTACCTGAATCTGGATCTGGGTCTGGCGACCGGCCTCATGGCGGGCTCTCTTACTGCTACGCCGGTTCTGGTCGGTGCCAAAGATGCATTAAGTGGCGGCTTATCGAATCTGTCTGATCCCATGATTGTTCAAGACCTGATTGACAGCCTGAGTGTCGGATACGCCATGTCTTACCTGATTGGCCTGATCAGCCTGATACTGCTGGCCAAGCTGATGCCCAAGCTGCAAAAGCAAGATCTGGCTGAATCCTCGCAACAGATTGCGAAAGAGCGTGGAATAGGTGGCGCCTCACAACGCAAAGTCTACTTACCTATCATACGTGCGTACCGTGTCGGACCTGAACTGATTGACTGGATCGATGGCCGTAACCTGCGTGAACTGGGCATCTATCGCCAGACGGGCTGCTACATTGAGCGTATCCGGCGCCATGGTATTCTTGCCAACCCGGATGGTGATGCCATCCTGCAGGAAGGCGACGAGATTGCCTTAGTGGGTTACCCCGACAGCCACGCACGACTGGATCCCAGCTTCCGCAACGGAAAAGAAGTGTTTGACCGTGATTTGCTCGATCTGCGCATTGTTGAAGAAGAGATCGTGGTCAAGAACGACAACATTGCCGGTAAGCGCTTATCAGAGCTGAATCTGGCCGAATATGGCTGCTTCCTCAACCGTGTGGTACGTGCTCAGATTGAAATGCCGATGGACCACAGTACCCTGCTCAATAAAGGTGACATACTTCAGGTCAGCGGTGAGAAAAGCCGGGTACTGGGGCTGGCCGAGCGCATTGGCTTTATCTCTATCCACAGTCAGATTGCTGATCTTCTGGCCTTTTGCTGCTTCTTTATTATGGGGCTGCTTTTCGGTTCCATTACCATGACCTTCGGCCAGATTACCTTTGGTCTGGGTAATGCCGCAGGTCTGTTGCTCGCCGGGATCTCCCTGGGTTTCCTGCGTGCCAATCACCCGACGTTCGGCTATGTTCCGCAGGGCGCACTCAATATGGCCAAAGATCTCGGTTTGATGGTGTTTATGGTTGGTATTGGCCTGAGTGCCGGTTCTAACCTGTTTGAATCGATTACGCAAATTGGTCCGAGCGTATTTTTAGTCAGCATGATGGTGAGCGTGATTCCCGTGATGCTTGCCTACCTTTTCGGCGCGTATGTACTGGATATGAACCGTGCACTGCTGTTTGGTGCCATTATCGGCGCCCGTACCTGCGCCCCGGCGATGGACATGATCAATGAGCATGCCCGCAGTACTATTCCTGCTCTGGGTTATGCAGGCACCTACGCCATAGCTAACGTTCTGCTCACAATAGCAGGTACGCTGATTATTATTCTCAGCTAGCACCTCCCCACACGGCTGACACTGGCATTTGGCAGAGTCAGCCGTTATTCAGATGATAGGTGGTATAATCTCTCACAATTAACCGGTGAAAATTGTACCCGCCAGCCCCCTTTGCTATAAAGCGTGCTTTCTGGTATTCGCAACTCTATTCCACAGTTTCAGGTAACTTTATTATGATGCGCATCCTGATAGTCGAAGACGATCCGATCCTGTGCCACCATCTGAAAACTCAGCTCAGTGAGCTGGGCAATCAAGTTCAGTGTGCCAATACGGCCGAAGAAGGCCTGTTCTATGCTGATAACTACCCCAATGATGTCGCTATCGTCGATATAGGTCTGCCCGACCGTGACGGTATCACTCTGATTCGTGAAATCCGTGATAAAGGCTTACGACTGCCAATCCTGATTCTGACAGCACGTTCTAACTGGCAGGATAAAGTCACGGGACTGGAAGCTGGTGCCGATGATTATCTGGTGAAACCTTTCCAGAGAGAAGAGCTGGTGGCCCGGCTGAGTGCGTTGGTTCGCCGTAGTGCAGGGTTTATAAAGCCCGAGATGATCGCCGGAGAAATCCGTGTCGACCTGCTGGCGAAACAGGTTTTTGTCAGTGAAAACCTGCTCGACCTCACCGCTTTTGAGTACGAACTGCTGGAATACCTGATGCGCCACAGCCGCCAGGTGGTCTCCAAGCAGCGACTGCTGGACGTGTTGTATGAAGATCAGGAAGGCGATCCTAATACCATCGAGGTCATGATCAGCCGTCTGCGCAAAAAAATCAGCCAGACCGGACAGGATAACCCCATTTCGACCATTCGCGGTCAGGGATACATCTTTGAGCTTACCGCGCAATGAATCTGGCTATTCTCCCGCGTTTGCGCCATCGGGTAATGATCACATCCATTGCGATCATTGCCCTGATTACCTCGGCCTTGGCCTGGGTGATCAATGAACTCTACAGCCAGAGTTACATGGCTGCCTATTCCACGGATCTTGTTGCACAAATGCCGTTAGTCGTTGCCCAGCTTAACCGGGCAGGATTAATCAAAGACGTTGATAAATGGATTGACTCCTTGGATCCATCCGCTACGGATTACATGTCGGTCCTTTGTGATCGCAATGATAATACGATGTGGTTATCAGATGAGGCAAAAGCCGCGGGGCTGACCAGTATTTGCAGCAGCCTGCCGGATGCAATGCAAACCCCCACCCTGGTCAAGGCTGATAACACAAAGAGCTATATCGCTTACGATATCAGCCGTGACCGCGAGAATGGCAATGCTTACCAGCTGGTTGTCCTGCGCTCAGGTACGGCCTATGAACAGTCCCTGAGCCGGCTTCACAACCGAACCGCTCTGTATCTCGGCTTGTTTGTATTGATCGCCGTTGCCTTTCTCATCGCCGCATTTCACTGGAGCTTTCAGCCGTTGCGAAAACTGGCCACTCAGCTCAATCAGGTCACGGACGCCAAACGCGAGCAGCTGGACAGTGATTTTCCTACCGAGTTGCAGGACGTGACACAGTCACTTAATCGTCTCATCCGGATCAGTAACGACAAGACCGCCCGCTACCGCCACGCGATGGACGATCTGGCACACAGCCTGAAAACCCGTCTGGCCGCCGCCAATGCCTTGCTGGATGATCATTCCCTGCCCCGCTGCGATCTCAATCAGCGCATGCTGGAACAAATCAGTCAGATGGACGATCTGGTTCAGTATCAGTTAAAACGTGCTTTAATGGGACAACAAGGTCTGCAGAAAGATAAGACCCTGCTCAACCCAGTCGTGGAAAGCTTTGAGCGGATGCTGAAGAAGATTTACAGCACCAAACAGGTCACACTGAAACGCCAGTACAGCACGGGCTTATGCCTCCCTCTGAACCGCACCGATTTGATGGAACTGCTGGGAAATCTGCTGGAAAACGCCTTCAGGTTCTGTATCAGTGAAATTCGCCTCAGCGCCGCGCAACAGCAGGGAAAATTGACTATCCGTATTGAGGATGACGGTCCCGGTGTCAGCGATGATATGCGGGAAGCCATTTTCCAACGGGGGATCCGGGCTGATCAGCGCAATCCGGGACAAGGTATTGGCCTGTCTGTGTGCCACGATATTGTTTCCTGTTACGGCGGTCGTATTTACGTGGAAAAAGCCAGCATTGAAGGAGCAGCCTTCGTGATTGAGCTGCCAGAAGACAAGAGCAGTTAACGCCCTTTAATTCATGCGCCGTTTATACGCTGTTTTCGCTGCGCGGAAATCTCAGCCATAAAAAACCGCCAACATCGGCGGTTTTTTATCACAGCTTTTTTGTAATCACCATAAAGTGATCAGACATCCTGAACGTCGAACTCGACCACAGGATTGACTTCTGCATCATAGTCTACGCCATTCAGACCAAAGCCAAACAATTTCATGAACTCGTCTTTGTACATCTGATAATCTGTCACCTCGAACAAATTCTCATTTGTCACCTGTGGCCACAGCGTTGTGCAGTGCTCCTGGATATCTTCACGCAATTCCCAGTCATCCAAACGCAGGCGGTTGTCGCTGTCCAGCTCAGTGGCTGAACCATCGGCTTTATACAGGCGTTGTGAGAACATACGGAAGATTTGCTCCATACAGCCCTCGTGAACACCTTCTTCGCGCATTTTCTTGAAGACCATTGCAATATACAGTGGCATTACAGGAATCGCCGCACTGGCCTGAGTCACAACACTCTTAAGTACAGCAACGTTTGCCGTACCTTTAATAGCAGCCAGTTTACTACTCAGCTCACTGGCAGCACGGTCCAGATCCATCTTGGCTTTACCCAGTGCACCATGCCAGTAGATTGGCCAGGTGATTTCAGTACCAATGTAGCTGTATGCAACCGTCTTACAACCTTCAGCCAGCACGCCGGCATCAGCCAGAGCATTGATCCACAGTTCCCAGTCCTGGCCGCCCATGACTTTCACTGTATCTTCAATTTCCTGCTCGCTGGCAGGCTCAATGCTCGCTTCAATCAGGACATCTTTGTTGGTATCAACTGCTGTCGCTGTGTAGGTCTCGCCCATTGGTTTAAGGCTGGAGCGAATCAGCTCGCCTGAATCCGGCATTTTACGCACTGGGGAAGCCAGTGAGTAGACCACCATGTCAATCTGACCCAGATCTTCTTTGATCAGCTCAATCACTTTCTGCTTCATTTCATGCGAGAAAGCATCACCGTTAAGGCTCTTGGAGTACAGACCTTCTGCTTTGGCGAATTTGTCAAACGCTGCAGAGTTATACCAGCCCGCTGAACCCGGCTTTTTCTCTGTACCTTGCTTTTCCAGGAACACGCCGATAGTCGCAGCGCCGGAGCCAAATGCTGCCGCGATACGAGAAGCCAGACCGTAGCCAGTGGAAGAGCCAACCACCAATACACGCTTAGGGCCATTTTCCAGCTTAGGCTGAGACTGGGTGTATTCGATTTGCTCTTTGACGTTTGCTTCACAACCCACTGGGTGAGTCGTTGTACAAATGAATCCACGAATTTTTGGTTTGATGATCATTTCGTTTTCTTCCTTTGTTCTGTTGCCCGTAGGATAAAAGGTTAGTCACTAATTCGCATCAGTTTTATGTTCGAAACCGCTAAAATCGACCAGTGGTTGGAGGTGTTAAGGCAGATTTTTTGATATTGAGCCATGAGTTGCTGAAGAAAACAGCACCCACAGACAATAAGGATACGTCTTAAAAGCCCAAGCCTCTTCAGGATAGCTGAGCCAGTGAAAAAAATGCCGCGCAAATGCGCGGCATATTTAACCACCAGGTTTATTCTTCATTAAGCAATATCATTGCTTATCAGGCGGCTTTCCCTGGCTGTAAGGCGCCCTTTTTAAACGCTTCGGGTGCGAAGCTGTCCACTTGTATCGCACGCGATCTCAACTGGTCAGCATTATGCACTTTCTCAACCTCAGCTTCTGTGATTACCCCCGCATCCAGGGCAATCTTCAGTTTTTCAGCTAATGGTGCCTTACGAGGCACAGTGCTGGCTTTCACCGCTTTCGCCAGTTTACGCTCAATATCGCGCACACCGTACATGGCAACGAAAGCACGCTCCATGATAGCCACAGGATCATTGTCTTTCTCACCGATATAGCAGTTGGTGGTCAGTCGGTCACGCGCGACCCCTGGAGTCATCAGCAATTTGGAAATCGCCAGTTTCAGCTCATCCTTTGGCGCTTCATAGTGAATTCCCAGCGGGAAGGTCAGTGTGCGCAGTACCCGTCCAACCCCTTTGCGCGGGAAGTTATTGAAGACTTCATCAAACGCAACACCGCACTTGTTCAGACAGTGCTGTAACGCGTAATGAACCAAAGGCAGATCTTCTTGCTGACGCCCTTCCATTTCATAACGCTTCAGCACAGCCGATGCCAGATACAGGTGGCTTAACACATCACCCAGACGGGCAGACACCATTTCACGGCGTTTCAGTTCCCCGCCCAGTGACAACATAGAGAAATCTGCCGCTACAGCCAGAGCACGGCTCATGCGGGACAAGTGACGATAGTAATACGCCGTTTCACCCGATACCGGTGTCCGGTTGAGTTTGGAGCCGGTGAAGGCATTGAGCAAGGCTTTGCTGACATTCCCCACCGCAAAACCAATGTGTTTGAACAGCAGTTGATCGAAGTCTTTCGCTGCCTGGTCTGCATCCGGATTCGCAGCGGCTTCCATTTCTTTCAGTACATAAGGGTGGCAACGGGTCGCCCCCTGACCAAAGATCATCAGGTTACGGGTCAGAATGTTTGCCCCTTCAACGGTGATCGCCACAGGCATACCAATATACTGATTTGCCAGATAATTCATCGGCCCGGACTGAATTCCCCGCCCGGCGTGAATATCCATGGCGTCGTTCAGGATAGTACGGGCAATTTCCGTCATGTGGTACTTGGCAATTGCCGTCACTATGCCCGGTTTTTCTTTCATATCCAGAGAAGTGGTCGTCAGCGTACGGGCCGCTTCCAGCATATAAGTCATGCCGCCAATACGTCCCAGGGCTTCGGCAACACCTTCAAAATGACCAATCGACATACCAAACTGCTTACGCACATAAGAATAGGCCCCGGTGCTGCGAGATGTCAGGTGGCCAATGGCCGTCCCCAACGCTGGCAGTGAGATACCACGGCCAGCTGACAGACATTCCACCAGCATACGCCAGCCACGCCCAGCATAGTCTTGACCGCCGATCACCCACTCCATAGGAATAAACACATCCTGACCACGGGTTGGACCATTCATGAAGGCACCACCCAGCGGGTCATGACGCTCACCAATTTCCACACCATCATGGCTGGTTGGAATCAGGGCACAGGTAATGCCGATATCTTTCTGATCACCAATCAGACCTTGCGGATCACGCAGTTTAAAGGCCAGTCCCAGCACAGTGGCAACAGGTGCCAGGGTAATATATCGCTTGTTCCAGCTTACGCGGATACCCAGTACTTCCTTACCTTCATGCTCGCCATAACAAACTTCACCCATATCCGGGATACCGCCGGCATCAGAGCCCGCCTCCGGGCCGGTCAGTGCAAAACACGGGATATCTGTCCCGTCAGCCAGGCGCGGTAACCAGTAATTCTTCTGTTCTTCTGTACCATAGTGACTCAGTAGCTCACCCGGACCCAAAGAATTAGGTACCATGACAGACACGGCGGCGCTTTGGCTTCGGGTTGCAATACGCGTCACAATGGTCGAGTTGGCATGCGCAGAGAACTCGCGACCGCCATACTCTTTGCCAATGATCAATGAGAAGAATTTTTCTTTTCGCAGGTACTCCCACACCTCAGAAGGCAAATCACGATCTTCACGAACAATCTGGTTGTCATCCAGCATTTTCAGCAGAGTTTCAAGCTCATTGTCAATAAAAGACTGTTCGTCGTCACTCAGCTTAGGCTTGGGATAATTCAGCAGGGTATTCCAGTCCGGCTTACCGGCGAAAAGCTGACCGTCCCACCAGACACTGCCTGCTTCCATGGCTTCCCGTTCGGTATCAGACAGTGGCGGTAACACTTTCTTAAATACCTTGAAAGCAGGATCACTGATGTAGCGTTGTCTCAGACTTTTATTACTCATGGGTCACGTCCTTTTGTCTTTCTGCCACGTCTTGGCGAGAGTTAACTGTTATATTTTTTTTTGCAGGGTTCAGTAAGAGTTCTCTGTCGCAGCTGATACTGGTGCAGGCATCTCTATCGGCGCGGCAACACCCGCAGCAAGATACGGCACCATGCGATCAATCAGATCGGCGGTCGACACAGTACATTTGAAATCATTTTCAGCAATTTCGCGCAGTGCGGTACTGGATGCCATCGTAAAAACGGACGCCCCTAAGGTAAAATGCAAGCGCCAGAACAGGGTTTCCGGATCTAATGACGGATTGGCGCGGCAAACCGCTTTCGTGAACAGGTTTAGCACCGGGTTATAACGCGTTACGATAAACCAGCGTAAGTGGCCCTGAACATCGGTATAACCGCGACCAATCAGGGACATGAAAATAGTGGCACCGCCAGAACGGAAATTGCCGAGCTTCAGCAAAGGTTGCTTGGTACAGCGGAAGACATCTTCCATGCTGAAATCATCTCGGGTCAGCAGCACTTCCAGCTCCTGCTTAAGCGCTGGCATGAATTCTTCCAGGTAGCGGCTCAGCACTGCCCGGATAAGCGTTTTCTTATCACCGTAGTGATAGTTAACAGAGGCCAGGTTGACTCCCGCTTTGCTGGTTATTGTTCGCAGCGACGTTTCTTTGAAGCCATGCTCTGCAAACAAGAGTTCAGCGGCGTCCAGAATGCGGCTTTTTGTATCAGCTTTGACTACCATGTTAAGTCACCCGTATTAAACACATGTTTAAACTCTACACCTTGCTAACAGATTTAACAAGCGATGAACAGTATTGAAACGGAGAAGAAAAGAAAAAAATTTAAATAATGCGAAGTACGGTGGGAACCAAGGCTGAATACCGGAGTCATACATAGTGCCACTGCTTTTTCTTAGAAGATTTTCTTCAAAGCCCGTTTTCGTCTGGAAACGGGTTTCTTTCATTTTCACCAGATGACAGACAACCTTGGCCTGAACGTTTCAGCAAGTGCGCGGTTGTTTAAAAAACGGTTTATTTTGTCTTATAGATATCAATTGGTTAGAAAATATTTCAAAAAAAGCGGTGTGAAATCGGAACTAAGCGATGAGCGCTCGGTCATAACTAGTGACATTAAGATTAACGAAGTGATTGATAACCGGCCGCCAATGAATGGTTCACTGAACAGCTTTAATCGACAATGCCACTGCTGCTAAACTCCTAATTGTGTTAAGGATAAATTCCTCCCGCTGACTTTTCAGCGGGATTTTTTTTATCTGGCACTCGCAACACCGAGCCTACATGGTGAAGCGCTTGGCCCCTCCTCAGAGATCAGGAGCCAGAGTCATTATATCCTCATAACGCCAGTTCAGACCCAGGGCCTCAACGGTTGCGGATGCATTTATCCACTTCCCCTGCTCGCCACCAGGCTGAAACTCAGGCTGGGCTAATCCTGCCAAACGGGCCATTTCCCGATAATATATTTCCCTGCTGGGGTGCTGTGGCACAGACAAATGCAAAGTCGTCATTGTCGGCCAGCATTCTAAGATTGCTATAACGGCTGATATCACATCATCCAGATGCACCAGGTTGACTGGCGCCCCGCCATTGGCAATGCCTTGTCGTCCGGCCAGAAACTTCACAGGATGCCGTTGAGGGCCAATCAGGCCGGCTAAACGCAACACCACAAGATCATCACCCCATGACTGACGGAGTTGCTGTTCCAGATCAGCATGTACCCTGCCAGATTCTGTCGAAGGAGCAGGCTCGGTTGATTCAGTAACTTCTCCTTCGGCATCCCCGTAAACCGAGGTAGTGCTGATAAAAATCAACCTATGACAACCGGCCGCTTTCGCTGCCTCAGATAACGACAGGATTTTTGTGCTGTATTCATCTGCTGACGTTGTCTGTCTCCCGGGCGGCACATTCAGCACCATGACATCTGCCGCTAAAAATGCGTTCAGCGTCGGCGAGTGCGCCTCGAGCAGTAGCGGCAAACGAACCACAACACCTTTGATACCCTGGCGCTCCAATACTTCAGCGCCCTCTTGAGTCTGCTTTGAACCGAATGTTTCATAACCGGAATGATGCAGGCGCTTGGCCAAAGGCAAGCCTAACCAACCGCAGCCACAGACACTGACACGCTTTGCTTTTTCCATCATTACTTCCTTTGAAATTTATTCGTTGTCTTTTTGTTGTACATTTAATTCAAACTGTAAATTAATTCCGGGCATTGAAAATAAATAACACAAAGCAGCTTAATACTCGGCATTTCATTGGTTTTTCCCCGTTAAAATCATTTCAAAACTGAAAGGGAAAGTAGATCGTGATCAAACTATAATAAAAAGGAAAAGTGATTTTCAGAGATTTGCTAGGAGGCCAGAAAAGAAAAGTAGTATAGTTTCATCATATTTGGCAGCGTCCCAACGAACTCGCCTATTTTGAAATTCAGCAACGAATCGCGGTTATCGTATGAATACCCTTGAAAAAATCCAAAACAATTTAGAAAACTTTAGTAAGTCAGAGCGTAAGGTTGCTGAAGTTATCATCGCTTCCCCGCAAACCGCCATTCACTCAAGCATTGCGACGCTGGCCAAAATGGCCGATGTCAGCGAGCCAACGGTCAACCGTTTCTGCCGTCGCCTTGATACCAAAGGTTTCCCGGATTTTAAACTCCATCTTGCTCAAAGCCTGGCGAACGGTACTCCCTATGTAAACCGTAACGTTGAAGAAGACGACAGCGCAGAAGCTTACACAGCCAAAATCTTCGAGTCCACCATGGCTTGTCTGGATGTTGCTAAGAGCAGTCTCGATCCGATGCAAGTTAACAGAGCAGTAGACTTGCTGACTCAGGCAAAACGCATTTCATTCTTTGGCTTGGGCGCATCAGCCTCGGTGGCCCATGATGCCATGAATAAGTTCTTCCGCTTCAACATCCCTATTGTCTGTTTTGATGACGTTGTGATGCAGCGTATGAGTGTGATTAACTGCACTGACAATGATGTTGTGGTACTGATCTCTCACACTGGCCGTACCAAGAATCTGGTAGAAATTGCTGAGATGGCACGTGAAAACGGTGCGACTGTTATTGGTATTACCGCCAAAGACTCGCCGCTGGATCGCGAATGCTCACTGTCTATCTGCCTCGATGTTCCAGAAGATACTGACATCTACATGCCTATGGCCAGCCGTGTGGTACAGATGACGGTCATTGATGTGCTCGCAACCGGCTTTACCTTGCGCCGTGGCCCGGGTTTCAGAGAGAACCTGAAACGCGTAAAAGAGACCATCAAAGATTCACGCATTGCAAAAGAAGGGTTATTTTAAACTCAACGACCTGTTTATGATTCTCAGGGTGGAAAAACATCAAAGCATGGTGATATAGCCATGCTTTTTTATACCCTCAGTATTCCCTCTGCGTTTAAAACGGACAATAATACCCGCTTAGCTGAGAATGAAAACGACCAACACGGACGACAAAGTCGTCAATTCATTGTCCTATGTCGCCTTTTTACTACAAGCACCTGTAATATAATTACAGATAATGCTAACACTATATACCCAAGTTATAACCCATCTCATCGTATCCTTTCGACTATATGGAGAGCTTCATGTCTCAAAGGTTAAGACGTACCAAAATCGTAACTACACTCGGCCCTGCTACCGATCGCGACAACAACCTCGAAGCCATTATTGCGGCCGGCGCCAACGTGGTACGCATGAACTTTTCGCACGGCAGCCCTGACGATCATATTCAACGCACTAAACAAGTCCGTGAAATCGCTGCTAAGCTTGGCCGCCACGTCGCTATACTTGGCGATCTGCAAGGCCCGAAAATCCGAATTTCTACCTTCAAAGACAGCAAAATCAAGCTGGCTATCGGTGACACGTTCACCCTCGACAGCGACTTACCTAAAGGTGAAGGTAATCAGCAAGCGGTTGGTCTGGATTATAAAGAGCTGCCAAAAGATGTCAGTCCTGGCGACTTACTGCTGCTTGATGATGGCCGTGTACAGCTTGAAGTCACGCATGTTGAAGGTAACAAAGTACACACAAAAGTGACTGTTGGTGGCCCGTTATCCAATAATAAAGGCATCAACAAGAAAGGGGGTGGCCTGTCCGCCGAAGCCCTGACTGAAAAAGATAAAGCCGATATCATCACGGCAGCGGCCATGAATGTGGATTATCTGGCGGTTTCATTCCCCCGCAACGGCGAAGACATGCACTATGCGCGCCGTCTGGCAACCGATGCTGGCCTGAATGCCCGTCTGGTGGCGAAAGTAGAGCGTGCTGAAGCGGTTGCCAGCGAAGAAGCCATGGACGATATTATCATGGCCTCAGACGCTGTGATGGTTGCCCGTGGTGACCTGGGTGTGGAAATTGGTGACCCGGAACTGATCGGTGTGCAAAAGAAACTGATCCGCCGCGCTCGCAGCCTGAACCGTACTGTCATTACTGCCACTCAGATGATGGAATCCATGATCACCAGCCCGATGCCAACCCGTGCTGAGGTGATGGACGTGGCTAACGCCGTACTCGACGGTACGGATGCGGTAATGTTATCGGCTGAAACCGCTGCAGGTGATTATCCGGTTGAGACAGTCAAAGCCATGGCCAGCGTGTGTCTGGGTGCCGAGAAAGAGCACAGTGTGAACGTGTCTTCTCACCGCATGGACCGCACCTTTGATACCCCGGAAGAAACCATTGCGATGTCAACCATGTATGCCGCCAACCACATGGTCGGTGTCACTGCCATGATCACCCTGACCGAATCCGGTCGTACACCGCTGATGATGTCGCGTATTTCATCCGGCCTGCCAATCTTTGCGTTGTCGCGCAATGAGCAGACACTCAATCGCGCCGCACTGTATCGTGGTGTCACACCTGTCTTTTTCGACCGTGCCGGTGACGCAGGTCTGGATGTTGCCAAACATGCGATTCACGATCTGAAAGAGCTGAATCTGCTGAAAACAGGCGATCTGGTGATTATCACTCAAGGTGACATCATGGACACGGTCGGCAGTACCAACAACATGCGTATCCTGACTGTCGACTGATAAGTCAGAGCAACACGCTGAAACGAAAAAAGCTTGCGGTACTGAGCATACAGTAAACGCAAGCTTTTTTATTTCCGTTTTACCGGCCCACAGTTAATGCGCCCTGTAAACCGTTACTGCGAAGGTTGCGACCAGTCCGGGTTAATACGGGCCGTCAGTATATGATCTTCCCAGCGCCCATTGATTAACAAGTATTCACGAGCCACACCTTCCTGCTCGAAACCCGCCGATTTCAGTACTGCCGCACTGCGCTTATTGCGCGGTATATAAGCCGCCATCACCCGATGAAACTGCTGCACGTCAAACATCCAGCGTATAGCAGCATTCAACGCCCGCCGCATAATGCCCTTGCCCTGACATTTTTCATCCAGTGAATAACCGACATGGCAGGCGTAAAAAGGGTGGCGCACCAGGTTACTGAAATTAATGACACCGCAGACTTCTTCTGAGCCTTCCATGAAGATAACAAAATAATACGCCAACTGGTGTTTATGAAGTTCTGCCAGTTGTGTCAGACGGCGTTCCCAGCCTTCCACAGTAAAGAAAGCCGGATCCCGAAGCGGTTCCCAAGGCTGGAGAAACTGTTTGTTACGCTGATAATATGACGCTATCTGACGCGCATCTTTATTTGTCACCAGACGCACTGTCAGTTCATCAACTTTTAAGGTTGATGAACGCTGCATGATTGAATGAAACAAGCTGACCTCTGCATACTATACTTTCACTTTAACGCTACCGGCATTTGAGGCGTTCCCCTGTGCCTGGCTGAAGGTAGCCGTTAAGACTCTCTGACCGGTGAAGGCAATTATGTACTATGACCTGATCAACACTGAGCTTGGTCTGATTTATCTGCAGGCCGACGACCAGGGGCTGAAACTGATCACCATTGCCAGTGACGGCTATCAGCCTCCCCCCTGCTGGGTTCATCACCCTAAAAAATTACAAGAGTACACCCTTCAGCTCAAGCAATACCTGGAAGGCCAGCGTCAGCAATTTTCATTGCGTTTAGCGCCCGATGGCACAGCTTTTCAGCATCAGGTCTGGCAGGCTATCCAGGCCATTCCCTATGGCGAAACACGCACCAGTCAGGAACTGGCTGCCCAGCTCGGTAATAAACAAGCTCATCAGGCGGTGGCACTGGCTAAAAATGTGAATCCCATCCCTATACTCATACCCTGTCACCGCGTGATCTGCCAGAATCCGAGAATCAGTTGCCGTTTTGGGCTGGATTTGATCAACCTTTTACGGGCCCTTGAAAATGGCCACATCCAGTCCAAAATCAGGCCACTTTAGCTGAGTGGCCTTCCGGGTGATTGACGTAGCACAGCAGGCAGGTTACGGCTTACTGATGCCATACTCGCGTAATTTATTCGCTACTGCGGTGTGAGACACCCCTAATCGTTTTGCCAATTTACGCGTAGAAGGGTAACTCCGGTACAGGTTTGTCAGGATGCCGGTTTCATAGCGCTTCATAATGTCATCCAACGAGCCATCGAGTGTCTCTTCGTTGATCACGCTGGCCGATTCATTCTCTGGCAGCTGAATATCATCGACCGTCATTTCGGCGCTTTCAAGCTGCGTCATGGCCCGGAACAGAACATTGCGCAGCTGGCGGATATTGCCCGGCCACGCATACTGGCTCAGCATCTGGGACAGTTTATCTGACATCACAGGTTTCGCCTGCTGCAGCTCCTGGGCAAACTGAGACACAAAAAGTTCAGCCAGGGGCACTATATCTGCCGCACGTTCCCGCAACGGCGGAACCACCAGAGATAACACATTCAGGCGGTAGTACAAATCTTCGCGGAATTGCCCCGCGGCAACCAGATCCGGCAATCGTTTCTGTGTGGAGCAAATAACCCGGACATCGACCCGCACTTCTTTCTCTTCGCCGACCCGGCGGAAAGTGCCATCCTGCAGGAAGCGTAACAGTTTCACCTGCAAATGAGAGGACATCTCACCAATCTCATACAGGAACACCGTACCGCCGCTGGCCTGTTCGAAAATGCCTTTCTTACCGGATTCACCACCGGTACCGGCCACCCCGAACAACTCGGTTTCGGCGGCGTTATCCGGCATAGACACGCAATTGACCAGCAGGAATGGTTTTTCCCGCCGCAGTGAACGCTGGTGACAGGCTCTGGCCAGCATTTCTTTACCCGTCCCGGTTTCACCCTGAATCAGCAAAGGTGCATCGAGCAGGGCCAGTTTTTTCGCCTGTGCAATCAAATGCCGGAAACGGGAAGATTGCCCGACCAGATGCTCAAAACCATTGTCACCGCTGATCTTGCGCATCGCCAGCGGCATTTTGGCCTCAGACAGGGACTTCAGCAAAATCACTGCACTGGCCAGCACTTCATTATCAGATTCATCGGCCACGTAGACCGGCATGACTTCCATCAGATAATCCAGGCCGGACAACACCACCATTTCGCTGTAATGCTTGGCGCTGTCTTTCTCCAGCCAGCGATGGAAATTGAAACCCAGCACACTGTGGACGGTTTCTCCCAGCACAGCTTCGCGGGTTTTGCCTAATAACTGCTCTGCCGGCTGATTAGCCAGATCAATTTTTCCCTGCAGATTGACAGAGAAAAAGGGATCCGGCAGTGCTTCCAGCAAGGCTTTCAATTCTTTGTGTTCACGCTCGCTCGGCATGAACTGTATTTTACGCACATCCGTGACTCCGTCTAACTGACGGATTTGAAACATTAACTGACGAAACTCTTCAAATTCGATTTCCGGACAATTGAGATAAATAATACCGCTGCGGTCGATTTCGATTCCCCGCAGATCCAGTTCCCGGCTCGCCAGAATATCCAGCAGTTCACGGGTCATCCCAAGCCGATCGACACAAAAGACTTGTAGTCTCATAGTGGTTGCCTTTTCGCTCCAGACAAAACTGTCAACAATTCGTGACACGAAAAGAAGTGTGCGCGGAAGTCGGTGTGTCGTCAAGACGGCAATGCCCGAAGGTGAGAGCTATATCGTGATGAAATGGCAGCAGAAAATACTTTTTGTTTCTAAACGCCGTTAATCGGATAAAAAACGACCAGTATGTTACGGCTGGTCGTTGTAATTCAGGGCATCAGTCTGCCGGTTTTTCTGCTTTATCCCCGCCCAGTCGGCTGAGTAAGTCACGACGAATATCACTCAATGCCGGGGCTTGTTCCGGTTGCCAGGGTAACGGACGCATCAGATTCATGGCCTTAAGGCCAAGACGGCCCGTCAACAAACCCACACCCAATCCTTGCGCGGCTCTGGCAGACAGTCGACCGGCAAGATGCACAGACAAGATATCCATGCTGCTGTCGGTGATAAGCTCACTGGCACCGGCTATGGCCATATTTTTCAATACCAGCTTGAACAACTGAATACGCGACCAGTAGCCGAGCTCGATACCATAGACTGCCGCTATCTGATCAATCAGACGAAAATTCCGCCAGGCGACCAGCAACACATCAGCAATCGCTAACGGGCTGACCGCGACCATCAGGGCGGCTTCCCGCGCATATTTAACCACCAGCTTTTTGGCTTGCTTATCCTGCTGACTGAGCACCAGCTGGTCATACATGGCCAGCACTTCCGCATCATTATGTGTTGCCGCCAAAGACGCCTGCCAACGGCTGTAACCCGGGTTCTCAGCCGAAATTGCACCTTGCTTGGCCAGGCGGATACAAAATGCTTTCCCCTGCCCGATGCCCTCGGCGGCCAGTAACATTTCAGCCTGCTCGCGTTCTGTCTGGCGATCTTTGAGGCGGCGTAGCCTGAGCCATTCACGGCCAAGCACACCGATACCCGTTGCAGCTACCGAGGCCACCAGCACACTCCAGCCCAGTGACAACCAGTCACCGCTCAGATAGGCGCTGGCAACATAATCAACGCTCTGCCACATCGTCAGTCCGATGCCGCCCAGCAGCAAGGTTTTCAGCCAGCGTCCCCGGGAAGACGATTTTCCCAGCGTTTTCTCCAATTGCGCTTCGGCCTGCGAGTCAGATTCCTCTTCGGCTGCGGCGGGCAAAAAGCTGTCCTGCCCGGCAAATTCCAGCCGACTTTTCAGATCCGGGCCTGGCGGCTCGGCGTCCTTCTCATCAAACACAATTTTGCTTTGATACGGCTTAGTCATCGCAGTTTATCTCCCAGCAAAAACGCCAATGTTTTGTCCATACGAATGTGCGGCAAGGGCTCATCGCTTTGTTGTGGCAGCGGACGGAAACTGACAAAGTCAAACCCCTGCGCCTGCCAGAAAGCATCATCCGGCAGTCTGCGCGGCACTTCGCCAGGAAACACTGTCTGTGCCTGTCCTGACAAGGTATGCCCCCGCAGTGCCGGCACCTGCTTGCCCTGATGATCCACAAAGCCCGGCTCCGTGGCCTGAATGGCAGCCAGACTGGTACAGCTCATGTTAATGCCCTCAAAAGAAGCCGTTTGCCAGGCTTCATTGACCATTTGCTGTAACAGGCTGACCAGATTCGGATGTTGCTCCGGGGTAATGTGATCGGCCTTGGTCGCCGCAAACAGCACTTTATCGATACGAGGCGAAAACAAGCGGCGTAACAAGGAGCTTCTGCCATAATGAAAACTCTGCATCAGTTGATTGAGTGCATGGCGCATATCATTAAACGATTCGCGGCCGGCATTGAGCGGTTGCAGGCAATCGACCAGAATGATCTGTCGGTCGAAACGGGAAAAGTGCTCCCGGTAAAAGCCTTTCACCACGTGCTGCTGATAATACTTGTAGCGGCGTTTCAGCAAGCCGATATTGGTGTCGTCACCCGCTTCATTTAACTGGGCTTCGGTGTATTTTTCCAGCCACATAAACGGGAAAAACTGCAACACCGGTGCCCCTGCCAGTTCACCGGGTAACACAAAACGTCCTGGTTGAACCCAGTGCAACCCGGCTTCTGCTTTACACTTGAACAGATAGTCGGTGAAGGTCGCCGCCAGAAGCGCCAATGCTTGTTCGTCAGCCGGCGCGAAGGGATCCAGTGTCTCGCCTGCAGCAAGCCAGTCACTTGCCAGCTGTTGACGGCGGCCAGTCATCAACCGAGCCTGCTGTTTTGACCAGGCCAGGTAATCCATTTCCAGTAACGGCAGATCCAGCAGCCACTCACCAGGATAATCAATGATATCCAGATACAGAGTGGCGGTATCCTGCAGCAGTTTTAACGGGCCTTTCTGCGGTTTAAAGCGCAGCGCCATACGTATCTGACTGACGTCCCGGGTCGGTTCCGGCCAGTGCGGGGGCGATTGCAGCAAAGCCTGCATGCCTTCTTCGTAACCAAAAGCCGGTACATGCATATCAACCTGAGGGACACGGCGCGCGCCCAGCAGATGACCGTCACTGACGGCCGGAAACAGTGGCAGCCGCGGGTTGGTGCTGACATGCTGCAGTTGATTCACCAGCGAAGTAATAAAGGCCGTTTTACCGGCTCGGGACAATCCTGTCACCGCCAGACGCACATGCCTGTCCAGGCCACGGTTTACCAGTTTGTTGAGCTCTTGCCCCAAATGAATCATATCCTGCCCTTTTGGTTGTTATTGGCTGATACGCAACAGAAAAGCAGGCCACTGCCTGCTTTTCGTAACACTTGACCGATAAATTAAAGCTGTTTGAACGCTTTTTCTACATTGAATGCCGATGAGGTGACATAGGCTTCCATGTCGCGGAGCTTGCCTTCCATCTGATCAAACTCATTTTCAATATTATCCAATAGCTGCGACGGCGACTGTCCCGACTGCCAGGGTTTCTGTTTCACTGTGTGCTCTTTATAAGCATGCTGCTGAATCTGACGCTCTTCCGGCATCTTGTCGAGAAACAGACAAGCTGCGATATAAGCCAGCGTCACAAAGAACCCGATACCCAGCAGAAAGGCAGACACAGTCAGAATACGGACAACCCAGGCCTCCACCCCGAAGTATTCGGCGATCCCGGCGCAAACCCCGCCCAGCTTGCCGTTCTTCGGATCACGGTATAAGGTTTTCGTCATGGCTTCTGCCTCCAGTGTGGCGCTTCCGCATCAAGTATTTTTTCCAGTGTCACAATACGTTGCTGCATTTGCTCAGCACGGACCACCAGCCCTTGTAATTTGTCAGTATCTTCACCTGACAGCCCCTGTGCCGTCTGACGCTTACTGCGGTAGTGTAAAATCAGCCACAGTGGCGCAACAAACACCAGAAAGACAATCAACGGCCCTACAATAAATCCCATGGACATGCACACTCTCCTTTTGAGACGTTATTCTTTGTCTTTCATGCCCGCTTTCAGGCGTTCCAGCTCTTTTTCAATGTCATCCTGCGCCTGCAGGTCTGCAAATTCCTGCTCCAGGCTTTTGCCCTGGCCTATATTATAGCTGTCAGCTTCTGCTTCCATTTCATCAATACGGCGTTCGTACTGCTCGAATTTAGACAAGGCTTCTTCCACTTTACCGGTATCAAGCTGGCGGCGGACTTCACGACGATTATCTGCAGCCTGATGACGCACCACCAGGCTTTGCTGCCGGGCGCGGGTTTCCTGCAGCTTACGCTCCAGTTCAGCCACTTCTGTTGCCAGCTTTTCGATGGTTTCTTCCACCAGCTTATATTCTTCCTGCAGCGTCAGTACCACATCGCTGATTTTCTGTTTTTCAATCAGCGCAGCGCGTGCCAGATCTTCACGGCTCTTCTGCAGTGCCAGTGTAGCTTTGTTCTGCCAGTCTTCAGACTGTGATTGCAGACTGTTAATACGACGATACAGCTCTTTTTTATCTGCCATCGCTTTGGCCGAAGAAGTACGGACTTCCACCAGCGTGTCTTCCATTTCCTGAATGATCAGGCGGATCATTTTTTGCGGATCTTCAGCTTTGTCCAACAGCGAATTCACGTTGGCGTTTACAATGTCCGCAAAACGAGAAAAAATACCCATTATGTCTCTCCTTTCATCGCTGCAACCACACATGTCGGGTTGCAAGCATTGTGATATGTCATTTCACCAGATAGCAATCTGCCTGTAACTCTTATTACAAGAGCCGTGCCAACTTTTAAAAAGCCGTAATTTCAGACATTTACCTTTGCAGATACAGATTCTCGCTGCTATCTTATGAGTGTTTACACCAAGAGTTGGTGAAATTCACCACACCAGTATTGTGCCTCCCGGCAACCTCTCGCCAGTTGGGCATATATTCATTTTCTACACAGTAACGGATAACCTGATGCAAAAAACAGACAATCTGATCGGTGAATCTGAACCCTTTCTGGCAGCCCTGGATCATGCATCCCGTCTGGCTCCGCTTGAACGCCCTTTACTGATTCTTGGTGAACGCGGGACAGGCAAAGAGCTGATTGCCCAGCGTATCCACTATTTATCAAAGCGCTGGGATCAGCCTCTGGTATCGTTAAACTGTGCCGCACTGAGTGACGGCATCATAGACTCTGAATTATTCGGCCATGAAGCCGGCTCCTTTACCGGCGCCAAAGGCCGCCATCAGGGCAGGTTCGAGCGGGCGGAAGGAGGAACGCTGTTTCTGGATGAGCTGGCCACCTCTCCGATGGGCATTCAGGAAAAACTGCTCCGTGTCATTGAATACGGGGAATACGAACGGGTGGGAGGAAGCAAAACCTGCCAGGCAAATGTCCGTTTGATTTGTGCCACCAATGCCGATCTGCCGGCGATGGCCGAAGCCGGCAAGTTCAGAGCGGATCTGTTGGACAGACTCGCCTTCGATATCATACATCTTCCGCCACTTCGTGAACGCCAGGAAGACATTCTGCCACTGGCTGAATACTATGCCGTGCGCATGTGCCGGGAAATGGGATTCAGCTACTTTGCCGGATTCAGTCAACAAGCCCAGCGCACTTTACTGGCTTACCAATGGCCCGGTAACGTCAGAGAGTTGAAAAATACCGTAGAGCGTTCCGTGTTCCGCCAGTCAAATGAGGATCTTCCAATACAGGATATTGTACTGGACCCGTTTCAGTCACCCTGGTCAGCTAATGACTCTGATCAAGAAAACGACGACTCAGAAAACAGTACTCAGTCCGTTAATGCTCTGCCTGTGTTACCGCTGGATTTACGTCAGTATCAGACCGAACAGGAAATTGCGTTAATTAACCATGCTCTGGCGCAAGCCAAGTACAACCAGCGAAAAGCCGCACAACTGTTGGGATTAAGCTACCATCAACTCAGGGGCTTACTGCGTAAACATAATATGGTGGGCAGTAATCTGGAAGAATAGAAAAAGGACCTTCGGATAAAAACACACTGGATATTGAAGGAGATACCTTGGTGCTTGGCACGGAAAGTGGTAAATTTAGCCACTTGTTTTTTCTCGACACCATTTAGATAAGAGCGTTGTTATGAACGCCTGTTTCCGATTGCTGCTCACCTGTGCCGGATTGCTGGGTTTGACGGCCTGTTCACAGCCACAACACGATAACACCATACGCCAATGGGGGTTTATTTATTGTGGTCAGGATACACCCTGGACCTTTAACCCGCAGTTAACCGATGGCGGACATACCGCAGACAGTCTGGCCGCTCAGGTTTTTGACCGTCTGCTCCAGCTTGATCCTATCAGTCATCTGCCGCAACCTGCGCTTGCCAGCAGCTGGAGCGTCAGTGAGGACGGTCTGGAGTACACCTTCACTCTCAGAAAAGATGTCCGCTTTCAGCAGACCGCAAATTTTGCACCTTCCAGGCACTTTAATGCCGAAGACGTGGTATTCAGCTTTAAGCGGGTAATCGACCCCAAGCACCCTTATCATTCTGTCTCTGGCGGTCATTATCCCTGGTTCGAAAGTCAGTCATTCGGCCAGCTGATTGACAGTATTGATAGCCTTGATACCAGCACAGTGAGATTCACTCTCACTCGGCCTGACAATGCCTTTTTATCTACCCTGTCGAGTTCGTACGCGGCCATTCATTCAGCAGAATACGCTGATCAGCTGCTGCGTGAAGGCCATCCTGACTACATTGATACCAAACCGGTAGGCACTGGCCCATTCTATCTGGCTGAATATCATCCGCATGATTTGATCCGGCTGAAACGTAATGCTTTTTACTGGCGTGGTGCGCCTTTCATGAATCAGGTGGTGTTTGATATTTCGTCTCGCGGCACAGGATCACTGGCCAAGCTTCTCAATCATGAGTGTGATGTTCTCTCCTCGCCGGTTGCCAGTCAGTTACCTGTGATTAAAAATAACCCGGACTTCGAACTGATTGCCCAGACAGCCATGAACGTTGCTTTTCTGGCCATCAATAATAATATCCCCGCTTTACAGGATGTTCGGGTACGTCAGGCGCTCAATCTGGCCATTAACCGTGAGAACCTGCTTGATTCTGTCTACTACGGCACGGGTACCAAGGCCAAAACATTGCTGCCGCCCATGTCCTGGGCACATGATGCTCATCTGGCAGACGTCAATTATGACCCGGACACAGCCATGGCATTGCTGAAAGAGGCTGGCTACAGTAATAACCTGCACCTGATCCTTGCCGTTCCAATGGAACCCAGGCCTTACAACCCCAGCCCGCGCAAAACGGCCGAGTTAATCCAGGCTGACTTACGGGCAGTGGGGGTTGATGTCACCTTACTGTTACAGGACAGACCGCTCCGGCCAGGTTCGGTGGCCCAGAAAGGCATAGATCTGACCCTGACTGGCTGGGTGGCGGATAATGGCGATCCGGATAACTTCCTGCGCCCGCTGCTGTCGTGCAGCGCCAAGCAAGCTGGCCTGAATGTCGCTAACTGGTGCAACCTTCAGTTTGATAACCTGCTGGAACTGGCGTCACGCACCACTAAGCTGGATCAACGCATGGACTACTACCAATATGCTCAGGGAATATTACGCGACGAAGTGCCGATTATTCCGCTGGCGCACGGTATTCATTATCAGATCCACCATAAATCTCTGCACGGGCTGCATCTGAGTCCGTTCGGTACTCGCTCATTCTCTAATGTGTACCGGAGCGAATAACTGATGTTTATCTATACCATTCGCCGATTGAATCTGTTTCTGATCACCCTGTTCATACTCACCTTGATCGGCTACAGCATTTTACGTATTGAGCCGTCCAGCTACTGGAATCTTCACGAATTTTGGCCCGGCTGGCTGCTGTATCTCGATAACCTGATGGTGGGTAACCTCGGGCTGAATCAGGAAGGGCAACCTATTCTGTCAGAGATTCTCCAGGTGTTCCCTGCCACACTGGAGCTGTGCTTTTTCGCCTTTATTCTGTCGCTGATTGTTGGCATCCCGCTTGGCACACTGGCAGGCGTCAAGCGTGGCCGTTGGGTGGATACCTGCATTTCATCCCTGACACTGGTGGGTTATTCCCTGCCGTTATTCTGGCTGGCCATGCTGTTTATTATGCTGTTTTCGCTCAAGCTTGGCTGGCTGCCTGTTGCCGGGCGCTATAACTTGCTCTACCAGATTGATTCCGTGACAGGTTTTGCCCTGATCGATGTGTTTCTGTCTGACGTGAGCTATCGTTCAGCCGCACTGATCGATGTCATCCGCCATCTGGTATTACCGACATTAGTGCTGGCCATAGCACCAACGACCGAAGTGATACGTCTGACCCGTGCTTCTGTTGCCGATGTCATGCAGCAAAACTTCATTAGGGTTGCGCAAACCAAAGGGTTGTCAATGTGGGAGATCATCATCCGGCATGCCCTGAAAAATGCCATTCCGCCAATTATCCCCAAACTGGGGATGCAGTTTTCAACCATGATGACCTTCGCCATGTTAACAGAGTCCATTTTCAACTGGCCCGGTATAGGCCGCTGGTTGCTGGACGCCATTGCCACACAAAACTATGTAGCCATTCAGGCCGGTGTGATTACTGTCGGTGGATTCATTCTGTTCGCGAACATTCTTTCTGACCTGGCGGGCGCTATGGTGAACCCACTGACCCGTAAGGAATGGTATGCCATCAAATAATATATATCAGGAACATAAGATTCCGACGCAATGGGAACGGGCCTGGCAAAATTATCAGGCCAATTCTCTGGCGGTGTTTGGATTGTGGTGCCTTGGCTTCCTGCTGCTGATAACAATCTTCGCCCCGTTAATGGTTGCCTACGGGCCGGGAGAGCAAGTGGGCGAGTTTCTGATGCCCCCTTCCTGGGACGCCAGTGGACATGTGGAATTTTTCTTCGGTACTGATGATCTGGGCCGCGATCTCTTCACCCGAATTCTGCTGGGAAGCCAGCTGACCTTTGGCTACGCGCTGCTTGTGGCACTGGCTTCGGCGATCCTGGGCATAATCATAGGCGTACTGGCAGGTATGACTCGCGGGCTGAAGTCCAGTATCCTTAACCACGTACTGGATACTGTGTTGTCGATACCGTCGCTGCTGCTTGCCATTATCATCATTGCCTACATGGGTACCGGCATGACCAGTATTCTGCTGGCAATCTGGCTGGCGCTGATCCCGCGTTTTATCCGTGCGATATACTCTGCTGTCCACGATGAGATGGAAAAAGAGTACATCATTGCAGCGCGGCTAGACGGTGCGAACAGTTTCTACCTGCTGTACTACTCTGTTTTGCCAAATATTCAGCCCGTTATTATCAGTGAGCTGACCCGGGCGATCTCTATCGCCATGATAGATATCGCGGCGCTGGGCTTTCTGGGGCTGGGGGCACAGTCTCCGTCACCGGAATGGGGCGCCATGCTGGGTGATTCCATCGAATTGATCTATCTGGCACCCTGGACAGTGACCCTGCCCGGCCTGGCCATCACCTTCAGCATCTTAGTGGTAAACTTAGTAGGAGAAGGTCTCCGTCAGGCAATTAATGCAGGAGTCGACTGATGCCACTGCTCGATATACGAAACCTCACCATTGAAATTGAAACGCCTCAGGGCATGGTCAAAGCCGTTGAGCGCATGAGCCTGACACTGAATGAAGGTGAAATTCGCGGACTGGTTGGCGAGTCAGGGTCAGGTAAGAGTCTGGTCGCGAAGGCTATCGCCGGTGTCACTAAAGACAACTGGCGGGTCAGTGCCGACCGCTTACGCCTTGGCGATATTGATCTTCAGGCACTGTCTCCGCGCGAACGCCGCAAAGTGGTGGGCCGCGAAATTGCGATGATCTTTCAGGAACCCTCTTCCTGCCTTGATCCCTCTGAGCATGTGGGCCAGCAGTTGGAAGAAGCCATTCCGCGCAGCTCTTTCAATGGTACCTTCTGGCAGCGCTTCCACTGGCGTCAGAAACAGGCGATAGCCCTGCTGCACAAGGTCGGCATAAAAGACCATAAACGCGTTATGAGCAGTTATCCCTATCAGTTGACTGACGGTGAGTGCCAGAAAATCATGATAGCGATGGCCATTGCCAACCGGCCACGGTTATTGATTGCCGATGAGCCCACCAACGATCTGGACCCCATCACACAGGCGCAGATTTTCCGTTTGCTGAGCCGGATGAACCAGCTCAATAACACCACTATACTGCTGGTCAGCCACGACCTGACAACGGTCACCCAGTGGGCCGACCGGATCACAGTGATGTACTGCGGACAGGCGGTTGAATCCGGCAGCCGTAAACAGTTACTGACCACGCCGCACCACCCTTATACGATCGCCTTGCTGCAGGCCATGCCTGATTTCAGCCAGGATATTCCGCATAAGAGTAAACTCACCACGCTGCCCGGCTCGATTCCACCGTTGCAGCATTTGCCTATCGGTTGCCGGCTGGGACCGCGCTGCCCCTATGCACAGCGTAAGTGTGTGGAAATCCCTAAGCGCAAGAAAGTCAAAAACCATAAATACAGCTGCCATTTCCCGCTGAATATGCCGGAGCCTAAATCATGAGTGCCCTATTGGAAGTGACTGACCTGAGAAAAGAATACCACCACCGTTCCGGCTTTTTCCGCCGCCGCAGCTCAGAAGCTGTCAAACCGGTATCTTTCAACCTGGAGGTGGGTGAAACCCTGGCTCTGATCGGTGAAAATGGTTCAGGTAAATCGACTCTGGCTAAGATGCTGGCAGGCGTTGTCGACCCCTCGGGCGGTGAAATCAGGGTCAACGACGAGCCATTGGCTTTCGAGGATTACAAAACCCGCTGTAAGCTGATTCGCATGATATTTCAGGATCCGAATACCTCGCTGAATCCAAGGATTCAAATTGGTCAGCTCCTGGAAGGGCCACTGAAACGTAATACCAGCATGACGCCGCAGGAGCGCGAAAACCGTATCAAGGCCACTTTGCTGCGTGTCGGTTTGCTGCCGGAACATGCCTATTTCTACCCGCAAATGCTGGCAACCGGTCAGAAACAGCGGGTATCACTGGCTCGCGCGCTGATTCTGCAGCCTTGTATTATCGTGGCAGACGAAGCACTCAATGGGCTGGACATGTCAGTACGCTCTCAGATCATTAACCTGCTGCTCGATCTCCAGCAGGAAATGGGGCTGTCGTACATCTATGTTTCTCAGCATATGGGCGTGATTAAGCATTTCAGCGATAAGCTGATGGTGATGCAAAAAGGAGAAGTAGTGGAACAGGGTGCAACGCAGGAGGTGTTCAGTGCGCCACAGCACCCGTTGACTCAGAAGCTGCTGGACAGTCACTTTACGGCGCCGTCGCACGATCGCAGCACCCGGACCAGCAGCCGCTCAGCGAAGATTCATGTTTAACTGAGAGTCAGTAATGTTCAGATCAACAGCCGAATAAATGCCCGCCTGATGACCAATCAGCCCTCGCAGAAAGCCGGCCAATGAACAGGTCCGAATGCACGCTGCCCTTCTGGTTGATTACGGGTTAGCCAGTCATGCTGCAAACCAACGATCACCCCTATCAATATGGCAATCCCAACCAACCGCCAGAGTGGAGATTGCCAGTCCAGCACATGCTCTCTACGGCTTTATTATCTGTACTTACAAGTAAAAGTGTAAGAAACATCCTGAAGTGCTGTAAAAACAACCCCGCCGGAGCGGGGATGACATAGAGAGACAGAGGCAGTATAGGAAGAGAAAATTACGCCAGAAGAGAGCGGTTGATCTCGGCCAGCACTGCTGCCGGATCGTCAGCCTGAGTGATAGGACGACCAATGACCAGATAATCTGACCCTGCTTTCACCGCTTCTGCAGGGGTCATCACACGGCGCTGATCACCCGCGGCACTGCCGGCAGGGCGAATTCCCGGCGTCACCAGTTTAAATTCAGCACCCAGATTTGCCTTCAGCAGACTCGCTTCCTGTGCTGAACATACCACGCCATCCAGCCCACTGTTCTTGGTCAGAGTCGCAAGATTCAGTACGTGTTCTTCTGGTGAGCAGGAGATACCCACCCCGGCCAAGTCCTGTGCTTCCATGCTGGTCAGCACAGTGACGGCAATCAACAGCGGCCTGTCTTTACCGTAAGGCTCCAGAATCTCACGAGAGGCGCTCATCATGCGCTCACCACCACTGGCGTGTACATTCACCATCCACACCCCGAGTTCGGCCGCCGCTTTCACCGCACGGGAACAGGTATTCGGGATATCGTGAAACTTAAGATCCAAAAAGACGGAATGGCCTTTGTCGTGTAACTTACGCACAAAGTCCGGCCCAAACAAAGTAAACATTTCTTTGCCTACTTTCAGTCGGCAACTGCCTGGCTCAATGCGGTCAACAAAGGCCAGTGCCGCATCCTGAGTAGGGTAATCCAGTGCCACTATCACTTTTGGGTCTAACATGCTTTCTCCTAGACTTCTGTTCTGCATTGCTATCTTCAAAAGAAAGGGCCAGCACGCACAGTGATCAGCCCTTTCAAATTTACATTCTCTTTGTCGCCATTACTCCCCATCCAGTCCTCGAATGGGTTTCACTGCCCCCCACCCTTTGCAGGACGGGCATTGCCAGTAAAGTGAATGACTTTCAAAACCGCACTTACCGCAACGATAATGTGGTTTCATTTTCAATTGTTCACCGACCAGGCTGCGCAACGTGGACAAACTGTCCTTGGCGCGGCCTTCTTCTGCTTCATCAAGATGATAATCCATCAACTGATAGAAGCCTTTCATCGTTGGGTTCTTCAGCAGTTGTCGCGTCATAAAGGATTGCGCCATGATAGCGCCTTCATGACGAGCAATCTCATCCGCAAGCATCAGTTCAGCGGTCGCCCCGGCATGGTTGTCAACACAGTGGTGAAGATACTTTATCCAGCCATCCTCATTGTGAGTCGCTTCATAGCATTCCAGCAACATTGGCAGGGTTTCACTAATGTAATCCACATCCTGCTCGGCGACTTTTTCCAGCTGCTGCGCTGCAGATTTATAATTCTTTTCAGCGATAAGAATCCGGGCGGTGCTGATTGAGGCACGTACACAGTGTTTGTCGGCAGACAGTGCTTTCTTCAGCAGTTGCTTGGCTTTTTCTGAATTATGCGCGCTCAGTTCCAGCATGGCCAGCTCACACCAATAATGCGCTATATCATGCCTGAGCTTATTTTTACCCATCTTGACCAACTGACTGGCCATTTCGATCGCTTTATCCCATTCTCGGGTTTGCTGATAAATCGTCAGTAACTGCTGCAACGCCCCTTCTCTGTGATCAGGCTCGTCCAGCAACTGCTCAAAGATTTTTTCTGCGCGATCGAAGAACCCGGCAGCCATATAGTCTTTAGCCAATTGTTGCAATGCCAGGTTACGTTGGTCAATAGTCAGGTTCGGGCGGGCAATCAGGTTTTGGTGAATGCGAATAGCGCGATCAACTTCACCCCGGCTACGGAACAGGTTCCCCAGGGCAAGGTGAGTATCTATCGTTTCACTATCAACCTGTAATAATTCAATAAACAAATCGACAGCTTTATCAGACTGATCAGAGAGCAGCAGGTTCAGGCCTGTCACATATTGGCGTGACAGGTGATGAGACTTTTCCTGCCGCTTATTACTCGCGCTTCTGTTACCCATGTACCAGCCATATGCTGCGGCAATAGGAAGTAACAGAAACAACAGCTCTAGCATGAAGTGATTATTCCTTGGCGGTCTCTACAGAACGCAACTGCTCTAGTTCTTTTTCTTGTTTGGCGACTTTTTTTGTTAAACGATTTTTTGTGAAGCGGGCTTTCAGATACATAGAGCCACAAATCAACCAACCAATTGCAAATCCAATACCGAAGGTCGCACCTAAAAGCGTAGATAGCTGAAATTGTCCTTTGGCTATCAGAAAATCGAAGTCAACCATCACCTGATTCTGCGCACCCAGCGCCAGCGTTAGTAAAAAACACGCTATCAAGATAATAATGCCTACTATTTTCATCGTGAATCCTCTCACTAGATCAAAAACTTGATGATTAGATTATGCAGTAAAACGACTCATCAGACCATGATCAACAGACATAAAAAAACGGCATACTTACAGCATGCCGTTTTTTCGTGCTAAATACGATTATCCTGCATTCGGTGCATTCACGCGGTCACGTAACTCTTTACCAGGTTTAAAGTGAGGAACGTACTTGCCGTCCAATTCCACTTTATCACCGGTTTTCGGGTTACGCCCTACGCGCGGTGCACGGTAATGCAAAGAGAAACTACCAAAGCCACGGATTTCAATACGGTCCCCTTCAGCAAGGGTTGTTGCCATATGCTCAAGGATTTCCTTGATCGCATCTTCTACCTGTTTGGCAGAAAGATGAGTTTGTTGGCTGCACAGCCTTTCGATCAATTCAGACTTTGTCATAATCACCCCGTTTTTAGTATGTTTCTCAATAGTATAACCGTTAAGGGGGAAAATGCTTCCCCCCTTGGGGCAAATTATTCGCCTTTAGCCGCTTTAAACGCGTCAGCCATAGCATTACCGAATGCAGATTCGTCCTGCTGGTTCAGGCTAGCCATTGCTTCTTGCTCTTCGTCTTCGTCTTTCGCACGTACAGACAGGTTGATAACGCGGTTCTTACGGTCAACACCGGTGAACTTCGCTTCAACTGAATCGCCTTCAGACAGAACCAGAGTTGCGTCTTCTACGCGGTCACGAGAAGCTTCAGATGCACGCAGGTAACCTTCTACGCCTTCAGCCAGCTCAATGGTTGCGCCTTTAGCATCAACGGCAAGCACTTTACCGTTTATCAGAGTACCTTTCTTGTTCAGAGCTACGAAGCTGTTGAACGGGTCTTCTTCGATTTGCTTAACGCCCAGAGAGATACGCTCACGCTCAGCATCAACAGCCAGAACAACTGCTGAAATCTCGTCGCCTTTCTTGAAGTCACGAACAGCGTCTTCGCCTGCAACATTCCAAGAAATGTCAGACAGGTGAACCAGACCGTCAATGCCACCGTCCAGACCGATGAAGATACCGAAGTCAGTGATAGACTTGATCTTACCAGTTACACGGTCGCCTTTAGCTTGTGCTTCAGCGAACTGCTGCCAAGGGTTAGCTTTACATTGCTTCAGACCCAGGCTGATACGACGACGTTCTTCGTCGATGTCCAGAACCATAACTTCAACTTCGTCACCCACGTTAACCACTTTAGATGGGTGGATGTTCTTGTTGGTCCAGTCCATTTCAGACACGTGTACCAGACCTTCAACGCCTTCTTCGATTTCAACGAAGCAGCCGTAGTCAGTCAGGTTAGTTACGCGACCAGACAGCTTAGTACCTTCTGGGTAACGCTTAGCGATAGCAACCCATGGATCTTCACCCAGTTGCTTCAGACCCAGAGATACGCGAGTACGCTCACGGTCGAACTTCAGAACTTTAACGTTGATTTCGTCACCAACATTAACGATTTCTGATGGATGCTTAACGCGTTTCCAAGCCATGTCAGTGATGTGCAGCAGGCCGTCAACACCGCCCAGATCTACGAATGCACCGTAGTCAGTCAGGTTCTTAACGATACCTTTAACTTCCATGCCTTCTTGCAGAGAAGCCAGCAGCTCATCACGCTCAACGCTGTTTTCAGATTCGATAACAGCACGACGAGAAACAACAACGTTGTTGCGCTTCTGGTCCAGCTTGATAACTTTGAACTCTAGCTCTTTGCCTTCCAGGTGAGCAGTGTCACGTACTGGACGAACGTCAACCAGAGAACCAGGCAGGAACGCACGGATGCCGTTCAGCTCAACAGTGAAGCCACCTTTAACTTTACCGTTGATGATACCAATAACGGTTTCAGCATCTTCGTAAGCTTTCTCAAGCTGGATCCAAGCTTCGTGACGCTTCGCTTTCTCACGAGAAAGTTGAGTTTCACCGAAACCGTCTTCAATCGCGTCCAGAGCTACGTCAACTTCAACGCCAACTTCGATTTCCAGCTCACCAGCAGCATTTTTGAACTGCTCAGCAGGAATAGCTGACTCAGATTTCAGGCCAGCGTCAACCAGAACGAAACCGTTCTCAATGGCAACTACAGTACCTTTAACGATCGCGCCAGGGCGTGTTTCGATTTCTTTTAGAGACTCTTCAAAGAGTTGAGCAAAAGATTCAGTCATTTAAATAATCTTCAGTATATGAACAACCATGGGTATCCTACCGCATGGGGTTGAAAACAAAGTCAGTTATCATTCCTTGACACCGACATACCATCAGGCCGATTTCTCAGCCGACAATTTTTCTTCAATGTGAGCCAGCGCCAGTTCGGTCACTTGCTCAATCAACAGATGCGTAGAGTCTAGCACTAAAGCATCTGCTGCGGGGCGTAATGGCGCAACAGCACGGTTGCGGTCGCGATCATCACGCTCCTGAATTTCGCTTAAAAGACTGTCAAAGTTAACACTTAAGCCTTTTTGTTGCAACTGGTTCATGCGGCGTTTGGCGCGCTCTTCGGCGCTGGCATCCAGGAAAATTTTTACTTCAGCGTTAGGAAAAACCACTGTACCCATATCACGTCCATCCGCAACCAGGCCAGGCTCTCCGCTAAATGCACGCTGGCGGCGTAACAATGCTTCACGCACCCGAGGCAATGCCGCAACTTTTGACGCTGCATTGCCAACGTCTTCAGTACGTAATGTGGTAGAGACGTCCTCTCCTTCCAGAATCACTTTCACCAGTTCGCCTTCTGCAAGGAACTGCACATCCAGATGCGCAGCCAGTGGAACCAATGCGGCTTCAGAGTCCAGTTCTACACCATGATGAATTGCTGCCAGTGCCAGTACTCGGTAAATAGCACCAGAATCCAGTAAATTCCAGCCCAGCTTATCTGCCAACAGCATGCAAAGTGTTCCTTTACCGGCTCCACTTGGCCCATCAACAGTGATCACTGGTGCGTTTGTAGACATAGAATTCTCCGAATTTGTTAAACCTTCAGCAAACTTGCTGTTTCAACGCGGGCCGTATTATACGGTAAATTTGCCCTTGAGGCACTTCCAGTCGGGAAAAAAATCACCCAGCCTTAAGCTGGGTGACAGGGACAAATCTGAGGAAGTGGATCAATGGCTTAATGCGGCCAGTTTCTCAAAGTAATCCGGGAACGTTTTTGAGGTACACTTGGGATCATTAATCGTCACCGGTGTGTCTTCGCTCAGCGCAACTAACGAAAAACACATCGCCATGCGGTGATCGTCGTAAGTGTCGATGGCAGCATGCTGCAACTGCGCCGGAGGTGTGATGATAATGTAATCTTCGCCTTCCTCGACTGTCGCGCCCACTTTACGCAGCTCAGTTGCCATGGCGGATAAACGATCCGTTTCCTTTACACGCCAGTTATAGACATTACGGATAGCCGTCGTCCCTTCAGCAAACAATGCCGTTGTGGCAATGGTCATGGCCGCATCCGGGATATGGTTAAAATCCATATCCACACCATGAAGCGTGCCGCGACGGGCGATGACATAGTTATCACCCCACTCTATCTCAGCACCCATAGCCGCCAGTGCTTCAGCAAACTGGGTATCGCCCTGGATACTGGATTTACCAATTCCGGTAACTTTCACAGTACCGCCTTTAATGGCTGCGGCAGCAAGAAAATATGAAGCGGAAGAAGCATCTCCTTCTACCATAAAATCACCCGGTGCCTGGTACTGCTGGCCACCTTTTACGATAAAGCGCTGATAGTTGTCGTTCTCGACCTGTACCCCAAATTGCGCCATGATGTGCAGGGTAATATCAATGTAGGGTTTAGAAACCAGCTCACCTTTGATACGGATCACTGTCTCTTCTGACGCCAGAGGTGCGGTCATCAGAAATGCAGTCAGAAACTGGCTGGAAATTGAGCCATCAATCTCTACTTCACCGCCTTTGAGGTCGGCTCCCTTAATGTTCAGCGGCGGGAAACCTTCATTTTCGAGGTAAGTAATATCCGCACCGGCACTGCGCAGTGCGTCGACCAAATGGCCAATCGGGCGCTCTTTCATCCGCGGCTCTCCGGTCAGCACATACTCACCCGAACCTAAACTCAAGGCCGCAGCTAACGGACGCATAGCCGTACCCGCGTTGCCCAGAAACAGCTCGATCGGCTGTTTGGCATGAAATGCCTGACCCAGTCCCTGTACTTCACAGACGGTTTTATCCTCTGAAAGCTGATACGAAACGCCCAGCTTGGTGAGAGCATTGAGCATGTGACGGATATCGTCACTGTCGAGCAGATTCGTCAGACGCGTCGTGCCGTTCGCCAGTGCTGCCAGCAAGAGCGCCCGGTTAGACACACTTTTGGAACCTGGCAGGTTCACTTCCCCGTCAATACGCTGAATTGGCTGTAAAGTTAAACTCTCCATTGGGTGATTTTTCTATCCTGTTGTATTTGCGTTTCCGCAGAGTAACCAATATTTCGAAGTGATGCTAGTCATCCCAGGGCTCAAAACGCGCCATCCCGCGCCAGACAGGGGATAAGCCCTGCTTGCGAAACCTTGTGACAGGGTCATTTACACTGCCTGAATCCCGCTAGTCATCCAGACGACACTGGCTGCCGGCCGAGCCATCAAAATAACATTCCAGCTCAACCCACTGCCCGTCCGAGGAGGCTTTCGTCAGACCGTCATCCAGGTGAACCATTGAGCTCATCAGCAATTCAACGCCATTCACAGACAGCGAGCCATTAACATACTGCGCTGTCCCTTCAATACTGAACCGATCCGTTGCGATCTGAGAAGAAGACTGTTCAAAGTCCACTTCCACGGCGCTCAGCTGACCTTCAGCGGCAATCGCCAGGTATAAACAAACAAGCCGCCTTATCAGGCGGCTTGACGGCAGAGGTTCTTTACTCAGGCATTGTCGCGTTCGAATACCGCCATGAAGTCGACCAGCGCCTGCACGCCTTCAATCGGCATCGCGTTATAAATAGAGGCCCGCATACCGCCAACCACACGGTGGCCAGCCAAAGCTTTCAAACCCGCGGCATCCGCCTGTTGCAAGAAGGCTTTATCCAGTTCCGCATTTTTCAGCTGGAAAGGAACATTCATCAATGAACGGTTAGCCTGATGCACCTCATTGCGATAAAAATCAGACTGATCAATAAAATCATAAAGCAATTTCGCTTTCGCTTCATTGCGCGCCTGCATCACTTCTACGCCACCGATGGCTTTCAGCCACTTGAACACTTCACCAGCCAGATACCAAGCAAAGGTGGGTGGTGTATTAAACATAGATTCTTTCTCTGCCAGCACTTTGTAATCCAGTATGCTTGGCAGGATGTCTTTGGCCAGACCCAGTAAATCATCACGAACAATCACGATTGTCAGGCCAGCAGGGCCGATATTTTTCTGCGCCCCGGCGTAGATCACCCCGTACAGTGACACATCGATTTTGCGCGACAAAATGGTAGAAGACATATCGGCAACAATCGGCTTGTCCGTCTGCGGCAAGTCACGGATCTCAATACCGTCGATAGTCTCATTCGGGCAGAAATGCACATAGGCCGCCTGTTCAGTCAGCGCCCAGTCACTCGCCGGCAGAACCGCTTTTTTGCCATCACGCTCGCAAGTGATATCGATAACATTCGGCTGGCAATATTTCTGGGCTTCGTCAACAGCACTCTGTGCCCAGTAACCGCCATCAATGTAATCCGCCGTGGTGGCATCGCCCAGCAGGTTCATCGGCACGGCAGCAAATTGTGCCCGTGCACCACCGTGGCAGAAAAGAACATGATAGTTGTCAGGAATAGTCAGCAGGTCACGTAAATCGCGCTCAGACTGTTCTGCTACAGCGATAAAGTCTTTACTTCGGTGGCTGATCTCCATGACCGAGGTTCCCAGACCATTCCAGTTCACCAATTCCTGTTGGGCTTTTACCAACACTTCTGCTGGCATCATTGCTGGACCTGCACAAAAGTTATAAACCTTATCCATGATGAGAAACATGCTCCTGCTTTGCGAAAATGTGGTGACCCTGTTATCAACATCATGAATAACCGGATCTGTGTTTTATTTTTTTACACCTTTCATTCGTTGCTGAAAACCTTTTTTGTTGAGTAAACAATAAAAAATACCGATAAACGCCAGCGAAACAAACAAGAGAGGCATTTTGCTAAAAAAATGTTATAAAAAAACGCAGCTCTTGAGCTGCGTTTTTAAGGTTAAGCTAACAATCAGTCTTCGCTGCTGTCTTTGGCTTCATCGCCTTCTTCAGGCAATACCGCATCGGTATCCGTTGTCACTTCCGCCACAACCTCTTCGCCGTCAACTTGCAGCAACTCGTCATCCTCAGGTTCCTCAATACGCTGAAGACCAACAACTTGTTCATCTTCTGCTGTACGGATAAGGGTAACCCCCTGAGTATTTCGACCTACGCGGCTGACTTCTGCGACACGGGTACGTACCAGAGTACCGGCATTGGTGATCATCATGAATTCATCACCCTCCTGTACCTGAACTGCACCGACCACAGAGCCATTACGCTCGGAGACTTTGATGGAAACAACACCCTGAGTTGCACGGCTCTTCGCTGGGTACTCTTCCAGGCTGGTACGCTTACCGTAACCGTTTTCAGTCACAGTCAGCACATCGCCTTCATTGCCAGGTACGATGAGCGACACCACTTTGTCGTCATTGGCCAGCTTGATACCGCGGACACCTGCCGCCGTACGGCCCATGCCACGCACTTGTTCTTCAGAGAAGCGCACCACTTTACCGGCGGCAGAGAACAACATAATGTCATTGCTGCTGTCTGTGATATTCACACCAATCAGTGAGTCACCTTCACGCAGGTTCACGGCAATAATACCGGCGCTGCGAGGACGGCTGAAATCAGTCAGCGGTGTTTTCTTAACCGTACCGTCGGCCGTTGCCATGAAGATAAACTTATCTTCTTCATATTCTTTCACCGGCAGAATCGCGGTAATACGCTCATTCTCTTCCAGCGGCAGAATATTCACAATCGGCTTGCCACGTGCTGTCCGGCTAGCCTGCGGCAACTGATAAACCTTCAGCCAGTACATCCGGCCGCGGCTTGAGAAGCACAGGATAGTATCGTGGGTATTGGCAACCAGCAGACGCTCAATGAAGTCTTCATCCTTCATACGCGTTGCTGCTCGGCCTTTACCACCGCGACGCTGTGCTTCGTAATCAGCCAGCAGCTGATATTTCACATAGCCATGGTGAGACAAAGTCACCACCACGTCTTCCTGAGTGATCAGATCTTCCAGATCGATATCGTGGCTGGCCGCTGTGATTTCGGTACGGCGAACATCATTGAACTGCTCTCGGGCAAGCTCAAGTTCACCACGAATCACTTCCATCAAGCGCTCAGCACTGCTCAGGATCAGCATCAGCTCTTCGATCTGAGTCAACAGACCTTTGTACTCGTCGAGAATCTTCTCGTGTTCCAGACCGGTCAGCTTGTGCAAACGCAGATCCAGAATTGCCTGTGCCTGTTGTTCCGTCAGGTAGTACATACCATCACGAACACCCAGCTCAGCAGCCAGCCACTCAGGGCGAGCCGCATCCACACCGGCACGTTCCAGCATGGCTGCTACGTCACCCAATTGCCATGGACGGGCCAACAGGCCTTCACGGGCAATTTGCGGCGTCGCCGCCTGACGGATCAGATCGATGATTTCATCAATATTGACCAGTGCAATCGCCAGACCTTCCAGAATATGTGCACGCTCACGCGCTTTACGCAGTTCAAAGATGGTACGACGTGTCACAACTTCACGGCGGTGGTTAACAAAGCTTTCCAGCATCTCTTTCAGATTGAAAAGCTTAGGCTGGCCATTTTTATCCAGCGCCACCATGTTGATACCGAACGTAGTCTGCAGCTGAGTCTGTGCATACAGGTTATTCAGTACCACCTCAGCCACAGCGTCACGACGACACTCAATAACAATGCGCATACCGTCTTTATCAGACTCATCACGCAGTGCACTGATGCCCTCAACTTTTTTCTCTTTGACCAGTTCAGCGATTTTTTCAATCAGACGCGCTTTGTTGACCTGATAGGGAATCTCTGTGACAACGATGGTTTCTTTACCATTTTTGTCTGATTCAATATCGGCTTTAGAGCGCATGTAAACTTTACCGCGCCCCGTTTTATAAGCGTCAATAATACCTTTACGACCACTGATCATCGCCGCTGTCGGGAAATCGGGGCCAGGTATATATTCCATCAGCTGGTCGATGGTAATTTGATCGTTGTCCATAAATGCCAGACAGCCGTCAATCACCTCACCCAAATTATGCGGTGGAATATTGGTCGCCATACCTACGGCAATACCGGACGCACCGTTAACCAGCAGGTTAGGAATTTTGGTTGGCAACACAGCAGGAATACGCTCTGTGCCATCGTAGTTGTCAACAAAGTCGACAGTTTCTTTATCCAGGTCGGCCAGCAGTTCGTGAGCAATTTTGCTCATCCGCACTTCGGTATAACGCATTGCTGCGGCTGAGTCGCCATCAATGGAACCGAAGTTACCCTGGCCGTCAACCAGCATATAACGAAGGGAGAAAGGTTGTGCCATACGAACAATGGTGTCGTATACCGCACTATCACCATGAGGGTGATATTTACCGATCACGTCGCCCACAACACGGGCAGATTTTTTGTATGGTTTATTCCAGTCATTACCGAGTACGTTCATCGCGAATAGTACGCGGCGATGTACCGGCTTCAGGCCATCACGCACATCAGGAAGAGCACGACCCACGATGACTGACATCGCGTAGTCGAGGTATGAGCCTTTCAGCTCCTCTTCAATGTTTACCGGCGTGATCTCTTTTGCAAGATCGCTCATGGAGCCACTATCCCTCAGGTAGATTCTGTCGTATTTTTATACGTGCAAGGTGCGGGAATATAGCATATTTCCCACTTAATAGGCACACCTTTCAGTGCCTTTCTTGTGAGTAATTTTGCGAATTGAAAATAAACTCTTGTCCTTCTGTGCAATCCTTGGGCCATCCTCCGACATCAAGTGAAGGTTTTTAATACAGAAAAACAGCGACAGGCCAAAGATGCACCAGCATCACTGTATTTTCTTGCGACAGAGCTAGGTTAGGCAAACAAGCATTTCATGTCAGCCGTCTTTCGCTATAATGCCCGCTCTGACATCAATGGAAATGGCGAGCAATAATGACCAAGCAGTTAAATGTCGATCCGGCAGAAATCAGTAAATTTGAAGAAATGGCATCACGCTGGTGGGATCTGGAAGGCGAGTTTAAGCCTCTGCACCAGATTAACCCACTGCGCTTAAACTATGTGATCGACCATGCCGGCGGACTGTTTGGCAAAAAAATCCTCGATGTGGGCTGCGGCGGCGGCATTCTGGCCGAAAGTATGGCCAGAGAAGGCGCGGATGTTACGGGCCTAGACATGGGTAAAGAGCCATTAACTGTGGCTCGTCTGCATGCTTTGGAAACCGGCACTAAGCTGGACTACATCCAGCAAACGGTTGAAGAACATGCTGAACAGCACCCCGGACTGTACGACGTCGTCACTTGTATGGAAATGCTGGAACATGTGCCGGATCCCGCCTCTGTGATTGCATCCTGTGCCAGATTGGTGAAGCCTGGCGGCCATGTGTTCTTTTCAACCCTGAACCGGAACATGAAATCCTATTTATTTGCGATTGTCGGAGCCGAGCAGGTCATGAAACTGGTCCCAAAAGGTACGCATGATCACAAAAAGTTTATTCGTCCGTCAGAATTGATGGCGATGGTTGATCTGACTGCGCTCGAAGACCGCCATATTACCGGTTTGCACTACAACCCACTTACCGACACCTACAAGCTGGGCCGTAACGTGGACGTGAATTATATCCTGCACACAGTGAAACCAGAATAAGTAACCTGTCTCACCGCAGCCAGGCTGGTCATTCTGGTCTGGCTGACCTCACCTTTCTGCCTCGTTTGATCCAATACCCGGATTATGCCCATAATCCTACGACTTCGCCTTTTTGCTGATATGCTTTAAGCACATTCATTGCACACGTTTTATCAGCCTTTGAGATAAGGACACGGCCTATGTTGGGGTATCGGATTGACGCTGTACTTTTTGACCTGGACGGCACCTTGCTTGATACCGCTCCGGATATGGCAAGAGCGGCTAACAGAGTGCTTGCAGATTATGATGTTCAGCCACTGACCGCAGCGCAAATCCAGGCGAATACCAGTTACGGTGCCAATGGCTTGATAAAAGCGGGATTTGGCACAATACCCGCGCATCTGAACCCCACACACCTCAGACAACAGTTCCTTGATTACTACCATGATGAAATTTGTTTAAAAACATCAATGTATAGTGGAATTGATACACTTTTATCCTATTTGAATAAAAATAAAGTACCATGGGGGATAATGACAAATAAACCTGAGTTTCTCACTCAGCGCCTGCTTCCCTACTTCCCTGTTTTGTCCGAAGCAGAAGTTGTCGTTTGTGGCGACACATTAGACAAAGCCAAGCCACACCCCGATCCGCTCTGGCATGCCTGCCAGCTCCTTAACATCCCACCTGAAAGTTGCCTGTATGTCGGTGACATTGAAAAGGACATGATTGCCGCGCGAGCCGCACGCATGCCAGGTGCTGTCGCAGGATGGGGATACATAGGTGATGAGCATCATCCCGACCTGTGGCAAGCTCAGGCGATCCTACCTGAACCCGCCGCACTCATCCCCATACTGGAACAACATAATCGTAACGAAAGCGCCTTTTTTAACCAATCATGCTGCACGCAAAAATAGAGCGGAAAATCAGGAAAAATCAAGGGAAAAAAAATTTTTCCGGCGGAAAAAACAGGTGCTTTTTGTTTGCATTTTCCTATGACACTGGCAAGTCTGATGAAATAGGTGAGTACGCACTAACTATCCGTTTTACATCCCCATGTTATCCACAAGCGGTCAAAAAATACCAGCTTGCAAATTCGTATCCTCACCACTATCTTGTTTGCCACATGGCTTAACACCCCAACATATAGTGTTTTGGTCTATCATTTTAAGTGTAACGAAGATCACAATCTTCTTTTACTTTTTTAATAAAATTGCAAAAAAGCACTATAGATCAGGGAAAACTGGGAAAACGATTAAAAATGAATCAACAGCTAACTGTAACCAAGCGTGATGGACGCAAAGAACGCATCGATCTGGACAAGATCCACCGTGTCATTACCTGGGCCGCTGAAGGTCTGGAAAATGTGTCAGTGTCGCAGGTTGAGCTGAAATCTCATATCCAGTTCTACGATGGTATCAAAACAGAAGATATTCATGAGACCATCATTAAAGCAGCTGCTGACTTGATTTCGGAAGAGTCGCCAGATTACCAGTATCTGGCTGCCCGCCTTGCTATCTTCCATCTGCGTAAAAAAGCGTATGGTCAGTTCGAGCCACCTACACTGCTCGACCATGTCAGTAAAATGGTCGACAAGGGTAAGTACGACAAGCATCTGCTCGAAGATTATTCTGCCGAAGAAATGGCAGTGATGGATGACTATATCGATCACTGGCGCGACATGAACTTCTCGTATGCTGCAGTGAAGCAGTTAGAAGGTAAGTACCTTGTCCAGAATCGTGTCAGCGGTGAAATCTACGAAAGTGCCCAGTTTCTGTACATTATGATTGCAGCGTGTTTGTTCAGTAAGTATCCGAAAGATACGCGTCTGGACTACATCAAGCGCTTTTATGATGCTGTGTCCCTGTTTAAGGTTTCCCTGCCTACACCTATTATGTCTGGTGTGCGCACGCCAACCCGTCAGTTCAGCTCATGTGTACTGATTGAATGTGATGACAGCCTGGATTCTATCAATGCAACCGCCAGCGCGATTGTTCGCTACGTTTCCCAGCGTGCGGGCATCGGTATCAACGCAGGTCGTATTCGTGCCCTGGGCTCTGAAATCCGTGGCGGCGAAGCGTTCCATACCGGCTGTATTCCGTTCTACAAGTATTTCCAGACTGCGGTAAAATGCTGTTCTCAGGGCGGCGTTCGTGGTGGCGCTGCCACACTGTTCTACCCAATCTGGCACCGCGAAGTTGAATCTCTGCTGGTACTGAAAAACAACCGTGGTGTTGAAGAAAACCGTGTCCGCCACATGGATTACGGTGTTCAAATCAACAAACTGATGTATACCCGTCTGATCAAAGGCGAGACCATTTCTCTGTTCTCACCGTCGGATGTACCTGGGTTATATGATGCATTCTTTGCCGATCAGAAAGAGTTTGAACGCCTGTATGTGAAGTATGAGCAAGACAACAGCATCAAAAAGCAAACAGTAAAAGCCATCGATCTGTTCTCTCTGCTGATGCAAGAGCGTGCGTCTACTGGTCGTATTTATATCCAGAACGTTGACCACTGTAATACTCACAGCCCGTTTGACCCGGCTGTTGCGCCAATTCGCCAGTCTAACCTGTGCCTGGAAATCGCGCTGCCAACCAAACCGCTGAGCAACGTAGAAGATGAAAACGGTGAAATCGCGCTGTGTACTCTGTCTGCGTTCAACCTGGGTGCTATCGAGAACCTGGATGAGCTGGAGGAAATGGCTGAGCTGACTGTCCGCGCTTTGGATGCCCTGCTGGACTACCAGGATTATCCGCTGCCTGCAGCTCGTCGTGCGACCATGAACCGTCGTACTCTGGGTGTTGGTGTGATCAATTTTGCTTACTATCTGGCAAAACACGGTGTGCGTTATTCAGACGGCAGTGCGAACAACCTGACTCACCAGGCGTTTGAGGCCATTCAGTACTACCTGCTGAAAGCTTCTGTTGGCCTGGCCAAAGAGCGCGGCGCTTGCCCGGCGTTCAATGAAACCACCTATTCGAAAGGTATCCTGCCCATTGATACCTATAAGAAAGATTTGGACAAAATCTGTGGTCAGGAACTGCGTTATGACTGGGATGCGCTGCGTCAGGAAATCATGACTCACGGCCTGCGTAACTCGACGCTGTCTGCTCTTATGCCGTCTGAGACATCCTCTCAGATTTCTAACGCGACAAATGGTATTGAGCCGCCTCGTGGTTTCGTCTCCATCAAAGCGTCTAAAGATGGCATCCTGAAGCAGGTGGTTCCTGAATACAATAAGTACAAAGACAACTATGAGTTGCTTTGGAACATTGGCAGCAATGATGGCTACCTGCAACTGGTCGGTATCATGCAGAAGTTCGTCGATCAGGCGATTTCCGCTAATACCAACTACGACCCGAGCATTCAGCCAGGTGGCAAAGTGCCAATGAAACTCTTGCTCAAAGACCTGCTGACAGCGTATAAACTCGGCGTTAAAACTCTGTATTATCACAACACCCGCGATGGTGCTTCTGATGCGCAGGGCGATGTCGCTGCAGACGACTGCACCAGCTGCAAGATTTAATAACTAACAAAAACAAATGGGAGCTTCGGCTCCCCTTTGATGCTGAGGACACAATGGCATACAGTACTTTCTGTAAAACTAACAACAACCCGCTGCATGAACCTATGTTCTTTGGTCAGCCGGTTAACGTTGCACGTTACGACCAGCAAAAGTTCGAGATTTTCGAAAAACTGATTGAAAAACAATTATCTTTCTTCTGGCGTCCGGAAGAAGTTGATGTATCCAGTGATCGCATTAACTTCAACAATCTGCCTGAGCATGAACGCCACATTTTCATCAGTAACCTGAAATACCAAACCCTGCTGGATTCCATTCAGGGACGCAGCCCAAACGTTGCCCTGCTGCCACTGGTTTCTATTCCTGAACTGGAAACCTGGATTGAAACCTGGTCATTCTCAGAGACCATCCATTCGCGTTCCTACACGCACATTATCCGCAATATCGTTAACGATCCTGCTGTGGTATTTAACGATATCGTTGAAAATGAGCACATTATTAAACGCGCGGCGGATATTTCCCGTTACTACGACGAACTGATCCAGGACACCAGCGATTATCACCGTATGGGTGAAGGCGAGCATGTGGTCAACGGGGAAACCGTTGTGGTCAGCCTGCACGAGTTAAAGAAAAAACTGTACCTGTGCATGATGTCGGTCAACGCGCTGGAAGCTATCCGTTTCTACGTCAGCTTTGCCTGCTCTTTCGCCTTCGCTGAACGTGAGCTGATGGAAGGCAACGCCAAAATCATCAAGCTGATCGCTCGTGATGAAGCCCTGCACCTGACAGGCACTCAGCATATCCTTAACCTGATGCGTACCGGTCAGGATGATCCTGAGATGGCTGACATTGCCCGTGAGTGTGAACAGCAGAGCTTCGACATCTTTAAAGATGCCGCTGAGCAGGAAAAAGAATGGGCGGAGTACCTGTTCAAAGATGGGTCTATGATCGGCCTGAACAAAGACATTCTTTGCCAGTACGTTGAATACATCACCAACCTGCGTATGACAGCAGTTGGCCTGAAACCCGCCTACCCTGGCGCCACTCAAAACCCAATTCCATGGATTAACGCCTGGCTGTCCTCTGACAACGTACAAGTTGCACCACAGGAAGCGGAAATCAGTTCTTATCTGGTTGGTCAGATTGATAACGACGTCAGTGCTGACGATCTGGGTGACTTTGAACTATGAGCCGATTGACCATTACGGTTAACGGACAGCAGGTTTATGGTAATAACGATGAACCCTTATTAGTCCAACTGGAACGTGCAGGTTTACAGCCTGAGTACCAGTGCCGCAATGGAATGTGTGGGGCCTGCCGGTGCAAACTGATAGCAGGCCAGGTGGATCAGCGCGAGGCGATGGCCTTTGTCGCACCGGGAGAAATACTTGCCTGCCGGTCCGTACCCACCTCAGATTTGAGTCTGGAGTTTGATTATCAGGTCCAACTCTCTCAATCTGCGGTTAACGAGTAACCCACCTCAGCGCTGAACACAGCTCATGCCTCTGTCAAAAAAAGCCAGCCTGGATTGCCAGGCTGGCTTTTTAGTTTCTTGTGTCCCGTCCTGAGATCAGTTCGGCTCGGCCGGTAAAAACAACTCGCTCAGTCTCTCGAACGATTCATACTGGCCAATCACAGTCTGACCCGTTTGCCACCGGCGCAACATATCCAGCATCAAAGTCGCAACCATTTTACGATGAGGCTTATTGGCATACTGTCGCCTGGTACGCACGTGCTGCGCCCAATCGCCATTTGGTGTAGACAGGGCAATCGCAATACTGTTGTCATACAGCGGGCCACAAACCAGTGCCAGATCAGAGCCAGTTTGCTGCCGGGCGGCGGCGGCCATCGCTAAAGAGGCCCCCATAGGTTCTGCGTCGCTCAAAGAGGGATCGACCTGAGTTGTCAGCAACCATCCCTGACTTAATGCGGTCTGGGTTGTCGGATTATCCTGCAGCCAGTTAAGTACATCACCGCCGGTAAACTGCTCTGCCACCGTTAATGTAAGAGGGGCTTTGGAGAAATGCGTACCTATGGTATCCAGCAAGGTTTCACCGGCACCGACAATGTTCTCACCCAGACGCGTCTGAATTTGCGCTAACACAGCAGCGACCTGAGTATCATCTTTAGGTGCAAACAACTTCACTTCAATAAAAGGCAAGTAAGAGCGGTAACCCAGCTGGAATAACGGCGGTAAGGACAGGGAAGCCAAAGTATCGTTGATGCCTGACTCTGATAATCCGAAACTGTACAGCCGGTGACACTCAAGACTTGCGACATCCGGGTGCAGCGATTTCAGCCTGGGCAGAATCTCGTCTTCTACCATGACTTTAAATTCGCTGGGTACACCCGGAGTGAAGAACAAATGCGCACGGTTCAGCTTCATCATGAAGCCGCATGCGGTACCAACCGGGTTATCCAGTACGTCTGCTCCCTCTGGCAACATGGCCTGCTTCAGGTTTGCCTGCGGCATGTCCCGCCCCAGAGTCCGATACTTCTCGATCATTTGCTCAACCCAGAATTCCGACTGCTCTAAACCGGCTCCTGCTGCAATGGCTGCAGCCTGGGCTGTCAAATCATCGGTGGTCGGTCCCAGACCACCATTTACAATAACGATATCAGCCGTCAGGCTGCACTGTTCTATTTCCGATGCCAGACTTTCAAGCTGATCGCCGACCGTAGTGCGTCGCGACAGCGCGAAGCCGTTCTGAAAAAACAAACGGGACAGCCATGCAGCATTGGTATCAACGATATCTCCATGCAGGACTTCTTCACCGGTACTTATCATGACAACTTGCAACATGTTGTTCCTCTTATTTATTCAGTTGGCACTTCACTGTAACACTTAGTCAACCACGAGAGAATCTTAAGCACTGATAATTGAAAACCCCCTCCGGTGCAATGCATTACACGCACTGCACAATCACTCATGATGTAAACTTACATTTACACAAAAATAAACAAAAGTTGACAGGTCATTTTTCTGCATTTAAAGTGACGGCAGTAAATTACGCCTGCCAATAAGTGTAATTTGCAGACAAAAACACTAATTGTTGTACAAATGTTATGAGTAAGTTTGCCATGAAATTCTATTATCGTCGGCCGCAGTGGTCGAGCGTGTTGTAAAGAAACCTGAACATATCAATTCCTTCCAACCCAGTGCACCATTGTGGCTATATTTTTTCTTCGGAGAGAATCAGCCTTACCGCCCCCCTCTCCCATTAATTAAACCAATAAAAATACAGGGAGTTTTTACTCGATGAGCATGAACAAAACCTTCGGCAGTACTTTAATTATTGCCGGAACAACCATTGGCGCAGGGATGCTGGCTCTGCCGCTGGCATCGGCCGGATTGGGTTTTACAACCGCCACACTAACAATGGTCGGTATCTGGGCGCTGATGGTATACACAGCGCTGCTTATGCTGGAAGTCCATCAACATGCTGATCCTTCGGCCACTCTCCACTCGCTGGCGAAAGAGCTGCTGGGTACAAAAGGACAAGTTGTCGCCAACATTGCGATGATGTTTCTGTTTTACGCATTGTGCGCGGCTTATATTGCCGGTGGCGGTGCCCAGTTAAATGACAAGTTATCCGGCTGGTTTGGACTTGATGTCATGCCTCAGGCTGGCACAGTGTTGTTCACTTTACTGATTGCCACTGTGGTATCGGTCGGGACACACTCGGTAGATTTGGTAAACCGTATCCTGTTCACGCTGAAAATTATTGCGCTGGTTATTATGCTAAGCCTGTTATTGCCGCATATTCAGGGGCAACACCTGGTTGATATGCCAGTCGAAAAAGGTCTGCTCATCTCGGCACTACCAGTGGTATTTACCTCATTTGGCTTCCACGGCAGCATTCCTTCTATCGTCCGCTATGTGGGCATAGACATGAAAGCGCTGCGCAAGGTGATGATAGTGGGTGCCTCTGTGCCTTTAGTCATTTATCTGCTGTGGCAAGTCGCCAGCCAGGGCATTCTCAGCCAGTCTGATCTGATCGCCAATTCCAGCCTGGGCAGCTTTATTGCCGCACTGAGCACGCTGCTAAAAAGCCCTATGGTCAGTAATTCCGTCTCTGTCTTTGCAGACCTTGCGCTGGCGACCTCTTTCCTCGGGGTAAGCCTGGGCTTGTTTGACTTCCTGTCTGATACCTTAAATCAGAAAAATTCAAAATCCGGCAGAGTACAAACGGCTCTGTTTACCTTCGTACCACCGCTGTGCTTTGCTCTGTTTTATCCTCAAGGCTTTATTATGGCGCTGGGTTATGCGGCGATTGCGCTCGTCATTCTGGCTATCTTTCTGCCAGTGGCCATGGTGCATGTTCAACGAGGACAACGACAGACAATCGGTGAGTACCAGGTCAGCGGCGGCAAACCTGCTCTCATAATGGCTACCGGAGCAGGTGTGCTGATCATCACAGCACAGTTCCTCCAGATGGCCGGACTTATTCCTGCCGTCGGGTAAAACACCATAAAAATGCACACTAAGTTTCATAATGAAAAGTGAGTGTGCATTTACTTGTAGAGTAAGAATAACTCTGGGCTTAGCTGTTTAGCTAAGCCCTTTCTCAGAAGTTAACTCATCACTTGTACAGTGCACTACCGAGCCAAAAGACCCACTCCCAGTTCACTATTTGTACTTATTTATCATTAATTTACATTTACGCAACACGCACTTCCTGAATCAAGATCACGCTTTACACCCTGTCGCATGTATGCCACAGGCAATTTAGGCTATCGTTGAGGCATTGCCCCTTTAAAGTCATTCCTTTATCTGGTATGAGCCAATTCTTTACGACCTTTGAATATCTGCAATCCCCGGTATGGGTTTTCGACATTGAAAACAAAGCCATTATCTGGGCGAATTCTGCTGCACTTCCCCTTTGGGAGGCAGAGAGCCTGAGCGAGCTTAGATCACGGGACCTGGGACAGGATATGTCCGACGCGGTAGAAGCAACCCTGAATGACTATTTACAAATGTTCAAACGCGGTGAGTCGCTAAAGCTTTGGTGGAGCTACAGCCCAAAGAGCAAAGTGAAAAATGCATTGTGTCATTTTTCTGGTATTCCGAGCGAAGATGGCAGAATCGCCATGCTGGTTCATGTTATTTCTGAGGAAGCCAGCCTGAGACGAGAACTGGCATTTTCTGATGGCTCAAATCTTGCCCTGCTTTTTTCTTCTGAAGGGCAGCTGCTGAGTGCCAATCGCGCCTTCATTCACGCTTTTGGTGAACAGCTGGACAGCCTCGCAACTTTTGTCGGAGACATCAAATTGGCAGAGAAATGGTTGCATGATGCCAGTGAAGGACAAGTGGTAAACCACAGAAAGCTGTGCTGGACAGGCCGAAACTACGACTGGTTTAGCATTGATGGCAAGTGGCTGGCTGACAAACAACAGCTCTTACTCAGCCTGGTCAATATCAGCCAGGAAAAAGAGCAGTTAAAACAAGCGAAATACCAATCAGAACACGACTACCTGACCGGCCTGCTGAACCGCAGGGGCATGATTACTGCTATCCACGCCTCTCAGCATTCGTCTCAGCCTTATACCTTGCTGTTTCTTGATGTGGACGGGTTTAAGCTCATCAATGACACCTATGGTCATGCCATCGGCGATAAGATGTTGCGGGCTATCGCTATTCGACTCAGCGAAATTGTAAAATTCAATGGCTTACTGGCCCGTTTTGGCGGAGATGAATTCATCATCCAGATTGACCACCGCCAGGTTGAAGATCCGGCCCAGTTTGCGCGAAAACTCATTACCAATCTCAATAAGCCTTTTCACCTGAAAGAGGTAGGTGAGTTATCCATTGGCTGCAGTATCGGGATGGCCAGCTTCCCCAATGACGCAAAGAAAATTGAAACCCTCATCACTCAGGCCGACATGGCAATGCACCGCGCCAAACTGAGGGGGCGTAATCGCTGCCATCATTTCTCTCCTGAGATGGCTGAAGATTTATACCGTAAAATGACATTGCGCCATCACCTGACGCTGGCCATGGATGCTGAAGCCTTTGAACTGTATTACCAGCCCATAGTCGATTTAAAAAACAATCGGTTAGGTGGATTCGAAGCCTTAATTCGCTGGTATGATGAAGATCTCGGCCAGGTGGCACCGTCTGAATTTATTCCGCTTGCTGAAGAAACCGGCCAGATAGTGCCGCTAGGAAAATGGACGCTGAAACAAGCTTGTATGCAGCTTTCACACTGGAATAAAACCTATGGTAAGCGTTTTACTGTCAGTGTGAATCTGTCCCGGGCCCAGCTCCATGCCAGTCTCGCAACTTATATCGGAACATTACTCGAACACTACGACATTAACGCCAGCCAACTGGCATTAGAGCTCACTGAGTCTGCCATGTTGCAGGAGTATGATGACGCCAAGCAATGTCTCGTCGATTTGGCAGAACTGGGCATTGAACTTCACCTTGACGATTTTGGTACCGGTTATTCGTCACTCTCTCAGTTGCAGAACCTGCCCATCACTATGGTGAAATTAGATCAGAGCTTCGTGCAGGCCAATAACCAAAGCAGCCGGGCCATTGTGGAAGCGACCTGTGCAATCTGCGACAAGCTGAACCTGAAACTGGTCGCCGAAGGTGTTGAGACGCTTGAACAGCTGGAATATATCCAGCAATGCGAGTTTGACTATTGTCAGGGATACTATCTGGGCAAACCCATGCCCGCCCATGAGCTGGAACAGCGACAATTTAATCTGTTCAACATCATCCCCAAAGCCAGCTAACCACACCGACCCCATCCAACATCAGAGGCCGCTGCTCTCAGCGGCCTCTGTAATGTTACGTCCACATAGGGCTGAGTCCCTGCCACATGGCCGCCATGCCGGCAAAAGTACACAGCACCAGCAAGGCATATCTGACCCATTCGGTTTTGATTAAATGCTGAACCTTATATGCTAACAAGGTGGTCAATATCGGTGCGGGCAGCACAATCAATGCGTATTTCAGGTGCCACAGACTGAAGTGGCCCGTTGCCGAAAGGGCAACCAGCGATAAAACACAGCTGAAAACAAAATACACAGCCAGATTTGCCCTTAATTTTCCGGCTTCCGCATGCTGCAGCACTAAAGCCATAGGTGGGCCACCAATACTGGTTGTCGTCCCCATCAGGCCCGACGTAAAACCAGCCACAAACAAGGCTTTCGGGGTAGGTTTGAAACGAACCTTAGATAAACTGATCAGAACCGCCAGTAACACACCTACGCCCAGTATCAGAGCCAGATGCTCAGCACTGATGTATACCAAGATCCAGCCGGCAACTATGGTGCCAGGCACACGCCCCACAAACGCCGCGCTCATTCCGGTAAATGAAATCATTCGCCGGTACTGCCACATATTAATCAGCGCCAGTATCAGACCAACAAATGTCACCACACCCGGAACAAAACGTGGTTCATAAAAATACACAATCGGCGCCGCCACAATGGCCATGCCAAAGCCAACGGTACTTTGAACAAAACAACCAGCCGATAAAGCCAGCGCACAGAAAATCAGCGTGCTTGTCTCCATTATTTCTCCAATTGTGCGTGAATAAGAATATTTCTTGGTGTGATGGGTTTATCACAAAATGTGCCTACAGACACCTGATATCCGGCATCTTCCATAAACAGCGCCCTGTCAAAAACCAACCACATTTCAAGGGGTCGGCGAAAAGCCTGACGAACCAGTTCCATGCGCTCTACCTTCCGAAAGCAGGCTTCTCCCTTTTGCTGCCAGTGCGCATAATCAATGTCCTCCGGCAGTTGCAATCCTTTTTGCTGAGCGGCCCACAGACAAAAATCAGCAAAACCATTCTTTAAAAGGGCTTTCTGTACGTTGGGGACAGGCAAATAAGCGTCATTGTGGGTCAGATGTTTCTGCAAAGCATTAAAGCCCAGACGGTAACTGACTTCGACAAATCGCTGCTGTTTCACCCGTTGTCCGGCTGTGACGGTTTCCTGCAACGGCATTCTCAGATCGTGCTTTGATAATCTCAGCTCACTCTTTATTGCCGGTGCCGACAATGGTTGATACGCATCATGACGGATCAGGTGGTAGCAGCAAGGTGAGATACTGACTGCCGCTGTGCGCTTTGCAGCCACCCGCTCCAGCAAACTGACGTGCAGATCGCCGCAGGCATGTAAAGCCACCGCATGCTGACTTGGTCGTATCACACTGGCACTTTCCGGTGCAAAAGCATCCGCCTGAACGAAGGTCATTGGCAACCCTAACTGGTTCGCTGCAGACTGACCGTCTACAGTCAAACTGTGTTGCCATTCAAGGCTGGTGACCCGGGTGTTATGACATGCTGCAAGCACTCGCCCTAAATATCCTTTCCCGGCACACCATTCCAGCCAGGGAAGCTTGTGCGAAGGCAGTACTGCATTGAATGCCAGCACCTGCTGCCATTTCCGGCCCGGAATCCCGACATCTAATCCTCGAGGCAGACGCGGCGAAATCTCTGAGACTGGAGGCAGTACAGGAATATTGGCAAGTTGATGCATTTCAGGCAGAACTGGGAGAAAAACCGCTAATTCACCAATGAGCGCAGCAGTGTCTTCCAATAAGTTCGCCACATCCTGATCGGACAGAGAATCCAGCCAGTCCGACAGCGCAGGCATACTGTGCTGCCAAGGATATTCGTGGCAGGCGAAAGGCATAAACTGCCAGTATGCTCGTTCCTGAGTGAGCAAGGCATCCAACTGACAAAATGTGTCTGAATAGGCAGACATTGACGCCCCTGATACGCTAATTAACTAAAGGGCCGTATTTTATCTCATATCAGGTCGCAAAAGCAGTGAATAGTGAAGAGAGTACAAAAAAGCCGCAGAATGCGGCTTATTGATTACTGCAGGGCTTTAATAACTCAGCGCACCGGCAGTTTAATACTGGCAAACATGGCTTCTATTTCATCATTACTCTTGAGTGCTAATGCCTGATCAACCACGTTCCGGGTCAGATGCGGGGCGAAGCGCTCCATGAAATCGTACATATAGGTACGCAGGAAGGTGCCTTTCTTAAAGCCAATGGTCGTCGTACTGGCTTCAAAAATGTGGCTGGCATCAATGGCAACCAGATCATGATCCGTCTCAGGATCAATCGCCATGCTCGCCATCACACCGACGCCAATTCCCAGACGCACATAGGTCTTGATCACATCAGCATCTGTCGCCGTAAACACAATACGCGGTGTTAACCCGGAGCGGTTAAACGCATTATCCAGTTCAGAACGCCCGGTAAAACCAAATACGTAAGTCACTAAGGGATAAGCCGCCAGATCGTGAATCGTAATATCTTTCTTCTGGGCCAAGGGATGATCCGAGCGCACCACAATTGAGCGATTCCAGTGATAGCACGGCAACATAATCATGTCTTGATATAAATGCAGTGCTTCCGTTGCTATGGCAAAGACAGTGGTGCCCTTGGAAACCGCATCCGCTATCTGGGAAGGTGTTCCCTGATGCATGTGTAATGAAACTTTCGGGTAACGTTCAATAAAGCCCTGAATCACATTCGGTAACGCATAACGCGCCTGTGTGTGTGTCGTCGCGATATGCAGTGTGCCCATTTCCGGGTGCGTATACTCGCCGGCAACCGATTTAATGCTTTCTACTCGCGAAAGAATATCACGAGCAATACGGACAATGTTCTCACCCGCTGGCGTCACTTTGGTCAGGTGCTTACCGCTACGCTCGAAAATTTGAATGCCGAGCTCATCCTCAAGTAAACGTACCTGCTTGCTGATGCCCGGTTGAGAGGTATACAGATTTTCAGCCGTTGAGGACACATTGAGATTATGGTTTACCACCTCAACGATATAGCGTAATTGTTGTAGTTTCATTTTCCCGCCCCAAATATAGTCCGTTACATTCTAACAATGCGACTATCTATTTCACTATGTTATATACAGTATCATAGTGTCTAAAATGCACATGTACAGCAACACAAGGGTTCTGACCACCATAATTTGACAACAGGTGGAAATCTATACTGGCCCGGCGTTAGCGACAGGTCACCGGCGGCCTCTCCCAATGTAAAAATGTGCGCACTGCGAATGTGAGGCTATGAGCAAAATTCTACCCTATGCTATGACCTCATGATCAGATGGTGTATCTTATGGCTTCATTTGTCTGTGGATTATCTGATCGAGTTTTATGAGTATACCTTTAGTGGTCGGTCTTATCGGCCTGTTGTTAGTCCTGGTTGTGGGTTATAACGTTATCATTCAGTACCGGCAGCAGCTGGAGAGCCAGAAGCAGCAGGAATTGGCCAAGCACATTGCCATCATCGACTCCAGTGAAGATCTGATAGGTCATGCTCATCATTTGCCTTACAGCAAAGAACTACTGGTCTGTCTGAATCAACGCATTCTGTCAGCCCTGGAAAGCATGTTCGAGGTTGATCAAAAAGATCGCTCTATGCCCCAGCGTATTAACAACGTCCGGGAGCAGATTCATCAGCTGCAGCAAAATTACACTCCTAACGAAATGTCTGGCTTTAAAGTACCCACCACAGACCGTCAGGCTATTGCTATGCTACAGTTGGTTAAACGCCTGAAACAGGTAGTTAAAAGCGAACACAGTAAAGGCCGTCTAGGCACCCAGGCATTCGTTGCTGAGAATGCGCGTCTGGAAGGGTTACAGCTGCGTATCAACATTGAAAACGTTGTTAAACGTGCCAACGATGCCCGCATGAAACGCCAGATTGGTACTGCCAAACAGCTGTTAAGAAAAGGGCTGGATGCGCTGGCGACCAAAAATCACAATTATGCTAACCAGGCCCGCGAAAAATTGCAGGCCATGCTGGATGAAATTGACAGCTCGCAGAATCAGAGCAATGCGAAACAGCGCCAGGAAATGCTGGAAAAAGAACAGGACGAACTGGATATCCTGTTCCAGCCGAAAAAGAAATGGTAAAGACAGCACATTGCTAATCCAATCAGGCCGCTTTTAAGCGGCCTGATTCGTTTGGGCTGTACCGAACAATTAATTAGCCGACATTGTGATTACGACGTGGTGATTACGATGTGGCGTTTAGGACATGATGTTCACTGAGCACTTTGGCCAGTGTGGAACGTGATAGACGGCCGCACACTTCCCCCTGCTCTCCCAGCACAGGCAAAGCGACATCTGCCTCCAGGGTGACGGGCAACACCTGCTCTAGCAGCTGGTGACGCGAAATCGCAGGCACCGGCAGCAAGGCCGATTCTTCTAACTGTCCATCCGGATCGTCAGTCATGGCCTTTTCAATACTGTGACGGGTCAGCACGCCCAGATACCGCTGCTGCTCATTCAGTACATAAACTTCGTTCAGGCTATGCTGCTCCATGTAGCGATTCGCCTCAGATACCGAACATAACCCAACACAGTGCGCGCCCGGCGACATGACAGCCTCGACTTTCAGCACTCTGGACCGATTCACATCTTTAACAAAGGCTTCGACATAATCGTCAATGGGGTGCAGCAAAATATCCACAGGCCGGCCCTGCTGAATCAGCTCACCGTCGCACAAAATCGCGATCCTGTCTCCCAGCCGCAGTGCTTCGTCCAGATCGTGTGTAATAAAGATGATGGTCTTACCGAGTTTGGACTGCAGGGCCATCAGCTGCTCCTGCATCTCGCTGCGAATCAGCGGGTCCAGTGCCGAAAAGGCCTCATCCATCAGCAGTATATCGGCATCGGTGCAAAGTGCCCTCGCCAGTCCAACCCGCTGCTGCTGCCCGCCGGACAAGCTCGATGGATAGTGTTCGCCATAGCCTGCCAGCCCCACAGTCTCCAGCCAGTAGCTGGCTTTTTCCCGCCACTCACTGTTATCAACGCCTTGTATTTGCAGGCCATAGCCAATGTTTTGCAACACAGTCCGGTGAGGCAGTAAGGCAAAACGCTGAAAGACCATTGCCATCCGCTGTCGCCGGAATGCCTGCAATGCAGAAGCACTCAAAGCGGTGACATCCACCCCGTCAATTTCCACCTGGCCGGCAGACGGCTCAATAAGACGATTAAAATGCCGGATCAAGGTCGACTTGCCTGAACCGGACAAACCCATCACGACAAATATCTCGCCCTGGCATATCGACAGGTTAATCTTGTTCAGGCCGACCGTATGCCCGGTTTCCGCCAGAATGGCAGATTTTGATTTTCCGGCATGCACCTGTTTCAGTACCCGCTCAGATTGGGGGCCGAACACCTTGTACAAATCGCGCACACGGATGAGCGGCGTGGTGCCTGTGTCTTGCGTGTGGATTGAATCAGTCATGTTTTCGCCCCGAAAGATGTTGCTGAGTGCGCCGGGCATAGCTTTGAGAGATACGATCAAAAATGATAGCCAGCGCCACTATGGCCAGCCCGTTGAGCAGACCCAGCGTAAAGTACTGGTTAGTAATCGATTTAAGAACAGGCTGCCCCAAGCCTTTTACGCCAATCATGGACGCTATCACCACCATGGCCAGCGCCATCATAATGGTCTGATTAATCCCCGCCATGATAGTCGGCATCGCCAGCGGTAACTGCACACCAGTCAACCGTTGCCAGCCGCTCGCGCCATACGCTTCTGCCGCTTCGAGCACTTCTTTGTCCACCAGCCGGATACCCAGATTAGTCAGGCGGATCACAGGGGGGATCGCATAAATCACCACAGCAATCAGGCCCGGTATTTTGCCTATGCCCAACAGCATCACAACCGGGATCAGGTACACAAACGCCGGCATGGTTTGCATCACATCCAGCAGCGGGGTGATCACACTTTGCGCCCTGTCTGAACGGGCCATCAGAATCCCTATCGGTAAACCCAGTACTATCGCCAGCAGGGTGGAAGCAATAATGATGCTCATAGTACGCATAGTATCTTCCCACATACCGAAAAGACCAATGAACACAAAAGCAACCACCACACCGCATACCAGCTTCCAGGAACGGCTGGCATAAAAAGCCAGTCCGGCTAATATGGCAATCATCAGCCACCAGGGGGTGTTCAGCAGCAGCTTTTCAAAGCCAATCAGCATAGAGAGCAGCGGGTCAAAAAAAGATTCAATACTGTCGCCGTACTCACGTGAAAACGTACGATATGCGCCATCGAGGGTTTTACGAATCGCGAGAAGTTGATAACGGTCAAGTTGGGGGAAATCGGTAATCCAGGAGAGTTCAGACATATCGGGGTGCCGTAGATCGGTAAAATGAACAGACCCGGCAGCTACCGGGTCTGGCTGGTTCAGCGAGCCGCCAGGGCTTGCTTAATGCGCTGTAACGCTTCCGGCGTTACCCACTGGCTCCACAGTGACACATTATCCGCGAGAAAGTGCTCTGCAGCTATTTCACCGTCGGCCTGGTTGTCTTCCATCCAGGCCAGCATGCTGTTCATTTGCGGATTGGTAAAGGCGCGCTTTGATAAATAGGCCAGCGCGTCAGGCGCTCGTGCCGCAAAACTCTCAGTCACCACAGTATCAACCGGTGACGGCGGATACATGGTCGGTTTGGGGTCCAGACAGTCAGCCTGAGTAATACAAGCCTTATAATGCTCGGCATCTACCCCTGTGCCGAAGTCTACTTTCACCATCTCGTACTTGCCCAGAACCGCGGTGGGCGCCCAGTAGTAACCAAACCAAGGCTCCTGCCGCTCATAGGCTTTTGCAATGGATGCCGCCAGACCAGCGCCTGAACCGGGATCCACCAGCTCAAAACCTGAATCGCCCAATTTGAGTGCGTCAAACAAATGCTCAGAAGTGATCTGGCAGGTCCAGCCAGCAGGACAGCCCATCATGGCGGATTTATCCGGGTCTTCAGGGTGCTTAAACAAACCGGCATTGGCTTTCACCCCAGCCAGGGTTTTCAGGCTTGGCTCTTTGTCCACCATGTAGGCCGGCACCCAAAAGCCTTCTTCACCCCCGTCAGATAACGTCACACCGGCATAGCGCAACCGACCTTCCTTAACACCTTTATCCAGTGCTTCGCGCATGGTATTGCTCCACATTTCTGGGGCAATATCCGGCTCACTTTTTTCAATCATGGACGTTGTGGTTGGAATGCTGTCGCCGGGGACAAGCTCGGCGTCACAGCCGTATCCTTGTTGTAAAATAAACTGATCCAAATGGGCAATAAAGGTGGCGGAATTCCAGTTCATGTCGGCAATGGTGACATGCCCGCACACTTGTTCAGCCTGCGCATTAACACTCAAAGGTAAAGTCACAGCGGCCAGTAACCAGGGGGCAATCCGGGGTAAGTGCATATAAAGTCCTTTTCTGATGTATCTGGATGTCAATAACCGGCAGACCTCCTTCACCAGCCATCGACACATACGTTTTCAGTATAAACACACCAAAATGGAATAACGATGATACAGCCCTATTTTTTAAAGCTAAGTGGTTCATTTTTTTCTTAGTTTCTTCCGGTGAGCCAATATCCGTCATTCTCTGGCCGCTCAGAAAGAGCTTTGTTATAATCCGCCGGTTTTCTTTCCCCTGTTCAACTCAGCAATAAGACCTATTGTGTGGTTTAATGAACCTGGACACAGTCCACTTCCCTATGCCGAGACAGTTTAAACTGTCTCGCTAAAGAGGAAGCGGACAGTAAAAGTGTGCTGTAAAAGTTTAAAATCGGTCCACCCGATACGGAGTCACGTCAAACTCAGGCTCTGTTTTTCGTAACAGACTGATCACCAATTCCGCACTAATTGCAGCTTGAGTCAGCCCCAAATGCTGATTACCAAAGGCAAACAAGAGCTGGGGATGACGCGGATGCCGATCTATCACCGGAAGTGAATCAGACAGCGTCGGCCTATGCCCCATCCATTCACTCACCTGCAACGCCGGATTGTTCAATACCGGCAACAATTGCCGACTGTGATGACGCAGCACATTAAATCGATGAGTGAACGCAGGTAACCGTAAGCCTCCAATTTCTGTTATCCCTACCACCCTTAAACCTGACTCCAAAGGGCTCATCACAAATTTACGTTCCGCAGAACCGATAGGGTGATTGAGTAGTTTAGGCTCTATTTCGGTGGTATCTATTGTCAGGTGATATCCACGCTCTGCTTCAAGTGGAACAAAAATCCCTGTTTGCTCGAGTAGCGGTTTCCCCCAAGCCCCAGTACAAAGCACCACATGTTCAAACCTAGACGGTTGTCTGGTTACAACCTCGACAAAGTCACCTTGAGGAGTAATGTTTTTCACTTCTGTTTGTTCAAAGCATCCACCTCGTTCCTCAAAAACCGCAAATAGATGTTTCGATAACAGGTAAGGATCATTAACTCGGCAAGCATTGGGAAAAAACAGAGCATGGCTAACACTCGCAGCCAGCTCAGGCTCTTTCTCCCTCAGTTGCGCGCCTTGCAATAGAACGTTTTCTATACCCCATTGTGCAAGGTAAGCGGCATGCTCCTTTGCCTCTTCCAACTTTGTTTCTGACTCCCATACCAATAAATACCCAGATGGTACCAGATACTCTTTCGCTCCAATATCAGCCAAGCAACGCTGCCAAGCCGGAACGGCCGCTTGATTGAGTTGGTAGAGGGCGTATCGGCTTTTCTCAACACGTGAAGAAGAAGCAGACCGAATAAAGCGCGCCAACCAGGGAAGTGCTTTCGGTAAATATTGCCAAGGCAGCGCCAGTGGACCTTTCGGGTCTATCCACATTTTAAGTGCCGAAGATAATGTCTTTTTTGTTGCCAGAGGATCAATTAATTCTGTTGCTAAGTAACCAGCATTGCCAAACGAAGCTCCTTCACCCGGCCCTCCTTTATCAAACAGCGTTACTTGATAGCCATGGCGCTGCGCTTCTAGAGCTGTGCACAGTCCAACCACTCCAGCGCCAATCACAGCAACCGTAGTCTTAGCCTCATTAAATGTGTTCATAACGGATTGTGTCATGTCTTACCTATTGGCCTGCTAAAAATCTTTATGGCACTGTTCAGTGGAATCTTCCACTCGCAACGGCGACTGCCTCTTTTACTGTCGTGGCCGCTTCCTCAGCACGCTTTGAGAACCACCCGATCTGTGCATAAAAAATGCCGATAACGGGTGACAGCCAACAAGCAAATGCCAACGGTGCATATAGCAAGGCACTGTAATCTCCGGGAGCAAGAGCAAGCCCTAGCGTCCCCATCACAAATGCTCCTCCCGCATTCCAGGGGATCAGTGGCGAGACTAACGTACCTCCTTCTTCAATCGCTCTGGATAAATTGAGCCTGCTATAGCCCAGCTTGTCATATTGCGGTCCAAACATACGGCCAGGTAATGCAATAGAAAGGTACACATCACCAGATACGGCGTTAGTCGCAATCGAGGTAAGAATGGTATTAGTCTGCAACCTTTTGAAACCTCTAGTGGATTTCATGATTGCATTAACGACAGATTCCAAACAGCCTGTACGCTCAAGCGCGCCACCAAATGCTAAAGCAAACATCATTAAGGTAATAACCCAGGTCATTGAGGTGACGCCGCCACGATTCAGTAAATTATCCAGAGCAGAAGATCCGGTATCTATCTTGTAACCACTATGAGCAAACGTCAGGATGTCATTAAGATTGTAATCATAATTATGCACGGCGACACCAGCGCCTAAAACAAAGCCCGTGAATAAGGCTGGGATTGGCGCTATTTTGTAAAACGCCAACAGCATCACAACCAAGAGTGGCAGTAAAGGCAGTAAACCTAGGCTGAAATGATTCTCTAATCCTGATTGAATAGCAGTAATATCTTGCAACTGCTGCCGGGCACCCGATGTCACATCCTCCATTAACACTCCACCCAGAATAGAGTAGAGCGCTAAAGCAATAAGCATTGCAGGAACAGTCGTCGGCATCATATTTTTAATATGCGCAAACACATTGGTTTCTGTGACTGCGGCGGCAAGATTAGTGGTATCAGATAAAGGTGATATTTTGTCTCCAAAGAAAGCACCCGATACAACCGCTCCCGCTGTCCAGTGTGCAGGGATACCAAAAGCGAAACCAATGCCAACTAAGGCAAGCCCAACAGTACCAACGGTTGTCCAACTAGAGCCAATGGAAAGGGAAACGACAGAACACAGCAACATGGTTGCAGCAAGAAACCACTGAGGTTCGATTAACACTAAACCGTAGTAGATCAGAGTGGGTACCGTACCACTAGCAATCCATGTACTCACCAACATGCCTACAACAATAAGAGTGGCAATCGAAGGCATCGCCACGTGTAAGACACGAAATGCACCAGATTCAATTTCCTTCCACCGCAGTCCTTGATACCAGCCAACCAACGCTGTAATAGCAAAACCAATCGCTAATGCTATATGCGGGGTGAAATCATCATAATAAAAAATCTGTATCGCTAACAATCCCATGGTAAGGATAATTGGTACGATCGCGAGAGCAAGCGGTGGCGGAGCTGTATAGTCTAAATTCTTTTTAATCATAAGTATTTTGCCAAATGAAGTCGCAAAAACCACACCGAAAAAAATGCGCAGCGCATGGAGATCCAGCTGGAAGATAAAATAAAAAGACCGATACAAAGCAAAATAAAAACCAAGTACACTTCGGTCTTATTATTGTTTAAGCACTCTGTACTGACTGATAAGCCAGAATAGCGCCAGCTAGATCTTCGCGAGAATCACCAACCGATTTAAAAAGTGTGATTGCCGCTTCTGGATCGTCAAGGTCTGCACGTCCGGCATGCTGGCCACGACACAAAACCGAGAAGTCAGCTAAAATACTCTCTTCAGTGATCGCTCCATCTCGCATAGGCATGATCAATTCCCCCGTCTCAACAAGCGCTGCTGCTTTGACATCAACGAAAACATTCGCCCGTGTTAGTGCTTCATTATCCGTTTCACGCATCGTCGGGGTAAAGCTCCCTACCAAGTCTAAGTGGGCACCAGGTTTTAACCATTCACCTTTAATAATTGGTACGGTTGACAGCGTTGCACAACTAATCAAATCAGCTTCTCGCGCTATCGCTTCCAACTGGTCATTTGCACATGCCATGGCATCCACTCCTTCATCGCGAAGTTCTGTTGCCAATTGCTCTGCAGCTGATGGATTAATATCCCACACATGAACGGTTTCGATAGGGCGAACACTCAAATGCGCAGGCACTAAACGTCGTGCAACTCTGCCTGCCCCAACCATCAGCATTTTGCTAGCCGTTTCACGCGATAGATAACGAGAAGCCAAAGCAGAAGCAGCAGCGGTTCTACGCGCAGTTAACTCGTTACCATCAATCTGAGCTAACATTTGCCCAGTCTGACCACAACTAAGTAGGTAATGACTGCTTAACCCTGGTTTATTACGAGCAGAATTTCCCGGAAATACATTCACCTGTTTAACGCCCAAATACTCACCTTCAATCCATGCAGGCATTAATAATAAAATCGCACTCGGATCTTGCGGTACATGCATCGTATGATGGTGGCGAATAGGAGCCGTTACATCACGCGTAAAAATATCCTTTAGAGCTTCGACTAGTGGCAGCCAAGGTAGTGCATCGTGTACCTGTTGTTGGTTGAGCTGCATGTCATCCTTCCTTTCATGTTAACTTACTGTTGATGTTCTATTATCATATCCATTAACAGAACTAACATTTGCCTGAGACTCTGTCGTTCTTACCCCAGACTCTGGAACTGAAAAATTTTGGGTAAGGAAAGACTACAGTTGGGAAATTAAGCGGCGCAGTTAAAAGTAGGAAATGTACTGTGAATCAAACCCAGATAAGAAGAAATGTTATCGCCAGACGTCAGGGCCAACACCTGCACAGCTACGCTCAAGTGCTTCTCGGTTGGAGAGGCACAATGGCCTGTGAGTTTGAGAGTGAAAGTCAGCAGATAGGTCACGGAACGGTTGCCGTAGTGCCGGCTAATGCGCCACATTTTTACAATGGCTTAAGTGAAGACAGTGAATTATTAGTCATCGATTTAGCTCCTGCCGATCCTTATATCCAAGCTCTAGAACAAGCGTGCAACCTATCATTAAAAGAGTCGGTATTTCAGCAGCCTTACTTTTTAGACTTAGGAGCAGAAAGCCAGCTGTTGCTAGATTTTGCCGCTCAGAAAGTTAATCAGGATCAGATGTCACCACAGATAAACTGTCAGCTAGTCTCGTTATTTTTGACACAATTAGGTCAAATGTCATCGACGTATACAGCGCCACCCTCCCACCGCCGCCTAGACGCCAACCATTTAAATGCTTATATAGACCAAAACATCACCACTGCCTTATCCAATACCCAACTTGCTCACGCTATGTATTTAAGTGAGAGCCACTTTTATTGTTTATGCCAAAAGCAGTTTGGGGTTACACCGCAAAAGTACGTGATGCAAAGACGCATGCAAAAAGCGCAATTTTTGCTTCTCAACAGCAGTATACCAATGACAGAACTTGCAGCAGATGTTGGTTTTTCCCAACTGTCTAGTTTCTCTCGTGCCTACAAACGCAGCTTTCAACATTCACCGAGTGACGCACGCCGAAAACCGCGCTAACAACAGCTTGCAGGCAGGTCCACGTTGTATATAAATATCAAGTAGCATTCACAGACCATCCGCCCGAGCAAGTACTGCTAAAGATCAAAAGCGAAGCCAAATCGATGGGTTCGCTTTTTGTTAGATAGCTAAATTTTGTTAACTTGTTCCTGCTAGAAGAGCTTTGTTATAATCCGCCGGTTTTCTTTCTCCTGTTCAACTCAGCAATAAGACCCATCCATGACAGACACTCAGAGCATGATCAACGAGCTACTTCTTCCCGTCCGCCGGTTTCTGCATTGCGAAACCCCAGAGAGCTGGCTTGAGGAGGCACGCAAACCGGAAAACCTCAATGCCTTGCTGGTTGATCACTGTAACTGTGAGCTGAAAGCCAGCCAGACCGCTATTTTCCTGATCCGCAAATACGCCGTGGATGAGAAAAGCGGCCAGGCACTGCTTGACTGGGCCAAACCGTACGAAGATTTCGTCTATGGCAGGTCACGCCAAAAAGACGCCTTCCACGGCAGAAAGAATGGCCTGAGTGCTGAACTGACAGCAAGGGCGGATTGTCCTTACGGCCAGGATCTGATTGATAGGATGGTTCGCCTGATCAAAGAAGAATTCCACCACTTTGAACAGGTACTTGAAATCATGGACAAGCGCGGCATCGCTTACTCAAACCTGAGTGCCGGCAACTATGCCCGCGGGCTGATGAAAGCCGTGCGTACTCATGAACCCGCCACCTTGATCGATAAACTGATTGTTGGCGCTTACATTGAAGCTCGCTCCTGCGAGCGTTTCGCCAGACTGGCGCCGTTTCTTGATGATGAACTCAAAAAGTTTTACATCTCGTTACTGCGCTCTGAAGCCCGTCATTATCAGGATTACCTGAATCTGGCCGAGCAAATTGCCGGTAAGGATATCAGTGACCGAATTCTGCACATTGGCCAGCGCGAAGCCGGACTCATCAACACCCCGGATCAATATTTCCGCTTCCACAGCGGCATTCCGGCCACCGCTATGGTGAACTGAATACCACACGGCTGAAATCAATCCAGCCATTCGCCAGCAGTGATACCCCATTGAGATGACTTCGGACATTGAGCTGCTGGCGGTTTTGCCACAAGGGACGATAGATGCCGATGTCCACCAGCCATTGTTCGATCTCCTGAAATTTGTCCAGCCGCTCAGCCAGATTGTCAGACAGAAAGACGGTTTCTAATTCTCGCCGCAACCGTGTCTGCTGCTGAGGCTGCAGGCATACGGCCAGCGCAGTGCTCGCTTTGAGCCATTCCATCCAGCTCAGTTCCACATCTTCGCCAAACACTTCACCGGAAATAATGATATCCGCCTGGGCCAGACGCTCTGTCCGGTTGAAGTCCGGAAATGTTTCCACACAGCAAGTCGCTGGAATACCGGCGGCATTGAGTGCCGCTGCCAGTTGCTCAGCCAGGGCAATATGATCCCGCAACTGATAAGTCAGCACAGAGAGCGGAGCGTCAGGCACTGCCAGGTCTGAGAAATCCACAGCCACCCCGGTGTGGTGACAGGACAGATCAGATTGCAACATGCCTTTCGCAACACGGTAATCTGCCGGTACCATAGCAGCAGGCAGCGGCATCTGACGAACAAAAGCGGATAATCGCTGCCTGTGTGCCGGCACCGCCATCCAGCCAGCACGATTTTCATTCAGCAGCGCATACTCACACCCTTTTTCCCAGCTTTCGAGCTGCGAAAACGGCGCTGTCTGTCCCGGCACCAGCCAGGGATGAACCACATCACTGCTGACCTCAAAATCCATGGCCTGATCACCAATGTTCCAGATCTCCACGGCATCGAGCCAGGGTCGATAGCCATGGTACTGCTCAAATGCACTCAGCCGGGTCAGCCACTCAGTGTGCTCATCAAGACGAAAAGCACCAGCGCCGAGAATGCTCCCATCGCGGGACACTTTCGAGATACCTGCCGCCTTTTGTGTTAACAGGGTCGGTATGAAGCCAGCGGTGGCATTCGTGGTCAGTTTCAGGCGCAGCGGCGCAAGCACCACAACCTCCTCAATACATTCGAACAGCCTGCGGTTACTGCTGTCAGACGCTTGCAAACGGGCAAAATGGGCTTGCACCGCTAAAGCATCCAGGGGCGAACCGTCATGAAACGTCAGTCCTTTTCTGAGTGTGATATGCCAGTCGCAGCCATCACGCTCCCAGTGTGCGGCTAAGTCGCCGTGAATCCGCCCTGAATCAGGATCCCGTTGCAGCAAACCGGCATAAAGGTAGCTGCCGAGATGCACTTCGGTCCGCCGGGAGAGCTGCACGGCATCCAGATCATGAATCCCCCGATAAAACGGGATACGCAGCACATCGCTTTGTTCCTGCTGCGGTATCGAACGGTTACCCGAACGGTTATCCGAACGACGGCAACCAGCCAGATACTCTGCCAGCAACCCCTGCCTTTGTGGCTCGGGCACTAAGGCTGTGGCACGCTCCACCTGATGCTGAGCCAGCAGCGACAATGCTTCCTGCTTAAGAACCGAATCAACCGGTTTTTTCAGACAAATTGTCGGTAAGTTACCGCGACCGACACCCGGCTGCCAGCTTATCCAGCCTTCCTCAACCAGCTTCTTAATCACAATCTGAGCATTGCGCCGGGTACAGGCGAGTCTCTGCGCCAAAGTGTCGAGTGAGATTGACCGGGCTTGTCCGACCGCCAGTTCTTCCCTGAAATACATTAATGCTCGCCAATAGCGCATAAAAGGTGAAATCCCTTGTTATTGTTTACACTTTTTCTTCCACTTTTATCACGGATAATCGTAAATCTCTATGATGTGAAAAGGAATTTATGATGACAACCGTCACCCAACCCCAAACGGGCATTTGGCAAGAGCCGAAGTTTCTCATTCTGCTCTCCAGTGCCTTTTTTGCTGCCTTCGGCGCCAAAATTTACAGTCTGGCGCTGCCACTGCTCGTGTATGAGCTGACAGCATCGTCCGAATGGATGGGCTGGATGCGCGCTGTAGAGTATTTACCGAATCTGTTGCTGGCACTGTTCATCGGGGTTTGGGTCGACCGTGTGAACCGCAAGCACTGGTCACAGGCCATGCTGATTGGCCAGTGTCTTTGCTTGCTCATTGCTTATACCGCCGTAGAATGGCTGGCAGAGCCACTCTGGGCACTCTTTCCGGCCGCTTTCATGATGATGGCTTTCGATTACGGCTACCACAATGCGCGGCTTGGCATGATGAAAACAGCGCTGCCGCAAGCATTGCAAAATACGGCAACCGCACGTTTCAGCACCATGTACAGCTTTCTTGAGACCGTCGGGCCGGTACTGTCCGGTGTGCTGCTACTGATGGCGGCAATCCATCAGGTGTTCCTGCTGCTCATCGTTCTCTACCTGATTGCATTTGTGCAACTTCACCGAATGCCATTTACACCAGCAGCTCCTGTGACTCATCCGCCTGTCCTCACTGCACTCAAAGAAGGCTGGCAGGCGCTGAGTGCAGATAAGACCATGTGCCTGATCACCGTCGCCGTTGTGGTCATTAACACCACAGGGGCTGTGTTTCATGTCCAGGCGATATACTTTGCCAAAGCCACGCTCATGATGACCAACCTGGAAGTCAGTTATCTGATTGCTGCATCGGGGATCGGCGGTATTCTGGGCGGATTAGTCGCCGATAAGATCAGAAAACGTATCGGTCTGGGATTGCTGCTGATTCTTTCCATCGCCTTTGAATCCGTGGGATTTGCCCTGCCGGCCCTGCTGCCCAGTGCGCCGGTGTTAGCCCTGTCCTTCTTTTTGATCAGCAGTATAGGTTTGATGAGTTCTATCTGTATCTGGAGTTACCGGCAGGAAGCCTTCAGCGACACACTGCTCGGACGCGTCGCTGGAATCACCGGCTCACTGTTCAAACTCGGCATGCCTTTTGGTCTGGCGGCATCCGGTTATCTGGTGGTGACACTGGGAACAGAAAGCCTGTTCTTGCTGTGCGGTATCATTCAGTTCATCACTGCGCTGCTGCTTTGCCTGACCCGTGTCCGTCACACGCCATAAATACTCAATTAACTAATACTCAAATACTGGTACTCAAATACTGGCTGGCTTCGGGGCAAACCCGGAGCAGCCGTAGTGCTGATTCACCACAGATTCTCAGCCGTGAACATCAACAACTGGCATATTCATCTGATCTTTCCCGATCGCTTGTGTGGCTATGCAAACTTCGGTAGCTTAAATACTCACCGATACCTAGGTACCCATCATGAATATCATTTTGCTGCTGCGCTGGCTTCTCACCCGGATACCCCTCAGTCGGTAGCAATTCCCCTGCCCGGCTGTGAGTCATGCAGCCAGCCTCCATGCCTCACAGCCTGTTCTCAAACACAAAAAGGAAGTGAGTAATGGAACAAGACCTGGCACCAGGCTCCACCCTGTCGGTTGATAAACAAGGTATTATCTACGCACTTATCGGGACAGTCTTTTTCTCATTAAAGCCTGTGCTGATCAAAATTGCCTATCAGCTCGGCGGTGATGCTGTCACCATCATGAGCCTCAGAGCAGCCAGTTCTCTGCCTTTTTATCTGTTGATACTTTGCTGGCTGCTTCGCGATACCGGGCAGCGACAAAAAACCCTGCGCTATGGCTGGCAGGCTATGCTGATTGGGATACTGGGCTATTACTTTGCTTCACTGTTCGACATTCTGGCGCTGGAGAGCATTTCTGCGCAGCTTGAGCGGTTACTGTTATTTATGTATCCGTCGTTCGTGGTTCTGATCAGCATGCTGGTTCTAAAAGAAACGCCCAAAGCGGGGACTTTCCTTTCCATCCTGCTGGGGTATCTGGGTATTGCGCTGATTGTCGCACATGATATTCAGCATCTGGGTGATGATATCTGGCTCGGCAGCCTGTACGCGCTTCTGTCAGCCATGATTTTTGCCACTTACCTGGTGCTGAGCAAACGGGTGATCAGTCAGCTTGGCAGCCAGTTATTTACCAGTCTCGGCATGACCAGTGCCGGGATTGTCATTCTGCTGCATTTTCAGTGGTCAGGGGCGCAGCTAAGCACTATCTCACTGGATTTGGCCTTGCTGGGCATTGCACTGGGATTTTTCTGCACTGTCTTGCCGTCCTATCTGATTGCAGCCGCGATGGCACGCCTGACCCCTTCGGCAGTCAGCCTGACCAGCAATATCGGCCCGGCCATGACAGCAGTCTTCGCGATCACCATACTTGATGAGTCATTTACAATCTATCACCTGCTCGGGATAACGCTGGTCGTGTTCGCTGTGATTCAGGTCAACCGCAAGCCTAAGGCTGATCGAACACAGCTGACATCATCAGCCAAAGAGAACCTGAGCGGGCAGGACAAAGCCACCTCACCAGCCAAAACCAAAACGGAAGCATAAAAAAACCGCCTTGCGGCGGTTTTTCATTATTTCTCTTTTTTGGCGTTTTTGCGCTTATCGGTAATGAGCCATTTTCCGGCATCGTAGAGTGCGGTATAACCGGTTGGTTTACCGTCTACTTCTGAGCGGACATAGTTCTCTTTAGTCTTGCGGCTAAAACGAACCACTGTCTTCAGGCCATCCGGATCTTCGGTCGGCGCCTCAGTCAGATACTGAAACTTAGGTGACAATCTGTCTTTAAAGCGAACCAGTTCTTCCACCAGAGGTGCACGGGTCTCACGGGATTTAGGGAAGGTGCTGGCCGCCAGGAACAGACCTGATGCACCATCACGCAACACAAAATACGCATCCGGATCCTGAGTACAAGGCAGCTCAGGCAAAAGAACCGGATCTTCTTTTGGTGGCGCTACCTCACCGTTTTTCAGAATTTTCCGCGTGTTCTTACAGGCTTCATTGGTACAGCCCATATATTTGCCGAAACGACCATTTTTCAGTTCCATGTCTGAGCCGCATTTATCGCACTCAACCACAGGGCCTTCATAGCCTTTGAGTTTGAATTCACCTTTTTCAACCTCAAAGCCATCACAGCCCGGGTTATTACCACAGACATGCAGTTTACGGCTTTGGTCGATGAGATAGGCATCCATCGCTGTACCACACTTAGAACAACGTTTCTTAGCCCGTAAAGCAGCGGTTTCCACGTCCTCTTCCAGCACGTTCACCACGCCTTCTTCATCACCCAGGTTAATGGTGGTCTTACAGCGCTCCTTCGGAGGCAGAGCATAACCCGAGCAACCCAGGAAAACCCCGGTAGAGGCGGTACGGATCCCCATAGGACGGGAGCAGGTCGGACACTCAATATCGGTCAGAACGATTTTGTTCGGCTTCATTCCGCCTTCATCTTCATCCTGCTCGGCTTTGACCAGTTCATCGGTAAAATCACTGAAGAATTTGTCGAGCACCGATTTCCAGTTTGCCTGTCCTTCTGCAATCTTATCCAGATTGCCTTCCATGCGGGCGGTGAAATCGTAGTCCATCAGATCTGAAAAACTGTCTTCCAAACGATCAGAGACTATTTCACCCATTTTTTCCGCATAGAATCGACGCTGATCCACTTTGACATAGCCACGATCCTGAATAGTAGAAATGATCGATGCATAAGTCGAAGGACGGCCAATACCTCGCTTTTCCAACTCTTTAACCAGTGCCGCTTCTGTGAAGCGCGCAGGCGGTTTAGTGAAGTGCTGCTTAGGTTCTAAACTGTCCAGCGTCAGAACATCACCCACCTGAACGGTCGGCAGAGTCGTATCTTCATTCTTGCCAGACGGACGCTGCACTTTGGTCCAACCGGCAAAACGTAATGTCCGGCCTTTGGCTTTCAGTGTGAAGTTATCGGCCTGCACGGTAATGGTGCTGGAGTCATATTGAGCCGCTGTCATCTGACAAGCCACAAACTGGCGCCAGATCAGGTCATACAGTTTGACGGCATCCTGATCCATGCCTTCCAGATCAGCTGGCTGGATATCGACACTTGATGGACGAATCGCCTCGTGCGCTTCTTGTGCATTGCCCTTGCTGCCGTACACCACAGGGTTGGCAGGCAGGTAATTTTCACCATATTCAGAGGCAATATAGCCACGCACAGCCTCGACCGCTTCTTTGGACAAGTTAGTCGAGTCAGTACGCATATAGGTAATATAACCCGCTTCGTACAAACGCTGAGCCAGGCCCATAGTGCGCTTGACACCATACCCTAAACGGGTACTGGCCGCTTGTTGCAGCGTTGATGTGATGTAAGGTGCAGTAGGTTTACTGCTGGTCGGTTTATCTTCCCGCTCAGCCACTTTATAGGCGGCTTTTTCCAGCAAAGAAACTGCCGCATCTGTGTCCGCTTTGTTGACCGGTCGAAATGCCTTGCCCGCCTGCTGGGCTACCATCAGACGCAATGCATCTTTGCCACCGGTTACCGTATTGGCGTGAACATCCCAGAACTCTTCCGGAACAAATGCTTTGATCTCACGTTCTCGCTCAACAATCAGCTTTACTGCTACCGACTGAACTCGGCCGGCAGACAGACCCCGGGCGACTTTTTTCCACAACAGAGGGGAAACCATGAAGCCAACAACACGATCAAGGAAACGGCGTGCCTGCTGCGCATTCACACCATCAATATTCAGTTCACCCGGATGTTCGAAAGCCTGCTGAATCGCATTTTTGGTAATTTCATTAAAAACAACACGTTTATAGCGTTCTTCATCACCACCGATGAGCTCACGAAGGTGCCACGCAATAGCTTCTCCCTCGCGATCCAAATCGGTTGCCAGATAGACATAATCTGCATTCTCAGCCAGCTTTTGCAATTCCTGGACGACTTTCTCTTTTCCGGGCAGCACAGCATAATGCGCTTCCCAATCTTTATATGGGTTAACACCCATTTTATTGATCAGCGCTGTATGCTCTTTTTCTTTTTTGATCTGTGCTTTCTCTTCAGCGCTCAGACCTTTCGTAGACGGTGCAGTCGCTTTTTTACCCGTACTGCTACCACCAGTAGACAGGTCTCGAACATGACCAACGCTGGACTTTACGATGAAATCCTTACCAAGGTACTTATTAATCGTTTTTGCCTTGGCCGGGGACTCCACAATAACAAGAGATTTACCCATATGACTCTATTACGTCCTCGTGCTCGCGAAATTTTCAAATAAAAACATATAGTTGCACGCTAAAAGTGACAGTGTACGCACGGCAACGCTATTACAATATTGGGCTACTATACAAGAAGGTCAACCTGTTTTTAAGAAATTCAGGCTAATTGCTCGACCCTTCTGCATATGTAAACACTGTGTTAAGTGTCGCTGTATTATCCGATCAGCCCCCATTTTTCATCTCTCTGAGCCAGTATTCAGACAGGGCGCAGATCATTACCACCTCGACGGAACTTTGACTATTTTCAGCCCTGTTTATTTGTGTCAGCTCACAGAAATATCCGTTTTCTTACTACAAAACGACCCGTTGTGATTATTTTACAACCAATAAAACGATTCAAAGGCGTAATATTCACTCACATTATTTAATACAACGGACAACATGCCAAAAATATAAAAACATTAATCTGTTGTTATTACTTCAGCCAGAAAGATATAACCCGCCTGCTGGCGGGTTATATCTTTACTATTTACATAATCGGCCGCTGTCCCCGGCTAATCCATTTCAGCAGCAAACTGTCGGCGGCTTCACTGCCCGCTCCGGCCAGACGCTCAGCCAGTTTCTTACGCTGAACATAATGCACCTGCAAGACTTCACGGTCTTTACACGCCTTCATAATAAAGTCGTCACTGGTCCCAATACTGTCGACCAGACCCAGCGTAATCGCTTGCTTACCGAACCAGTGCTCTCCGGTAGCCACCGTTTCCAGATCCAGAGACGGACGATGTTCTGCAATAAAATCCTTAAACAAACCATGGGTCGCTTCAATTTCGCTTTGAAACTTCTCACGTGCCTTATCTGTGTTTTCACCAAACATAGTCAGGGTACGTTTAAACTCACCAGCTGTGATTTGTTCGAACTCAATATCATTCTTTTTCAATACCTTGCTGAAATTAGGCAACTGGGCAATAACACCAATTGACCCCACTACAGCAAACGGCGCAGAGATAATCTGATCAGCAACACAGGCCATCATATAACCGCCACTGGCAGCGACTTTATCTACTGCGATGGTCAGCTTAATACCCGCCTGTTTAAGGCGATCAAGCTGCGAAGATGCCAGACCATAGCCATGCACCATACCGCCGCCGGTTTCCAGCCGCAGGAGAACTTCATCGCCGTCAGCAGCCACGGCCAGAATAGCCGAAATTTCTTCGCGTAATCCGGCCACTTCTTTGGCATCAATACTGCCGTGAAAGTCCAGCACAAACAGTCGTGGTTCACGGGTCGCTGACAACTCGCCCGATTTTGCCGCTGCTTTAATTTCACTTTGGCGGGCTTTACCTTTTTCTTTCTCGGCTTTCTTTTCCGCCTTCTCCCTGGCTTTGAGCAAAGGCTTATCGAACAGGTGAGACTCTAAATGATGAACGGTTTCTTTATAGCGTTCAGACAAATCGGTAATTTCCAACGACCCTTTTCGCGTCCCCTGGCGACCACCTACGCTTTTCACAATGACCAAAATACTGACGACAGCAACCACGACTGTGATTATCTTGGCCAGAAAAAGTCCGTAATCAAACAAAAAATCCAAGAGTATTTCCTCATGTTCTGGTTTTACCTGATTGTAATACCAATCCAATCAAGCCTCTAGGCTTGTTAACGTTTCAGGTTTACATTTTGCGCTTTCCAGAGTGATTAATTGCCTGACAGGCACCCGGCACTCGAAAAACACACCATACTGGCAGTTAACCGTCTTAGCAACCTGCTGTTTTTCATTACCGATCTATCCTGCTGGCTTGTCACCCTGAGCGTGAAGCGCCTACAATAGCGGCACAAAGAAATGCCTTACCAAGAAGGAAAGCAAGTGAATTATCAAACTGCCGCTGACTCACTCAAAGACCGTGTCATTCTGGTGACAGGTGCCGGTGACGGTATTGGCCGCCAGGCTGCAATCAGCTACGCCGCACACGGCGCGACAGTCATTCTGCTGGGCCGTACGGTTGCCAAGCTGGAAGCCGTATACGATGAAATAGAGACGTTGGGTTACCCGCAGCCGGCAATCATCCCGCTGGACATGAAAGGCGCTTCAAAACAGAACTATCTGGATATGACAGACACCATTAACGATCAGTTTGGTCGCCTTGACGGTGTGCTGCATAACGCAAGCCTGCTTGGTGTGCTCAGCCCTTTTGACCAACTGGGTGAAGACACATTTGACGAAGTGATGCAGGTCAATGTCAAAGCACAATTCCTGCTCACTCAGGCGATTATGCCTTTGATTAAGAAATCCGAAGACGGCCGTATCATTTTCACTTCCTCCACAGTGGGCCACGATGGCCGGGCTTTTTGGGGTGCGTATGCGATTTCGAAATTTGCTACTGAAGGCATGATGCAAGTGGTGGCTGACGAGCTGAGCGACACCCGCGTTCGGGTGAATGCGATTAACCCGGGCGGTACGCGCACAGGCATGCGTGCTAAGGCCTATCCGGGAGAAAATCCTAAAACGCTGAAAACACCGACAGACATCATGCCGCTGTACCTTTACCTGATGGGGCCTGAGAGCAAGGATGTCAACGGACAGTGCATTGATGCTCAGCCTAAATAAGCGCTGGAACGGCTCTGCCATTAACTGACAGGCACAAAAAAGCCGACCACCATTTACGGGTCGGCTTTTTTACTGTGCGTCACAGCATTCTTGCGAGAACGACGCTTACTTGCGAGTACGCGGCTTCGCAGGTTTGTTCTTCAACGGGTTCCTGCGGTTGGCAGCGTTGCCAGCAGGCTTACGCTTATTGCCAGCAGAGCGCGCCGTCTCTTCAGCAGGCTGGTTTTGAGGTGCCGGGCGACGATTGTCGCGACGACGACCGCGTGAGTCATCGCTGACACGTTCTTCATGACGACGAACGGCACGACGGATCTTACGCACCCCTTTCTTACGCTTCAGACCTTCGACGGTCAGATGCGAACGCGTTTCTTCAGGCAGCTCAACGATTTCACGCAGATAGTTCACTTCCTGCAGCTCAAGCTCCAGCCAGCCACCTCGCGGTAAATCTTTGGTCAGGAAGATGTCGCCATAACGTACACGCTTGAGTCGGCTCACCGTCACACCCTGAGAATCCCACAGGCGACGAACTTCACGGTTACGGCCTTCGGTAATTACCACATAGAAAGTGTGGTTCATCCCTTCGCCACCAGCGTAAACGACATCTTCAAAACGGGCCATGCCGTCTTCAAGCTGTACACCGTGAACCAGGTTTTTCACCATCTGCTCAGTCACTTCACCGAAGACACGCACCATGTACTCACGTTCTACGCTACGGCTGGGATGCATCAGGCGATTAGCCAGTTCACCATCGGTAGTAAACAGCAGCAGGCCGGATGTATTGGCATCCAAACGACCGACAGATACCCAACGGCCTTCGCTCAGTCGTGGCAGGCGGTCAAATACCGTTCTGCGTCCTTCCGGATCGTGTCGGGTACACAACTCACCTTCAGGTTTGTTATAAGCAAGCACACGGCACACTTCTTCAGAAGGCTTGACCAGGTCTACTTTGTGACCATCAATACGCACAAGTACGTCCAGGTTATCCAGACGATCACCCAAGTGGGCAACTTTGCCATCAATACTGACACGCCCTTCCTGGATCATCAGTTCCACTTCACGTCGTGAACCCTGACCGGAACGCGCAAGTACCTTCTGTAATTTTTCACTCATCAGACAAACCTTTGTCGCCTTCACAGGCGTCGAAACATTCTAAAAATCATCGTTCTGTTACTGACGTTTTGTCCGCCAGTAACACAAGATACCCGCCGTTTGCAGTCTTAAGCCGAAACGGCGTCCACCCTATTCAAAGCAGCCGTGAATTATGCCAAATACTGCCGCCTGATACCATATAAAAAGAAGGGAAATGCGCTATTCTTTCTCCGCGCGGCCCCTGTCCGCACAGGCGAACGGCCTTTATTCGAACGGAGTGGTATCACCGGCGCCGTAACGCACAATGTCGATGCTGTCGTTACTGAAATCCACCACTGTCGTTGGTTCTTCCCCTATCACCCCGCCATGGATGATCAAGTCGACGGCGTGATCGAGCGCATTGTGAATGTCCTCAGGATCCGATTCAGCTGTGTCTTTGCCCGGCAGAATTAAACTGGTGGACATCATAGGCTCACCCAGCGCATCCAGCAATGCCAGTGCGATCTCGTTGTTTGGTACCCGGATCCCAATCGTTTTACGCTTCGGATTCATCAGGCGGCGAGGCACTTCTTTTGTCCCTTTGAAAATGAAGGTATACGCACCCGGCGTGTTGTTACGCAACAATCTGAACGCATCATTTTCGACGCGGGCATATAGCGACAATTCAGACAAATCACGGCACAACAGGGTGAAATTATGCTTTTCGTCAAGCTTACGGATCCGACAGATACGTTCCAGCGCCTGCTTATTGGCCAGCTGACAGCCCAGCGCATAGCCTGAGTCGGTTGGATAAACGATAACGCCACCGTTGCGAACAATAGCCACGGCCTGACTGATCAGCCTTGCCTGCGGGTTTTCCGGGTGAACATAAAAAATTTGACTCATCACTCCTCCAGACCTGCGCTTACTCAGGGCGCAGGTTTACAACATTTTATTCCATGCCCCAGTCCTGCCAGACAGGCACTGAAGCTTTGGGTAACCAAAGATTGCGTCCCAACTCTGTCCAGGGTGACGGATAGTGAAAATCCGACCCCTGAGATGACAAAAGACCAAATTGTTCAGCGTACTCCGCCAGTGTGCGGCGCTCATTCTGTGCCTGCTGCGGCTGAGCCACTTCAATGGCATCTCCGGTGGCGGCCACAAAATCGCTGAGCAAACGCTTCAGCCATTTCGCCGTCATATCATACCGGCCCGGGTGGGCCAGAACTGCCTGCCCGCCAGCGGCATGAATAGCCTGAACCGCCTCGGCAATACTGCACCAGTTTGGCGGAACGTAACCTGTATTTCCCCGGGTCAGAAATTTCTTGAACACTGCCTGCATTGTTTTGGCATGCCCTTGTTCTACCAGCCAGCGGGCAAAATGGGCCCGGGTTAAGGTAGCGTCGCCGGCAAGGGCTCTCGCACCTTCATAAGCGCCCTCTATCTGGCTTTTGGCCAAACGCTCCCCCATTAACACAGCACGGGCAGTTCGTCGCTCTGCCTGCTGAGCGATTAAAGACGCTATGTCGGCATGCGCCGGGTCAATGTTCAGGCCAACAATGTGAATATCAAAATTATTCCAAACTGTCGATATTTCAATGCCTTTGACCAGCTTTAAAGCCAGATTTTGTGCATCTATCGCCTGCTGGGCAAATTCAAGGCCTGCGACAGTATCGTGATCGGTGATCGCGAGAACATCCACACGGAAATCGGTCGCCCGTTTCACCAGCTCTGCAGGCGTAAGCCGACCGTCCGAGGCCGTGGTGTGACTGTGAAGATCAAACAACATAAAAATAAAGTCTTGACATAATATCCATGAACTAGTTTACTAGTACGAAGTTACTCGATGAACATTTAATTACTCAGGTTCTGTTTATGTTACAGCAAAAACATCATCCGCTTCGCGCTTTCTTCACTTGGTGGCAGCACAACCTTTAGCGGGTCGTGAGATTTGCTGTGCCGACTGCACAGAATCCAGAACCCGCCTTTCGCGGGTTTTTTTATAGCTGAACAATCTAAAACCAATTCCACATCTGGCTAGCAAGGACAACAACATGATTATCGTACTGAAACCAACAGCCACCGAGAGCCAAGCACAAGACATCCTGAAACGTATCGAAGATGCCGGCCTCAAACCCCTTTATATGCCAGGTGTGGAGCGCATTGTGCTGGGTGCATTGGGCGACGAGCGGGTGCTGCAGAAACTGAATCTGGATGCCAATCCTTGCGTGGAAAACATCAAGCCGATCCTGACCAAATACAAAATGGTCAGCCGTGAAGTGCAGGCACATGATACTGTCGTTCGCTTTGGCAATGCGTCGGTGGGCGACAATCAATTTGCCGTGATTGCCGGCCCTTGCTCGGTGGAATCCGAACAGCAGCTGCTGTCTGTGGCCGAAGTGGTCAAACAGCATGGCGCGGTGGCACTGCGGGGCGGCGCTTACAAACCGCGTACCAGCCCTTATGACTTTCAGGGCATGGGCGTTGAAGGACTGAAACTGCTCAAGCAAGCCAGCGAGATGCTGAACATGCCCACTGTGTCTGAAGTGATGGAAGTGAGCCAGATGGAGACCATGTGTGACTACATCGACTGTCTGCAAATCGGCGCCCGTAACATGCAAAACTATGCTTTGCTTAAAGCAGTGGGTGAGAGCAAAAAGCCTGTTCTGCTAAAGCGCGGCCTGTCTGCCACTATCGAAGAATTGCTGCTGGCGGCGGAATATATCTATGATGCCGGCAATCCGAACATCATCCTGTGCGAGCGTGGTATCCGCACATTCGAAACCGCTACCCGCAATACACTGGATCTCAATGCCGTTGCTTTCCTGAAGCAGAAAACCCATCTGCCCGTTGTTGTTGACCCGAGCCATGGCACGGGTGTCCGTGAGCTGGTGATTCCCTTATCCCGCGCGGCGGCCGCAGTAGGTGCCGACGGCATCATCGTTGAATCTCACCTCAATCCTGGCGAAGCACTGTCTGACGGCCATCAGGCGCTGACCGGCCCCATGTTCCAGCAACTGATGCAGGAACTGAAACCCTTTGTAGAAGCTGCAGGTAAAACACTATGAAAACAACGCCTTTAGCTGTCGGAGAACTGGACGTTCTGAATCTGGACGTTCCTTATGTCTCAGAGCCCACGGAACTGTATTATTCAATCTGTGGCGACCGTCCCCACAATCTGTTACTTGAGTCGGCAGAAATCGATTCCAAGGAAGATCTGAAAAGTTTGATGCTGATTGATGCCGCCGTTCGCATTGTCTGCCGCGGCCGCGAAGTACGCCTGGAAGCCTTAACCAGCAATGGTCAGAACGTGCTGCAGGCCGTGAAAAATCAGATCCCGGCCGATGTTGACCTGGCCGTGGACAACAACACCCTGATACTGACATTTAAGGAAAGTGGCCGTGCGCTGGATGAAGACAGCCGGCTGCGCCAGTCATCACCTTTTGATGCACTGCGCCTGATTCAGCACATTTTTCACCAGCCTGCTCAGTCTCGCGAAGCACTGTTTCTGGGCGGTCTGTTTGCCTACGATCTGGTCGCCAGCTTCGAGCCGCTGCCTGACGCAGAGCAGGGCAACCGCTGTCCGGATTACCTGTTTTACGTGGCAGAAACCCTGCTGGTTATCGACCACCAGCGCCGTAAAGGCAAGCTTCAGGCGACCTTGTTCGGCGGCGACAACTATACGGCGAGCTATTTCGAACTGAGCCGCCGGCTGCAACAGATAAAAGAAATATGCCTGAAACCGGTTGCCCTGCCACCGGCCGAGTTATTGGACACGTGCGAGCCCAGCGTCAGCATCAGTGATGCCGACTTCTGCGCCACCGTCGAGCAGTTAAAGCAATTTGTGGTACGGGGTGATGTTTTTCAGGTGGTGCCGTCCCGTCAGTTCACTCTGCCCTGCCCGTCACCGCTGAACGCCTACAAAGCACTGAAGATAGGTAACCCAAGCCCTTACATGTTCTACCTGAAAGATGCCGACTTCACTTTGTTTGGCGCTTCTCCGGAGAGCGCACTGAAATATTGCACCGACAGCAATCAGGTCGAAATCTACCCCATTGCCGGGACCCGTCCACGCGGTAAAAAACCGGACGGCGGCATAGATCTGGATCTGGATGGCCGTATCGAACTGGAACTGCGCTGCGATAAAAAAGAAAACGCCGAGCACATGATGCTGGTCGACCTGGCCCGAAATGATGTGGCCCGAATCAGCCAGCCAGGTACGCGTTACGTGGCCGATCTGCTGCAGGTTGACCGCTACAGCCATGTGATGCATTTGGTTTCCCGTGTGGTTGGCCAGTTGCGCGATGATCTTGACGCCCTGCACGCCTACCAGGCCTGCATGAACATGGGCACCCTGACAGGGGCACCGAAAATCCGGGCCATGCAGCTCATCCGCGATGTCGAACAGCAACGTCGCGGCAGCTATGGCGGTGCAGTCGGTTACCTGACCGGGCAGGGTGATATGGATACCTGTATCGTCATTCGTTCGGCCTATGTCGAAGACGGTGTTGCAACCGTGCAGGCCGGTGCCGGTGTGGTGTATGACTCCGTACCGCAGGCAGAAGCGGACGAAACCCGTAGCAAAGCACAGGCTGTGATCACCGCCATTCGTCACGCACACAATGTGCAATAAGGAGCCGCTCATGAACAAACATATCGACATCGTTCTGCTGGATAACTTCGACTCCTTTACCTACAACCTGGTCGACCAGTTTCGCTCCATGGGTTATCCGGTCACCATTTTTCGCAACAGCCTGAGCGCAGAACAGGTGGAGCAGGCTCTGGCAGAGAAACAAAATCCGGTACTGGTTTTGTCACCGGGTCCGGGTGCGCCTGCCGAGGCTGGCTGTATGCCGGCACTGATCAAACGGGTAGCCGGCAAGATCCCCATGATAGGTATCTGTCTTGGCCATCAGGCCATTGTTGAAGCCTATGGCGGCAAAGTAGAGGGAGCGGGTGACATAGTCCATGGTAAAGCCGCGCAGATGACCCATAACCAGCATGCCGTTTTTGGTCAGTTATCAAGCCCGCTGACCATCGCCCGTTACCACTCGCTGGTAGCCACCCAGGTGCCGGACTCGCTCAGGGTAGTGGCTGAGGTCGATGGCCTGGTGATGGCGGTCACCCACGAGAAGGACAAAGTCTGCGGATTTCAGTTTCATCCTGAGTCCATTCTGACTGCGCAAGGCGCGCAACTGCTGGCAAATACCCTCGACTGGGTCTCGGGCCAATCCGCCACTGTGACTGAATTTTAAAGCTAAGGGAGAGCCCAGATGAACAGCGCTATTTATCCGATTACCGACAAGTTATACGATCAGCAAACGCTGACAAAAGACGAAAGCCGCACATTATTCGATGCCATTATCAAAGGTGACGTGGAGTCCGCTCTGCTGGCTGCCATTCTGACCGCGCTGAAAATCAAAGGCGAAACACCCGATGAGATTGCCGGCGCCGCCACTGCCTTACTGGAAAATGCAGCGCCCTTCCCTCGTCCTGACTACGACTTTGCCGATATTGTCGGCACAGGCGGTGACGGTGCGAACACCATTAATATTTCCACCACCGCGGCCTTTGTCGCCGCCGCCTGCGGCGTAAAAATTGCCAAGCACGGTAACCGTGGCGTCTCCAGTAAATCAGGCTCTTCAGACCTGCTGGACAAATTTGGCATTAATCTGGCGATGTCGGCACAAGACGCCCGCGCCGCGCTCGATGAGCAAGGTGTCTGTTTCCTGTTTGCGCCTCAGTACCACAGCGGTGTGCGTCATGCGATGCCCGCCCGTCAGGCCATGAAAACCCGCACTATCTTTAACCTGCTCGGTCCGCTGATTAACCCTGCCCGTCCGAGCATTGAGCTGATGGGCGTGTACGATGCCGCTCTGGTTCGCCCGATTGCAGAAACCATGATAGCGCTGGGGATGAAACGCGCCGCCGTGGTGCATGGCAGCGGTCTGGATGAAGTGGCCATTCACGGCCCGACTCTGGTTGCTGAAATCATCAATGGCGATATTCGCGAATATACAGTGACACCGGAAGATTTTGGCTTGCAAACCCATGCATTAGATGCGATTAAAGGGGGCGAACCGGAAGAAAACCGTGCCATTATCACCAACATACTGACGGGCAAAGGCACGGAAGCACAGCAAAGCGCTGTGGCCGTCAATGTCGCTCTGCTGCTTCGTCTGTTTGGTCAGGAAGATTTGAAAGCCAATGCTCAGCAAGCGATGGAAGTCATGCAATCCGGCAAAGCCTACCAACTGGTAGAACAACTGGCCGCACGAGGTTAACCATGGAAACTGTACTCGCCAAAATCGTCGCTGATAAGAAAGTCTGGGTTGAAGCCCGTAAGGCAGTCCAACCGCTGGACAGCTTCATTGCCGATGTCATCCCCAGCGACCGGGACTTTTATCAGGCTCTGCACAGCGAAAGCGCGGTATTCATTCTTGAATGCAAAAAGGCGTCGCCGTCTAAAGGGCTGATCAGGGAAGATTTCGATCTGGATCATATTGCTCAGGTCTACAGCCGTTATGCCAATGCGATTTCCGTACTGACAGATGAAAAATATTTCCAGGGAAACTTTGATTTTCTGCCGCAAGTCCGCCAGCACGTGACCCAGCCCGTATTGTGCAAGGATTTCATGATAGACCCGTATCAGGTCTATCTGGCCCGCTATTATCAGGCCGATGCCATTTTACTGATGCTGTCTGTCCTGAACGACGATCAGTACCGCGAACTGGCAGCCCTGGCCGACACGCTGAATCTGGGGGTGCTGACCGAAGTCAGTAACGAAGAAGAACTGGAACGTGCTATTGCACTGCAAGCCAAAGTGGTAGGGATTAACAACCGTAACCTGCGCGATCTCAGCATTGACCTGAACCGGACCAAAGTGCTGGCTCCGCGTCTGCCTGCAGGTACGCTGGTAATTTCAGAATCCGGTATTTACACCAACCAGCAAATTCGTGATTTATCAGACTACGCCAGTGGCTTTCTGATTGGCAGCTCACTGATGAGTGAAGATAATCTGGAAATGGCTGTACGCACTGTACTGCTGGGCGAACATAAAGTCTGCGGACTGACGCACCCTGATGATGCCTGTGCGGCGTACCAGAGCGGTGCAGTTTATGGCGGGCTGATTTTCGTCGAAGGGTCACCAAGAGCCGTCGACGGTGAGCTGGCCCGACTGGTGATGAGTGGTGCTCCGCTGAAGTACGTCGGCGTATTTCGCAATGCAGATGTCAATGCTGTCGCCGAACTCGCTAAAACTCTGAAACTGGCGGCCGTTCAGTTGCACGGCAACGAGTCATCTGATTATATTTCAGCGCTGAAAACGCTATTACCCGCAGACTGTGAAGTCTGGAAAGCCCATGGTGTCAGTGATGCCCTGCCCGAGCTGGCTGACTGGCCGGCTGACCGACACCTGCTGGATACTCAGGTCGGTAATCAGAGCGGTGGTACAGGTCAGCAATTTGACTGGTCGCTGCTGGATAACTGCGAAGAGAAAAGCCGCATTATGCTGGCTGGCGGTTTGAACCCGGGTAATGCTAAAGACGCCGCCAGCAAAGGCTGTCGTGGCCTTGATTTTAACTCAGGCGTGGAAAGCGAGCCCGGCAAAAAAGACAGACAGAAATTACTCTCGGTATTCAAGGCAGTGAAGCCTTAATCAGGTAAGCGAACAGCTTGCGGGCTTCCGCACTGACACAGATGATAAGAATAGGACAGCAGACACATGAGTAAACTCGACCCGTATTTTGGTGAATTTGGTGGCCAGTTTGTGCCCCAGATTCTGGTTCCGGCCCTGGACCAGCTGGAAGACGCATTTATTGATGCGCAGAAAGACCCGGCTTTTGAAAAAGAATTTATCGGCTTACTGAAAGACTATGCCGGTCGCCCAACGGCACTGACCTTGTGCCAGAATTTAACCAAAGGCACCAACACCAAGCTGTACCTCAAACGCGAAGACCTGCTCCATGGCGGCGCACACAAAACCAATCAGGTTCTGGGCCAGGCCCTGCTGGCCAAACGCATGGGTAAAAGTGAAATCATCGCCGAAACCGGCGCGGGTCAGCATGGCGTTGCCACTGCACTGGCCTGTGCCCTGTTGGGCCTGAAATGCCGTATTTACATGGGTGCCAAAGACGTTGAGCGCCAGAGTCCGAATGTTTTTCGTATGAAACTGATGGGTGCAGAAGTCATTCCGGTTCACTCCGGCTCAGCGACCTTGAAAGATGCCTGTAATGAAGCCATGCGTGACTGGTCAGCCACTTACGACAAGGCTCATTATCTGCTGGGGACCGCAGCAGGCCCGCACCCTTTCCCAACGATAGTCCGTGAATTCCAGCGCATTATCGGAGAAGAAACCAAAGCGCAGATTCTTGATAAAGAAGGCCGCTTGCCGGATGCGGTTATCGCTTGTGTCGGCGGCGGTTCCAACGCTATCGGCATGTTTGCCGATTTTATCGAAGACACCAGCGTGAAACTGATTGGTGTGGAGCCTGCCGGCCTGGGGCTGGATACCCACATGCACGGCGCACCGCTGAAACATGGCAAGCTGGGGATTTTCTTTGGTATGAAAGCCCCGTTAATGCAGGATGAACATGGTCAGGTGGAGGAATCTTACTCTATCTCGGCCGGTTTAGACTTCCCGTCTGTGGGCCCTCAGCATGCTCATCTGAATGCCACCGGCCGCGCGGAATACGGTTCAGTGACCGACGACGAAGCACTGGATGCTTTCCAGGCACTGGCCCGTAATGAAGGCATTATTCCGGCGCTGGAATCGGCACATGCCCTCGCGTATGCACTCAAGCTGATTAAAGATGAACCAGAAAAGGAACAACTCCTGGTGGTTAACTTATCTGGCCGTGGTGACAAAGATATCTTTACCGTACATAAGATTCTGGATGAAAAGGGAGCGCTGTAATGGACCGTTATCAAGCTTTATTCAGCCGTTTAGCGGCCAAACAGGAAGGCGCGTTTGTTCCTTTTGTCACCTTAGGGGATCCGAGTCCGGCCCTCTCTTTGCAAATCATTGATACCCTGGTTGAATCCGGCGCCGATGCCCTTGAGCTGGGTATTCCGTTTTCAGACCCGCTCGCCGACGGGCCAACCATTCAGGGGGCAACTATCCGTGCTCTGGATGCCGGAACCACGCCTGACACCTGTTTTGAGCTGTTAAAACAGGTGCGGGAAAAGTACCCCGAGTTGCCTATTGGCCTGCTGATGTACGCCAACCTGGTGTTTGCAGGCGGCATTGAGCATTTTTACCGTCGTTGCCAGGAAGCGGGTGTTGACTCGGTTCTGGTCGCAGACGTGCCTGTTAATGAATCCGCAGAGTTCCGGCAAGCGGCGGAAAAATACGGAATTCACCCGATTTTCATCGCCCCGCCGAATGCCACAGCAAGTACGCTGAAAACCGTGGCCGAATTGGGTGGTGGTTATACTTACCTGCTGTCACGCGCCGGTGTCACCGGGGCGGAAACCAAAGCAGGTATGCCCATTGACCATCTGCTGGCCTCTCTGGCCGAATATAAAGCGCCCCCCGCACTGCTGGGTTTTGGTATCTCAGAGCCGGCACAAGTGGCTGACGCCATCAAGGCCGGTGCAGCCGGAGCGATATCCGGCTCTGCTGTAGTGAAAATCATCGAGCAGCACAAAGATAATCCGGACGCTTTGCTCCACGCATTAGGACAGTTCATCCACAGTATGAAGCAAGCCACCAGAGGCTGATGGATTCCTCCGCCCTAAAACAGAGCCCTGGCTTCATTAAGCCGGGGCTTATTTTTTAACATTGCTGTTACACCCTTCCTTTTCGGGCATAAAAAACGTAATGCATAAGCCCGCCAGCCTAGTAGAATAAATCGCCCCTAAATCGTAACAGAAGTAGAAAGTAACGAATTTCAACATTGATTATCGCATTATTCTGCTGTAAAACCTTAACCCGCAAAATATTGACTCAAATTAAGCAACATTTGCGAAACATAAGTCTTTCATCAATTAACAAACTTCCACAATAAAGGTGTTCAAGGTGCTAAAACAACAAGGACTACTTGGCAACATTGGAGTACAGGTTGTCATTGCCATGTGCTTGGGTGCACTGGCCGGTGCAATGATGGGGCACTCGGCGAGTATGTTTGCTCCGCTGGGCAGCATTTTCATCCACCTGATTAAAATGCTGGTGATCCCTCTGGTTGCTGTGGCTATCATCTCTGGCGCAGCCGGTCTGGGTAGCAGCCAGTCAGCGGGTAAGATCGGCCTGATTACTCTGGGGTTCTTTGGCCTGACATCAGCAGTTGCCGTTGCACTGGCGCTGTTTATGGGTGAAGTGTTCCAGCCAGGTATGGGTGTCGACCTGACCGGCGTACAGGGCATGTTCGCAAATACCTATGCTGACAAAGGTGACCTGCCTTCGTTCTGGGCAACTATTTTGGGTATGATCCCAACCAACATTTTCCAATCCCTGAATGAAGCAAACATCCTGCAAATTCTGGTGTTCTGCCTGTTCTTCGGTCTCGCCGTTTCTAAACTGGAAAAAGAACGCCGTGACCCGCTGATCAACGGTGTTAATTCCATCGTTGACGCTATGGTCTGGATGATCAACGTAGTCATGAAGATCGCCCCTCTTGGCGTATTCGGCCTGATGGCTGATGCCGTGGGTACGTTTGGCTTTGACGCCCTGATGGTGGTGTTCAAACTGTTCGTTGTCTACATCGCTGCCATTCTGGTATACGGCTTCGTGTTCTACCCGCTGATGATCAAATGCTTCAGCAAGACATCGCCAATCAAGTTCCTGGCTGCAATGAAGAAGCCTCAGGCAGTTGCACTGTCTACCGCCTCTTCCATGGCAACACTGCCTGTCACCATGGAAACCTGCGAAGAAGAGCTGAAAGTGAAAAACAGCACGGCGGCTTTCGTATTGCCGCTTGGTGCGACCATCAATATGAGCGGTAACGCTATCTATTATGGCCTGGTTGCTATCTTCTTTGCCCAGCTGTTCAATGTCGACCTGTCTATGAGCGCGTATGTCGCCATCATAGTGACTTCGACACTGGGCGCCGTGGGTCAGGCCGGTGTACCTGGTCCTTCATTCCTGGTGGTGGCTGTACTGCTGTCGGCAGGTATTCCTATCGAAGGTCTGCCTCTGTTGTTCGCGCTGGACCGTATCTTCGACATGATCCGTACCGCACTTAATATTACAGGTGACGCTGCCTGTGCTGTGATTGTAGACAGCCTGATCACTGACGAGCAAAAAGAAGACGTACGCATGGCAACACAAAACGAAGCCTAATCTAAACTGCGGCTTCTGTAATCTCATAAGGCTGTCAACTGACAGCCTTATTATTTTCTGCCGCTATGAATCCGATTTTCGTTCAAAGTTCCATCAGGCCTGGGTCAGACCAGGTGCTTTCTGCTTGCAAGCCAGCGTAATATTGATGACCATATGAATACATCTTCCCAACACATGATTTATGATGAATTCAGAAAATAATGTCCCACGAGGCCAGTTATTACTTCGCACTTTAGCCATGCCTGCTGACACCAATGCAAATGGCGACATTTTTGGTGGCTGGATAATGTCACAGCTCGATCTGGCCGGTGCGATTCTGGCTAAGGAAATATCTCGCGGTAAAGTGGTTACCGTCTCAGTCGACAACATAGTGTTTAAAGCCCCCGTCGGTGTAGGCGATGTTGTGTGCTGTTATGGCGAATGTAACCGTATTGGTAATACATCGCTCTCTGTCGCCATGGAAGTGTGGGTGAAACCCGTTGGCAATGACGGTATTGGTGAGCGCTACAAAGTCAGTGAAGCCACCTTCAATTATGTCGCCATTGATGCCGATGGCCGCCCTCGTCCGATTAAGAAAGCCTGATTTATCTGCCCTGATCGCTGGTTGGGGCTTTTTCATTCCGCTATGATAACGGCTGCATTCCACCACAAGTACAGGGAGACAGAACGCATGTGGTACGTCATTTTTTCTCAAGATGTTGAAAACAGTCTGGAGCGCCGTCTGAGCGTTCGCGAAAATCACCTGGCTCGCCTCAAAGCCCTGCAGGATGAAGGCCGCCTGCTGGTTGCCGGACCTATGCCCGCCATTGACAGCGATAACCCGGGTGAAGCCGGTTTTACAGGCTCTACCGTCATCGCCGAGTTTGGCTCTCTTGAAGAAGCAAAAGCCTGGGCAGATGCCGATCCTTACATTGATGCCGGTGTCTATGACAAAGTCATTGTGAAGCCATTCAAAAAAGTACTTCCGGCCTGATGGTTATGAATCGAGCATCCATAAAGGCCCTGTTTACCGCCATGATGGCTGCAGTTATTCTCACTGGCTGTGCTAAATCGCAGGATGACCTGACCAACGAGCTTGCGGAGCGCCGGGCAGCTGTCATTAACTCCAAAGCACCTTATCCCAAGATTGATCAGTACCAGATCATGAAAGCGAAGGCGCAGCAGAATATTGTTGAAATTACCATTCTCTACGGTGGTGGCGGTAAAGTTCCTCCCACTCAGGCGGCTCAGGCAGCGGCAGCGAACTTCTGCAGTAATCCTGAACTGACGCCTATGGTCAGCGAAGGTCTGGGCTATCTGATTCAGATCCTGGATATGCGGGGAAGACCCGTGGTGCAGCAGCCGATCAATGCACAATTCTGTGCCCAGATTGTTGCTCCCGGCTCCTGATCTGTTGCCAGACAGAAAACCAGGCAGGCAGGAAGCTAACCCGTTATAAAAATGCCGGAGATATCCTCCGGCATTTTTATTTATCGGGCAAAAATCATGGCCTTCAGCGCACTGTCGTGCTCCAGATCCGCAAACTCAGGCGGATTATCAAGGCGCTCAATAAACCTCAGTTCAGGTGCTTCCTCAGCCATGCCATCGATCAAAAACTGTGGTGACACAGCAGGCGAGTTGACACAGGCCAGCACCTTGCCTTCGGCTGTCAGCATATCCGGCAAACGGCGCAGAATTTTGGCGTAATCTTTCGTGAGTGCAAAACTGCCTTTCTGAAAGGACGGCGGGTCAATGATAATCAGATCATAAGGGCCATACTTTTTCAGTTTGCCCCAGGATTTAAAGATATCGTGCCCTAAAAAACTCACCTTGCTCAGATCGTGCCCGTTCAGCCGGTGATTATCCCGGCCACGCCCCAGAGCCGCTTTGGCCATATCCAGATTAACCACATGCTCTGCGCCGCCCGCAATGGCGGCAACAGAAAATCCACACGTATAGGCAAACAAATTGAGCACTTTGCTGTCTTTCGCCGCGTCTCTTACCCACTGGCGGCCATAACGCATGTCCAGAAACAGACCATTATTTTGCTTCTGACCCAAATCCAGCTGAAACTTAAGGCCATTTTCCGTCACTTGCTGCCAGGTTTGCAGCTCCCCCCAGATCACTTCCATCGGTGAGCCCACCCGGTCACGATGCTGCACCAAAAGCGACACCGCGCCCGAGCGCTGCCAGGCTTGCGTTTGCGTTACGTCTTGAAGTAAAGCCGTCAAAGCAGCCAGAAAGTCAGCATCCTGCTCTTTAAACAGCGATATCAACACCTGGCCGTCAAGCCAGTCGGCCGTCAGTTGCTCCAGTCCGGCCCAGCGCCGGCCCCGGCCATGGAATAGCCGGCGCATTTCATGAGGAGGAGAAGCCAGTTGCGACAGCAAATGTTGATAAAAAAGAGGTAAAGCAGAAGCGTCCATGAATCACCAGTATGGAATAAATAATAAATGAATCTAACCGGATTGCCGCTCTGGCGGCAACGGCGTTAATCAATGCGCGGTTTAACCAGCCCTGAAGGTAGCGAAGGCCATGAAATGTCCCAGGGCGCAGACCACTCGGACAACGCAACCTGCACTTCCTCCACTTGCCATAGCGAGCCTTGTTCAGGCAAACAGACAAAGCGGCTGACTTGTCCCTGAAAGGTAAACTGCAGGGCAAATGCGTGTAAATATCCGCGGTCTGCCTCTTCCTGACCATAAATATCATCACCTGTGATGCCGGCCCCCACACTTTTCAACGCCACCCGGATCTGATGGGTTTTCCCTGTGCAGGGTTTGCACAGGAACAGCCGGCGGCCACCACCGGCGGCCGTTGAAATAAACTGGGTAATAGCCGGATTCTCTCGCGTTGCATCCAGCTTCCAGCTGCGACGACGTGAACGGCTCATATCGCCAATCACTGTGCCCTGCTTCTTTTTGGGTTTCTTGCTGCTGATAGCGAGATAAAACTTCTGCACTTCACGACGGGCAAAACCGCCCGACAACTCGGCGGCGGCTTTCGCGTGACGGCCCAGCAGCAAAATGCCCGATGTCATCTTATCCAGACGGTGGATCAGATACAGCTGTTTATCTCCGGTTGCCGCAGCAACCTCCGCAAGCAGTGGCTGATCATTGTCATCTTTATGCACACTCACGCCAGCATGTTTGCAAATAACGAGGAAGTCCGGGGTTTGATGCAGAAGTGTAAACATGGTTCGCAGTTCGATTAACTCAGGAAAGCGGCAGTATACCCGCTCTGCCGCATGACGCCAGCCTTGTGATGTCATCCGTTACTGGAGGAAAAAGACCAGCAGCATGAGAACCGGACAGACAATACGCACATACCAGGGCCAGATCCGCCAGAACAGGCTCGACGCAACGGCCGGATAACCTTTGCGGATTTCTTGCAATACTTTATTTCTGTGCCAGATCCATCCCACCAGCAGCGCGAAAATCATGCCGATGATCGGCTGTGCGTAGGCTGTGGTCGTGGTCACTACCCGGCCGAACAAGGCGTCAAAATTAAACACAATGATCGCCGAGATGACGCAGATTAACCCGCCTATCCACCAGACGGCGGTACTGCGGCGCTGGTTCAGTTCTTCAATGGCGCAAGAGACGGGCACCTCCAGCATAGAAATGGAAGAGGTAAGCGCCGCAATGATCATCAGCACGAAAAACAAGATGCCGACTATCATGCCCACCGGCCCCATGGTGTCGAACATGGTCGGCAGCACACTAAATACCAGCGTATCGGACGCCAGTAATGCCCCGCTCTCGTCGTAAATCACCACGCCGTTATGCTGGGCCACAAACATAGCAGGCAGAATCAGCAGCCCGGCGATAAAAGCAACGGCAGTATCGAGCAGTGCAACCTGCGCTGCTGTTTTCGGTAGATTCGCCGACTTACTCAGATACGAGCCGTACACCATCATAGTGCACACCCCAAGAGAAAGAGAAAAAAACGCCTGCCCCATCGCGCTGACAATCAGCTTGGGAGACAAATGGCTGAAATCCGGGATCAGGTACAGCTTCAACCCGTTCCAGGCGCCGTCCTGCGTCAATATATACACCACCATAACAACGAACAGCAGCAGCAGAACAGGCATCAGACGGGTGGACCATTTTTCGATCCCATCAGCAACCCCGTTCCTTACTACCATTACGGTCAGCCACATAAAGACCAGCATGAGTATCAGGTTACGGCCGCTGCCAAACGCTTCCAGCCAGTGAGCCAGTGAAACCAACCCCACCACCTCACAAATCGGTGCCAGCAAATACCCCAATAGCCAACCGGCAACAATCGCGTAGAAACTCAATATCAGCGATACAGCTATCATACCCGCCAGCCCGACCAGCCCCATCAGGGCTTTCTGCCGTGGCCAGACTTTACGCAACGAGGTGATGGGATCGGCACTGCCGTAGCGGCCAATGGTCAGCTCAGCCACCAGCAAGGGATAAGCCAGCGCAAACACCATCAGCAAATAAACCATCAGAAATACCGCGCCGCCATTGCTGGCCGCCTGAGTCGGAAAACCCCAGATATTGCCCAGACCGACCGCGGAGCCGGCTGCCGCCAGAATGAAACCAATGCGGGAGCTGAATTGCGCTCTGTTCGCCATACACGATACTCAAATAACAAGGGGCTCTTACAAGATAAGACATTTCTCAGCGTATAACGCCTTCACTATTGATACATACGGCATTATAAAATGTGTCAAGTTTTCGCTTAACCCTATGTTTTACAGCGATTCGGGTGCAAAATAGAGCGCAGGTATGCATATAGAAAGAGACAAGCCGCTTTTATGGATCACGTTTATCAAGTCTTAGCCTGGCTCAGCCTGTTTATCTATTGGGTGGCCATTGCGGCTGTCACTATGCGGGTGGTATTCAAACGTCGTGTTGTGGGCGTGTCGCTGGCATGGCTGATGATTATCTACATCATTCCTATTGGTGGCATCATTGCCTATCTCTTGTTTGGTGAACTCAATCTTGGCAAAAAGCGGGCATTACGTGCCGAAGAAATGTTTGAGCCCTTCGCCAGCTGGTTTAAGCAACTGTATAACTGCCCGGGACACCAGCCTCAGCTGATGAACCTGCATACCAAACCCATTCACGATCTGTGTCAGAACCGCCTCGGCATTCCGGCGTTGGTGGGTAACAGCATGACATTGCAGGACACCCCGCAAACCATTCTGCGCTCGCTGATTTCAGACATACAGCAGGCCCATCGCGCAATTCATTTGGAATTTTATATCTGGCATCCGGGCGGCCTGGCCGACGAAGTGGCAACAGCATTAATTCTTGCCGCTAAACGTGGTGTTAAAGTCAGATTATTGCTGGATTCTGCTGGCAGTATGCGTTTTTTCCGTTCCCACTGGCCGCGTTTAATGAAGCATGCCGGTATCGAATTGACAGAAGCGCTGGCTGTCAGCCCGTTACGTATGTTCCTGCGAAGACTGGATATCCGGCAGCACCGTAAAATTGTTGTCATTGATGCGCAAATTGCCTATACCGGCTCCATGAATCTGGTCGATCCGGCTTTTTTTAAAACAGATGCCGGTGTAGGGCAATGGATTGATGTGATGGTGCGAGTCACCGGTCCGGCCGTGTCGGTGCTCAATTGTATTCAGGCCTGGGATTGGGAAGTCGAAACCGGGCAACGTTATTTGCCCCCCGTTCCTGAATGCGACGCAACCCCGCCTGCTGGCAACATCGATATGATCCAGGTGATTCCGTCCGGGCCGGGTATGCCGGATGAAATCATCCATCAGGTTCTGCTGATCAGTATTTACCAGGCCAGGGAGCGCGTGGTCATCACTACCCCCTATTTTGTACCCAGCGAACACTTGTTACATGCGCTGATCAGTGCCGCGGAACGAGGGACAGAAGTTCACATTGTCATTCCCGCCAAAAACGACTCTGTCATGGTGGAATGGGCCAGCCGCTCGTTTTTTGCCGAACTTCTCAATGCCGGTGTGTTTATTCACCGGTTTAACGGCGGTCTGCTCCATACTAAATCGGTTGTCGTTGATGATACCCACTGCCTGATTGGTACAGTCAACCTGGATATGCGAAGTCTGTGGCTGAATTTTGAAGTGACGTTAGCGGTAGATAATCCGGTTTTTACAGCGCAATTAGCACAATTGCAGCAACAGTATATAAAACAATCCAGCCGGATTGATCCGGCAAAATGGCGTGAACGTTCTTTAGGCCATAAATTTCTTGAACAGTGCTTTTATATGTTCAGCCCGTTACTTTAATTTGCCTGTCATGCCGGCGTGATCAACAGCGCCAATGACTTCAGCAGAGGCACTTTAACTAGGGTTCGCCGGTAATAGCATCAGATGTCTAAAAAAAGACACTTTGGCATCTGATTTCCTTGCGTGACAATAAACTTAAGTTGGAACTTCATATATGCAATCGCCTCCTATGCGCCACTTTTGGAACAAAAGTCACGCAACAAGGCTGTGTGTTTATACTAAAAAGTCCAATGATTGAAAAATATAAAACCACATAAACTGTCATTTCAGACATAACGCCCACATTCAATTCAAATTTGAAATAATCCCTTCACACTCATTCATACGAGAAAAGTATTGCTTTGCGCTTTTATATAGCTATCTTTGTATTTACGCACTAATCGCACACGAAGCTGAGGGATATGTGATTCCCAGGAAGTATATCTCACCACTTTCCAATACCCTCTTGTCAGGCCTGCTATTTGCAGGAGTTATTTTCGTTTTTCCTGTTTTTGCTCTCACACCACCTCCGTTGACACTTAAAGGGCAGTCGGCGGAAAATGCGCCCATAGAAATACGCCTGACACGAGACGATATCGCCAGCCTCCCGCAGGAATCCATCACCACCTCTATGCCTTGGGTCAATGGCAAAGCAACATTTTCCGGTGTTAATCTGCAAGCCTTGTTAGACCACTATCAGCTAAAACCCGGCACCATACATTTTACGGCCCTGAATAAATTTACCGCCGAGTTAAACTGGCAAGATATGGAAACATATCAACCTGTACTGGCGGTACGTCACAATGATGAATGGATGAGAGTACGTGATTACGGCCCCTTCTGGCTTATTTTTTCACTGGATACGTACCCAAACCTCATTGATAAGGGTTTCCTAGAAAAAATGGTCTGGCAAATAAACGAAATTAATGTGGTGCCATGACGTGTTATCTTTGAAATCATTAAAAGTCTTTCACTTAGCCGGGATGCCCTTAATGAAAAAGCTGCTTTTTTTTGCGGCTCCCCTGCTTATTGTGTTTACTTTCGTGTCTGTCAGCTCTTTAGAATCCAATGCTGAGTCTGTCAGTAAAGACCAGAATCTGGCCAGCTGGTTCATGATGCAACTGAGCGATGAATACAGTGAATTTATATACCAGCTTCAGAGCTATGAAGCCGGGCGGGCTGATAATAACGACGTGCTACTCCAGTATGAGATACTGTTAAGCCGCTTTAATTCCATTCAAGTCAACAGCCAGGTGAACCGCCTTCACAGCACCTTTGGCTCATTGCAATCTTTCAATCATCACTATCAAATCGTTAAAGGCTACGAAGCTTCGCTGCAACAGCTCACCAAACAGAACGTGACTGAACTGACCCTGGCGGTCAAAAATAATTACGATCAATTGATGAGTTATGCGTTAAAAACATTTCTTTTCTCCAACAATGTATTGCGCTCAAAACTGGACAGATTTATTTCTCTGCGCTGGTTAATCCATGCCTCCCTGTTTTCCACCTTGCTGATCGGCATCATGATGATTTACTTACTGATGAAAGAGTCGAAAACACACCATCAGCTGGCGATGTATGACTCATTAACCGGCATCCATAACCGACTTTGGCTCAACAGAAAATTAAAAGATCTTGAGAAATCCGGTAACGAGTTTGCGTTTTTCCTGATTGACCTGAACGGGTTCAAAGAAGTGAATGATACACTGGGGCATGGTGCCGGGGATCAGTTGCTAAAAACAATAGCGCGTCGACTTGATAACCTGACACACGATGGCATGTATGTTGCTAGGATGGGAGGTGATGAATTTGCTGTGATCCAGGTTTTCCCTCAGTCGGTCAATCAGGCGTATGTGTCGAACTTTCTGATGAACACGCTGGACCACGTACTCAAAATCCCCATTCAGCTCCTCCATCGCGAATTATCGCTCTCGGCCAGTATCGGCCTGAGCGTTTATACTCCGGGCAGCAAAAGCCTGTCAGAACTGCTGCAGGAGGCAGATTTTGCTATGTATGAAATGAAACAGCAATTTAAAGCAGAGCATCCATACCCAATCACCAACCTGGAACACCCTGCTTCTGATGCCGCACCAGGTTTTACCAAACGTCAGTAACCTGTTACTAATTGGCCGACCAGATATCGCTGGCCATTACATGACCCGTTTCCAGCAAGGTTTTTAAATTACTGATCACCGCGGGCCAGCCTTCACTGACATCCTGATAACTCAGCGAACCCGACTGCAAGTCACTGTGGATAACCGTTATCCGGGTGTCTTCACCAAGGTTTTCCAGCGCAACACTCACCTGAGATGAATGCATCACACCATGGTGCCCTCCGGTTTCCTGCCAGCTCAGCACTAAATGGTGAGGTGGATGAATAAGCAACACTTTTCCCGTCACATCTTCAATTTCAGAGCCGTCAGCCCGAATATGCGCCCACCGGCTGCCCACTTTCCAGTCAGATTCATTCACATGCCCCCAGTATTGCTGGGTCATTTTCGGATCCAGCAAAGCATTCCAGACATCAGTATCTTTTGCCGCGATATAGCTGACATATTTGAATTGTTCCAAGCTCATGGGCATACCTCATCATAGGGGCGGCAAATCTGGCCGGATAGCCAGAATACAGCTCAAGATACCTTGGTATCACTACCAAAGAGGAGAATTCAGTCATTCTTTATTGAGAGTAGCACTGAGTGTCTCTGCAAGCCGAACCGGATAGTTACAATAACTTCTTCATTTGCAGTAAAGTCCAGGGTTCACCATTAAAAACGCGAGTCGCCCGATCAGCCTGATACGTTTCAAACCCCATACCACGATAGCAATTTACTGCACGAAAATTGTGCTCAAACACGGCTAATGATACCACCTCAGCACCGAACTCAGACTCTGCTTTCTCCACCGCCATATCCAGCAGCATCCGGCCATAGCCCTTACCACGGTCCGATTCATTCGCCACTAGTACACGACAAAGTCGGCACTGTTTGGGTGCTGATTGGTATAACTCGACATAGCCTTTTGTCTGGCCTTCGACCTGAAATAAATAGGGATGGACTTCGGGACGGGCAATATGTTTCTCAATCTGTTCTATGGTCAGAGGAAACTGATACACAGGTCCTCCCCAAAGTAAATTAAACTCCTCATCCGTTACCCAATCCATGAGTAATGAATAGTCCTGCGCGGTAAACGGTTTTAGTTGATACCGGGAGCCTGGCCGTTTGATAAGCATGATCTTCCTTGGACAAATTTATACGGTGTTTAAACAGTTGCAACAGTTCGCAGAAATGGAACCTGATAACGCTCGGAGCCATGACGAAGCTCGAAAGCTGGCTTCATTTCTCAATCACAGGATCATCAACACACAAATGCAGTGAGTTCAGTTGCACAAAGCTTTGTAGCATTACTTTAGTAGAGAACCAGATCAAGGATCTAAGCCTGATTGATTGCGCTAACTCTCACTTTTTACAGAAGAAATACAGAAGAGAGGCTTATCCGCGCCCTTTTGGGTATTTTTTATGCTCATCACAAACCGCTAACCAAACGAGCTTATCATTGATATAAATATGTTTTTGCTTGCTGGGAGTAAAAGGCGTATCCAGCAAAGGAAGTGAAAATGTCACCCACTCATGACTGTATTTACCGCTGTCCAGCCACTGTACGCTGGCTCCGCAGTGCTTACAAAACCGACGAATAACGCCGGGGGAGGATGAAAACGCAGTGAGATGCTCTTCACCTTTCAGGCTAAAGTTATCCTTCAAGGTCGCCGCATAAGTGGCATACACAGCACTATGGCTTTTTCTGCACATAGAGCAATGGCAATGTGTAATGGCTTTAATTTCACCAAAGATAGAAAAGGTCACGGCCCCGCATTGACAGGAGCCTTGGTCTTGATTCGACATCAGATGGGTCGTCATGGGGCTATGACTGAAGACGCGCTAGTCTTCGATTTCAAAGATGGAGTCGATGATAATAGGTAAATTGCCACGGACGGACATGGCACCAAAAACGGATCGCGCATGTACACCTTTTTCTCCGAAAATCTCTGCCATCAGATCGGAACAGCCATCAAGTACCTTTGGATGCTGCTCAAAATCTTCAGTTGCATTGACAAATCCCTGGAGTTTCACCACCCGGCTGACTTTATCCAGACTCCCGACCGCCAGCTTAACAGCCGCCAAAATATCCAGACCTGTTATTCGGGCAAACTGATAACCTTCCTCAACATTGTATTCTCGCCCCAGCTTTCCTTTAGGAGCCTCGGCTAAACCGGCAACAGGTCCTTTACCGGATACATACAACAAATTTCCGCTACGAACACAATTGGCATAGCTGCCCTGCGGCTCGCTGGCCAAAGGTAACACCAGACCTAATGCATTAATTTTTGCTTCTACTGACATCTGTCCTCCATGACATGTCAAACGTCCTGCTAACCGTCCAGCGAATTCAGGTCAAGCTCCATGAAAATACTGAGCGGGTGCGCTTGGTACTGACCATAAGGCTCACAAACCCGATAACCCATGGTTTGATATAGGCCAATTGATTCAGGTTGATTCACGCCGGTTTCCAGGCGGGCAATGCCGATACCGTTATGCTTAAGGTACTGGTGCAAAGCCTCCATAATTTGCCGGGATATACCCAGGCCGCGATAGTTATCCAGCACAAACATACGCTTGATTTCACCGTACTGCCCGTCATCATCCATCATTTTCACTGCGCCAATACCGGCTAATGCACCGCGTACAAAAGCGCCGACCAGATGAACATTATCCTTCATGAGGGTTTCCTCACTTTCCAGATTGTTCGTCTCGGGTGGGTACAGACTATACATATAATCATCAGATGCGCTGAGGATCACTCGAACGTCATCACGATTGGGCATAACTCTCTGAATATACATAGTATTAACCAAGCATTAATGTTGTTACTGCTACACAGTCAAATAATAGTGATAATAATTTTCATCGCGCTGAAAACCCAACGACTCATAAAGAGCCTGGGCGGTCAGGTTTCCGTGCGATGTCTCTAACGCGATCCCTCTGGCGCCGGTACGACGGGCAAACAGGATAGCTTTTTGCATTAGCTGACGGCCAATACTCATGCCTCCATACCCTCATCACCAATAAAACCGACCAGCACTCAGGCGCTATAATCGGAATCAGCCTCACATAATAGCAATTTTGAAATCGGAATGAGAGCTTAAAGCGTAAAGTGATAACATTCTGTGCACTCACGCACATAGCCATACACCAAAGCAAACTCAGCCATTGTGCATCCCGATGTTTAGGACAAACTGTTCTGAATTTGCATCAATCTGCGATTCTGGGGGCGCACAGTACTACAAGGCAATCTAAGATGCCATGAGTATTGAGACACCTCAGGAATGAGGTGTCTGGGTGGTAATTTGGCAATCGTCAGTGACGATCAGCTGAGACGTTTCGCCAGTGGCATCAACCGTGATACTGACAGGGAATTGTGCACGACCCATCACCATCCGTGATTGGCCCGAACCACTGACAGAGGAACGCATTCTGTTACCACCTGTAGATTCCACCAAAAGATTGACCTGTTTAGATGAAGTAATAGCCAATGAAACAGACTGCTCACCAGACTGACAATCCAATGTCACTGGCAAATCGGGCTGCAGACCGGCAATTGCAGGAGATGAGAGAAAAGCGGCAAGAAGCACCGCTTTTCTTATCAGAGATTGTATATTCATAATTGTGTGGTAATAAAAGTGTTACCAGATGAGTTCACAATGGTATCTGTCGCAACATCGTTATCTGTCTGTGTGATAATCACGGTGTTGTTGTCTGCTGCCCCCCCCGCCCCCGTAATGCTGACAAAGGCCTGGGAGGTGTTACCCCACTGAGTAATGCCCACGGTATTATTATCCGCCTCGCCCGTCAGCATAACATTAGCAAGATTACCATCTCCCTGCTGCCAAACATTCACAATGTTATTATCCGGGTTGTCAAATGGCGCCCCGGCAATATCAATCATGGCCATATTACTGCTGCCAATCTGAGTCGCACTCAGTATGTTGTCATCACCCGCGGTAACAAAAATTTCTGCTGTATTCAGAGAACCATCCTGAGTCACAGAAGCCTCGTTATTGTCTGCATTATTCAGCATTGAAATATAGGAGCTGTTTGTCGACCCAGCCTGATTGACATCAACCACATTCCAGTCGGAACCAAAATCAGCGATCACTATTGAGGTGTTCGTTGAACCAGCCTGCGCAATAGAAATTGTATTGTTACTTGAACCATTGTCTATATATATATCTGAAAACTGTAATTCACCAACCTGATGAATCGTCGAGGTGTTTGAATCAGAGTTATTATCATGAAAAACACTGGACTCATGTCCCGGACCACCCGAGAATTGATAAACATTAACATAGTTGTCATCACTGCCATTCAGTGATGTATTTGAGGACGTGTTGGTTGCAATTGCACTACCTGACGCTAAAAGTGCAGAAATTGCAAGAGCGAGCTTTTTCATGGTGCTATCCTTTTTCATCGGTTGATTGAGTGCTCATGCCATTACTGCCCGGGTTATTGAATATTTCACCCAAATAACACGAGGTAACTTATCATCTGTTTTTCAGCCACTACATTCATGCTGCCTTTACTCTTATCCTAAATAAGAATAAAAGCGGCGATACTCGCCGCTTTTATTCTTTCACACATCAGAATTGAACTGTTGTAAAACTATTATCTGATGAGTTCACGATAGTATCGACCGCAACATCCAGGTTTGTCTGGGTAATGCTAACGAAGTTATCATCAGCCTCGCCGCCAGCACCAATAATACTGACAACTGCTAGTGATAAATCACCAAGCTGATTCACAAGCACAGTATTGTCATCTGCTTCACCGAGCAAACTCACCACTGAAAGGTTTGTATCACCTTGTTGAAGTACATTGACTAAGTTGTTATCCGGATTATCAAATGGCGCACCTGCAGCTAATACAATGGAGGTGTTCGTTGTGCCGATCTGAGTGGTGTTCAGGATGTTATCATCCCCGGCGACTACAGTAGTAATTGCCGTATTCAAATCGCCAATCTGTGTATGTGATGCAAAGTTGCCATCTGCATTAAGGTTCATTTGAATATCGGAGCTGTTCAGACCACCAGTTTGTGTGACCACTGCACCATTCTGATCAGAATCATTATCAACAACCACATCAGATTCGTTTGAATCACCCTGCTGATTAACAATTGTCCAGTTGTTATTTGAACCATTGTCATAGATGACTTCTGAGTCATGTGTCAAACCAATCTGAGAAACGGTAGTGTTGTTATCATCAGAATTATTATCGTGAAATACAGATGAAACATGACCAGCCGCTGGAGAAAACTGGAATACACTTACCACGTTTCCATCACTACCATTCAGTGCTGTATTGGTTGAAGTATTTGTAGCATAAACACTACCAGATGCTAACAGTACAGAGATTGCTAAAGCTAACTTTTTCATAGTACTTTCCTTCATTGTGTTAATAAAATAAAATATTTCTACTCATGCCATTTAAAATTAATACGGATTCATTACCATTCTGGTTAATATCAAATCCTGAAAAAATAACATGAGGTTTATTTACTACGACCGCTATGTTTTCATCACCACGCTGAGTGATACTATCGCTATGACCTATTCCATTTTGACTTAGGATAGCAATGTTTCCATTTCCATATTGTTCTATACTCCCATCATTTCCAAACCCATGTTGAGAGACAGCAGCATAATTATTATCGCCATCCTGCTCAATATATGAACGGTTATAATGTCCCTCTTGATGAGAGTAAGAAAAATTACCTCGACCGCTCATTTTTATCTTACTTTGATTTCCTCCCCATCCCCCTGATGATTTCTGAACAATGATTGCCGTACTATCAGTGGCACCATATGCTTCAATTGAAGATATATTGCCATCTGACCCCCAAGCATGGTTTAACTCGTTTTCCGCTAATTCCCCCGCATTCGCTCCGCTAACACTGAATACAGAAAAAGTAAGTAAAGTCATATTGAATATATTTAAAAATTTCATTTTCTTGTCCAGAAGAAAATATGCTTGTAAAAATATTATGGCAGCTTAATGTTTTTACACCATAAACTTAATAGTGAAATTATCAATTATGATAATTAAGAAAACGAACATAGAAATTGACTTGTAATCCTGTATTAATCAAATGGTTAGCCCATGTAAGAAAGACAATCTCAATATAAACCATAGGATTATTTTGTTAATTAACACTTAGATTTAATGATTATTGCTATAAATTTTTCAAACAAATCCAATGTTCTAATTCTTGCCGCATACACAAGCGACTTGTGGATGCAGGTAGCGAAAAATGAGTGGATCCCCAGTCACATAACTTAACTATATGATTAGGCCAGGCTGGTGTTTCATTTAGTAAACGCAATCAACACCGCTACAAAGCTTCAAATAGGACAGGTAGAAGAATGACTTTATGAATGGAGTCGAATTTCAGGAGAAATCACTCTCGCCGCTCTCACACCAGAATCATCAGGGCGAGATCACGAGTTAACAAATTGTAAAATCACTACTTAAATAGCATGCGTGGAGCTATAAGAAGAGTGATTTTTAGCCATCTACTACAGGTTCTAAACATATGAGTTGTTCAATAATTGTTCGGATGTTTCGAGAGAATTTATTAGTGAGCAAAAAGTGAGTATACGTGCTCTCACCCTACCAGAATCATACTGTTCCGTACCGCGACGATGTATACGTTACATTTAAGCTGGTAGTACCTGCCCCCAGTTTGTCAAAAATTTCTTCGATAATGTGCGATTCATGTACAGAACCCGAGTTCCTTAATCTAGTGGCATAACGAATTTCGCCACCTAAATAAAAACAGTACCACCCAACACTATGCCCGACACATAGCAAAAAGCCATCACAATGTGATGGCCCATAGCAATAGCTGATTAATGCCAGATAACTAGATGAGAGGCTGTTCTGTAAACATGTATTTTTGAATCACTGGATTTCCTATATCTGAACGATTGGCCAGCTTCCAAAGATTGGTATTGATACCATCGACAATCAACTGAATTACTGCTGCGTCTATAGCAGACATAACAGCTATATTGACAGGCTCATTAGTGGTAATTCCCAGTTCAGCCTCCAGTAAATCTTTGTAGTCGATGAACTTAAAAACGCCGGTTTGAAGCTCTTGCGAGAGTATCGTCTTACTTGTTGTTACACTCAGCAGCACCCGTCCCGTTCGCACATCTATTGCCCTGAGATTCACGGTGACCTGGTCAGTTCTGTACTTAGAAGAGATGCCAATCCCCAGATACCGAGCACCGGAACCTCCGGTTTGAATATTGGTGTCATAGGCAACAATCCCACCTTCAATCACAATATTGGATGACATGAGTGAAGGTAAATGAGAACCGTGGTTGACTGGTATCTCGTGTTTCTGCTGGGCTGCACGGATGATTTTCCGCTCCGTCAACAGATTCTGCAAACCTTCCCGTTCCAATGGGACAAACCACCTTGAATTCAATAACGATGTGGTAAGTAAGGCAGCCCCTCCCTGCGGCACAGCAGTTGAAAAGTTACTGTTCGGCTGCGGTTTATATTGTCCTGTTTGATCTCTGAAATCATAAACAGAGACAAAAATCTGACCTTGAGGCAATGGGAGAGAGACTAAATCTTCATAAATTGCTCCTCTTGGCATCAAAGTAGGCTCTCTATCTGCATCAGGTATTCTCATTGAATTGGAACACGCATTAATTAACAACACAGAGCACAAAATGACGATGTTTTTCATGACAAACTCCCTGTTAGTCAGGCATCAACCCGTTAACTTGAATGGTTGATGATTCTCCCGTTTGCTTATCCGTAATTTGAATCAATAAAACCCCATTATCATCGACAATATTTAAGAGGAAATCATCTGTTGATAACTGACCTGTATTACCATTCCCCACATCAGCAAGTAACTGGCTAATCAATCTTGATTCCAGGTTTGCTGTCAATCTTTCCAGATCAGACTGCTGTTCAAATGGATCACTGGAAGTCGGATCTTTATGATCATTAATCGCATTAGCTACGCCTAAGAGAAAATTGCCATTTAATGGATTACCGCCAAAATTTGGATTTACTGGTGTGTAAATTAACTCTGTTGCTTGGGCGCTCCAACCAATGACACCCATTAACAGCAAAGAATAGGTCTTTCCCTTCATGGTGCTTACTCCTTAAATTTCGTCGTAGTCAATATCGAAGGTATCTTTTAAATACCTTTCTATCCGCCATCTCAATACATAATTTCCCACTGCTGAAACAGCTTGATCTGTTTTTTCTTCAACATTCTGTCGCCCTGGGGACAATGCTGTTCTGTATATAATGTTTTGCCGATGATATATCGTAATAATACTTCCAGATAAAGCGGTCGGTCTTTCTTTTACAAGCAGGTTTTCTTTTAACTCATCAACTTGATCTTCTAACTTTTGTGCAAATAATGAGTAAAAGTCTGCCCCTAATCGAGTCATCGTCCTGTCTATAACAGCACCGCTAATTTCACGAAGACTATCCAGACTTTCTAACCTTCCTTTAGCTTCTAAAGGTTCATCACCCTCTAAACTTTTACCATTTTCAAGTTTCTTACCATTCTCTAGAGGTTGATTTTTCTCTCCCGAATTCTCACTCGCTATGCTTGCCTGCTGTGTTAACATACAAAGAACAAAGACAGAAATAAGATTTAACTTTTTCATGATAATAAACTATTAAATGAATGATTCTTAGCCCACATAAACGCCTGCAGGCGATTCTTGACTTTGATTTTTTTAAACACATTATGAAGATGTGTTTTGACTGTATTTTCACTGACAAATAAAGAGTCAGCGATTTGAGAATTAGATGCACCGGAAACTAAAAGTTGCATAATTTCTTTTTCTCGACTCGTCAACTCCACATTTAATTTTGGTATAGTGATTTCAGTACTCCGGTACTCAGAAATCAGTTCCTGGCATAACTTACGGCTAAACCACAACTCACCACTTTGTATCTTCAGCAACCCTTCAGATAACAGATCAAGTGAATCGCTGGTATAGAAAACCCCCACCAAATTCGGCCATCTCTTAAGCTCATCGACCTTAATATCAGTGCAAACATTAATCAGAACTTCAGAAGGTATTACCTCTTTATCTGCCATGATACTCAGATACTTTTCACTCGATTTCTGCGTGATACTGGCAGAATCTAAAATGAACAATGTCTCTTCTATCTGCTTAGCTGATAACTTGCTGATTTCATCCAGCTTTATACAGTTTATGGAAAATGTAAGCTTCTTTAGCAAGTACTCTTTCAGAATAGAAGACTGAATACTCTCGTCCGACACTAATGCCAATCTAGTGTATGATTTTCTAGACATTCCTACTCGTCCTTTCATTATTATATTAGCGTTTTAATAAAGTTAACTTTAGTTCACGTAAAAAAAATGACAAATAATAAAGCTATCGTGAAGTCATTTAAAGTTAATCATTTAAAAACATAGAGTTACAATTGGTCTTACATTTTAACCTTAATACTTATTTGTCTTATGAAGCTCAATAAAATTATATAAAAAATCACCTTTTTATTTTTAGCACTGGAAGTTTAGTTTGGTAGTAAACTTAAGTATTAAATTTCAATTATTCAGTTAAATTAGATAGTTGATGAAGGCTTTCTACACATAAACATTTTTACCATAAAATCATGTGTCAATATTTTTTACGTTTGTCTTTCTAGGCAGGTTTATTCTGAGATAATTCGGTTCAATATTCATCAGAGAGTATATGGCTGCAGAGTTAAGCTGATTGATGCCTATTGAATATGCAGGATGATGGATGCGAAAGAAATCCGGATGGGGTGTCGCGGTATTTCAACAGGCTTAACGGCCTGATATACATCAGACTAAGTATGGGTTTTCCTGAAGGCAACGTGGTCTCGCTCCGCTCGGCTGAGACTGGCCGTCCGCCCCCTTCTAGGCTTCTTCACCCTATCTCATCTTGCCAAGGTTCAGGCGAAAAAAAACCGCTGATAGTTCAGCGGTCTCTTCGAATGTGGCGGAGAGATAGGGATTTATCGCTCGGCTGAGACTGGCCGTCCGCCCCCTTCCAGGCTTCTTCACCCTATCTCATCCTGCCAAGGTTCAGGCGAAAAAAAACCGCTGATAGTTCAGCGGTTTCTTTAAATGTGGCGGAGAGATAGGGATTTGAACCCTAGATACGCTATTAACGTATGCCGGTTTTCAAGACCGGTGCTTTCAACCACTCAGCCATCTCTCCTGAATGTGGCGGTGAGGGAGGGATTCGAACCCTCGATACGTTGCCGTATACACACTTTCCAGGCGTGCTCCTTCAGCCACTCGGACACCTCACCAAATTGTTGCCAACGCCTGTCGCGTCGACGGCGGCTAATTTACTGACTTGTGCTAATCGGGTCAAGGTTTTTTCCCAATTAGTTGTACTTTCTTATCGTAAGCGATGATCAAAAGATCAAATCGGTTTTTTCTTAGGCCTAACACACGCTTATTTCTACACTTGTAAGATAATTCTTATTTGAGTCTCACCACTTCACTATGCGTAATCTCACCGTATTCGTACTCTCGTTAGTCTTATTGATCACCGCCTTTCCCTGCTACGCCAGTGAAGAGTCAAATTCCGCCACCACCCAGCAAACGTCCGATTACAGTAAAGCACTGGACAAACAGATTGCGTTGGCCAACGAGCTGGAGACAACGCCTGAGAATGAAAAATTACTGGAGAAACTACTTCAGGCTCAGGATCAGCTGCAAAAAACGCAAACCTATAAAACGCAAATCGAAAAGAACCAGCAGTTGCTGGATAACTTCAATGAGCAAACGGAAACCATAAAAACTCAAATCAGTGACTTTAATGCCTCAAACTTTCCAGACTTTAGCCAATGGAGCCAGGATCAGCTTACCCTTGAGATAGCTGAACAGGACAACAAGTTAGAGCAGCTTGAGTTACAGCGACATAACTATCGCAACGAGATTGAAGACATAGAACGCAGTATTGATGCGTTTCCAAAACGGGTCGAACAACTGCGCCAACAGATAGACAATGCAGATAAAGCCCGCAAGCAGGCGGAAAGAGATCGTGATAACCCGCTGTTGCTGGTTCATAACATTGAATATGAGTTTTATGACAACCAGTTGTCTGCCCTCGAAGCCGAACAATTGACGGGTGATAATCGCCGCACGCTCAGCAAGCAAAAGCTCCAGCTGGTCAATGTAGAAATAGAGGCCAGACAAGCATATCGTAACAATCTGCAATTGATGCTGAACCGGCTACTCAGAACCGATGCCGAACAGTCTGCCGTCGATACCGATGAGCTGGTACAAGAGCTGGTCGATCTTCCCCCTGAACTGAAACAGCTCAGTGAAGAAAACCGGCGCTATGCCCGTGTGTTGTCCTCGTTGTCAGATCAACTGGATCAGGTTCAGTTGCAACAGGAAAAAACCGATCAGCAATCAGAACAAGTGGCAAAAACGGCAGAGGATCTGAATAACATGGCCGAGTGGTTGTCCCTCAGCCCTGCTTTCAGTGAAAACATGCGTACGCGGCTCAAGAGACTGCCAGATCCGCCAGATATGTCAGAGCTCGACAATAACATCGCTCAAAATCAGATCCGTAAGTATGAATACCAGCAACGGTTTGAAGATCTGACCGAAAGCGCAAAGTCTGCGCCAGAAAAAAATCTGTCCGAAGATCAGCAAGCACTGCAATCCGAACTCGTTCAGAACAACCTGTCTTTGTTAGAAAAGCTGATAGACAGCAGCGACATCCTGATTTATCAGCAAGCAACCTTGAAAGTCGCCTATGACAAACTGGATTCATCACTGAATAACCTGAAAAACAGAGCGGCACGCTTGCTGTTTCTGGCGCCGGACAGCAACGCTTTCAGTATCAAATTAGCGACCGATACACTGGAAAAATTGCAGTGGTTTTTTTCACCGTCGCACTGGCTGGGCTTACTCAAAGTCCCTTTGGTTGCCGATCCTGTGCTACTGGCTTTCTGTCTGATCATTGTCGCACTGCTGATTATTGCTCTCAGCTGGAGCCGCGCACGCTGGAAGCAATATTTAAAAGAAACCAGTCAGTATATAGGTAAAGTCACCAAAGACAGGTTCAGCTTCAGCACGATCAATGTCATCTGCTCTGGCTTGTTTGCCTGGCCGGCACCACTGGTGGTCGCCGTCGTTGGCGCCCTGTTAAGCGCGCTTTGGCAACTGCCTTTCATCCATCACTTAGGCCAAGCCCTCGCACTGCCATTGCCTCTGGTCATGTACTGTTTCATGAGGGAGCTGGTACGGCCGGACGGCCTGCTCATCAAACATTTTGACTGGCAGCCCAATCTGGTCATGCGCTGCTTCGGCCATTATCGCCGATTGCTCTGGATTTACCTCCCTATGATGGTGATCCAAAACTTTGCCTTCTTCTACAACGATATTGATGTGAACGCCACACTAGGACGACTTGCTTTTATCATCAGCAACATAGCCGTCAGTTACTTTATGTGGAAAATGGCCAATGAGCGTATTCCTATGACCTACCGGGACCTACCTCAAGGCCATTTGCATCTCAGCCATCACTTATTCTGGTGGCTGCTGATTTTATTACCGCAAGCGCTTAACTATTTTGCACTGCTGGGCTATCTGGGCTCGGCGCAAAAACTGATGTCCAAACTCGAATATGCTGCAGTGCTGGGCGTGTTTACCCTCTTGGTGTATTACCTGATCAAACGCCTTATGCTGATTCAGCGACGCAGGCTGGCTTTCGAACGTGCCAAAGCAAAACGTCAGGAAATACTGGCGCAGCGAAGAGCTGAATTACTTGAAGGCAAAGAGGAACCATCAAGCAGTGAACTGCATATTGAAATTGAAGAGCCAGAAGTCGATCTGGATGTCATCAGTGCGCAGTCACTGCGGCTTTTACGCTCGCTGTTGCTGCTGATTTACCTGTTTATTCTGGCGCTCTTGTCGTCAGATTTATATCAGGCCACCAGCTTCCTTGAAGACATTACACTCTGGGACGTCAATGCCAATATCGACGGAATAGAACAACTCAGCCATATCACGCTGAAAAGTGTGCTGCTCGCCATTCTGGCGCTCTGGCTGACTGCCATTCTGGCCCGTGATTTACCCGGTGCAATGGAGCTGCTGGTACTGCAACACATTAGCCTGAGTCCTGGGACCGGCTATGCGATTACTTCCCTGACCCGCTATATGGCCATTTTCTTTGGTATCATTATTGGTTCGGCATTGATAGGTTTTGACTGGTCAAAAATGCAGTGGCTGATTGCAGCACTGGGTGTCGGCCTGGGTTTTGGTCTGCAGGAAATTTTCGCCAATTTTATATCCGGCTTAATCATTTTGTTTGAGAAGCCTATCCGCATTGGAGATACGGTCACCATTCGCGATCTTACCGGGATTGTGGCAAAAATTAATACACGGGCAACCACCATTGTCGACTGGGACAGAAAAGAAGTCATCGTGCCGAACAAAGCCTTTGTCACAGAGCAGTTTGTCAACTGGTCGTTATCGGATTCCATTACCCGGGTAACCATAGCTATCAGTGTGAAATATCTGGCTGATACTGAATTGGTGACCCGGCTGTTATTTGAGGCGGCAGATGAATGCGAACTGGTTCTGGACAATCCTGAACCCGAGGTGTTTTTCCTGAGTATTACTGCAGACGCACAAAATTTTGAAGTGCGGGCCTATGCAGCAGAGACCGGCCACCGGCTCAGTCTGACCCATGATCTCCACAGCCGGATTAAACGTAAGTTCCTGGCACACGATATCAGTATTGCGCACCCTCAACTTGAAATTGCCATCAAGAAGCAGCAACGTCACCCTTTGAGCCGCTAGCGGCAGCGACGAAAAAGGCAGTCCGTTGGACTGCCTCTCAGGAAAGACGTTTTAACTCGCTGTATTAAGCCTGCTGGTAGTAACCCGGTACTCTGAACATACGACGGCAAACTTCAAGAAATTGGCCATAGACGCCACCCAGTACACCGCTTACCAGCGCATTAGTTGCAACCGCTGTCATGATTTGCTCAGGCTCGGCCCCCACAAACCAAAGGATAGCGGCATAAACAGGCGACTGGAATAGCACATAAGCCAGCATATCGGAGACGAATTTCATCCGGCCCAACGAGCTCAATTTTGCGCCCTGGCGGATCATCCAGTCGCGAAAGACGCCGTAAGGCCAGGCAATAGCAATGTTAACCGGAATTGACAATGTTCGGGAAGCCAGCGACTGCTGGAAGGTCATCCCTGAGATAAACACTTCGATCATCATGCCCGTGATAAAGCAGAACACCACCATTGCAAAAGTGTCTGCTGCCGCATTGCGCACATTAAATTGTTCTTTCACTGCCGCTCCGAACCACTAACCAGAGATAAAAGCCAATACAGGCAATTCAAAAAGACTATATGACCAGAATCAACACTCATAACCAGTCATTTGTCATATTAAATCAACTTTCAGGTAAAATATCTCACTGTATTAATATTAATGTTGTCTATTTACAACCAATAATCGTGATCAAAGCCGCATATTTAGCTGGTTGCGCACTACTGACGTGCTACTCAGGTATTTCTTGCCTTCTGTTATCCGGTTTTTCCGCATGTTTCACGGCACAAAAATGGCCGGAAAGCTCAGTTTGTCAGTTGATAAACGCAGCTTATCGCCAAGATCCGGTTTATTTACATGAAACCCCACCCCAAGCTCCGCTTCATTTTGCCTGTGCTATTTTTATATTTTTTTCATAAACTTATGATCGAACAAGCTCGGCTACCTCATCTAGCCTGCAATTAACACTGTTAAGATTGCCAAAAATCGTATGCATAAGGTGCACTTTACTGAGTCATGACTGAAGATCATGCCAAATGAAGATAAAACTGCAGGTTTTTATCGCGGGGATACAGGCACACAAAAGAGATATAACTACATAAGTGAAATTTAATTACATATCATGACCAAGCGCTCAGCAAAGAAAAAAGGGAGCACAAGGCTCCCTTCTGGTTCATAACGTTAAAAACGGCTTAGTAATTCAGGTTCAGTGTCACGCCTGAGAAGTTGCTGTAGCCACGCAGCATCACGTAGTAGGTCTGGCCAGATGAAACGGAAACATTGCAGGTTTCATTATTCCCACCAACATATGGACGACAATCCCATGAGCTCGTGGTGGGCTTGCTGCCTGCTTTCACGTACAAGTCGGCATCGCCAGATCCGCCAGTAATGCTTACAGAAGCACTTGATACTGATGCTGGCACAGTGAATGTGTAGTGAAGCTCACTGCTTCTGTTACCGGAAAGACCACTGATAGGCTTGCCTTTTTCTAGCGTATCACCCGTTGGCGGGGTTACACCACAAGCGGCATTGACACCGACAGTATTGAAGGCATCGACAACATCAGCAGTGTTATAGCCCAGATCCTGGGTTGCTTTAACAACACCACAACCACCCTGGTCAAAGTTGGAGTTGGCAGTCCAGTACAGCTGGTTAGCCACTGCAAAAACTTCGAAACCTTTACGGGCATCCCAACCGGATTTATTGGCTAGCAAGTAATATGCACGGTTGAATACACCGCTTGAATAGTGCACATTCAGGCCCGATGTGTACTGCGAAGCATGATCGATTGAGCGGCCGTCTTTGGATGGCTGATCAAAATAACGTAAGCCACCGGACTGTTTGAAAATATCGCTTCCTACTACCCAGTCCACACTGCCACGCATATAGAATTCAGCCGCTTCACCGGCGATATCAGAGAACGCTTCATTGATACCACCAGACATATTGCGGTATTCCAGACCTGAGTTCTGCTCGGTAAAGCCATGGCTGACTTCATGAGCACTGACATTGATATCTACCAGTGGATAGAAGGTAGAAGAACCGTCACCAAAGGTCATTGCGCTGCCGTCCCAGAAGGCATTTTCATATTGAGAGCCGTAATGCACACGCATTGTCAGCTGGAAGGTTAACGGTGCCGTATTCAGCCAGTCTTTATACATATCAAAGACAACCTGGCCAAAGTAGTGAGCATCATTCAGCGGTGAATAGGCACCATTGACCTGCTTGTGGCTATTGGCGTTGCTGTCAGTCGGACAGTTATAGCTGAAGGCGTTGTAGCCTGAGGTCGCCCCATTGAGATCGACGGTTTTTACTGCACTGGTATTCATGGTACAGGTCGTACCGTTTTTCTCCACCATGAAATTCGGGAAATCCACACCGAACTGATATTGCCCGGTCTTAGTGTTACCACCAGGGCCAGAGCCCGGAGCCTGGATATGGGCGATGCTGTCCCAGGTATCCAGCACATCACCTGTGTTGGCATCAATGAAGAAATAAGGACGTGATGGCTCATCAGAAGGAACAAAGAAACTCACCTGGTACACCAGCTCAGCCAGATTGTTTTCATCCAGACGAACCATCAGTGTCACTTGTTCATTTTCAAGTGGCAGCTCACCGGTTAATTGCGGAGAATGTAAAGAAGCATGGTGTGATTTAGCAATATTCAGTGCCTGTTTTTCATCAATACTTGCCTGAATTAATGGCAGATCTTGCTCTACATTTTGCGCCATTCGGCCATGAACCTGAGTCAGGCCTTTATTACTTGTCGTTGCCACTACGGCAGTATTATAAACGGGTAATCCTTTATAAAGCTGCTGATAGCGAACCTTTTGTTTACCATTTGGCAAAGTGACCGATTTAACAGGTTTAAAACTGTTATTTAATGGTGTCAGTGAACGTGCCATTAACCCTTGTTCCAGAACAGCAGAATCGGTTACGTCAACCATTTCTGCGGCCATGGCCGGCAAGGTGAAAAGTGAACCTAGTGTCAATACAGCCAAAGCTTGTTGTTTGTTTGTTTTCATTACTCATTCCTAGAGATTATAGTGAGCTGTCCTGCGCATCCCAACCAACAAACCATTCATACTGCAAATGTTTTATCGCCTAACTTCTGAGAACTTCTTGTTTCAGCTCCGTTACACATATGTATGCTTTTCAAGAAAGCGATTCAACTTTGGCTCAGCATTTCAATACTTTGCAAACATAACGAACAAAAAACCGACAATGAAACGTACATAAAAGTTAACATTTTAATAACAATTAAAACAATAAATAAGAGCTATTACTCTAATGTCAAGTAAAATCAACACGTTGAATCACCACGGATTGTATATGAAAATTTACAAATTAGTTCTTGCTAATTTACAAATATAATGAGGGTTTGATATTTAATGTAACGAATGAACATAAAATGAATAGTGGCTCGCAAATATTTTCGGCTAATAAAAGCGCTTAACGGCCAAATTAGAAATGAGTATTTCGTGAATAAACCAGTTCGCTGTCATCTAGCATTAACGACGCTATTTTAAATTTTCAATACAAAATAAATAACGATTCATGAATAAAGACTGAGTCAGAAATGAAATAATGAAGGTCAGTTTTAATTTTCTGGCTTATAGGCCATTTGATACAACTCAGAGTCGTTAAATACAAAAAGACCCGCTGATTTCTCAACGGGTCTTTTCTGAATGTGGCGGTGAGGGAGGGATTCGAACCCTCGATACGTTGCCGTATACACACTTTCCAGGCGTGCTCCTTCAGCCACTCGGACACCTCACCTAATTTTGGTCACTGCGCTTACTCAGTAACGGGGCGTAACTATAGTGTTGCCCCCGACTGAGGTCAACCCAAATCACCACATTATCAATCAAGTGGATACTTTTGCAGCATTGTCAGGCTCACACTCCCCTTTTTTCATGTTTCCCCGTTACAAGGCTATGTCTTCTGACTCTGCCTGCTACAATACCGTTATTCTGCTCCCAGGCGCTGGAACAGCGTGCCTGCCCATTTAAAAGAGAAACTGATAATGTCTGCGCAACTTTCGGCAATTTTGCAAGACCCTGAACTTAGTCAGCATTTGCTGTCTGAACATCAAACCCGTGGCTTTGTAACGGCAATGGCGGCGGCCCCTCATTTACTGGATCCGGCTGAATGGCTGGCCTACCTGTGGGGTGGTGATGAAACCTCGCCATTTAACAGTCATGAAGAGTTGGAAAACTATGCCAACGCCATCGTTCAGATATGGAACGAAGCGCGCCAGGCTTTGTTGTCCAATAGCTGGGAATGGCCGGAAGGCTGCGATTTGGATGACAGAGAATTAGTCACGCCAGCCACCCGTGAATTTGCCGAAGGCGTATTACAGGGCTGGCAATTGGCCCGGGATGACTGGGAAACCATCATGCCGGAAAACAGCCAGGACAATGCCCTGCTGGGTGGCGTGCTGCTTTCTGTCAGCCTGCTGTATGATCCGGAAAGTGCAATGGCCGCCTTATCTGAGCAAGGCGCTGAAGGTCTGGCACAATTTGAAGAAGTATTCAAAGCCATCCCTCCCATGCTGTGCGGCCTTACTCAGCGCGCACAACAGCTTACCGAAAACCAGTAATACCAACCGCCGGGCAGCCACTTCTGCCCGGCTGATTACACGGGCTGGAAACAAGCGTCAGTGGATCATTTCCACCTTCTTCCGGCCTAACTTGGTGTTTACCACGACTATCCCGATAACAGCAACTAACGCAGCTAACCTGACCGAGTCATCCATAAACAGCATCATCAGTGCCAATGCCAGCAGTATCACTCTGAACGGCTTATTGAGCGGGTTAATCAAACGTCCCTCAATACCACCCGCAAATGCAATAATCAGCCCTGCCGTTGTCGCAATGCCAATCACAAAATGCAGCGTCTCCCCGTCACCCAGTATGAGCCCGGAGAATGCCATCATAGCAGGGATCAGGAAAAAGCCCTGAGCCAGTTTAAACGCCTGCACCGCAGATCGCATCGGCGATGCATTCGCAATACCGGCACCGGCAAAGGCCGCCAGAGCGATAGGTGGCGTGACATTAGAAGTTTGCGACAGCCAGAATACAATCATGTGGGCAGTCAGAATAGGCAAGCCGAAATCATTCAGCGCCGGTACCGCCATAACGGACAGCACTATGTACGCGGCTGTTACAGGCAAGCCCATGCCCAGCACCACCGCCGCCAGTGCTATCAGAAGGAGTGCCGACCATAAGTGACCACCGGACAGCGCCAGCAGGAACTGGGTGAACTGCAGGCCAATACCGGTTTGTCCGACAACGCCAACAACAATACCGGCCGTTGCACAGGCCACGGAAATCGGCAGGGCCATCAATGCCCCTTCTTTCATGCCTTCCAGTACCTGACTCAGGCTGACACGGCTCGAACGGCGACACAAGGCGGAAACAAGAATAGCGACACATCCCGCAATCCCGACCAGCACCGGCGAGTAACTCATCATCAGCAGCGCAGTGACCAGAATCAATGGCGCAAGAAAGTGCCAGCCTTTATTCAGCACTTCACGCACACCTGCTTTGACATCCATCCCTTCCAGCCCCAGCTTACAGGCCATCAGGTGAACATAAAGCAACGTGCAGGCAAAGTACAAAATCGCAGGTGCGATCGACACCAGCAATATTTCGCTATATGGAATCCCCGTAAACTGCGCCATAACAAACGCGCCCGCCCCCATAACAGGCGGCATAATCTGCCCCCCAGTGGATGCAGCGGCTTCAATGCCGGCAGCTTGCTCGGGTTTGTAGCCCAGCTTTTTCATCATCGGAATCGTTAACGACCCGGTTGTCACCGTGTTGGCGATGGCAGAGCCAGAAATAGAGCCTAGCGCCGCCGACGCGATCACACTGGCTTTTGCCGGGCCACCGCGGTATTTACCGGCAACAGCAAAGGCAATATCGATAAAAAATTGCCCGGCACCGGTCACCTGCAGAAACGCACCAAACAGCACGAAAATAAACACTACCCCTGCCGCAATCGCTAAAGGCGCGCCGTATACCCCGTTGGTGGAAAAAATATGGAATCGAATCAGCTCTTCCAACTCGAATCCTTTGCTGGCGATGCCAGAAGGCAAGGCATCACCAAACAGCGCATAAGTGATAAAGACCGCCGCAATCACCACCATTACCATGCCGACAGAACGCCGGGTCGCTTCCAGTAAGGCAACGATAGTGATCAACCCAGCCAGTTGATCTGCCCCTTTCAGCCCATCCAGTAAAAAACTGATATCGTCATAATCAAACTGAACAATGTGCCAGGTCGCCCAGATGGTGGCAGCCGACAACACAAAATCGACACTACGTGCCGCCAGATATAGTGGAAGAGAATGGCTCTGTTTGATTAATGGCTGAGTGAGAAACACTAATACCAGAATCCAGCTTAAGTGTACCGGACGAAAAACAGGCGCCGCTAATTCTGCCGTCACCCCCTGCCAAATCTGAAAGGCAGACAAAACGATAGCCGCTATAGCGGCTATTTTCATCAGCATATCTGCAAGCTTTTGCCCGTGCCGGGCAGTGGCTGTCGTTGACATAAATACTCCAATTCAGCACAAGGGCTGAGAGACAGACCCGGGTCTGCACTTCCCCGCCCCTGAAAACAACCCATGTTTACTGCGACTGCTCATCCAGATATTGCTGGGCACCAGGATGCAATGGCACACCACCCAGTTTTTTCATATTTTCAATCGTCGTATATTGAGTCACGCTGATCGTTTTACGAATCTTATCCATATTCTCGAAGGCGGTTTTGGTCATTTCATACGCCAGTTTGTTATCCAGATCTTTATTCACCACTAACACATTCCAGATTGCCGGTGCTTTAAAGCTTGCGACATTCTTATAGGTGTCAGCGGGTGCTTCGATCAATTGATAAGAGGGGTTGGCCGCAGTGATTTTCGCCATATCCGCTTCGGTAAACGACAAAATACGGATATTACGGGTCAATGCCAGCTCTGTGATTGCGCCTACACCTAAGCTGCCGACAATGGCTCCGGCATCAATCTGACCATTGGCAATCGCACTGGTGGTCGCGGTGTAATTCAGAGACTGGGCCTGAATATCTTTTTCTTCAACCCCCAAGGCATTCAGAATATTAACGGCGCTGACTCGTGTACCCGAACCCGGTGCGCCAAGCGAAACCTTTTTACCTTTAAGATCAGCAATACTGTGGATATCTGAATCCGCAGGTACCATAAACTGGACAACATTGGGATAGAGAGCAAACAAAACTACCGCGTCCATTTTTCTCGGGAAGGGTTTAGTGCCTTCATAGGCCTGCTCAACCACATTGCCCATCGCAATACCCGCCAACTGCTTATGGGTAGATACTTTGATCACGTTTTCAACCGAAGCAGCAGTCACCTCAGCCCGCATATCAAAGTTATCAATATTCTCACTCCAGATCTTGGCCAGCATGCCGCCTAACGGGTAGTAAGTACCGCTCTGACTGCCTGTTCCTATGGTGTAATTTTCCGCACTCGCCTGAACCGATAAGGTAAGCAATGCTGTAGTCGTGAAGGCCAGCCAGCTTTTTCTGAATTGTGTAAGCATAGTTATGATCCTAGTTTTCAGATATTTAGTAGGGTTGTTTCATTATTATTTATCCTATAAATGTTATTGCCTTGTTGGCATACATGATCAACTAAAAAATGCTGACAATGAGATCTCAGGTGCCACTAAATGTTACAAATTTGATTCATTTTGTTATGTTACGGCGAGTAAAACCTGCTGTTACCGCTTACCGATAATGACTTATACCGGTTTAAGGTCTGTCTATCACAGTCGGATTTCACAACATCTCGCAAAATCCCGCCACACCTTCAACAACACAAAAGTCTTCAGATACAAAAAAAGCGACCATAGGGCCGCTTTTCATCTCGGTGGATCTGGTTTGCCCGTGTCAGGCGTTGCCTTTCACTTGCAACTGCAGCGATGCAGCAAAATCCAGCATACGGTTCAACGGAATAAGAGATTTCACACGAATGGCTTCATCGACAAAGATCTCGTGCTTTTCGCCACCTTCGCGCAAAGCTGCTTCAATGGCTTTCAAGCCGTTCATTGCCATCCAGGGGCAATGCGCACAACTTCGGCAAGTCGCGCCAGCTCCTGCCGTCGGTGCCTCAATCAGTTCTTTTCCTGGCACCATCTGCTGCATTTTGAAGAAAATGCCTTTGTCGGTCGCAACAATCAATTTTTGTTGCGGCAGGCTCTTAGCCGCTTTGATCAACTGGCTGGTAGAGCCTACAGCATCTGCTAAGGCAACCACACTCGCCGGCGATTCAGGGTGGACCAGGATAGCTGCGTCCGGATGCAGGTGCTTCATGTCTTTCAGCGCTTTGGCGGAAAATTCATCATGAACAACACACTCGCCTTGCCATAACAGCATCTCAGCGCCTGTTTTCTTCTGGATATAGCTGCCTAAATGGCGGTCTGGTCCCCAGATGATCGGCTTACCTTCGGCATCCAGATGTTCGACAATCTCCAGCGCTATACTGGACGTCACTACCCAGTCAGCGCGTGCTTTGACCGCTGCAGACGTATTCGCGTACACCACCACAGTGTGATCCGGGTGCGCATCGCAGAATTCACTGAATTCTTTTTCCGGGCAGCCTAAATCCAAAGAGCATTCAGCTTCCAGCGTCGGCATCAACACGTGTTTTTCTGGCGTAAGAATCTTGGCCGATTCCCCCATGAAACGCACACCGCAAACAATCAGGGTTTTCGCAGGATGTTGATTACCAAATCGTGCCATTTCCAGCGAATCGCCCACAAAACCACCGGTTTCTTCGGCCAGTGCCTGGATTTCGGGATCGGTGTAGTAATGCGCGATCAGCACAGCTTCTTTTTCCTGAAGCAGCGCTTTAATTTTCGCTTTGTAATCCACTTGCTCGCTTTGAGTCAGTGGAATAGGTTTGGGTGGAAATGGATACACCATTTCTGAAGGGTCAAATGTCAGGCTCATTACGTCTTGCTCTATCAGCTCGTCCTTACAATCCGCGCATTATACACTGCAATTACGCTGTAATACTAATCTGGATAAGGCATGGAAGGGGCAAACAGACACCGCTAACCCAATTTTGAGAGGTCAGCGGCGAGGAAGAGACTAAGCCCGATATCCTGTTATTTAAGATTCTTGAGGCTTTTTTCGGCTTGTTGAGATGTCGCAGTATTGGGATATTCTGCCACTACCTGCTCGTAGAGTTTTTTTGCCACATCCGCTTTGTTGCCACGCTCGGCTAACACACCCATCTTCAACAGCGCATCAGCGCGCTTATTGGAATCTTTGAAACTGGCAACAGCTTCAAAGTGTGTTTGAGCATCCGCCATCTTGTTCTGGGTAAAATAAAGCTGCCCAAGCCAGTAATGGGCATTGGCCGCATACACAGAGTCAGGATAAGTGGACAAAAATCCGTTGAACGCCGTCACCGCACCATCATAATCCTTTTCTTTCAGAATCAAATTCACGGCACTTTCATAAGCGGTATTTTCATCGGCGCTGGCGGCATAGGTTTCACCGCCGGATACATCCTTTTTCTCTGCTTTGGCTGCAGCGGGTTGCTCACGGCTTAATTTGTCAATTTCACGATAGAGCTCACGCTGACGTTCCAGCATCTGCTTCATATCGTAACTATTGCGTTCAACCATACCACGTAGTTCGCCAACTTCACGGGACAATTCATCAAGTTGACGCTGCATATCCAGTTGCATCTGGCTACGCGCCTCAAACATACGTTCTAAACGTTGCAGACTGCTTTCGCTGCTTGATGAGCTGCCTTTGAGCTCAGAAACAGGAGCAGGTGCGGCGACCACAGGGGTCGCCGCACCAATCAGCAACGTTAATGCGACATAACGCATCATGTTACTGTTCATTTTCATAACCTTAATTAGTAAACCAGAACCGAACGACGGTTCTTAGCGTAATCGGCGTCAGTGTGGCCCAGTACCAGCGGCTTCTCTTCACCGTAGCTTACGATAGAGATCTGGCTTGAAGACACACCCAGTGCCTGCAGGTACTTAGCAACAGCATTGGCACGACGCTCACCCAGTGCAATGTTGTACTCTGGCGTACCGCGCTCATCCGCGTGGCCTTCAACAATAATTTTCACACCACTGTTGTTACGCAGGTATTCAGCATGTGCTTCAAGCATCGCCTGATAGCTGGCCTGAATTTCAGCATTGTCAAACTGGAAGTAAACCGTTTGTTCCTGGCGCAGTTGCTGGTTGCGGACTTCTTGCTCTGACATCGCCGCTGAACCAGAATCTACAGGTGTTACAACTGTGGTTTCTGAGCCAGTTGTACCAGCGCCAGTGTTAGTTTGAGCGGCAGAACTGTCTGTGCTGTCGGTAGAACTACAAGCAGCCAGAGTAAACATTGGCAGCGCAATTGCCAAACCCTTTAAAACTTTATTCAGTTGCATTTTTTTTCCTTATTTATCGCTATATTGCAGTGAACCCTATAAGAACGGTCCCCAAGATGGTGCTCTTACTCGCCCACTGGTAGCTGGTAAACGAGCCTTAAAACGACCATCTATTGATACCAGAGACAACTCGTTGGATTTGTTATTAACCGAGCTGTAGATCACCATGCCACCATTTGGGGCAATGCTTGGAGATTCATCCAAAAATGTTTTCGTCAAAATCTGTACAGCACCTGTTTTCAAATCCTGTTTGGCAATGTTGTAACCCGAATCCGATCGGTTCACCATTACCAAATAACGGCCATCTGGTGTCAGCTGACCACCGAGATTTTGCGATCCTTGCCATGTCAGACGCTCAGTCGAACCGTCAGCTAAATTTACTCGATATATCTGAGGTTTACCACCTCTGTCTGACGTGAAAATCATAGATTGACCGCTTGGATCCCAAAACGCTTCAGTGTTGTTCGCACGCCCGTCTGTCACCTGTTTCATCGCTTTAGTTTGTAAATCCATTACGTAGACTTGCAAACTCCCACTTTTCGACAAGACCATGGCTAGTTTCTTCCCGTCAGGGGAAAAACGCGGTGAACCATTGTGTCTAGGGAATGAGGCGACCATTTCACGGGTACCATTCGTAATGTTCATGATAAAAATCTGGGACTGCTGATTTTCAAAGCTGACATAAGCCAGTTTGTTGCCGTCAGGAGACCAGGAAGGCGACATCAACGGCTGTTTGGATTTCAGGACCAGTTGCTCGTTATAGCCATCATAATCAGCAATGCGAAGCTGGTACGGATAGTCCGAGTTATCGTCGATGACCACGTAAGAGATCCGCGTCAGGAATGCCCCTTTTTCGCCGGTCAGTTTTTCATAGACCACATCCGAGATACGGTGCGCATACTGACGCAGACGGTTGGTTCTGACTGTCGCTCGGTTATTCAGCAAAACGTGATCACTGGTCTGAACCAGCTTTCCGTCTTCCAGACCCCGGCTCTCGCCATTGGTTAACTGGCCGCGCACTACATCTATCAGCTGGTAATTGATGACATAATTACCATCAGCGTTCTTACTGACAGTGCCTGTTACCAGCGCATCCACACCCAATGCTGTCCAGGCGGCATAATTAATGTCTGCTTCGCTGGTAGGCGTTTGCGGCATTGCATTAGGGGCAACAGGACTAAATTTGCCACTGCGACGTAAATCCGAGGCAATAACCGACGCCATATCAACAGGCGCCGCACCACCACCTTCCCACTGAAAGGGAATAATACCGATCGGGCGTGCCGAATCGACACCTTCAGTAATGACCAGTTCCAGTTCAGCATGTGCCAGTTGGCTCATGGTGAGCAGGGCGGCACACAAGCCCAAAATCCAACGTTTCATTTAGCTTTCCCTCTTAACTTACTGGCTTCACGGTTAAGCGAATTGAACGCAGTTTTTCCACCACTGCCGGATCTTCTGGCATGGGAAACTGGCTGACTTTTACAACGGCCGCTTTTGCCGCGCGGCACAAACTTGTATCCCCCCCCACATCCGACACATCCAGCAGCAGGCCGCTCACTGACAGTCGCATTTGCAGGTTGCATTCTTTACCCGAGAAATTTTGATCAAACAGCAAATTTTGCTGGATCATCTGCTTGTAAATTTCGCCGTAACGGGCAGTTTCATCAGCGATAAACTGCCCTTTCGCACTACCTCGTTGCTCAGTTTCTGCTTCCAGGCCGGCAAACATGTCATTAAGAGCCGCTTCCTGCTGCCGCTGCAGTGCTTTTGCTTCTTTCGCTTTACGTTCGGCTTCTTTACGGGCAGCTTCAGCTTTACGTGCTTCTTCTTCCGCTTTCTTCTTCGCCGCTACCTTAGCTTTACGATCAGCTTCTGCCTGGCGAGCCGCTTCTTCGGCACGTTTTTGCTCTTCAATTTTCTGCTGACGCGCAATTTCAGCTTTACGCGTTGCTTCTTCAGCTTCCTGCTTGGCTTTTAACTTAGCCTGACGATCCGCTTCGGCTTTTTTCGCTTCTTCGCGAGCCAGCTTGGCTTGTTCGTCTGCCTGACGCTTTTCTTCTGCTGCTTTTTCTTTTTCACGAGAAATTCGAGCCCTTTCAGCATCTGCTTCGCGCGCTGCTTTCTCGGCCTGGAGCTTATCCGCTCTCAATTTACGAATGCGCTCTTCTTCAGCCTGACGCTGCTGTTCCAGTGCCACAGCCTGACGTTCAAGGCGCTCAAGACGTTCTTGCTCGGCTTTTTTCGCCGCATCTCGCTGCTCGCGAAACTGGCGGGCCTGCTGATTGACCAAAGCGGGATCAACGACAACAGCCTGAATGGTCGAACCCTTTGGCTTAGGGTCAGACATAGTGAAGTCCGTTCCCCAGATCAGCGCAGCAAACAATACAGCATGGAAAAATAACGAAATGATGATGGCAACTGTATAGTTGTTTTTTTTCATTTACTTCCCTACTGCTCCAATGGCTCAGTCATCAGACCCACAGAGCCGACACCTGCCTGATTCAAGGCATCCAGCGTTTCGATAATCGCTGAATAAGGGACTCTGGCGTCTCCGCCCACCATTACGGGCGTTTTCGGATTAAGCTGCAATTCGGCTTTAACGCGCGTCAGCAGCTCAGTCAATTGCAGGCCACGTATCATGTCATCGTTATTGACGCTCAGGCCAAGCTGACCATCTTTGTCCACCTCGACAATGATAGGTGCCCCGCTATCGTTTTCACCGGCCAGCTCTGCCGCCGTTTGCGCTGTATGCGTGGCAGGTAACTCAACGTCTACACCCTGAGTCACAAATGGCGCGGTCACCATGAAGATAATCAGGAGCACCAGCATCACGTCAATGTACGGAACCACATTGATTTCTGCCGTCATCTTGCGCTTTTTCGGTTGATAAACCGCCATGATGTTACTCCTGGTTAGCTGCAAACGCCTGACGGTGCAGGATGCTGGAGAACTCTTCCATAAAGGTGGCGTAGTTATGTTCCAGTTTGGCAACCTTGTTGGTCAGGCGGTTGTAAAACATCACAGCTGGGATTGCTGCAAACAGACCCATCGCCGTTGCAACCAATGCTTCGGCAATACCCGGAGCGACCATCGCCAGTGTTGCCTGCTTCACGGCGCCCAACGCAATAAAGGCATGCATAATGCCCCATACTGTACCGAACAGGCCGATGTAAGGACTGATTGAACCCACAGTGGCCAGAAACGGCAGACTGGTTTCCATTTCTTCCACTTCCCGCGACAGCGATACACGCATCGCACGGCCAGCCCCTTCCATGACAGATTCTGGCGCTTTGCCATTATTACGGTGCAAACGGGCAAACTCTTTAAATCCCGCATAGAAAATCTGTTCCGTTCCGCTCAGATCGTCTTTACGGCTCTGCACTTCCTGAAACAAATGAGATAAATCAATGCCCGACCAGAAACGGTCTTCAAAACGCTCGGCTTTTGAGGCTGCCTGAGACAATATCTGCGAACGTTTCACAATCATCGCCCAGGAGATGACCGACATTCCCAGAAGGATCAGCATGACAATTTTGACCAGCAGGCTCGCCTGCAAAAACAAATCCAGAATAGAAAGTTCAGCACTCACTTAGGCTATCTCCGACAGTATATGTTCTGGTATCACAATGGGTTTCATTGAACGAGGGTCGACACAGGCTACCTGAACAGTAGCTTTACACAAGCACTGGCCCTCATTGTTTACTAAAATCTGACAAAATTCGATGGAGGCTTTACGCACCTTTAACGGCCAGGTACGAACCTTGAGCTGATCGTCTAATCTGGCACCTTTCAGGTAATCAATTTCAAGATGGCGCACCACGAAACTGAAACCTTGCTCTAACATGTCCTGTAAGCTGACTCCAAAGCTTCTGAATAGTTCCGTTCTGCCACGCTCAAAAAACTTAAGATAATTGGCATGATAAACAATGCCGCCAGTGTCTGTGTCTTCAATATAAATAGTGATTGGCCATTCAAAGGCGTTTTCTTCCGTCATCCCAATACCACTAATGATGATGCATAACCAACGCCAAAAAAATGACGTCAGAAGGTAATCCAGCAATAACTATACCGGAGTTAATTTAGAGAATGAAACCCCTGACTTTCCGCATGTATTATTTCCTTTCAATTTTTGACCTTGTCGGTATTTCCGGGAATTACTGCCACATAAAACACAGCCCGCTATTCTCAGCGGGCTGTGTCGTAACATACATGCTTTCAGCTCAGACGGAGCCAAAGAATACCCGCTAATATGGGTAAGGCGGCATAAGGTGTGAATAACAGTTGCCAGTACCACCGCCGAGGCACAAAACCTACCCCGAAGATAACCGCGGCACAGCAAGACCAGATGAGTGCCGGAGAAATAACAGGACCAAAACCTCCTATCTCCTCGGCGAACAAGACTGGGTCCCATATCACGAGACCGCCTGTAACCAGTCCCATGATCAGGGCCAGCACACGTAACACACTGTGCGCCAGCCAGGCATGGCTTGTTCTGACCCAGACGTCGATACGATTACTCACTGTCTGATTGACTGCTGTCATCCATGTTCTCTGTTGTTTCTAACCACAACGCGTTAATGATACCGAACGAGCAGGCTAACAGGACCCCCAGAATCCAGGCGAAATACCACATAGTCAGTCTCCTTAATACAGTGAATTTTTATTGTCTTCGATATATTGCTTATCGAGACGACCAAACATTTTGTAATAACACCAGCAGGTGTAAGCCAGAATGATCGGCACCATGACAAAAGCAACCACTGTCATAATGTTCAGCGTCAGCTCACTGGATGTTGCATCCCAGAGTGTCAGACTGTGGTTCGGAATCTCACTGGACGGCATGATGAATGGGAACATTGCAAAGCCGAAAGTAAGAATAATGCCTGCCATGGTCAAACTGGAGAACAGGAAAGCAAACCCTGCCCGTTCAATACGACATGCCAGAATCGTCAGCAACGGCATCACAATGCCCAGTGCCGGAGCAATCCACAGCAGCGGCTGAGCATTGAAATTCATCATCAGTGCGCCAGTCTGGCGAACCACTTCTTTATTGAGCGGGTTTGACGCCGCATCTTTTACAAGCTCAGACGCGACCACATACCCTTCCAGGTTTTTCGCCCAGAATCCGGCCAGCACAAAAGCAACCAAGGTTATTAACGCTGTGACTGGCGCAATGTTGCGCGCGCGCGCATGCAGCTCGTCTGTGGTTTTCATCTGCAGGTATACCGCACCCTGTGTCACTATCATCGCCAGACTGACAACGCCGCACAGCAAAGCGAAGGGATTCAGCAAGCCGAAAAACGAGCCCTTATAAGTCGGAATCAGCAGATCGCTCAAAACAAAAGGCACGCCTTGCAGCAGGTTGCCAAAAGCCACACCAAAGATCACAGGCGGAACAAAGCTGCCGATGAAAATCGCACGGTCCCACAGGTTACGCCATTTTGGATCTTCAATTTTCGAGCGGTAATCAAACCCCAGAGGACGGAGCCAGAGGGCCGCTACTGTCAGAACCATAGCCAGATAAAACCCGGAAAAAGCCGTCGCATAGACCAGTGGCCAGGCCGCAAATAACGCACCGCCGGCTGTGATTAACCAAACCTGGTTACCGTCCCAGTGCGGTGCGATAGAGTTAATCATGATGCGGCGTTCTGTGTCTGTTTTACCAATAATGTTGGTGAGAACACCGACACCCATATCGAATCCATCCGTCACTGCAAAACCGATGCACAAGACACCAATCAGCAACCACCAGATAAGACGTAACACTTCGTAATCAAACATTTTTAATTCTCCTGTCCGTCTCGGATCACTTCATGACCGGGTTATCAGTTAAGTCATGCGGTGCAACATTCTGTTCAAAATGATAGCGCCCGGTTTTCAGACTGCTTGGACCCAAACGGGCAAATTTCAGCATCAGGTAGACTTCCGCAATGAGGAAACAGGTATACAGAGCGATAATAACGGCCATCGACGTCAGTACATCCGACACGGCCACATTGGACGCCGCCATCGCTGTAGGCAAAATCTCACCCACCGCCCAGGGTTGACGACCGTACTCAGCGACAAACCAGCCGGCTTCAATGGCGATCCAAGGTAGCGGGATGGCGTACAGCGCCGCGCGAAGCACCCATTTTTTCTCAGTGATTTTATGGCGACAGGTTTGAATAAATGCCGCAGCAAACACACCCAGCATAATAAATCCACAGCCCACCATGATGCGGAAGCTCCAGAATAATGGCCAGACGGTAGGCAATGAATCGGCCGCCGCTTGTGCGATGTCCTCATCCGTAGCATCCACGACCCTGTCGGTATAAGGCTTCAGCAACAGCCCATAGCCCAGATCATTTTTCACGGCATCGAACGCGGCGATATTTTCAGGTGATTTTTCACCCGCACGCAGTTTCTCAAGCAGGCCGTAGGCTTCCATACCACTACGGATACGTACTTCGTGCTCATCTTTAAGATCACGTAAACCCGTGACTTCAGTATCAAATGAACGCGTAGCAATAATACCCATCACATAGGGGATTTTAATGGCGTAATCCGTGTGCATGGTTTCCTGATTCGGAATGCCGAATAAGGTGAAAGCCGCCGGGGCTTCTTCGGTGTGCCACTCGGCTTCAATAGCGGCCAGTTTTGCCTTTTGGACATCACCCAGCTCGTAGCCGGATTCATCTCCCAACACGATCACAGACAAGATAGAGGCCATACCGAAAGAAGCCGCAATCGCAAATGAACGACGGGCAAAAGGCAGATCGCGACCTTTGAGGATGTAATAAGAGCTGACACCCAAGATGAACATGGCACCTGTTACATAGCCTGATGCCACAGTGTGGACAAATTTCACCTGTGCAACTGGATTGAGTATCACTTCGGCAAAACTCACCATCTCCATGCGCATGGTTTCGAAATTGAACTCAGCACCAACTGGATTTTGCATCCAGGCATTGGCAATCAGAATCCACAATGCAGAGAAGTTTGAGCCCAGAGCCACCAGCCAGGTCACCGTTAAGTGTTGGCGCTTACTGAGTCGATCCCAGCCAAAAAAGAATAAGCCGACAAAAGTGGATTCAAGGAAAAAAGCTATCAGCGCTTCAATTGCAAGCGGGGCGCCAAAAATGTCGCCGACGTAGTGAGAATAGTAGGCCCAGTTCATACCGAACTGGAATTCCATGGTCAGTCCAGTGGCTACACCCAGTGCAAAGTTAATGGCGAAAAGCTTACCCCAGAACTTGGTCATGTCCTTGTAGATTTGCTTTCCGGTCATCACATACACAGACTCCATGATGGCGAGCAGAAACGCCATGCCCAAAGTCAGCGGGACGAACAAAAAGTGGTACATCGCAGTCATAGCGAACTGTAACCGCGATAGTTCGACGATATCAAACATGATAACTCCTTTAGTCGCCAGTCTCCCGGCAACGTACGACATAGTTGATCGAGCACGCCCAGCAAGTATTCTTCAAGACTACTGTCAATCGGTTAAAACATCAGCAATCATTGATTGATAACCCGACAACGCGTTATCCATCGTTAGGCTACGCAAAACGTCAGCGAGCACGCCTGCCTGTTTTACAACATCATTTCCTGACCAGCGATTTACTCGCCAAACTGGATGTTGCGGACTTGTTTCGAATTATAGATTTTAATGTAAAACCACAGCCAGATAAGCTGAAACTAATACTACTGACTTCGCCACACAGGTTCAAAGGTATTTATAAAAAAGCGCGCTGATTCGCTAAGCAGATTGCGATTTAAATCGTATAGATAAGTTATTTCCATGCGCGAGATCAAACTTCTCGCAATTGCATAGCTTTGTAGCTAACACTTTAAATAAATGTGATTTTTCAATTATAAAGTTACAAAAAATGCAAATTTAATCACCTTGGCAGGTTCTATAGTCACAACAAAAAACGGGTAATTTTTCTCAGTAAAGCTGAAAGGAAAAAACGACTTCGGCGCACAAGATAACATCAATAAACAAGCGTAAAGACAGTGCAATTAATATAAACCTGACCCGACCTTTAGATTATTTTTTCTAATCCAAAAAGACAACAGGACAATGACTGTGCCCTGCAGGTATCACCTTACTGGCAGCCATACCAACTGTGACACTTGTTTGGAGATGAAGATATTCCTATTAACATTTCCCGGTTTGGTTACTGCACCAATATCCAAGTTTTAAACAATCACCGCCAAGCCCAGGCCTGCCAGAAAAATCCGCAACTCCTGGCCAGCCTCAACCATTTGGGCCTTTACCAGCATTAAAGCTATGGCCACCGTCAGGATTTGACCCGTCTGACGCATAAACTCATGCAGGAAATGTTAATGATATTAGATGACTCAGCCGGATTTAGCCGAAAAAAACATGCGTAAAAAGCAAACAAAAACGGAGCCTTGGGCTCCGTTTTTAACATTTGATTATCTGTGATATCAGCTGCTAGGGATATCCAAACCAAAATGCAGATAAGCGCGATGGGTCGCGATCCGTCCCCTGGGTGTGCGCTGCAAAAAGCCTTGCTGAATCAGATAGGGTTCGAGTACATCTTCAATCGTATCCTTTTCCTCTCCGATAGCGGCTGCAAGATTATCCAATCCCACAGGACCACCCATGAATTTGTCAATAATCGCCATCAGCAGTTTTCGATCCATATAATCAAAGCCGCTGCTGTCCACATCCAGCATATCCAGCGCCTGGCTTGCTACCTCTTCACTGATATGACCATCACTCTTCACTTCAGCATAATCCCGTACGCGCCGTAACAACCGGTTCGCGATACGCGGCGTGCCGCGGGCACGTCGTGCAATCTCCAGCGCCCCTTCCGGCACCATAGACAACCCGAGGCACCGGGCGCTGCGCTGAACAATATCTTGCAGATCAGCCACTTTGTAGTACTCAAGCCGCTGGGTAATACCAAAACGATCACGCAGCGGTGAGGTCAGCGAACCGGCACGCGTTGTCGCGCCCACCAGGGTAAACGGGGGCAGATCTATCTTGATAGACCGTGCCGCCGGCCCTTCGCCAATCATGATATCAAGCTGATAATCTTCCATCGCCGGATAGAGCACCTCTTCCACCTGAGGGCTGAGACGATGGATCTCATCAATAAAGAGCACATCATTTTCTTCCAGGTTGGTCAGTAGTGCCGCCAGATCGCCGGCCTTCTCCAGCACAGGGCCTGACGTTGTACGGATACTGACACCCATTTCGTTTGCAACAATGTTAGCCAGTGTCGTTTTACCCAATCCGGGCGGGCCAAAAATCAGCAGATGATCGAGCGCTTCAGTACGCAGTTTCGCAGCCTGAATAAAAATTTCCATCTGGCCACGAACATGATCCTGGCCCTGATAATCCTGCAGTAATTTCGGGCGGATGGCACGGTCAATGACCTCTTCTTCGCGGTTGACCGGATAACTTCCCGACACCAGGCGATCAGCTTCTATCATACAATCTCACTTACACCATGGAGCGCAGGGCTTCACGGATAATCGCTTCACTTGGCATATCATCCTGCGCAACCTGAGCGACCACTTTAGAAGCCTGCTGAGGTTTATAGCCCAGCGCTATCAGGGCGCTCACGGCTTCATCTACCGCCCGGTTCTTATCGGATGCGGCAGACTGTGCCTGGCTGGCTGCAGTATCCAGCGCTGGTGTGAAAAGATCGCCCTCGCCCCAACCTTTCAGGCGGTCTTTCATTTCAACCAGCAGGCGTTCTGCCGTTTTCTTACCCACACCGGGGATCTTCACTAAGGTAGAAATATCTTCATTTTCCACACAAAGCACGAACTGGCTGGCCGTCAACGCAGACAAGATGGCTAAACCCAGTTTCGGGCCAACACCATTGGCTTTGATGACTTCGCGAAACAAATCCCGCTCACTTTTCTTATTGAAACCGTACAGCAGCTGGGCGTCTTCTCTCACCACAAAGTGGGTGGCAATGGTGACTTCCTGCCCCGCTTGCGGCAATTCGTAAAAACAGCTCATCGGCATCTGAACTTCATACCCGATTCCGGCGGCTTCAATCACCACTTCCGGTGGCTGTTTTTCTACTATGATTCCTCGTAATCGGCCAATCACTGCCTTGCCTCTATCTCGCAAATTAAATTGGCTCTAGCATAATAAAGCGCTGGATGGATATCCAGCGCTTTATCAGAATGTCGTAATAAATGACAGACAAGATCAAGCCTGATGGCGTGACACCAGCGCATTGAGGCTATCGGCGAGTCCTTTTAAGGTTTCGACTCTGTTGGCCAGCTCGGCGCCCTGCTGGGCCACCTGATCCGAAACCTGATTAGTCTGCACCACACTGTGTGCCACTTCGGTGCTGACCTGATTAAGCTCTTTCAGTGACTGGACCTGAATACCCAGGGTATCGGCCAGCCGGTTAACATCCTCAGACAGACCAGTGATCTCGGCAATAATACCGCCCAGCTCGGTCGCCGTGGCATGAATGACTTTTTGTCCCTGCTGCACTTCATTTTTACTTTTCTCCAGCAAGCTGCGGATCTCTGTGGCGGAAGCATTACTTTTTGCAGACAGCTTACGGACTTCATCGGCGACCACGGCGAACCCTCGTCCCGATTCCCCGGCTCGCGCGGCTTCAATCGCGGCATTCAATGCCAGCAGATTAGTCTGTTCGGCAACGGCAGTGATCAGCTCAGCGGCCGACATGACTTCATTATTACTGTGCAGGATGCGGGCGATAGCGTCGGTTGAGGCATTCAGTGATGCCGAGCTGTGCTGGGACTGAGTTTCTATGGTTCGGCTGCGCTGGCGCAATTCGGTTACCGAACGGTCTGATTCATCCAGCCCTTCTGTCATCTGCCCGAGTTGCTGGCTCATCTGCTCGGCCGCACTGGCCTGCGACAGGCAGTTCTGATTGAGATCTTTCACCTGATGATGCAACGCATCAGACTGCTGTTCCAGATCATCGGCTAACTGTGCCAGCTGACTGGCACTTTCGCTGGCACGATACATAATGCTGCCCAGCGCCTGCTCACCTTTTTTGGCTTGCTCTGCCAATGTATGGCTGGCCCGTTCAGCCTCTGACGACTTCACCAGCGCGCTTTCTCGCTGACGCACGGTGAAGGCCTGAGCGATACCTATCACTATTAAAGGCAGTAATAAGCCAGACCAGGTTTCCAGCCGTTCTGCTGCCGGCGTCAATACCAGGTGAGGAAAGTCGTGACCGGCCAGAGATTCCTTTATCATCCAGCCAGAAATCACTACGACCAGCGCACTCCAGATCATGGCTGTGACCGGTTTGGCCGCCAGGAAAAACGCCACAATCAGCAGCGGCATCCAGAATGCCTGAGTGGAAACAACAATACCGCCACTTTGATAGACAATGTTCACGGCATGAATCACCATGCCCAGAAAACCCAGATTGATCGCAAGTTCGATCTGTTTAAGCCAGCGTACAACCAACCCGGCCAGTATTTCGCATCCAATGAGTGTAATAGACGTGATAACCAAACTGGTATGGGCATGGCTCGACCATTTTATCCAGCTGTACAAGCCGACGAAAAACGAGATGAGGGTGAAAAATAGCAAGGTATCAACCAAGCGGACTTGCTCTCCCTGCCACTGATGTGAAGAGGGCAAAAACAGGCCGCGCCAAAAAGCGACTGGGGACATTTTGTTATCCTTGTCATTGTTATATATGAACTATCCAACAGCTCCGACCACTATATTCAGTTAACAATGAATTAACAAAGAAAAAAGCAGCACAAGGCTGTTTTTTTTTGATCCGTCCAACAGAACGCATTCCTGACAGGGATATTGATATGGTGACTTAACAGCGTATGACTATCTGTATCGTCCCCGTTTCGAACCCGATGCCTGGCCTGCCATCGCCACCAGGGTTTTGTGGGTATGGGCATGACAGATAGCCACTGCCAAAGCATCTGCCGCATCCGCCTGGGGCTTACCCGGTAATTTCAGCATATGGCAGACCATGTGCTGAACCTGTACTTTATCGGCACTGCCTTTGCCAACCACCGCCTGTTTAATCAATCTGGCCGCATATTCGCTGACGGGGATATGGGCATTCACGGCTGCAACAATTGCACTGCCGCGTGCCTGCCCGAGTTTCAGTGCCGAATTGGCATTTTTGCCCATGAAGACTTCTTCAATGGCAAAATCATCGGGACGAAACTGAGTGATCACTTCGGTAACCCCGGCATAAATCTGATGCAGCCGACCCGGAATATCATCACAGCTGGTACGGATACAACCACTGCCCAGATATTCAAGTTGTCTGCCCACCTGACGGATAACACCGTATCCCGTGATTCTGGAGCCTGGGTCTATCCCTAAAATAATGGCCATTAATATTACAACTGTTCCGCCACTTCGTCGGAAATATCCCCGTTATGGTATACCTCCTGCACATCATCAAGATCATCCAGCGCATCAATCAGACGCAGCAGTTTTGGCGCTGTGTCCGCGTCCAACTCGGCCTTGGTTGACGGCACCAGAGTCACTTCTGCGTTCTGGGCTTCAAATCCGGCAGTGTCCAGTGCGTCTCTCACCGGACCAAAATCCGCCGGTGTGGTGTAGACGTCGATAGAACCATCATCATTGGTTTCAACATCATCAGCCCCCCCTTCCAGTGCTGCTTCCATGACAGCGTCTTCATCCAGCCCCGGCGCGTAGGAAATCACCCCTTTTTTCTCGAACAGGTAATTAACGCTACCGTCTGTGCCCAGATTACCGCCCGCTTTGCTGAACGCATGGCGCACACCGGATACCGTGCGATTGCGGTTGTCCGTCATACATTCAACCATCACAGCAGTGCCGCCAGGACCGTATCCTTCATAAATCACGGTTTCCATGTTGTCGTCACCTTCACCGCCAGCACCACGACTGATAGCACGGTTGATGGTGTCACGCGTCATGTTATTGGACAGCGCTTTATCGACAGCAGCACGCAGGCGCGGGTTGCTTTCCGTTTCAGGACCGCCTTCTTTGGTCGACACCACGATTTCTCGGATTAACTTGGTAAAAATTTTGCCACGCTTAGCGTCTTGCGCCGCTTTGCGGTGTTTGATGTTGGCCCACTTACTATGACCTGCCATAACAATGCTCCGGATTTATAGAGGGTGTTGTCCCAGCTCTGCGTCACTGGGAGGCGCTGATCACTGTTCAGAACACGGCGAGAGATCGTACATCAGATGGTATGAAGCATACTGCAATGTCTTGAAGAGTGATCGGGCTGGCAGAGTTGCCAGCCCGGATAAGCCTGATTAATCAGGCTTCGGTATTTTGTTCGTCTTTCGCGGCCAGCTTCACCGCAATGGCCAGCTCCTCAAGAGCGGCAGGATTAGCCAGGCTTGGCGCATCTGTCATCAGACATGCTGCCGCCGTTGTTTTCGGGAAGGCAATCACGTCACGGATATTCTCAGTACCACACAGCAGCATCACCAGACGATCCAGACCAAACGCCAGGCCTGCATGCGGCGGCGTACCAAATTTCAGTGCGTCCAGCAAGAAGCCGAATTTCAGTTGCTGCTCTTGCGCGTCAATACCCAGAATGTTGAATACTGCCGCCTGCATGTCTGCGTTGTGAATACGCACAGAACCACCGCCCACTTCGTAGCCATTCAGTACCATATCGTAAGCATTGGAAATTGCTGTTGCAGGGTTAGCCGCCAGCTCTTCCGCGGTCATGCCCAGTGGCGAGGTGAACGGGTGGTGCATCGCGTGCAGATTACCTTCCTCATCTTCTTCAAACATTGGGAAGTCAACCACCCATAACGGCGCCCATGCCGATTCGTTGGTCAGATGCAGATCTTTACCCAGCTTCAGACGCAGCGCGCCCATCGCTTCATCAACCACATTTTTACGATCGGCACCAAAGAGCAGAATATCGCCAGATTCGGCCTGAGTGCGCTCCAGCAACTGGGCCACTATGTCTTGGTTCAGGAATTTAGCCACAGGTGACTGCACGCCGTCAAAACCGGCCGCGCGGTCATTGACCTTCATCCATGCCAAGCCTTTTGCACCGTAAATACCGACAAAACTGGTGTACTCGTCAATCTGCTTGCGAGACAGCGCTGCACCACCCGGTACACGCAGAACGGCCACGCGGCCTTTAGGATCATTAGCAGGGCCGGCAAAGACTTTGAAGTCGACGTCTTTCAGGATGTCGGCCACATCCACCAGCTCCAGCGGGTTACGCAGATCGGGCTTGTCCGACCCGTAACGACGCATCGCTTCTTCATACTTCATGACAGGGAAAGTACCCAGGTCAACGTTCAGCAGCTCTTTCCACATATCGGCTACCATGCGCTCAGTCACGGCACGTACCTGATCGGCCGTCATGAACGAGGTTTCAATATCGATCTGGGTAAATTCAGGCTGACGATCTGCACGCAGATCTTCGTCGCGGAAACATTTGACGATTTGATAGTAGCGGTCAAAACCAGACATCATCAGCAACTGCTTAAAGAGCTGCGGTGACTGAGGCAATGCGTAGAAACTGCCTTTGTGCACACGGCTGGGCACCAGATAGTCACGGGCACCTTCCGGTGTCGCTTTAGTCAGGACAGGTGTTTCAATATCCAGGAAGCCGTTTTCATCCAGGAAGCGACGCACGAAGCTGGATGCTTTCGCACGCAGCTTGATACGGTCGCTCATTTCCGGGCGACGCAGGTCCAGATAGCGGAATTTCAGGCGTTGCTCTTCGGTGTTCTTCTGGTTGAAGTCCAGCGGCAGCACATCGGAACGGTTGATGATTTCCAGGCCTTTGGCAATCACTTCCACTTCACCGGTCGCCATGTCTTTGTTGACCTGGCTGTCCGGACGCTGACGGACTTCACCGGTCAGACGGATACAGAATTCATTGCGCAGTTGGTTCGCCACCTCGAAGATATCTTTCATATCCGGGTCAACCACTACCTGAACGATACCTTCACGATCTCGCATATCAATGAAAATAAGACCGCCTAAATCACGACGGCGGTTTACCCAGCCGCAAAGCTCAACGGTTTGTCCCGCATGGGACTTGTTCAGGTGACCACAATATTGGGTGCGCATAAGAATTTCCCGATCTGTTTACTTACAATCCTGTGTGTCCGCCCAAAATGGTATGACAGACACCAACTGTGCCAGTTTCGGCCATCTTCAGTGTCCGGCTGCGGCCTGACTGACGTCCGAAATAAAAATAACGCGGTATTATAAATGAAAAACACCACTGTAGGAAAAACCTCTGGCGTAAATCAAGCAAAATAGCCTGATTCCAGTCGTGAATGTTGACCGAATGGCGGGATATTCTCCACAATGTCAGCCAAGCCCCTTATCCAGACGAATAAAAAGTATTCACTAAGGTTTTTCAATGCCCTTTTCTTCACCCCTAAAGATCGGCATGGCAATGTGGTCACATGCGCCCTGGCAACGTAGCCTCTACGGCCGCGGCTGTCCTTCCACCGAAAGATTAAACCGGTACGCAGAAACTTTCTCCACTGTCGAAGGCAATACCACCTTCTATGCCACGCCCAAGCCGGCCACTGTACAGAACTGGGCTGATGCCACACCGGACGATTTTCGATTCACCTTCAAGCTGCCGAAAACCATCACTCATCAATATAAGCTGATGCACTGCCAGGGCCAGCTCGGTGAATTTTTTCATGTCATGGCGCCTGTGGCAGAAAAAACCGGCATCTGGAAAATTCAATTACCCGCCAGCTTCGGACCGGCAGAGCTGCCTGCACTCTCCGCTTTTCTTAAACAGCTGCCGTCAGATCTGACGGTTGGGGTTGAGGTCCGCCATCCGGCCTTTTTCAGCAAAGGCGCAGAAGAAAAGGCGCTAAACCGGTTGCTTATCGAACATCAGGCCAACCGGATTATCATGGACACTCGCCCGGTTTTTTCGGCCCCCGCCACCAGCGAGGCCGTCATTGATGCCCACCAGAAAAAACCCAGAGTGCCGGTTCACGCCATTGCAACCGCCATGCACCCTGTGGTGCGTTTCATTGGTCACCCGGATCTTGATGCCAACGATCCCTTTTTTGCCAACTGGTTACAACGTCTTCCCTTATGGCTGAGTGAAGGCCGCCAGCCTTATCTGTTCATTCATACGCCCGACAACGACTTTGCCCCGGAACTGGCCGTCCGGCTTCATCGCCAGTTGGCACAACAATTGGCTGACACAGCGTTGCACCTGCCCGAGCTGAAATTGCCGCAAGGTGGTGACCAGGTGTCACTGCTCTGAATCCTACCTGACCTGCCCTGTAAATCCACAAGACAAGTGGCGCTATTTTATCTACAATACGCGCCTTTTCAGCGGGAGAAGGACTCCCCATTGCCATCGCCGTGCGGCGAGGTATGCCGGAAGGAACCGTGCGAGATTCAGATATCAGGTGTGAGGAAGAGATAATGGCTGGCCACGACAATTTGTTCGCCGCCCCGATCGATAAATTGGGTGATTTTACCTTTGACGAACGCGTCGCCGAAGTATTCCCGGATATGATCCAACGTTCTGTGCCGGGATACAGCAATATCATCTCCGCCATTGGCATGCTGGCCGAGCGCTTTGCTATGCCGGATTCCACGATTTATGATCTGGGCTGTTCGCTTGGCGCTGCCACGCTGTCCATGCGTCGTCATATCAAACAGCCCGGTTGTAGAATCATAGGCGTCGACAACTCCCGCGCCATGGTTGAACGCTGCCGTCTGCATATTGACGCTTACCGCTCCGACACACCGGCAGACATTATTGAAGCGGATATCCGGGATGTGGATATTCACAATGCCTCTGTGGTGGTGCTGAATTTCACCCTGCAGTTTCTGGCACCGGAAGATCGCCGCCAGTTGCTGGAAAAAATCTATGCCGGGCTGCGTCCGGGCGGCATACTGATCCTGTCTGAGAAATATGTTTTTGAGAACGGCCAGGCACACGAGTTGCTGATCGATCTGCATCACGATTTCAAACGTGCCAACGGCTACAGCGAGCTGGAAATCAGCCAGAAACGCAGCGCCATCGAACATGTCATGCGCCCGGACAGCATCCCGGCCCACCGTGAGCGTTTGTCCGATATTGGCTTTCGCAGCGTAGAAGTCTGGTTCCAGTGCTTCAACTTCGGCTCTATGTTTGCCATCAAGTAATTAACGAAATTAAGGTAACTTTGACGCTCCATGTTTAGCTTTTCAGAATTCTATCGCTTATTAGCCAATGACGAGCAACTGCGTCCCTGGCTTAACATTTTGCCGCAGCAATTATCCGACTGGGAAACCGCCCAGCACGGCGACATGGCCCGCTGGGTTCGGGCGCTGAAGAAGTTTCCTGCCGATAAGCCGGACTTTATCGACCTGAAAACACAAGTCAGTGTCATGAATGAAGTGCCGGTAGCCGATGGTGAGCAAAAACGCCTGGAAAGCTTACTGCGTCTGCTGCACCCCTGGCGCAAAGGCCCGTACCATATCCACGGTATTCACATCGACACCGAATGGCGTTCCGACTGGAAATGGGATCGCGTTCTGCCGCACATCTCTCCCCTCAAACACCGTAAAGTGCTGGATGTCGGTTGCGGCAACGGCTACCACATGTGGCGTATGCTGGGTGAAGGGGCCGCACTGACGGTCGGGATCGATCCTTCAAACCTGTTCCTGATTCAGTTCGAGGCGATCCGTCGCCTGATGGGCCAGGATGAGCGTGCGTTCCTGCTACCGCTGGGCATCGAACAACTGCCGGAACTGAAAGCGTTTGATACCGTCTTCAGTATGGGTGTGCTCTATCACCGCCGCTCGCCGCTTGATCACTTATTGCAGCTGAAAAACCAGCTGCGCAAAGGCGGTGAACTGGTGCTGGAAACCTTAGTGATTGAAGGCAATGAAAATGCGGTACTGGTTCCAGGTCACCGTTATGCTCAGATGCACAATGTCTACTTTTTCCCCTCTGCCAAAGCCCTGAAAGTCTGGCTGGAGAAAAGCGGTTTTGTCGATGTGCGGATTGTTGATGAAAGTGTCACCACCACCGATGAGCAACGCTCCACCAACTGGATGACAAATAATTCACTGCCGGAATATCTTGATCCGCAAGACCCGTCAAAAACAATAGAAGGCTACCCGGCCCCCCGACGCGCAGTGCTGGTCGCCGTAAATCCTGACTAAGTGTTAACAAAAGGGTGCTACCCGCATCCTTTTTTGTACGCTAAACTACGGCCCCCTAAAGAAAAACTAAGAATTACACTATATCCACTTTTGGGAGTGAGCATGCTTGGCCGCAGCGTAACCTTTATTGCATTGACATTTATTTCCGGCTGCTCAATGCTGAAAACCGAACCCAGCCCGCAGCGGGAAACGAATACACTGACTGCGATTGAAATGATGGAAACCAATGTCCATTTTCGACTTAATCGCATGTCGCAACAAATAAATGAGCAAAATGAAAACATTGCTAAGTTAGAAAAAGAGCTATCATCAATGTCAGAAGAACTGAATAAAGTTGCTTCTGTTTCATCGTCTAAACCTGAAGTCATTGTTGAGAAAAAAATAGTGCCGGTACCACAAAAAACTATTGATATCGATCCTAAAACTGCCCATGGCAAAGTTATCCTGGGTGAAGAAGAGTGGATCTGGCTGGACTCAGTGCAATCCTTTTTTAAAGCACGGGTTGACACGGGTGCGACAACTTCTTCGATCAACGCACTGGATGTCCAGATCTTTGAACGGGATGGCAAACAGTGGGCCAAATTCAATCTCAGCCACAGCGGAGAAGAGAATCAGCCAGCCGACCAAATCGTGGAAGCCCCGATTGTCCGCTGGGTGAAAATTCGCCAGTCTTCCGCCGACGATACCGAGCGGCGTCCGGTGGTTGAAATGTGGCTTAAACTCGGCAAATTGCATGAGAAAGCACAGTTTACCCTGGCAGACCGAACACAGATGACATATCCGGTGTTGCTTGGGCGGGAATTCTTTAAAGACGTCGCACTCGTTGATGTCGGTAAACAATTCATTCAAGGGCGATAACCGTTTTCAGTTTGGGGCATGACAGCTTGTCATAGCCCCATTTTCGTTTTCATCGTTTCGTTTGCTTCAACCAATAAAGGAAAAATTAGAGGTTGTCATGACGTCAAGAATTCCGTTTTATTTTCTCATCACCTTGCTCGTCATTGCCGGGACAGCGCTCAGTCTCTACCGCCATGATATTTACGGTGTGCCTTGGACACCGGGCGAAGAGCGCGCCTTGTGGGAGCTGGAAGCCAGAGTGGAGTTTGATGCCATCGGCAAGCCGGTCAAAGTATCAATGGCCGCACCGGAATCACAGCAGGGCTTCACGCAAATCGACGAAAGCACCTCATCACCTGGCTATGGCGTTGCACTGATCGATACCGATCAGGGACGCCGGGCGGAATGGTCAATTCGTCAGGCATCCGGCAAACAGGTGCTTTATTACAAAACACAGATGCTTGTCGACCCGCTGGCCAGTTTCTCGACCGATAAACCGAGAGGCAAGCCTGAAGCTCCCAGCCTTGATAACCCTCAGGAAACGGCAGCCAAAGCCATGCTGGTTCAGGCTAGAACCCTGTCGGCGGACAATCTGACGCTGACCCGGGAAATACTGAAACAGCTCAATGACAGGAATAACCAAAACGCCTCTTTGCTGCTCAATGCTTTTCCGCGGGAAAATGTGGTGGTTTTCTTACTCTCGATGGAAGGGATAAATGCCCGCATCGTGGGTGGCTTACAGCTCGAAGATGGCCGCCGTCGCCAAAGCATCAGCCCTATGGTGGAAGTCTGGGGCGGCGAGAAATGGCATTTATTTGACCCGCACACAGGACAGGAAGGTAAACCTAACGATGTACTGGTCTGGAATCAGCAAGGTCACTCCCTGCTGGATGTCATAGGCGGCCGTAATTCCAATATCAGCTTCTCGATTATTTCGCAGGATATTACCCCGCAGCAGGCAACCCGCGAAAAAATCCAGGCTGAAGATCTGCTGAACTTCTCCATCCACAGTCTGCCTATTGAGGAGCAGGCGATGTTCAAAACGATCATGCTGGTACCGATAGGCGCGTTGATTGTGGTCTTCCTCAGGGTCATAGTGGGTCTGAAAACCTCAGGCACATTCATGCCGGTGCTGATTGCTGTGGCCTTTGTGCAGACCCAGTTAATTACCGGTGTGCTGGGTTTTCTGCTGATCGTTGGCACAGGTTTAATCATACGCAGCTACCTGTCGCGGCTGAACTTGCTGCTTGTGGCCCGAATATCCGCTGTCATAGTGACTGTGATACTCATTATTTCGATCTTTACCGTGGTGGCCTTCAAAATTGGCCTGGTAGAAGGTCTGACAATCACCTTCTTCCCGATGATCATCCTGTCCTGGACGATTGAGCGTATGTCAATTCTGTGGGAAGAAGAAGGGGCAAAAGAGGTCTTTATTCAGGGTGGTGGCTCGCTGTTAACGGCTATCATAGTGTATCTGGTCATGACCAATGATCTGGTTCGTCACTTAACCTTTAACTTTATCGGCCTGCAACTCATTATAATGGCAATGATCCTGATGCTGGGTAACTACACAGGCTACCGCCTGAGTGAGCTACGACGCTTTAAGCCGTTAGCGGAGGATTAAGCCATGTTTTTATCGCGTTATACTACGCCGTGGCGTCTGCGCGAACGCGGCATCATGGGCATGAACAAGCGCAATCACAGCTATATCGGCCGCTACAACGACCGCAGTCTGTATCCGCTTGTCGATGATAAACTGAAAACCAAGATCATCGCCCAGCGTGCGGGAGCCACCGTGCCTGAACTGATCGGTGTGATAAGAAGCCAGGTTCACGTCAAAGAAATTCACGACATGGTGCGTGACTGGCCGGGCTTTGTTATCAAACCGGCTCAAGGCTCCGGCGGGAAAGGGATTCTTGTCATTATCAAACACGAGAACGGTTTATACACCAAACCGTCAGGGGCTGTGATTAATAAGCAGGATGTTGAAAGACACATCACTAATACCCTGGCCGGGCTTTTTTCGCTCGGCGGCAAGAACGATGTGGCCATGGTCGAAAATCTGATCCAGTTTGATAATGTCTTCGACGGGTTCAGCTTTGAAGGGGTACCGGATATACGGGTGATTGTATTTAAAGGTTACCCTGTCATGGCCATGATGCGTTGTTCAACCGCGGCCTCCGACGGCAAAGCCAACCTTCACCAGGGAGCCGTCGGGGTCGGCATTGATATCGCCTCCGGCAAAGCCGTTCGTGCGGTGCAGTTTAACCTGCCGGTAGAACGTCACCCGGATACTGAAAGATTGCTCAGCGAGCTCACCGTACCCAACTGGCTGAAGTTACTGGAACTGGCAGCCAGTGCCTGGGAAATGACAGGACTGGGCTATCTGGGCACTGACATGGTACTGGATAAAGTCAAAGGTCCTATGGTATTGGAGCTGAATGCCCGGCCTGGCCTTGCGATCCAGACCGCCAATGGCTGCGGGTTGCTGCCGCGACTTCATCACATTGAAAGCCTGGGCACGCCGTCCAAGATGCCCTCTCCGGCTGAACGCGTCGCCTATGCTGCCGAGCAGTTTGGTGCTAAGCCCCTGTTCTGATTACCTCTCAAGCCCCGGTTTTCGGCTGGGGCTTTCTTCTTCAGGCCAATTAGGCGCATAATAGCTGAGTCATCATATTTATTGATTTCAACTGGTTATTGGAGAGCCTATGTCAGAGATCCTGCGTTTATTTGACCAGCCGGTGGATCGCACCAAGAGCAACAGTACAAAGTGGCTGAAGTATCAGGGAAAGGATGTTCTGCCTATGTGGGTGGCAGACAGTGACTTCAGAGTACCGGATGCGATCACACACGCCCTCCACCAGCATGTCGATCACGGCGTCTTTGGCTATGGTTCCGTGCCTGCATCGCTCAGCGAGCTGATCGTTGAGCGCATGGCGACGCTCTATAACTGGCAGATCAAACCGGAGTGGATTGTTTATTTACCCGGTCTGGTCTGTGGTCTCAATCTGGCTGTTCGTGCCTGTACCGAGCAACATCAGGCCGTTGTCAGTCCCAAGCCGGTGTACCCGAAATTTTTTAGTGCGGCAAAATACGCTTCACGCCCTCTGGCCTACTCCCCCGTAACACTGCAGCAAGGCCGCTGGCTGTTGGATTTAGCGGCAACTGAGATCCCGACCGATAGCAAGCTGTTGCTGTTCTGTAACCCCTTAAATCCCGGCGGTACCGTCTACACGCGTCAGGAGTTGGAAGCGCTGCACAGCTTTGCCAAAAAGCATGACCTGTATGTCTGTTCCGATGAAATCCACTGCGATTTGCTCCTCAATGAGAACGCCCGACATATTCCCTTTGCCAGTCTGGATGACGATGCCGCACAGCGATCCATCACCCTGATAGCACCGAGCAAGACCTTTAACATTGCCGGTCTTGGCGCATCAATGGCAATTATTCCGAGTTTCGAGCTACGACGCCGTTTCAACCGGACGCGGGCTGGCATAGTGCCTGAGGTCAATGTGCTGGCCTATACGGCCGCCGAAGCCGCATACCGTGATTGCCAGCCGTGGCTCGACAATCAGCTCCACTATCTGCGTCAGCACAGAGACAGGCTGATGACAGCCATTAACAGTATGCCGGGGCTCACACTGCATCCGATTGAAGCGACCTATCTGGCCTGGATTGATGCCTCCGGCCTGCCTGTGGCAAACCCGCATGCCTTCTTTGAAGCCGCCGGTGTTGGCTTTTCGTCTGGCGCAGATTTTGGCCATTCCGGATTTGTCAGGATGAATTTTGGCTGTACCAGCCAGACTTTAGAGCTGGCGCTATCGCGCATGAAGAACGCCATTGAATCAATCGGTTAATAATTAGCCATCTGATAGACAATCTCGCTAAAGATTTTCACTGACTGTCCGATAGAGATAACACTGGTTTTAATTTCTGTCGGACTCCATGCAAATCCATACCATAGACAAAGCACAGCTTATCAGTGAAGTGCAGCTTGGTAACCAGCTCAACCGCGCGGTTGAGCAGGGGCGCCGATCTGACTTCGCACTGATGCTGGCTATGTTATCGCCGGATTATCTGGAAACCACGCCGACCGAAAAACCGCTGCCCCCTGCGACCACAGAAGAGCAGTTGCGCTCTTATTTCGAATTGCAAGACCCTGCCCCGCTGTCGACATCCGAGTTCTGCTATCCCCGTGGTGCAGAGCAGTCACGAGCGTTCCATTATGGCGGGCTTTCCGCAACCCGCTTACTCAGCTCGTTACAACCCATAGCAATAACGTTCCCCCCCCAGGACACTAAAGGTTTGCCTGAAGAGCTGTACCATAACCTGTCCGGGCATGAGCGCCGCCGCCTGCCTCCCACCCAGCCGGAACCGATCAAAGGGTCCCCGCAGGATCTCTACCTTAACCTTATCCGAGCCAAACGTTCCGCTGAAATGTATGGCGCCGTTGCTAAGGTCTGCTGATCACCATCACCTTTTCTTTTCGTTATTTTTCAGTCAATTAAGCAATTTTTCGCGACATCTCACAAAGTACTAAATTTCGTGACAAGCGTCATATGCCAAACAATTCAATGCCGCTTTACCTGCGTACTTAACTAAGATTTAACATTATCAGGGTGTTATTAGTTTATTGAATAGTGAAGGTGAGGATGGTTAAAGCCGTCATTGCTGTTACGACTTCTAGGTATCCACATATAGGAAGATTGCGCTATGAATATTGCAGACTCAGTTATTCTTATTACTGCTGCAGGCTGCCCATTAGGAAAAGCCGCATCGTTCCATTTCTCTTCATTAGGCGCACGGATAGCCCTGGTAGATACAGACAGTGAACGATTGCACATCAACCATCAGGAATGTTTAGCCAAAGGCAGCGAGTGCTATGCACTTTGTCTTTCCGATAATAAAGAAGCCACTATTGCCAGTGCCATTCATGCGGTACACGAGCAATACGGAAAAATCGATGTACTGATCAACTGTTGGCTGGGTGTCGATATTCCCATGCTCTTAACCCAGACCTCAGTTGAAGAATTCTGCCAGCTCATGACGGAAGGTACATCAGCGTTTCTTTCCTTTGGTAAACAGACCGCAAGCTACATGCGCGAACATCACCAGTCCGGTGTGATTATCAATTTAGCTGCTTGCCGGCCGGATAATCCCATACCTTTGAGCAGCAGTTCCAAAGCCATGCTGGCGGGCTTTACTCAAAGCTGGTCCAAAGAGCTGGCGCAGTACAAAATTCGTGTTGGTGGCGTTTTCCCGCTGATCTTTGATGAGCGGCATGATCTGCCACCCAGCACCCTACTCAGCCTGCCCATGCAGTATGAAATTGCCCGTAGTGCTGAGTACATAGTCTCGAACGACTATTTCAATGGCAGAATGATTGAAGCTGAAGTGGTCTGATCCCCTGTCACTGCAGCGAGTCCCGTCTTTGTCCTCGCAATCTACTAATGCCATAGGCCGTAATCTGCAAATGGTATAAAAAAACCCGCCAGATGGCGGGTTTTTGTTTCACTCAGCGATAGGCTATCAAGCCTTAGCCGCAACCTTCTTGCTTCGGGCCGCAGGAGCAGCCTGAATGACTTCCGCAGGTTTTTGATCTGCATTCTTCTTAATCACAGTCGTGCCTTCAAAGGTTTCGCCTTCGACATACGCCTTTCCGTAATAAGAAGCCAGTAGCACCTCTTTCAGCTCTGCAATCAGCGGATAACGCGGGTTCGCGCCGGTGCACTGATCATCAAAGGCTTCGACAGCCAGTTCATCCAGTTTCGCCAGGAAGTCAGATTCTGATACCCCTGCCGCCTGAATTGACTTAGGAATATCCAAATCGTCTTTCAGTGCATCCAGCCAGCTCAGCAAGCGCTCAATTTTCTGTGCGGTACGGTCACCGGGCTGAGAAAGGCCCAGGTGATCAGCCACTTCGGCATAGCGACGACGAGCTTGCGGGCGGTCGTACTGAGAGAAAGCCGTCTGCTTGGTTGGATTGTCGTTCGCGTTATAGCGCACCACATTCGCAATCAGCAAGGCATTTGCCAGACCATGTGGAATATGGAACTCAGCACCTATCTTGTGTGCCATAGAGTGACAGACGCCCAGGAACGCATTGGCAAAAGCAATACCGGCGATGGTTGCCGCGTTATGGACTTTCTCACGGGCAATCGGGTCTTTCGCACCGTTGGCATAGCTGGAAGGCAGGTATTGCTTGAGCAGTTGCAGTGCCTGCAATGCCTGGCCATCTGAATACTCGTTTGCCAGCACAGACACATAGGCTTCCAACGCATGGGTCACAGCGTCATAACCACCAAACGCAGTCAGTGATTTTGGCATGTTCATTACCAGATTGGCATCAACGATTGCCATCTGAGGTGTCAGCTCATAATCAGCCAGCGGGTATTTCGCGCCTGTTTCATCATCGGTGACGACCGCAAACGGCGTCACTTCAGACCCCGTCCCTGACGTGGTTGTAATACAAACCAACTCTGCTTTTTTACCCATTTTCGGGAATTTGTAGATACGTTTACGGATATCCATAAAGCGCATCGCCAGCTCTTCGAAGTGGGTATCCGGATGTTCATACATCACCCACATGATTTTCGCGGCGTCCATCGGTGAACCGCCACCCAGTGCAATGATCACATCAGGCTGGAAGCTCTTCATGGCTTCCGCACCTTTTTTGACGATCGTCAGTGTTGGATCGGCTTCCACATCGTAGAAAGCATGGACATCTATGCCCTGTGCTTTGAGCAGCGTCATCACTTCATCGGCATAGCCGTTGTTAAACAGGAAACGGTCGGTCACCAGAAAGGCACGTTTCTTATCTTCCAGATCCGTCAGCGCCACAGGCAGGCTGCCACGGCGGAAATAGATCGACTTAGGCAGTTTATGCCACAGCATATTTTCAGCTCGCTTCGCCACTGTTTTCTTGTTAATCAAATGTTTAGGCCCGACGTTTTCAGAGATAGAGTTCCCCCCCCAAGAACCGCAGCCTAAAGTCAAAGATGGTGCTATGTTGAAGTTGTACAGATCACCGATACCGCCGTGGGTGGTTGGGATGTTCACCAGAATACGCGCGGTTTTCAGCTTATCGCCAAAGTACTTAATGCGCTCTTCATTGACATCCTGGTTGGTATATAAACCCGAGGTATGACCAATACCGCCAAGGTCAACCATCTTACAGGCCATATCTACCGCATCTTCAAAGGTTTTGGCACGGAACATCCCCAGGGTTGGCGACAGTTTCTCATGGGCAAACTCTTCATCGATCGTGATGGCCTCGCCTTCACCAATCAGTACCTTGGTATCAGAAGGAACCGACACCCCTGCCATTTCAGCAATTTTTGTAGCAGGCTGGCCCACGATATTGGCGTTCAGATTACCTTCAATCAAAATCACTTTGCGGACTTTGTCGGCCTCTTCTTTGCTCAGCACATACCCTTTGTGGCTGGCAAAACGCGCCTTCACTTCGTCATAGATTTCATCCATTACGATTACGGCCTGCTCTGAGGCACACACCACGCCATTATCAAATGTCTTAGACATCAGCACAGATGCCACCGCACGTTTTACATCGGCCGTTTCGTCAATCACCACAGGCACATTACCTGCGCCGACGCCAATGGCCGGTTTGCCAGACGAGTAAGCCGCTTTCACCATGCCCGGACCACCGGTGGCCAGAATCAGGTTTAGGTCTGGGTGCTTCATCAGGGCATTGGACAACTCAACCGAAGGCTGATCGATCCAGCCAATGATATCTTTAGGTGCGCCAGCCGCGACGGCGGCATCCAATACCAGTTTCGCCGCAGCGTTGGTCGATTCTTTCGCCCGTGGGTGCGGAGAGAAAATAATACCGTTACGGGTTTTGAGTGAAATCAGAGATTTGAAGATAGCGGTTGAAGTTGGGTTTGTCGTCGGCACAATGCCGCAGATGATACCGACAGGCTCTGCGATGGTGATGGTGCCGAACTCATCGTTCTCCTCCAGAATGCCGCAGGTCTTTTCGTCTTTGTATTTGTTGTAAATAAATTCAGAGGCAAAGTGGTTTTTGATCACCTTGTCTTCAACGATCCCCATGCCAGACTCTTGTACGGCTTGCTGGGCCAGAGGAATACGGGCATTGTTTGCCGCCAGAGAGGCGGCACGGAAAATCTTGTCTACTTGCTCCTGCGAGTAGGTGGCAAAAATCTTCTGTGCTGCTTTTACACGGGCAACCATTGCATCGAGTTCTGCCAAATTCGTTACAGGCATAGTCAAACTCCTAACTTTAAGATTGAAAACTTTTTAGTAAGGATACGTCTCTGATTCCTTGCCATGAGAGCGCTTATCGCCGATTGAGCACACTTAGTAAATTGCTTTCAAAACTGATTTTATGACTTCATTGCCAGGTGGGGCTTGATCTGGATCATGCTAAACGCATACATCAGAAAGATGTCACCACTCATCAAAAACAAATAAAATCAATTATTTAAAAAGCAACTCAATTAGAATCATTCACAAAACAAATATTTAGACATGCCGCAACATGAAATTAATTTTCATATCGGTAATTTAATTCCCAAAAGTGACAACAGATTGGCTCCCCAAACGGCTACAGGCTCATACCCCATTCTGGGTAGTATTCACGCCACATAAAGCCTAATCCAGTAACGCTCAGAACGACAATGTCATTGAATGACTTTTTGACCACCAATAAGCATCTGAACACATATCATTGATAAATGAAGCCAGAATAGAAAACAAAAACAGTAAAATAGGTGCAGTAAGTCTTACCTTCCCCCTGCTGCTGTAAACCAAATAAGCTCTTACCGGCAGCAGGTACAAACAGCGCGGAAATGGCTCTGGCAAAGGCAGCAACTCTTAAGTATGCTTTATTTTTCAATCACTCAGATGTTAGTTATGTCCCACTCAACAAGAAAAGAAAGACTCTACATCACCATTTTTGGCACCCACACCCCGGCGGGCAAAGCATTTGATATCACATTAATTCTGACCATACTGGCATCGATTATTGTTCTGATGCTCGGGTCTGTCAGCCCGATAAGCCAGAAGTGGGGACAGCTGTTCTACCTGATGGAATGGGGGTTTACGCTGATCTTTACGCTCGAGTATCTGCTCAGGCTGTACTGCTCACCCAAGCCGGCTGCGTATGCCCGGAGTTTTTACGGCATTGTCGATTTTCTTGCCATCTTACCCACCTATCTGGTGTTTCTTTTTCCGGCCGCGCACTATCTGATGGTCATCCGGTTGCTGAGGGTAATGCGTATATTCCGGATCTTAAAACTGGTTAGGTATTTGCAGGATTCTAATTTACTGCTGAGGTCTTTATTACAATCCAGCCGCAAGATCCTGATCTTTTTCACTACTGTCGCAGTGCTGGTGACTGTATTTGGTTCACTCATGTTTGTGATTGAAGGACCAGAACATGGCTTTACCAGCATTCCTTACAGTATTTACTGGGCCATAGTGACCTTAACGACTGTGGGTTATGGTGACCTGGTACCTCAGACGGATCTCGGTAAAACGCTCGCCTCATTCACTATGCTGATGGGCTATTCCATCATCGCCGTTCCCACCGGCATTATCACTGCGGAGATTGGCCATCAGAGTCAGTTACACCGCACCCTGGTGAAGTGCATGAACTGCTCGCGGCCGGGCCATGAAACCGACGCCGTCTTCTGTAAGCATTGCGGCAGTGAACTCGCACATCCCGATGACAGGATCGTCTCAGCGCCTGCCACTAAATGATCCCAGAAAAACGAACACAATCCGCACGCACAAAAAAGCCCTCGCAAGAGGGCTTTTTCACTCAGCTGTCCAAGTGTCTGATAAACAGCTATTTACGACGCCAGATCGTACCTTGCGGACCATCCTCAAGAATGATTCCCATGGCGGTCAGCGTATCACGTGCGGCATCTGCAGCTGCCCAGTCTTTCGCAGCTCGGGCATCCAGACGTTGCTGGATCAGTGATTCAATCTCAGCCACATCGTCTGCCTTTGCACTGCTTTGCAGGAAGGTTTCAGGATCCTGCGCCAGCAATCCCAGTACTTCAGCCAGTGCGCGCAGTTGAGCGCCAAGTGCAGAAGCCGCCTTCAGATCTTCACCTTTCAGGCGATTAATCTCACGCGCCATATCAAACATCACAGAGTAAGCTTCAGGCGTGTTGAAGTCATCATCCATCGCCGTGGTAAAGCGCTCAATGAAGGCTTCACCACCCTGTGCGGCTACATCCGTATCCAGACCGCGCAGTGCCGTATACAGACGCTCCAGCGCAGAGCGTGCCTGCTTCAGGTTCTCTTCGCTGTAATTGAGCTGGCTGCGATAATGGCCAGACATCAGGAAATAACGAACCGTTTCAGCATCGTAATGCTCCAGCACATCACGAATGGTGAAAAAGTTACCCAGTGATTTGGACATCTTCTCACGATCAACCATCACCATACCGCTGTGCATCCAGGTATTCACATACTGGGTATCATGGGCACAGCAGGATTGCGCAATTTCATTTTCGTGATGCGGGAACTGAAGATCAGAGCCGCCGCCGTGAATGTCAAAATGATCGCCCAGAATGGCCGAGTTCATTGCAGAACATTCAATGTGCCAGCCCGGACGACCAGGTCCCCATGGTGATTCCCAGGTCGGCTCGCCCGGTTTGGACATTTTCCACAGCACGAAATCCAGTGGGCTGCGTTTTGCCGTTTCAATATCAACACGCGCACCGGCCTGCAGCTGTTCCAGATCCTGGCCAGACAACTTACCGTATTCGTCAAACTTACTGACTTCAAACATCACGTCGCCATTGTCTGCCACGTACGCGAAACCGCGTTCGATCAGACGTTCACACAGCGCAACAATTTCCGGAATGAATTTGGTCGCACGAGGCTCAATATCCGGACGCGCCATACCCAAGGCATCAAAATCGGCGTACATTTCGCCGATCAGACGTTCGGTCAGAGAGTCACAGCTTTCACCGTTTTCTGCCGCGCGTTTAATAATTTTATCGTCAATATCTGTGATATTACGGACAAATGTCAGATCATAGCCACTGTAACGCAAGTAGCGTGACACCACGTCGAATGCAACAAAGGTGCGGCCGTGGCCGATGTGACATAAATCGTAAATAGTAACCCCGCAGACGTACATGCCTATTTTGCCAGGCACTATGGGTTTAAATTCCTCTTTTTGTCTTGTCAGTGAGTTATAGATCTTTAACATGTCTGATAATTACTCATTTCGGGGGTTACGATTCAAAGGGCTGATTATACCCAAGTCGCCTCAAGATGCTAGGTTCAGCGCGATTGGCATGGTTAACGGGTGCAGTACCGATTTTACCAATCCCAACCCTCTTCTATAGTTATAGAATTAACTTGGTTCACCTGTATAAACTGTATTGACGCTTTGCCTTAGTTCGTTAGAATTCAGGGTTTAAAGCAATACACTCCAGTTAAGGATAAGCTCATGGTAACGCTTCACACCACTTTTGGTGATATTAAAATCCAGCTCAACACAGAAAAAGCTCCGGAAACCAGTGCGAACTTCCTGCAGTACTGCCGTGACGGTTTCTACAATGGTACGCTGTTTCACCGTGTGATTGACGGCTTCATGGTTCAGGGCGGCGGTATGGCGTCCGGCATGGTTGAAAAAGAAACCCGTGCACCAATCAAGAATGAAGCTAACAATGGTCTGAGCAACAAAACTGGCAGCATCGCGATGGCCCGCACCATGGAACCACATTCCGCAAGCTCTCAATTCTTCATCAACGTGAATGATAACAACTTCCTGGATTTCAAATCTGAAACACCAGATGGTTGGGGATACTGCGTATTTGGTGAAGTGGTTGAAGGTATGGATATCGTCAACAAGATCAAAGCGGTTGCGACAGGTAACTGGGGCTATGTCCATCAGGACGTGCCGGTTGAAGAAGTTGTCATCAATTCTGTTACCATCGAAGAATAATTCCCTGCCAAGGTGGCCGTTCATACCGGCCACCTGTCTCAATACTTATGACCATATGTTTTATAGCTGATTTGCACCTGAGTGCGGATCGCCCTGATATTACCGATTGTTTTCTGCACTTTATGTCAACCGAGGCAACCCAATGCGAAGCACTCTATGTGTTGGGCGATCTGTTTGAAATGTGGATTGGTGATGACGACGACAATGCCTTTCACCGCCAGATCAAATGTGCATTTAAAGCATTGACGGATTCCGGTGTGCCCTGTTTTTTCATTCATGGCAACCGTGATTTCCTGATCGGCAAGCAATTCAGCCGTGAAACGGGCGTCATGTTATTACCAGAGCACACTGTGATTGACCTGTACGGTACGCCAACGCTGATTTTGCATGGTGACACTTTGTGTACCCTGGATGAAAGCTATCAGCGTTACCGGAAAAAAGTCCATAATCCATTTATTCAATGGCTATTTTTGCGCCTACCGCTGGCATGGCGCCAGGCTGTTGGCCGCAAGATGCGCTCTGGCAGCAGTAGCAACAATCAGATGAAGTCCTATGACATCATGGATGTGACGCCACAAGCTGTCACTGATTTAATGTCAGAACACCAAGTGACCCATATGATTCATGGCCATACCCATCGCCCGGCCGTTCATGATTTAACCATTGATGGGCAGCAGGCCACCCGGACCGTGCTGGGTGACTGGTATGATCAGGGTTCCGTTCTGCTCTGCACAGCTGCCGGTTGCCAGCTGCAAATGCGCAGCTTCAGAATGGCTGACCAAAACTAGCGATACATACTCACACTCACACACAACCCGGTGATTCATAACCTGAGGCTGAATTCGGGTCGACACCGGGCATTACTTTTACTTATCAATCTTATCTTTTGGGCTTAAGATCACAAGCCGCGCAATTTCTCAGCGAAAGGTCACAACCAGTGGAAAATTCTACTGCTAATGTTACGCAACGGTGATAATTATTAGTAATATACTGGTTCACTCCTGTCATGCGGACTATTCACCAAAGAGAATCACTGGCAATGCAAGCCCTCGCCAACACAACGATAACCATAAACAGTGCTGATATCATGTATTCTTATCTTGCCCGGCAGCCCGTTTTAGATCGCGAAAAAACGACTATTGGCTACGAATTGCTCTTTCGCGACGGGCCCAAAAATTGTTTCCCGGATGTGCCGCCCGAAGAGGCAACAAATCGCTTGTTACTGAACAATTTCTTCTCTAACGGTTCAAACGATGTATGCAGCGGCAAACTCGCCTTTGTCAACTTTCCTGAAAAAAGCCTGCTTAAAGGTACACCTCTTCTTTTTCCATCCCATACTTTTGTAATTGAAGTGCTGGAAGACTGCACCCCCTCAGATACGCTTCTGGAAACGGTTAAAGACCTTTATCAGCGTGGCTACCAGATAGCACTGGACGATTTTAACCCGAGCGTAGAATGGAACCGGTTTTTGCCTTTCGTCCACATCATTAAATTTGATTTACAACTGACGCCTATTGATAAAGCGCGATTTTTTATTCGCCGCCACAAAGACAAGCCAATTCAGTTTCTGGCTGAAAAAGTGGAAACCTACGCCGAATTCAAAGAAGCCAAAGCGGCGGGATTTCATCTGTTTCAGGGGTATTTCTTCAGCAAGCCCGAAATGATGCAGCAAAAGACACTCAGCCCTTCGGCGCTGACGACGCTGAGGCTCTACCAGCAGATCTGTCAGGATGTGGTGAACTTTGATGAGGCGGAGGAGATCATTGCGACCGATTTGTCCTTATCGTACAAGTTATTACGCCATGTGAATGCCATCACCTCAAACCGTGCTGTGCCCATTTCCTCCTTCAAGCAGGCACTCATTTATCTGGGGGAAGAAAGGCTTCGCCGCTTTATCAGTTTTGTGGCAACCTCACACGTTACCCGTGACAAGCCGTCATCACTCTACTGCCTGTCTTTGCAACGGGCCCATCTGTGCGAACTGCTGGCCGCTGACATTTCCCCGAAATTAAATGGCAACCGTGCTTTTCTGACGGGGCTTTTCTCGATGCTGGATTCACTGCTTGATCAGCCGCTCGATGTGTTGATCCCTATGCTGCCGCTCGATATCAGCATTCAGGACGCCTTGATTCACCGCAGCGGAAAACTGGGATACCTGCTGTCACTGGTGTGCGCCTATGATCATGCCGATTGGGATCAGGTGGATAGCATGTGCTCTAAACTGGGTCTGGAGAGTGAACATGTTGCGAACCGCTACCTGGAATCTTTAGAATGGGTGACCAGCATAGAAGAACTGCAATAAATGATGACAAACACACAATTATGTCCTTGTGGCAGCCAGCAACCTTTATCCAGCTGCTGCCAGCTTGTCCACCAGAATCCATCAATGGCCCTGCATCCTGAACAGCTCATGCGCGCCCGATACAGCGCGCATGTTCTGGGACTGGTCGATTTTGTCGTCGCGACTTACCACCCCAGTTGTCAGGCAGAACAATATCGCGACGCCATCGCAGACTCCATCAATAGTGAATGGCTTGGGCTTGAGGTCGTCAGTAGCCAGATCGCCAGCGATACCCAAGGCTATGTCGAATTCAAAGCCTTTTACCGTGACGAAAACCAAGAATATTGCCTGCACGAAAAGTCACGATTTTTACGTGAAATGATCGGAAACAGCCCACAATGGTTCTATATCGACGGCGAGTATCCGGAAGCAACCGAACCGCTGAAAGTGGGCCGGAATGATCCCTGCACGTGCGGTAGCGGCAAGAAGTTTAAAAAATGCTGTATGTAAGCTAATCCCCGTGTGGCATTCAGCACAAAGAAATTTCCAAAATGTACTAATTAACTATTGCAAAACCGCCGTAGCTTGGTTAGTGTGAATAACAAGTCCACAGTCAATAATGATTTAGACAGAGTACATAATTATGCGTATCCAAATGGTAAACCTACACCACCATCATCATCCTGATTAGTCTTTCAGGAGGATACGCCTCACTCTGGAAGACGACAATTCGCCTCTTCCAGCGGTCGCTACATATAAGCAGCATTCAGACCCCCGGAAGAGAAATCTTCCGGGGGTTTTTCGTTTTAGCACTGAATTTAAAAGATAAATTAAGCATATAGGGAATGTCATCATGCAAACACAACGACTACGCATTGCTATCCAGAAGAAAGGACGACTGAGCACTGAATGTAAAGATCTCCTGAAGCGCTGCGGTGTAAAATTCAATCTGATCGGTGAGCGCCTTGTGGTTCACTGTGAAAACATGCCCATCGACCTGCTGCTGGTTCGTGATGATGACATTCCCGGCCTGATTATGGATGGTGTCGTTGATCTGGGCTTCATTGGTGAAAATGAACTGGAAGAAGTCGGGCTTGAGCGTGCGGCGCGGGGTGAACCCAGCCACTACGAGATGCTGCGTCGCCTGGATTTCGGTGGCTGCCGTCTGTCTATTGCGATTGATAAAGATGAGGAATACCTAGGTCCGCAAGATCTGCAAGGTAAGCGCATTGCCACTACCTATCCACAACTGGTGAAGCGCTACATGACAGAGCAGGGTGTGACATTCAGCACCTGCATGCTCAATGGCTCAGTCGAAGTTGCACCACGTGCCGGTCTGGCCGATGCCATCTGTGACCTGGTTTCCACCGGTGCGACACTCGAGGCCAACGGCCTGAAAGAAGTCGAAGTGATCCTGCAGTCTAAAGCGGTACTGATTCAGCGTTCTGGTGATTTCAGCGCCGACAAACAAGCGTTGATCGAGCGTCTGTTAACCCGTATGCAAGGTGTGATTCAGGCCAAAGAGTCGAAATACATCATGCTGCACGCACCGACTGAGTGCCTGGAACAAGTGACAGCCTTACTGCCTGGCGCGGAAGACCCTACCGTACTGCCGCTGTCTCACGACAAAAGCCGCGTCGCCGTTCACCTTGTCAGCTCAGAAAATCTGTTCTGGGAAACCATGGAACAACTGAAAGCGCTGGGCGCCAGCTCAATTCTCGTTCTGCCAATTGAGAAAATGATGGAGTAAGCACCATGAAGACGGTTGTATGGCAATCTCTGAGTGAACAGCAGCGTGAATCATTACTGCAACGCCCGGCCATCACAGCAGGCGAGAATGTGACGGCAATTGTCAAAGACATCATTACAGATGTTCGCGAACGCGGTGATGAGGCCTTGCTGGAGCTGGCAGAAAAATTCGATAAAGTCCGCCCGGAATCAATCAAAGTCAGCCAGGAAGAGATTCAGGCCGCCGCTGACAGACTGTCTGAGGACATGAAACAGGCACTGCAACAGGCATACGCCAACATCGCCAAGTTCCATAAAGCGCAAAAAACCAAGCCACTGCAGGTTGAAACACAACCCGGTGTTATCTGTGAGCAGGTCACCCGGCCCATTAATGCCGTGGGTCTGTACATTCCGGGAGGCAGCGCCCCCTTACCGTCGACTGTGTTGATGCTGGGCGTGCCGGCACAAATTGCCGGATGCCGGCGTGTGGTGCTTTGTTCGCCCCCGCCTATCGCCGATGAGATTCTGTATGTCGCCCAACTGTGCGGCATTACCGATGTCTACAATGCCGGTGGTGCGCAGGCTGTCGCCGCCATGGCATACGGCACCGAATCAGTATCCAGAGTCGACAAAATTTTCGGCCCCGGTAATGCGTTTGTTACCGAGGCCAAACGTCAGGTCAGCAATGATTTTAATGGCGCCGCCATTGACATGCCTGCCGGCCCGTCTGAAGTCATGGTCATTGCCGACAGTGGCGCTGATCCGGATTTTATCGCTGCTGATTTGCTCAGTCAGGCTGAGCACGGACCAGATTCACAGGTTGTGCTGGTTACCCCTGAGCCAAGTATTGCCGACCGCGTCGCTGACGCCATTGCAAAACAGCTCAGCAGTTTGTCCCGTGCCGATATTGCCCGCCAGGCACTCGGCTCGAGCCTGATGATCATTGCCGACAGCATCACTCAGTGCGTGTCTATCTCAAATCACTACGGACCTGAGCATCTGATTGTTCAGACCCGTAACCCGCGTGATTTAGTGCCTCTGCTGGATAACGCCGGCTCGATTTTCCTGGGGCACTGGTCGCCGGAATCCGTAGGCGATTACGCCTCAGGCACCAACCACGTATTGCCTACTTATGGTTATACCAAAACGTATTCCAGCCTGGGTCTGGCCGACTTTACCAAGCGTATGACGGTGCAGGAGCTCAGTGCCGATGGTCTGCTGGAACTGGCGCCGACGGTGGAAACCATGGCAACCGCAGAAGGTCTGGACGCACACCGCCGTGCCGTCAGCATCCGGGTAGAAAAAATCAAACAATCACGCTCATCGACGTTGAAAGAGGCTTAAGATGAACCCTGAATTACTGGCTCGTAAAACCGTTCGCGAACTCACGCCATACCAGTCTGCCCGCCGCCTTGGCGGCAGTGGTGACATCTGGCTGAATGCCAACGAGTCGCCGTTCGTCAATGAATACAAGATTCAGTGTGACCGCCTGAACCGCTACAGCTCCTGCCAGCCAGAAGCGCTGATTCAGGCCTATGCCGATTATGCGCGTGTCGATAAATCCCAGGTGCTGACTTCGCGTGGGGCTGACGAAGGCATTGAGTTGCTGGTCCGCACTTTCTGTGAGCCTAAGCAAGACAGCATTCTTTACTGCCCGCCGACTTACGGCATGTACAGCATCAGTGCCGAGACCTTTGATGTGGGGGTCAAGCAGGTACCGCTGACCGCTGACTGGCAGCTGGATTTACCTTCGATTGCCGATAACCTGGACGGCGTCAAACTGGTCTTTGTCTGCAGCCCTAACAACCCGACCGGCAACCTCATTCGCCGTGATGACATTATTACGCTGCTGAACATGACGCAAGACAAAGCCCTGGTGGTGATGGACGAAGCCTATATCGATTTCTGTCCGGAAGCTTCCACGGTTGATTTGCTGGCACAGTTCCCGAACCTGGTGATCCTGCGTACCCTGTCTAAAGCCTTTGCCCTGGCTGGCCTGCGTTGTGGCTTCACACTGGCCAACTCAGTGGTGATTGATTTGCTGCTGAAAGTGATAGCGCCTTACCCGGTACCTATCCCTGTGGCGGATATTGCGGTTCAGGCACTGTCGCCCGCCGGTCTGGCCAGAACCAAATTTCAGGTGCTCGATCTGAGCGCAAACCGGGCTTACCTGCAAGCTGGACTGGGTATGTTACCGGGTGTGACGGTATACGACGGCTATGGTAACTATCTGCTGGTACGTTTTCCTGACGGTGATGCCATGTTCAAAGCCCTGTGGGATAACGGCATTATTCTGCGCCGCTCTCCGATCGAGAACTGTATCCGTATCAGTATTGGCAGCCGGGATGAATGCGAGAAGACCCTGGCCTTCATCCGCACTCAGCTGGAAAAGATTTCGTAATTTGGAAGGATTCTATTGTGAGCAAGGAAAAAATTCTCTTTATTGATCGCGACGGCACTTTGATTGCCGAACCGCCGGTAGACTTCCAGGTCGATCGGCTGGACAAACTTGAGCTGGAGCCCTTCGTCATCCCTGCCCTGCTAAAACTGCAGGATGCAGGCTATAAACTGGTCATGGTGACCAATCAGGACGGACTGGGCACAGACAGTTACCCGCAGGCTGACTTTGATGCTCCGCACAATATGATGATGGCCATTTTCGAGTCTCAGGGAGTTCGCTTCGATGATGTGCTGATCTGCCCGCATTTTGAACACGACAACTGCAGTTGCCGCAAGCCCAAGCTCGGCCTGGTCAAAGACTACCTGCAACAAGGCCGTGTCGATTTTGCCACCTCTGCGGTTATCGGCGATCGCCAGACCGATCTGCAACTGGCCGGCAACATGGCTATCCGGGGTATCCAGTACCAGCGTGAAAGCCTGAACTGGCAGCAGATAGTGGCCGATCTCACCACCCGTCCCCGCATTGCCGAAGTGGTCCGCAAGACCAAAGAAACCGACATCAGAGTGAAGGTCAATCTGGATCAGTCCGGCGGCAACGTGATTCAGACCGGTCTGGGCTTTTTCGATCACATGCTGGATCAGATTGCGACTCACGGCGGCTTCCAGCTCATCCTGACAGTGGATGGCGACCTGCACATTGATGACCACCACAGTGTGGAAGACACCGCACTGGCACTGGGCCAGGCGCTGAAAGAAGCGCTGGGCGACAAACGCGGCATCGGCCGCTTTGGCTTCAGTCTGCCAATGGACGAATGCCTGGCTCAGTGTGCGCTGGACTTATCCGGCCGCCCCTATCTGAAATTCGATGCCAAGTTCAGCCGTGAAAACGTCGGTGATCTGTCAACGGAAATGGTCCCGCACTTCTTCCGCTCCCTGACCGATACACTGGCCTGCACGCTGCACCTTTCTTCCGATGGCAACAACGATCACCACATCGTTGAAAGCCTGTTTAAAGCCTTTGGCCGTACCTTGCGCCAGGCCATTAAAGTGGAAGGCAACGAGCTGCCGAGCAGTAAAGGGGTGCTGTAATGACTGATTCAACTCAGAAAGTTGTCATCATTGATACAGGGTGCGCCAACGTGTCATCCGTGCGATTTGCCATTGAGCGTTTGGGTTATCAAGTGACCGTCAGCCGGGATCCTGAGATTGTACTGGCGGCAGATAAACTCTTCCTGCCCGGTGTAGGGACCGCCAGCGAGGCTATGAAAAACCTGGCCGAGCGCGACCTAATCACACTGGTAAGCCAGGTCGACAAACCCTTGCTGGGTATCTGTCTGGGCATGCAGCTGCTGGGTGACTACTCAGAAGAACAAGGCCTGAATGGTACAGAACGCGTGCCCTGTCTGAAGCTTTGTCCGGCACCGGTGCAGAAAATGCGCACCGGTGAGCTGCCCTTACCGCACATGGGATGGAATACCATTACTCCGGAAGAGGGCCACCCATTATTTAACGGCATCCCTGCTGGCAGTTATTTCTATTTCGTCCACAGCTACGCCATGCCGGCGTTTAACACCGAGCAAGGCAGAACGATAGCCAGCTGTGAATACGGCCAGCCATTTACTGCCGCAGTGCAAAGCGGTAATTACTACGGTGTGCAGTTTCACCCTGAACGTTCCGGTAAAACCGGTGCACAACTGATTCAAAACTTTCTCGATATGTAGGACGACAAGGACTGGTTATGATTATTCCCGCACTCGATTTAATAGATGGCCAGGTCGTCCGCCTGTTTCAGGGCGATTACGGTCAGGTAACCGAGTATAAAGTAAACCCCGCAGAACAGTTTGCGCTGTATCATCAGGCAGGGGCTGACTGGCTGCACCTGGTTGATCTGACCGGCGCGAAAGACACCTCTGCTCGCCAGCTCGATTTAATCCGTGCCCTGCTGGCCAGCACGCCTGCCAATATCCAGATTGGAGGCGGCGTTCGCAGCGAGCAAGATGTTGCCGACTTACTGAATGCCGGCGCGCAGCGTGTTGTGATTGGTTCAACCGCGGTTAAACAACCGGAAGTTGTTAAGGCTTGGATGGAAAAATACGGCCCGGAGCGCATCGTACTGGCGCTGGACGTCAACATCGATGACAACGGCCAGCGCAAAGTGGCCGTCTCCGGCTGGCAGGAAGATTCAGGCGTCACCATTGAAGCCCTGATTGAAGACTTCCGCACCGTGGGCCTTAAACATGTTCTGTGTACGGATATCTCCCGCGACGGCACGCTGGCTGGCTCTAATGTCGATTTGTACCGCGACTTATGTGCGCAATACCCAGACGTTCAGTTCCAGTCATCCGGCGGTATCGGATCACTGGATGACATTGCTGCACTGAAAGGCTCAGGCGTTGCCGGCGTGATTGTCGGCCGTGCCCTGCTGGACGGTAAATTTACCGCAGAGCAGGCATTTGCCTGCTGGAACGAGTGACAAGGAGCCTGACATGTTAGCAAAACGCATTATTCCCTGCCTGGATGTCCGTGACGGCCAGGTCGTTAAGGGTGTCCAGTTCCGAAATCACGAAATTATCGGTGACATCGTTCCGCTGGCAAAACGCTACGCGGAAGAAGGGGCCGATGAGTTAGTTTTCTACGATATCACAGCGTCCAGCGATGGCCGTGTCGTTGACAAAAGCTGGGTCGAACGTGTCGCTGAAGTCATCGATATTCCGTTCTGTGTCGCGGGCGGTATTAAATCAGCCGACGATGCCCAGCAAATACTGCAATTTGGCGCGGATAAAATTTCTATCAATTCGCCGGCGTTAGCCAACCCTGCGCTGATCACTGAGCTGGCAGATAAATTCGGTGTGCAGTGTATTGTGGTGGGTATCGATTCTTACTTTGATGCCAAAACCGGTCAGTATCAGGTTTACCAGTTCACCGGTGATGAAAGCCGCACCCAGGTCACCCAGTGGCAAACCGCTGACTGGATTGAGGAAGTGCAGCGCCGCGGGGCAGGTGAAATCGTATTGAACATGATGAACCAGGATGGTGTTCGTCAGGGCTATGATCTGACTCAGCTGAATCTGGTTCGTGACATTTGCAAAGTGCCGCTTATTGCCTCCGGCGGCGCCGGTGAAATGGCGCATTTTGCCGATGCCTTTACTATCGCCGGAGTTGACGGCGCCCTCGCCGCTTCGGTTTTCCACAAGCAAATCATTAACATTGGCGAACTCAAGCAATACCTCAAACAACAACAGGTGGAGATCCGACTATGAGCCTGAGCAGTGAAATTAATTGGGACAAGGTCGACGGTCTGGTCCCCGCCGTAGTGCAGGACAGCCGCAGCGGCCAGGTACTGATGCTGGGCTACATGAATGATGAAGCCCTCAGCAAAACGCTGGATACCCGGCAGGTGACTTTCTGGTCACGCAGCAAACAACGTCTTTGGACTAAAGGCGAGACATCCAGCAATGTGCTGCAACTCAAACAAATTCAGCTCGACTGTGATCAGGACACCCTCCTGGTCAGCGCCGAGCCTGTTGGCCCCACCTGCCATCTCGGTACAACCACCTGTTTCGACAAGGGCAGCACAGACAGCGGAGACACTGCCACCGCCCCCGATCTGGTGTTTCTTCACCGACTGGAGCAAGTGCTGGCAGCCCGCAAAGGCGCCGATCCTGAGTCCTCTTACACCGCCAGCCTTTACGCTCGTGGCACCAAACGGATTTCGCAGAAGGTGGGCGAAGAAGGCGTTGAAGTCGCGCTTGCGGCAACGGCGGGTGACAAAGAGGAGGTAATTTCCGAATCAGCCGACCTGATGTATCACCTGATAGTGTTACTTCAGGATCAGGGTCTGAGCCTGTCTGATGTGATTGCCAAACTGCAGGAAAGGCATAAAGGCTAAAGCCTGCGACAAACCCCATTAAAAAGGAAGCTTCAGCAGCTTCCTTTTTTATTTCATTTCCATTATTACGCTGGCTTTATCAGGCGCTTTTCGCCGCCTGACGAGCTTGACCCATCGCTTCTTTATAATGCTTCCGGCAAACTGATACGTATCTGTCATTACCACCGATTTCAACCTGATCGCCATCCGCAATGGCTTTACCTGACGCATCATGGCGAATCACCATGTTCGCTTTTCGGCCGCAATGACAAACGGTTTTCAGTTCGACCAGTTTATCGGCCCAGGCCAGCAGGTACTGACTACCTTCAAACAGCTCACCACGAAAATCGGTACGCAAGCCATAGCAAAGCACAGGAATATCCAGTTTATCGACCACTTCAGTCAACTGGTGAACCTGATCTTTCGTCAGGAACTGGCATTCATCCATTAACACGCAATCCACTCGTGACAAGCTGTTCATCTGAGACAGCTTATCCCACAGGTTATCTTCCGGGCTATACAGTTCAGCCTCTTCAGACAGACCAATTCTGGAACTGACCTTACCCTGACCAAACCGGTTATCAATGGCTGCGGTAAAAATTACCGGCGACATGCCGCGTTCACGATAGTTAAAAGACGACTGCAACAGCGTCGTCGACTTCCCGGCATTCATCGCCGAGTAATAAAAATACATTTGCGCCATCAGGCTTTCCGCATCACTCTGAATATCGCAAGATGCTACCGAAGAAGAATGCGAATTGGAAGTCTGGCTCCCGGCTTCATGCGGTGAGACCACTTTACGATGAATTACTGTACACAGAGATAAAAAAACCGGCTCAGTGCAGACTAAGCCGGTTCAGTGCCATCTTTCTACGATGGCTAAGCTGCTCTTACGCGCCTTTCAGCGGGCGTTTGGCAATCCAGGCAAGGGATACACAAACCAGTAAGAAAGCGACTGTCGCAGCCACAAAAGACACCGCCAGAGATTCTGTCATCCCTAACACGGTAAAGCCTACCGCAGAAACGAGTGCAACGGACAATGCGTAAGGCAACTGTGTCGACACATGGTCAATGTGATTACAGCGTGCCCCCGTTGAAGACAATATGGTGGTGTCTGAAATAGGTGAACAGTGATCGCCAAAAACAGAACCAGCCAGTACCGCACTGAGCATAGGCAGAATCAGGCTGATGTCAGTTGCCGCAGCCAGATCGCCGGCTATCGGCAACATAATACCAAAGGTGCCCCAGGACGTACCGGTCGAGAAAGCCATAATACCGGCCAGCAGAAACAGAATCACAGGCAACCAGACAGGGTTAATATTGCCCTGAACCAAAGTCGACAGGAATTTACCTGTTGCCATATCGCTGATTATGCTACCGATTGTCCAGGCAAAAAACAGAATAAGAATGGCACCGAACATGGATTTCGCACCAATCCATAAAGCATGCGCAATGTGCTTTACCGGAATAGCCTGGCGTCCAACGGCAACCAGTGCCGATAATAACCCCAGCAGACCGCCGTAACACAAAGAGGCCCCAACATCGGTAGACTCAAATGCGCCAAGAATAGAAAACGGTTTACCGTCAGCCTGCAAACTCTGATTACCGGTGTAGATCATGAAGAATAATGTGGCTGCCACCAGTACCAGAATAGGAATAATGAGATCGCCCACTTTTCCATTTTCACTTTCTTCTATTTCAAGTTCGTCATTCAAATCTTTGGCTTCGGCATGAACTTCTTCATTGTCAAACCCGCGAGCATGACTGGCCTGAACTTCATGCTTCTTCATCAAACCAACATCTAATTGGAACCAGGCAACAACAAATACCATCAGCAGCGCGAACACAGCGTAAAAATTCATAGGTGCCAATTGCATGAAGGCGCTTAACGCAGAATATTCAGTCACACCATGTGAAACCAAAATACCCCCCACCACTGTAATGATATATGCCCCCCAACTGGATGCAGGCATCAGTACACACATAGGTGCGGCAGTGGAGTCCAGAATATAAGCCAGTTTTGAGCGGGAAACATAAAAGCGGTCGGTGACTGGCCGGGAAATCGAACCAACCGCCAAGCTGTTGAAATAATCATCAACAAAAATAAACACGCCAAGAAAAGCCGCTAAAAGTTTTGCACCGCGTTTACTTTTAATCTTAGTTTGCGCCCATTGTGCAAAAGCACGCGTACCACCAGAGAGCGTCAGTAATGCTGTGGTCATGCCTAATAAAAGCAAGAAAGCAACAATACTCATATTCCAGGTATTGATGCTGTCACCATCTATAAACAGCCCTTCAATTTTGTTTCTCAAATAAGAGACAGTATTGAACATACTGAAATCAGTCAGCAATAACGCACCGATCAAAATGCCAATACCCAGCGAGATAAGCACTCGTCGAGTAAGAATAGCAAGGCTTAACGCCACGAGTGGCGGTAAAATGGAAATGGAGGATTGGGAAAAATCTACTAGGTTCATGATCTCTACTACAACCGATCGTGGTTGGAGATCTACTGTTAAACACGGTACCGATGTCAACCGTGATGGGAAGCGATATAGGAAAGAGACTGATGCCCCTCCCGACCCCACAGTAGCGCTCCATAGTTAATTGTAAGTTACTATGGCAGTGTTGTCCCTTTCAGTGACAACCCCAGCAAGGTGATTTGACAGACCAGCCTTACTTCGGCATTAGCTCCTTTCACTGACGTTCCTCGGGGTCACCTCCCGCCAGTTACTGATAGATAATGCACCTCTACCCTTAGTCAAGGAATCGCGTATTCTACTTTTTGTTATCTGATTTGCAACTACAGAAAGCCAATATCTGCTACTTTGAGTTAATACTACTGCACTAATCTTCTGTATTTACTTACATTTGCGCCCAAAACGCACTGTAAATGAATATGAAATTATTAGCATTACAGCAAGTTAAAATATTCGTACTCCCCCATTTTATTAACAAGCAAAAAAACGAATGGTGCCGCCTTTCATTGTTCAAAGATAAAGTTCAAGTATAAAAAACCGCCTGATTAATAATGCAAACTAACAATTTTATTTGGCAGTTGGGTTTAAAAAGTATTACTATTGCAGATATAAAGTGATTCACTAATAATTAGTATAACGCCAACAGGAAATTTGAAATGTCTGATGCAATGAAAGCGCTATTAAACCTTCGTAGTCTTCGTGCACTTGCTCGTGAATATTCACTGGAGCAACTGAAAGAAGCCCTGGAAAAACTTCAGACCGTGGTTGATGAACGTGAAGAATCAGAAGCGGAAGAAATTGCGAAAGAAAAAGAGCGCGAAGAAAAACTGAAGCAATACCGAGATATGCTACTGGCTGATGGTATTGATCCTGAAGAACTGATGGCAAACATTGGTAAAGCAAAAACCAAGCGTGCAGCTCGCCCGCCTAAATACAAGTTCATCGATGAAAACGGTGAAGAGAAAACCTGGACAGGCCAAGGCCGCACGCCAAGCGCTCTTAAAAAAGCACTGGATGAAGGTAAATCTCTGGACGACTTCAAGCTTTGATCAAACAAGGTTGATCAAGACCAGATCAAAAAACCCGGCATTGCTGCCGGGTTTTTTATTATTCGCAATTAATAACGCATATCGTTTTTTGTTCAGCTAAATCCGCAGCTACCGAATACTGTCTGCCAGTGTACTGACGGCTAACGCAAAATAATGCGACCGGTTCCATTTCAGTAATGTTTGGTAATTACCGTACACTAAGTAAGCTCTGCCATGATTATCGTCTGGTTGCACCAGCCATGCATTGATATCTACCTTAGGTAGCGCAGTGCCATTCAAACGGCGCACACCCAGTTGATCCCACTCAGACAACGTTTTCATCTTTTGGGATTCCACACCTTTCAGGGTGTCGCTCAACCTATCAGGAACACGTACCTGGCGTCCCCATGTGTATTTGTCATCCCAACCTGATTTACTCAGGTAGTTGGCCGCAGAAGCAAAAACATCATCTTCCGTTTTCCAGATATCAGCTTTATCGTCGCCATTTCCGTCAACAGCAAAGGTCAGGTATGAGGTCGGCATAAACTGAGGCTGCCCCATGGCACCGGCCCAGGAGCCTTTCATATCCGCTGCAGTAATATGGCCTTGCTGTAAAATAGTTAAAGCCGCCATGACCTGCTCACGGAAGAAGGCTTCACGGCGACCTTCATAAGCAAGCGTCGTCAACGCTTCAATGACATTATACGAGCCGGTTAAGCGACCAAAATTACTTTCCACGCCCCACAATGCCACGATGAACCTGGGCTGAACACCATACTGACGCCCGATTCGCTCCAGTGCCGTTTTATGCTGCTGATAATACTTATTCGCCTGTTCAATTTTCCACTGGGGAACAGCTTTAGGTAAATATTCATCCAGTGTTAACTTCTTTTCTGGCTGATTTTTATCAGCTTTAACTGCACGTTCAATGAATGTGACATCAGCGAAGGCGGACTCAAGAATCGAATCATCTATCCCCTTCTCACGTGCTTCTTGTTTTAGCCCGGAGACATAATTATCAAAACTTTCATCAGCCGATACTATCGGTGATGCAAGGCCTAGTCCTAAGGACACAAAGACAGCTACCCATTGCTTACGCATATCCACCCTTTCATCGTCATGTATTATTTTCTGACTTATTTGCTTTGTATTCGTCTAGAAGGTTAGTCACAGGAGGCGGAATTTGCAGGTAATAACCCTGGGTAGAGAGCAACTCCCGTACCTTATTGATATCCGCCAACGCTAACTTCCTCTCATTACTCAGTTTTAGCACCATAACAAACTGAGGTGTACCAAAAGTGCTCAATAAGGCTTCAGGTACATCTGAAAAATCATCTTTGGTATTGATATATAAATAGGTGTTTTCTTTTTTAGAGCTTTTATAAATTGCACAAAACATGAGCTGACCTGCAGGTTACCAATCACCATTATCTGACCACAAAAAGCAGAAAACATTCCACCCCGAATCAGGATCAGGGTTCCTCTGCGTTCTGCGTTCACCATTGTGGCTATCATTTAAACTTTATACCGAACTCTGACAAGGAGAACTTGCTGAGACCTGCCTGGGAATATAACATGCTATAACCTATGTGATAACGTACCTGAGCGCGAAATTGTCCGCGTAAGATGAATAAGCCATGACAAAAACGGCAGAATTAAAAGGGGGCAGTTACACGCTCTCATCCTTACACTTGGCTGACGGCGGCTTAGAACAGGCAATCAGTTTCCTGAAGGACAAAGTGGAGCAGGCTCCGGCATTCTTTGCCCATGCGCCTCTGGTGATTGATGTCAGCCAGGCTGGCAGGGCACTTGATTTCGAACAACTTCGACAAGGCATTCAGGATGCGGGTATGATCCCCGTCGGGATCAGTGGCTGCAAGCCCTCTCACCTGCAAGCACAGGCGAAATCAGCCGGTTTTGCCATCATGAATGCCGCCAAGCAGGCCCGGGCCACCAGCCCGGTGATGGAGCCAGCAAAAGTGATTCGCACCCCGGTTAGATCGGGGCAACAGATTTATGCAAAAAATTGCGATCTCGTCGTATTGAATCATGTCAGCGCAGGTGCTGAAATTATTGCTGATGGATGTATCCATATTTATGGGTGTTTGCGTGGCCGGGCTATTGCCGGCGCCAGCGGCCAAACTCATGCTCAGATTTTCTGCCATAATTTACAGTCAGAGTTGATATCTATTGCTGGTAATTATTGGCTAAGTGACAAAATTCAAGACGCTTTTTGGGGAAAAAGTGTCGCTATCTCTCTGACTGACAACAATTTAAATATAGAGCATCTGGCTGTATAACTTTGAAAAGGAATAATACAGATGGCACGAATTATCGTGGTGACCTCAGGTAAAGGTGGGGTAGGTAAAACGACCTCCAGTGCGGCCATTGCGTCCGGCCTGGCCTTAAAAGGTAAAAAAACGGCCGTCATTGATTTTGATATCGGCCTGCGGAATCTGGACCTGATTATGGGCTGTGAACGCCGCGTTGTTTATGATTTCGTCAATGTTATCAATGGCGAGGCAAAACTTAATCAGGCGCTGATTAAAGACAAACGTGTAGACAACCTGTTCGTCTTGCCGGCTTCACAAACCCGTGACAAAGATGCCCTAAGTAAAGAAGGTGTCGAAAAAGTCTTGTCTGAATTAGATGCACTGGGTTTCGACTTTATCATCTGTGACTCACCGGCAGGCATAGAGACAGGCGCGCTGATGGCCTTATACTTTGCAGATGAGGCGATAGTCACTACCAACCCTGAAGTGGCCTCTGTGCGTGATTCAGACCGTATCCTTGGTATTCTCGACTCTAAATCCCGTCGAGCCGAAAACAGTGAATCACCGGTCAAGCAACATTTATTGCTGACTCGTTATAATCCTTCGCGTGTGGTTCATGGCGATATGCTCAGCGTCGCGGATGTTGAAGAAATTCTGCACATTCCACTGCTAGGCGTCATACCTGAGAGCCAATCTGTTCTGAATGCATCTAACAAAGGTGAACCCGTTATCCTGGACGCCGATTCAGATGCAGGTCAGGCATACCAGGACACAGTTGCACGCTTACTGGGTGAAGATCGCCCGTTCCGATTCTTAGAGGAAGAGAAAAAAGGCTTCCTGAAACGCATATTTGGAGGCTAACCACACTATGGCTTTGCTAGAGTTCTTCCGCCCCAAAAAACAGTCGACCGCGAGTGTGGCGAAAGAAAGGCTGCAGATCATTGTTGCTGAACGTCGCTCCGCGAGTATGGGTAATCCGAGTTATCTGCCCCAGCTCAAACAGGATATTCTTGAGGTTATCCGCCGTTACGTTGATGTCTCACCTGAGCATGTCACGGTACACCTCGATCAGAAAGAAGAAGACCTGTCGGTACTGGAACTCAATGTCACCCTGCCCGATGAAAAATAAAAAAATCCCCGGTTCGCCGGGGATTTTTTTCAGGTGTTAACTTGGTTTGTTACCGTACAAGCTTTAAGCCTGAACCAAAGGCAACACCCGATGAGCAAAAAGCGCTCTTCGCCAGCCAGACAACATTTCAGGCAACTGATCTTCAGGGCAGCCCTTCTTCCATGCCCAACTCAGCAACTGATTAATTTGCTTCTTCGAGGCAAGAAACTCCGTCGCCAGCCCTGTTTCTTTGGCCACGGCATTTACTTCATCTTTGATGCGTTTAACCATTTGTTTATAGCCGGGCATTTCCATCAAACGAAACAATGGCTGCGGATAATCCAACTGGCTCATTTTTTCAACGTCTTTCACAATGGAAATCAAACGATTACCATGTCTTTGAATCTCACGCTCATCAAAACCTTCCTGAGCCATAACTGCTTTTGAGGTGATCTCATAGCGAGCAATTTTCCAAAGATGCAGCTCTTTGAGCACAAAGTTAAGTGCCAGATCGCGCTTTCTCGCTTCCCGAAGACGCCAGGAAGCCAGCTTCTGTAAGATAGCCAATTGATTAGGGGATAGCTGCCAGGCATTCTTTATGTCTGTGTAAACTTGCTCCGGGTCGGGAACACGGCTGCGCTTTACCAGCATGGTTTCGCATTCCTGCCGCAGGGCATCCATCCACCCTTTCGCTTCCACTTTTGCCAAAAGCTGCTGATACAAAGGCAACAGATAAAAAACATCTGCGGCGGCATAATCAAGTTGCTTGTCACTCAGAGGACGAGCAAGCCAATTCGTTCTGGCTTCCCCTTTTTCCAACTCAACGCCCAGATATTCCTGCACTAAGGCACCAAATCCCGTCGACAAGCCGTGGCCGATAAAGGCCGCCATGATCTGAGTATCCAGCATAGGCGCGGGCATGCAGCCAGCAACAGACTGGAACACCTCCAGATCTTCACCACAGGCATGCAGCACTTTCACAACATCAGGATTTTGCATTAACGCCCATAACGGCGACATATCAGTCAGCTTGAGAGGATCAATCAAAGACAGAAGTTCGCCGTCATAAAGCTGGATCAGCCCCAACTGAGCAAACAGGGTCCGTGTACGAACAAATTCGGTATCCAACATTACCGCCTGTTGTTGACTTGCCTGCTGGCAAACCTCAGCCAGTCTGTCATTCGTGGTTATAATCTCAAATTTCAAAACTCACCTTTTTCAACATAACAAGCAGATACCAGCCTGTTTTCTCTGTGTTCTAACGCCATTCTCAGATGAATACTGGCTGCTGGCATAAAACAAAGTGCCGGCTATGTAAGCCGGCACTGAACCTGGAACAAGTTTATCCTAAAATTCAGGATTATGCTTGCGCTGTCTCTTTTTGCGCTACCTTCTCTGACTCTTCACGCAGTGCACGGCGCAGAATTTTACCGACATTGGTTTTCGGTAATTCATCTCTGAACTCCACCACTTTAGGCACTTTATAACCGGTCAAGTATTGACGGCAATGCGACAACAACTCTTCGCGGGTCAAGCTGGAATCGCGTTTCACAACACAAATCTTCACCACCTCGCCCGAAGCTTCATCCGGCTGACCGATTGCCGCCACTTCCAGCACTTTACTGTGCAAAGCGACAACATCTTCAACTTCATTGGGATACACATTGAAGCCAGAGACCAGGATCATATCTTTCTTACGGTCAACGATATGTAAGAAGCCGTCTTCGTCAAAGCGCACAACATCGCCTGTCGATAACCAGCCATCTTCTGTCAGCACCTCACGCGTTGCTTCAGGGCGCTGCCAGTAGCCTTTCATCACCTGAGGGCCATTGACCTGCAGTTCGCCGGTTTGATCCATGGCCAGAACGTTACCCTCTTCATCCACAATACGAATATCTGTCGAAGACACAGGCAGGCCAATCGAACCATTGTACTCAGTCAGGTTATGCGGATAAGCGGCCACCAACGGCGAACACTCAGTCAGGCCATACCCTTCCAGCAAATAGTTCTTTGTGGTTGCTAACCATTTCTCCGCAACGGCACGCTGTACAGCCATACCACCACCTACAGACAGATGCAGACGGCTGAAGTCCAGTTCAAGAAAATCTTCATTATTGAGCAGCGCATTGAACAGTGTGTTTACACCGGTCAGCGCAGTGAACGGATAGCGCTTCAGCTCTTTGACGAAAGCTGGAATATCCCTGGGATTGGTAATCAGCAGGTTCTGGCCGCCCATTTCAATGAACAGCAGACAGTTCACAGTAAGGGCAAAAACGTGATATAGCGGAAGCGCTGTAACCACCTGCTCACGACCATCATGCAAAATGGGTCCGTAGGCTGCTTTAGCCTGCAGCACATTGGCAATCATATTTCTGTGCGTCAGCACTGCGCCTTTCGCTACGCCGGTAGTCCCTCCGGTGTATTGCAGAAAAGCGATGTCCTCTCCTGAAATGAAAGGCTTCACGTATTGCATTCTGCGCCCGCGCTTCAGCGCATGATTCAGCGAGGTGGCATGCGGCAGGTGGTATTTAGGGACCATCTTTTTAATGTGCTTCACCACAAAATTAACCAGAGTGCCTTTGGGCCGGGAAAGTTGATCCCCCAGACTGGTTAAAATGACATGCTCAACACTGGTTTTTTCGACAATTTTCTCCAGCGTATGAGCGAAGTTCGACACAATCACAATGGCTTTTGCACCAGAGTCATTCAGTTGATGCTCCAGTTCACGAGGTGTGTATAGTGGGTTAACATTAACCACCACACAACCCGCACGGAGAATACCGAACAGCGCGATAGGATACTGAAGCAGGTTTGGCATCATGACAGCCACCCGATCACCCTTTTCGAGCTTCAGGTCATTTTGCAGATAAGCCGCAAATGCACGACTGCGTTCTTCCAGCTTTCTGAAAGTCATCACCTGACCCATATTGATATAGGCCGTTTGATCGGAATATTTCTGGACGGACTGTTCAAACAGTTCAACCAATGACGAGTAAGTATCAGGGTTGATTTCAGCCGGTACATCATCCGGATAGCGGTTAAGCCAAACCTTATCCACCATGCACTCTCCTTATATTTATTAGGGCTTAAAGCGCCAAAAATGGCTGTAGCGGGACATTCAAACACTTGTTCTATACAAGCATTACAGCACAATTAACATTGAATTAACACAACTGATTAGACCAGCTTATTGATTTTTGAACTGAGCAGCAAAATCTGCTCACAAACAAGCTGAGGGCTATCAAGATGACAGTGATGACCACCGGGTACCACTATTTGCCCGGCCTGTTTCAGCCATGACAAGCCAGCATCCGGTTCTTTCAGATAGGAAAAGCCTTTATCACCGATCACTGACAATACCGGACACTCAATTTGCCGCATCAGCGCCTTAACCTGTTCCTTTGTCATCCTGAACAACGAATCGCAACGCAATTTATCGTCATGACGCCAGTACCAGTGTTTGCCGTCGGTATAGGTCGCTCGCTGAACCAGCGGCCTGAGCTGATCGGGTGTCAATCTGTTTACCCGACAACGAACAGATAATGCGGCCTGAAACGAATCCAGTTTAAATTCTGCAGACTGACGCTGCCTGCGCCGCATCCGGCTTTCAATGCCCTGACGCAGCCTTTCAGGCACCCGTTCAGCGCTTTCATGGAGTGGCGCAAGCCCTTCGATCAGCACCAGTCCAGTGACCGATTCGGGAAAGGCCCCAGCATAGGCTGCCGCAACCAGCGCCCCCAAAGAATGGCCAACCAACATAAGGTTTTGAGATGACAGAGACTGTATGATCTGAGCCAGATCGTCGACATAGTCCATGAAATAATAATAATTATCTGTCTGGCGATGTGCAGACAGACCATGCCCGGGCCAGTCGACAGCAACCAGATTGAACCTCACGGCCAGTGGCTCAAACAGCACAGCAAAGCTGGCAGCGTTATCGTGCCAGCCGTGCAGAAACAAGAGCGTAGGACGACGCCTTTCGGCATCGCTTATCGGAATGAGCTTGCCTCGCTGTATACTTTCCCGGCAAGGAGAAAAAGACGTGATTACCGCCAGCTCAGTGTCAGCAAGCGGTAATCGGCTTTCGTACATCATAGTCAGTTTCGCTGTTCAATCAGGCAGGTCGTCGTAACTAAGGAGTAACGCGGTACTGGACATCCAGATTATCTGGCCGTAAACCATAGTGGATATACTGACAGCGGATACCAAGGCAGCGGTAGTAGGCACTCACATCATCAACACGGATCTGCTCTTTGATTTGCCAGATCTGCTGACCTTTAGCAAACACCACAGGATAGGTGTAATCGAAATCACCAATCTTACCCACCTCGCTGCCACGCAGCTGACCGGCAACGGTCACCAGTTTACCCTGAGCGTATTCGATAGGGTCGGCAAAACCATCAACATAAGCAATAAATCGCCCCTGAGGCGACGCTTTCAATTCAGGCTTGCCTGATTCATCTATAGGCAAGCTGGCTATTTCCAGCCGCGTACGTGACGCTTCATTGACCACTGAGGCAATCACGCCTCCCAGGCGCACCTCTTTACCCTGTACACCCTGAGGGTCTTCAATCACTTGGGTTAAGTCAGTTACTGGTGTTTCGGTCGATGTTTGCAGACTGTCTGGCAGTTGACTGCAACCACTCAATACCATCAAGGCAAATGCCAATATAGATTTTTTCACCACAGGATCCTTGTTAAAAAAGAAATTCGCGTCTGATGCTCTGCCGGCATCGAAGCTCAAACGTAGAAATCCACGCCTAACAAATGAGAGTATTCTTCCCTTTTAGCCTGATGCAGCACATCGAGATAAGCCGACAATGCCTGCTTATTTTTCCCCTGCGGGCTGTCGTACTGCACTCTGGCCTGAACCTCTTCAATAAAAGCCGGATCCTTGATCGTTTCCGCCACCGCTTTAGCAACCACAGTCGGCTGAGAAACAGGCGCAGCTGTCTGCTCAGCCTTTCGCTGTTTATCGGTTCGCTTCGGCCGTTGCGGCGCCTGCGTTGCTGTCGGTATACGGGGTATGTTGACCATATTGACCTGTGTGTCTTGTTAGCTGTGAATACGCATTATTCACGGCCGGGCAATTTTTTCCACGTTACTTCATCACGCAGATAGACAGGGCTGGCATGTTCAGCGTCTACGGCTTCACCACGCTGCAGAGCAAATTGAGCCAGCCATGCCATATCCTGGGCTTCAGGGTAAAGCACTGTGCTGGCCTGCTTTTCGACAGCCAAAGCCTGTAATTGTTCCTGATAGGTTTGCCAGCCAGTACCTGCAGTAAACCAACGGGTATCCGGTACAGAGATCAATCGCTGCTCTACCCGTTCAGGACGCAATACGGCTTCTTCACCGAGCACATGCCAGTCACCATCTTGCTGACGCTGATATTGCCCCCAGTAAATTTCGCCCATCCGCGCATCGATAGCAGCCAGGGTATGGCAAGCCTGATGTAAACGGTAGCTTCCCTGAGACATTGCAGCCAGTGTCGACACACCGACCATAGGCAAATCGGCACCAAATGCCAGCCCCTGAGCGATACCTATGCCAATCCGCACACCGGTGAAACTCCCCGGGCCACGACCGAACGCCAGCGCATCTAACTGGGTTAAACGCAAATCCGCTTCGGCGAGGACTTCATCAACCATAGGCAAAATTTTGGTGGTATGTTCACGCGGCGCAAATTCGCAACGCGCAATCACTTCACTGCCCACTAAAAGCGCAACAGAACAATTTTCAGTCGCGGTATCAACCGCTAAAATCTTACTGCTCATTCAAGCCTCTGAATGCTGGCTGTCGGCTGCTTGCTGCTCGGCGTGCAGTCCAGACAGAAATTGTCCGACACCGTCAACATCCCGCGTACGGGGGATCGGCGGCAGACTTCTTAAAAATACAGCGCCATAAGGGCGCGTGACCAAACGATTATCGCAGATAACCAGCACGCCTTTATCCTGCTGGTCACGGATTAACCGGCCTACCCCCTGCTTGAGGGTGATCACCGCATCCGGTATCTGCACTTGCGCGAAGGGGTCCCCGCCACGCAGACGACAATCTTCTATCCGCGCCTTCAATAATGGGTCATCCGGCGCGGTAAAGGGAAGTTTGTCGATAATAACACAGCTCAGCGCCTGCCCTCTAACATCAATACCTTCCCAGAACGCACCTGTTGCAATAAGCAGCGCATTTCCCAATTCCAGATATTCTGAAAGCAGTTTTTGCTTACTGGTTTCTCCCTGAACCAGCACAGGCAAATCCAGGCAGGCGCGAAAGCCTTCAGCAAGATCCCGTACCATCTGGTGCGAGGTACAAAGGAAAAAACACCGCCCCTGGTTGGCCTCAATCACAGGTGCCATCAGAGTCACCAGTTTGGCCGCCAGTCCGTGACTGTTGGGTTCTGGTAAAAAACGGGGAACACACAGCAACGCCTGCTGCTGATAATCAAACGGGCTGGTCAGCGACATCTGTTCCGCAGGCTGCAGCCCTAAACGATGACTGAAATGGCTGAAATCTTCATCAACAGCCAGTGTCGCAGAGGTAAAGATCCAGGCGCCTTTTTGCTTTTCTATCTGCTCATGAAACTTCTCTGCGACCGACAGCGGCGTAATATGCAAAGTAAAATGGCGGGGGGTGCATTCATACCAGTAGGAATAGCCGGTGATCGAGGTATCACACAAGCGTGTCAGTCTGGCTTTAAGCAAGGTGGTTCGTTCAAATGCGGCGTCCAGCAACTCACTGCGGCCAAGTGCCAGTTTGAGCACGTCATGTGCCAGATCCAGTGCATCATTCAGCCTCGTCAGCTCCCGTTGAATGGCCGGGCTGTTCACCGCCTCACGCCAGTTGCCGCGATAGCCGGGTTCGCCCATCACCAATCGCATATCAGCAGCGGCCTGACTCAGCCGGTCTGCGGTTTTTTCCAGCTGACGCATATCTCGTGCTTCAGTGCGATAACCGATAGTAATGTCTTTCGCCAGTTCCTGCAGTTGTCTGCTCGACAGACTTTGGCCGAAATACTGGCTGGCAATATCGGGGATCTGATGGGCTTCATCGAAAATAAACACATCCGCTTCCGGGATCAGCTCGCCAAAGCCTGTTTCTTTAATGGCCAGATCCGCCATGAACAAATGGTGGTTAACCACTACAACATCCGCATCCATGGCTTTTCGCCTGGCTTTCACGACAAAGCAGTCTTCAAAAGACGGGCACTCTCGCCCCAGGCAATTGTCGTTGGTTGAAGTGATAGTCGGAATCACCGGGCTGTCTTCGGCAATGGAATCACATTCGCTGATATCACCGGTTTTGGTAGCTGAAGACCAGCTGCGGATCGTCACCAGCTGGCTCAGCATGCCCTGATCGACAAAGCCACCATGGCTTTCGGTGATCTGACGGCTGAGCCTGTCGAGACAGAGATAATTTGAGCGCCCTTTCAGTAACGCCACTTTCCCTGTATAGCCCAGCGCCTGGGTCATCAAAGGTAAATCCCGGTAGAAAAGCTGTTCCTGCAGGTTTTTCGAGCCTGTGCTGATAATGGTTTTATGGCCCTTGAACAACGCCGGCACCAGATACGCAAAGGTTTTGCCTGTGCCTGTACCCGCTTCTACCACCAGTTGCTGCTGGTGTTTAATTGCCCGCCCGACCGCTTCTGCCATATCAATCTGTGGCTGACGTGCCTGAAAGCCAGGTATCGCCTTTTCCAATGCACCGCCGGGTTGAAAGAATTTTGCAATCATGAAAGCCAATCTATTGGTTATTTATCCAGTATCTTTCGGGATTATGCCAAGATTACCCCGTAACAGCCAGCGGCAGTTGCCAGGAAAAATTATTGAGTCAGATCACAAAATCTTTTGACGTCGAAATCAAAGCCATGTAAAAAATTAATGACACAACTAATACATATATGCACGCAACATAAGGACACCATGGAAAAGAAAACCCTGCTCACCGATTGCCCGGATGCCATGGGATTGATTTCTAAGATCACCAACATCTGCTACAAACACCAGCTCAACATTATCCACAACAAAGAGTTTGTCGATCACCGCCATCGGCAGTTCTTTATGCGTACTGAGCTGGAAGGGGTGTTTAACGATGAAACCTTTCTGTTCGATCTGGATCGCGCCCTGCCTGAAGGCAGCCACCGCCGTCTGGTGAGCTCTGCTCGCAAGAAAGTCGTGATTATGGTGACCAAAGAAGCACACTGCCTGGGCGATATCCTGGTAAAAGCCTATGACGGCACACTGGATATTGACATTGCAGCTGTCGTTGGTAACTACGACAAACTGGCTGGCCTGGTGGAAAAGTTTGATATCCCCTTCCACCATGTCTGCCATGAAGGTTTAAGTCGTGAAGAGCATGAAGCCAAATTACTTGACTGTGTAAACCAGTATTCACCCGATTATGTGGTGCTGGCAAAATACATGCGTATTCTGACGCCTGGTTTTGTCGCTCAGTTTCCGCACCGGATTATCAATATTCATCACAGTTTCCTTCCGGCATTTATTGGCGCGAAACCTTACTTGCAAGCCTATGAACGCGGGGTGAAAATCATTGGTGCCACGGCCCACTTCGTCACCAATGATTTGGATGAAGGCCCTATCATTACCCAGAACGTCATTCCGGTTGATCATAACTACAGTGCAGAAGACATGGCCCGTTCAGGACGTGATGTCGAAAAGTCTGTTCTGAGCAAGGCACTCAGCCTGGTAGTAGAAGACAAGGTGTTTGTTTACGGCAATCGTACCGTGGTGCTGTAAACCTGTGGCGGAAAAGTGTTCATCGCTTCTCCGCCCTGGCTTTATGGCTCAGATCAGCCTTCACTCTCAATCACAGCTTTCAGCGAACACGGGTGCAGCTTAATGCATACCCCGTCCTTCTTAAACGCAAAGGTCGGGTTAGCCAGCCGCTCTTTCTCTCCTGCCGGTGAACTTGCTTTCACATCAATACCGGCTTGCTTCAAGTTGTCCCAGTCCAATCCGGGAAAACGCGCATCCAGAACCACTTTTAATTCCTCTGTGGTGGACGCCTGACAAGGCACCACAAATTCAACATGCTCCCACCCCTGAACCGGGTATGCTTTATCGCCCGGGTAAGGCAGCTCCAGTGCTTCAATCTGCCATTGGCCCGCTTGCACAGGCTGATGAAAACCAATCACAACAATAGGACGACCATTGATCACATTGGTTGACCACTCTTCACCGTATGCCAGCCATGCCTGATGCAATGCCGTCGCTAACGCAGTACTATTTACGCGCAGGGCAATGTGGTCTGCCTGACAGGCTGAAAGATCCAACCCCAGTAGTTCAGCAAGCCTCTCAATTTTACCCATAAATTCAGGTAATTGTGCCAGCATCTGCTCCGGTTGCAGATTTGCCTGCTGTAAATCTTGCATGTGATTTCTCCTCACTGATCTCAGGTCACCCATTATCCACAGAATCTTTGCCAGCAAAAGCCTTGAGCAACAAGCCTTCAGCCAGCCATAGCAATGAGAAAAATTTCAGCTTCTATCGCCTTTTCACCTTGCCAACTGCCCTGTGTTTATGGGTATTATTACGGCTAACTATTTTTAGTATCCATGCAGCCGCCTTTGCAGCCAGCAAGCTCCCGTCAGCACTACCCGGATGACCTTTTTAAAAACATCAGACAGGGTTGTTTTCACCTTTTCTGGTGTATTGCTGACCACGCTTCTGACCGGTTCAGGTGTAAGACGTAACTGCATAGCTTATTGAATACCCAAGACTTTTGCCTGCCTGTCAGGCTACAGACCGATTTAAAGGATAGACGTGTGAACATTCAAGCACTCATTAACGATAAAGTTTCCCTGGCGCTCGAAGCGGCCGGTGCCCCGGCAGGCAGCCCGGCAGCTGTTCGTCAGTCAGCCAAAGCACAGTTCGGTGATTACCAGGCCAACGGTGTGATGGGTGTTGCGAAAAAACTGGGAGCTAACCCGCGCGAGTTTGCACAAAAAGTCATCGATCAACTCGATCTGGGCGATATCGCAGAGAAAGTCGAGATCGCCGGTCCTGGTTTCATTAACATCTTTCTGAATAAAACCTGGCTGGCCGAGCGTGCAGAAGCGGCACTGACTGATGCCCGCCTGGGTGTGGCCACGCAGGAAAAACAAAATATCGTTGTCGACTATTCGGCACCCAATGTCGCCAAAGAAATGCACGTTGGTCACCTGCGCTCCACCATCATTGGTGATGCTGTGGTTCGTACACTGGAGTTTCTGGGACATAACGTCATTCGCGCCAACCACATAGGCGACTGGGGAACTCAGTTCGGCATGTTGATTGCCAACCTGGAACGTGTTCAGCAAGAATCTGGCGAGATTTCTATGGAACTGGCTGATCTGGAAGCTTTTTATCGTGAGTCGAAAAAACTGTACGATGAAGATGAAGCCTTTGCAGAACGCGCCCGTAACTATGTAGTGAAGCTGCAAAGTGGCGATCAGTACTGTGCTGATATGTGGAAGAAACTGGTCGACGTGACCATGGAGCAAAACCAGTATAACTATGATCGTCTGAATGTATCCCTGACCCGTGACAATGTGATGGGCGAGTCCATGTACAACGATATGCTGGCAGGGATTGTCGCCGATCTGAAAGCAAAGGGGCTGGCCGTAGAAGACGATGGCGCTCAGGTTGTTTTCCTGGATGAGTTCAAAAACAAAGATGGTGAGCCTATGGGGGTTATCATCCAGAAACGTGACGGCGGTTTCCTGTACACAACCACGGATATTGCCTGTGCGAAATACCGCTACGAGCATTTCAATGCCAACCGGGTGCTTTACTTTATCGATTCACGCCAGCACCAACACCTGATGCAGGCATGGACGATTGTCCGCAAAGCAGGTTACATCCCTGACGATGTGTCGCTGGAGCACCACGCTTTCGGTATGATGCTGGCTAAAGACGGTCGTCCGTTCAAAACACGCTCTGGCGGTACCGTTCGTCTGGCTGATCTGCTGGATGAAGCAGAATCACGCGCTAAGGTACTGATCGAAGAGAAGAACCCTGAGCTGGATGCGGCTGAGAAAACCAAGATTGCATCGACCGTCGCCATGGCCGCGGTGAAGTATGCTGATCTGTCCAAACACCGTACCACAGATTACGTGTTCGACTGGGAGAACATGCTGGCCTTCGAAGGCAATACAGCACCTTACATGCAATACGCCTACACCCGTGTCATTTCTGTATTTAAACGCGCAGGCCTGAACGAAAGTGAGCTGACACACCCAGTTGTGATCAATGGCGAGAAAGAGCAAGTGCTGCTGTCAAAACTGCTGCAATTTGAAGAAGCCGTGGAAACCGTGGCCCGTGAAGGCCATCCGCACGTTATGTGCAGCTACCTGTTTGAGCTGGCGGGGAATTTCTCCAGCTTCTATGAAGCCTGCCCGATTCTGAATGCCGATGAACCGGTCAAGCACAGCCGTCTGAAACTGGCGCTGCTGACAGCGAAAACCATCAAACAAGGTCTGGATTTACTGGGTATTGACACACTGGAACGTATGTAATCTGGCAGAACATCACATTTATCTAATTAAGCAAAGCTAAACATGCACAGCCTTCTGAGGTATCCTTAGAAGGCTTTTTTTGGCACAAATTTTTGGATACCGGCCTTTTTCTGTTACATGGAATGTTGCAATGAGCCTCAATGACTCACACGAAACCGACGACGGTATGACTGACGAATTTCTCACGTCAACTCAGACCTTGCGTAAAGCCATTCCACTGATGATCAAACATAAAGTCCCGACGACACCGGTGAATTACGCACTGTGGTACAGCTATACCACGAATCAGAATCCGATTCTCACTCAGGCCATAGACCAGAGTTTAGCGCAATACGGGCATTGTCCTCCCAGCCTGAGTGATTCGCTTTACCGAACCCATCTGGCTCATCACCCTGCCAGTGAGCAAGGGCAGGTAAGCCATAGCCTGCAAGCCATCATGGATGAACTTTGCCACACCATGAACGGATCTCAAAAAGAAACGCAGGCATTCCATCAAGCGTTATCCCGGACCTGCCAGCGGCTGAGCCAGAAAGCCGATCAGGGTGTCAACGTGCACGAAGCCAATGATTTGGTACAAGAATTACTGGATGAATCCAGACACATGCATCAATCCAGTACGCTTATGAACCAGCAATTGGAAAACGCTAATAAAGAAATTGAGAACCTGAGAAAAGCTCTGAAAGACAGCCTCAAATGTGCCAACGAAGATCCCTTGACCGGACTACTCAACCGACGCGCCTTTCAGCAAGACCTCAGCAGTTGTATCCAGCACGGCACACCTTTCAGTCTGGTCTTGCTGGATATTGATAACTTTAAAACCTTCAATGATGAATTTGGCCATTTAATGGGCGATAAAGTACTCTGCTCTGTTGCCCGCCACCTTCAATTCTGGTGCGAGCAAGGTATGCAGGCCTATCGCTACGGTGGCGAAGAGTTCGTTATTATCTTACCTGGCACTAACCTGCAACAAAGCAGAGACAAAGCAGAAAAATTACGTAAAACCCTCTCCGGCATTGCCGTGCAGGACAAACAATCGGGAAATACCGTCAGCTCTATTACTGCATCGTTTGGCATTGCAGAACAAACAGGAAAAGAAAACGGTCTGGCAGTGCTGGCCAGAGCCGACAAGTATCTGCTGCAGGCAAAAAATCTTGGCCGGAACCGGGTACTGCCTGTCTTATAACCCATTTACTGCCCGTATCTCGGGCCATGATGCAGATAGCTGATCTCATCTTGTGTCGATAATCTGCCGCAAACGGCATTGCGGTGCGGAAAGCGGCCGAAATCTTTGATGACCTGGAAATGACTGACAGCATACTGATAGAAGTCGTCAAATTCTGGCTTATGCTCTTTCATGACCTCCTGCCGCAATTGGTCAAAACGAAACACACTCTCTTCCTGATCTTCCAATGCTTCTGAGTGCTCTAACGGCAAATAAAAGAACACTCTCTCAATAGGGGCTAACGCACGATCAAAATTCTTCGCCAGCCCGCGTTTACATATGGCCTGTGCCAATGAATCATAGCGGAAAGCGGCTGCCAACCCCCGATAGATGTTACGACTGAACTGATCAAGCAAAATAATCAGCGCCAGCGTCCCCTTAGGCGTTTCTGTCCACGCATTCAATTCACCCCGACCAGCACGGCTGACCAGATCCCTGAAACGTTCGGTGATTTCACAGTCTACTGCATCCCCGCCTTTAAACCACAGTGCCTGTTTATCTAGTTCGGTAACTTCCCCTTTGAGATTTCCGAACCAATAGGTAAGCACTTCCTCACACTCTGCCATGGTTTCCTCCTGCTTGTTCATAACAATAACTCTGAGATAATTAAGCCGCTTTCGTGCTTATACGTTCTAGTTTATCCTAGGGTGAGCTTGCTCGGTGCGATGGCTTTTTGTTGTAGCCTGATAGCTGACTTGTGAAGCACTTAATAGAAAGAAGGAATATTTCCATGAGTTTCACCCTTCATCCGAGACTAAGCGCGGATACTCAGTGGATTGGCGACTTACCGCTTTGCCGTGTGCTGCTGTCAAAAGAAGCCATTGGTCCCTGGTTGATTCTGGTCCCCAGATATGACGCATTACGTGAGATTCACCATATGTCTGCCGTGGATCAACAGCAGCTGATGGTAGAATCCAGCTCAACCGCCCAACTGCTTGAGACCTATTTCAGCCCCGATAAAATCAACATCGGCGCCTTAGGCAATTTAGTGCCGCAGCTTCATGTCCATCATATCGCCCGCTTTACGACAGATATTGCCTGGCCAGGACCTGTCTGGGGAAATACCGACGGCAGCCTGCACAGCGAAGATGAGCAACAACAACTGGTTGAACGATTGCAATTACTGTTCGGCCAAGTAAACGGCTTTACGCCAGCATAAATGGCTCAGCGAACAGCGACCGAGACGTTAATAACTCCAGCACTACACGCACGAGGGCCAGGCCCCATCGGTGCGACACACAGTCTATAAAGTAAAAAAACGCATCAAACGATGCGTTTTTTCTTTGTTACCCCGGCATAACCGCCAGCAGGTTCTGCCGTTCCCGATTCGCCAGTTTACGATAATCGGTCCGGGTTTTATTAGGCACAGGCTCAGCCTGAGGCAGCGGTACCTTCATGGCGTTCACTGCACGTCCGTATTTCAGCAACTCATAATGAAGATGCGGTCCCGTGGAACGTCCGGTATTCCCACTCAGTGCGATTTTGTCACCCATACGGACTTTCTGACCGACTTTTACCAGTATCTTGCTCAGATGAAGGTAGCGGGTTGAGTATTCCCGACCATGCTTGATCATAATGAAATTACCCGCCAAAGCATGTTTTTGCGCTTTAACTACCACGCCATCGCCTGTCGCAACCACAGGTGTGCCGACAGGCGTTGCAAAATCAGTACCGTTATGTGGCGAGACTCTGTGGGTGACGGGATGCTTGCGATGGGGATTAAACGATGAACTGATCCGAAAACGTTTCTGAGTCGGATATCGGTTCAGCGCCCGGTTCAGGCTTCGGCCTTCTTCGTCATAAAACTCACCATCGTCATAACGCATGGCAAACAGTTCCTGATTACGATTCATATAATACAGAGCCTTCACCTCACCCTGACCCACCGCTTTTCCGTCAATAAATTCACGTTCAAGCGTAATCGCAAAGCGGTCGCCCTTGCGGGCTTCTTTACCTAAATCAAACCGCCACTGCAGCGCTTTGACCAGGGTCTGAATTTGCGTCGGTGACAGACCGGCAGAGCGGGCCGACTGATAGAAGCTGCCGGAAACACGTCCGGTTAAACGTACAGGTTTAAACTCACCGGTGCGCTCCACTTCCTTATGCTCATAACCCTTTGAGGTCAGGGTATAAGTATCCGTCAGTTTCGCACTGCGTTCGATGGACAGTTCGCCGATCCGCCCTTCTTCATCCAGCGACCAGCCAATACTTTGTCCGACACGTAGAAACTGGATCGATTTATCTGCCTCAATCAGTTTGTACATATCTGAAATAGGCAGCGCATACTGAGTGAAAATTTCACCTAAGGTTTCACCGGAAGACACTTTGTGGGAATGTGCAACATCAGTGGCTTGATCCAACTGTTGTTCCAGCTCATCTTTGGGAACCTGAAAGTCTGGGTCTTCCGGGTCAAGCACAACACCAAGCGGTTCACTGTTTTGCTCGGACAGTGACAAGAGCTCCTCTGACAGCAGCGGGACTTCACGCCGCTGTTCCGATTCGCTGCGCGAACCGTAAGAGGGAGAGTGGACGACAGAAGGCTGCCACATAAGGGCAGCCGCAACGATAAGTGATGTAGAAGCAAGCGCAATTCGGTGTTGACGGGGGAGCTGATAAAACCGCCGGGCTGCAACCGTAAATATTTTCATTGTTATTTATTTAAGACATTCGGTAAAACTTCGTCCGAGTTCTTGCAGGAATCGAACATAACCTCCCTGGCCAGAGGCAATATCCGTTGCCATGGGATCCAGGGTTCCAATTTTGATGTCACTGCCATTTGTGACACTGTTAATGACCGCAGGTGAGAACTGCGGTTCCCTGAAAATACACTTAACCTGTGACTTTTTTAGCGTATTGCGGATAGCGATCAAGGTTTTTGCACCTGGGCGGCGATCCGGTGAAACCGTAAAGTGTCCCAGATTATGTAACCCAAACGTTTCCTCAAAATAGCCATAGGCATCGTGAAAAACATAGTACCCATTATCACGCACAGGCTGGAGCTGCTCTTTCAGGTTCTGTACAGTTTCATTAACACTGACAATGAACCGGGACAGGTTAGCCTCATATTGCGCACGATTCAACGGATCCAGTTCAATCAATGCAGTGCTGATCACTTTTGCAGCCTGAATTGCCTGATCCGGGCCCAGCCAAAGGTGCGGGTCGATGCCATCATGATGATGTTCATGCTCTTCGTGACCGCCATTACTTTCGTGACTTTCATGACTTTCGTGACCGTCATGATCTTCATGGCCTTCAAAATCCCGGAAAGTAATTGTCTCTTGCGAGGTCAGTGAAAGCGCATTTTCCTGGCCACTGAGTATTTTGGTCAGAAAAGATTCCAGCTCCGGCCCGACCCAAACCACCAAATCCGCGGCTTTCAGCTTTTCCACATCAGATGGACGTAAAGCATAGTCATGGGGAGAGCTGCCGGCAGGCAACAGAGTTTCGCTCTGGCCGACACCTTCGACCAGCTCCTGCACAATCAGGTTCACCGGATGTACAGTGGTCACAACATGCACATTGTTTGCTGAAACCGCAAAGGGTACCAACACCATTGCCGCAAAGTACCAGGCTCGAAAACGCAACATCTACCTACCCTAAAAATATTCAATGAAAAGAAGTTCGATAATGTTATAATATAACACCAACCGATAGCAACGAGATTCACACCCATTTATGGCCAGTACAATGTCCACCAAACCTTTGGTAGAACTTCAGAATGTTACTGTTAACGCTTCAGGCCGCCACATTCTTGATCTGGTTTCACTCCAGCTTGAACGCGGCCAGATCACCACTCTGATAGGTCCGAACGGGGCAGGCAAGTCCACGCTGGTGAAAGTCATTACCGGCTTGCGCAAGCCCACATCTGGCCGAGTCATTCGCTCACCGGGGCTACGCATTGGCTACGTACCACAAAAACTGCAGCTCAATGACACGCTGCCGCTTACCGTTGATCGTTTTATGGCATTAGGCGGGCGTTACAGCGCCCAGCAACGTCTGGATGCGCTGGCGCTGGCGAGCAGCGCGCACCTGATACACAGTAATATGCACAGCCTGTCGGGAGGAGAAACACAAAGAGTGCTACTGTCTCGCGCACTTTTGCAAAATCCAGACTTGCTGGTGCTTGATGAGCCTGTACAGGGCGTCGATGTCAACGGTCAGCTCGAACTCTACAGTTTAATTCAGTCGCTCAGAGATAAGCTGAACTGCGCGATAATGATGGTTTCTCATGATCTTCATCTGGTTATGGCTAAAACCGACCATGTCATCTGCCTGCAGCACCATGTCTGCTGTTCGGGTGAACCAGAGTCGATCACCTGTCACCCTTCTTATGTTGCGCTCTTTGGCACACAGCAAAGTGAGCAACTTGCACTGTATCACCATCACCACAATCACGAACACGATCTGGGCGGTAGCCTGGTAGGTCCATGCCAGCACGGAAAAAACAATGCTTGAATTTATGCTACCCGCCTTTGCCGCCGGCATTGGCATCGCTATGTTAGCCGGGCCTTTGGGCTCCTTTGTTGTCTGGCGTAAAATGGCCTATTTCGGTGATACGCTGTCCCACGCCTCATTACTGGGCATAGCACTGGGCTTCTTGTTTAATATCAACCTCAACCTCGCTTTGGTGATCTGCTGTCTGACTCTGGCGGTCATTCTGGTCAGTTTACAAAAGCAGCGTTATATCGCTACTGACACGTTACTGGGCATTCTCGCTCACAGTGCGCTGTCGTTAGGCTTAGTCGCAATCAGTTTCATGGATCATGTCCGCATTGATTTGATGGCTTATCTTTTTGGTGACTTGCTGGCGGTGACAACCAATGATCTGGTATGGATTTACGGTGGTGGCGCGCTGGTCATGGCCGCTTTGATTGCATTATGGCGTCCGCTGCTATCGATGACAGTCAACGAAGATCTGGCTCAGGTTGAAGGGGTTAACGTCGATCTGATGCGGTTATTACTGATGTTGATGGTCGGTATGGTGATTGCGGTAGCGATGAAATTTGTCGGCGCACTGATTATCACATCTTTGCTTATCATTCCGGCAGCCACAGCGCGCCGCTTTGCACAAAGCCCGGAAAGTATGGCAGTGATTGCCGCCATTCTGGGCTGCATTGCTGTGATGCTGGGGCTGTTACTGTCATGGCATTATGATACCCCGGCGGGCCCATCTGTGGTCGTCTCTGCCGCTTTGTTGTTTTTGCTCAGCCAGACAAAACGCTCAGAGGCCTGATCAGCGTAAGAAAGAACGGAATCTGTCCTGACAGGCCTGCTTGATACTCAATGTGGCTTCAAGCCTGCTCGATTTCGGCATGAATTCGAGCAGGCACTGATAGTATTGTTTGTCTTTGTCGGTCAGCAGAATATTATCCAGATACAGTTCACGACAGGCATTGGTTAGCCAGGTAATTGCCGCCGCTTCCTCAGCGGCAGAAACATACTCCAGTATGCAGTCATTGTACTGTTCGCGCTGTTCAGCGAAGCCCGCAGCCCATACAGGACCGTAACTCAGCCAACAGGCCATGCACCCAACCCTGACCAGGTCATTCATTTCTCATGTCTTCACAGCAGCATCTTGTTAACCGAATCTTCTCTATTAAAGATAGTTGACGCTGACAAGGACAGAGACCCCGCCTCAGAGCATTGCTGCGCTGAAAATAAAAAATCCGGGCGGCTTGCACACACCCGGATTTGTTTTCTGCGAAAGGCTTTACCGTTAGCCTCTGGATTTAAGGCATGGATAAGCACTTTTCATATGTTATCAATTAGATAAAATCACAAGGATGTTGCTCAGCACCACGCGGGGGCTTGTAATGTTGCTTTTTCTGTTCGAGTTGCTGCAATAACACACTTTTATGTGATTCATTCAGCAAAGTCCAATGGCAACCTTCGATCGCTCCTGCAAACATCCACAACAGTTTCTGATCAACATTTTTCCCCTGAGTCTGTTTTACCTGCAGATACGCATCCACCGCCCCCATCTGATGAAAAATATCAACATCATCGATACCGGATTTTTTCATCATCCTTTCGAGGGTCAAACGCAAGTTCGGCAGATCCCGTAACCGCTTGTTACGGGATGCTCCTTTGACTGTTTTTTCCTGCAATGCTATCGCGATTGAGCTTTGAATCAGCTCATTACAGAGCGATAACCGGGATGCATACAGAGGTGAGATATCGTAATAATTCACGACTGCCACCGTACTGCGCTTCACATGCTTGAACTTGTGGCAGCCCAATTCGAGCAGTTGCTGATCCAGCATTTCTCCACCACGAATATAAAGCTTTTCATTCGACAGCAGAGCATACATGGCCCCCTGAACGAAGATACCTGTCCCGCCAAACATGGAACGCTGTTCATTCGGTACAAAGGTATCCAGGTAATTTATGAATGTTTCTTTTGTAATCGACATAACATAAGTCCTAAATTTATTCTTCTTTGTCGATCTAAAACCAACGCCAACTATCATATGCAACAATGTCACACAGAAATTTTAAATTCCACATATGAAACAAAGTACAGATGAAAATGAGATTCAGAGCAAGTTCTTAAGAAAAATTGAATGCAAATTCAGGTAACTATGGGCATTTATCAATAAGTAATAATAAAAAATCCTGTGTCATATCCGCTGCTGATGATCGTTTTACACTGTGATAACGACTAAGGTTAAGAGAGAAAGGGAGAAAGGAATTAAGAGATATGCCTGATATTGCCCTGTTTCCTTCTGCCAGCCATGTGTTACCGGAAGGCAAACTGGAAATTACCATTACCGAACAGCGTTACCAGCGTATGCTGAAAGAGTCGATTGAAGGCCAGCGGGATTTTGCATTATGCATGCGCAGTGAAGAAGAAGAGAACGACGAGACCATTACCCGCATTCCCGCCATCGCAACCAAAGTCCGGGTGGTGGACTTTAACGCGTTAACTAACGGTTTGCTCAGCATAGTCGTGGAAGGTAAAACGAAAATACGGATTTTGTCGGTAAGGCATGAGAGTGATCGCCTGTTGATTGCTGACTACCTGCCATTCAGGGCATGGCCGCCAACACCTTTAACAGACAAACACCAGTGCTTAGTGGACAAACTGAAACTCTTTTTCGCCACTATGCCAGAAATTGGCGCCTTATATCCAATCAGTGAATTCGACGACTTAAGTTGGGTATGTCAACGCTGGATTGAATCACTACCGCTCGAAGTTCACTATAAGCAGCTATTAATTGCTCAGGATTCCCCTGCCCTCACTGCACGTTTTTTGCACAAGCTACTCGATAATAACCAGTTATTTGATGACGATATCAACTAACCCTTACATTGTTCTCAAAAATCACCTGGTCTGGTGTACTCAACTCATCTGACCAAGATAAAATAAGCAAAATCTCATAGGTTAACGTTCCCTCATGCCGCATGTATCTTTTTTCTGGTTAAAACCTGAAAACGACAAAATTTTGACAGGCCTGCAATCAGAGTTTCACGCGTTAGTGAAGGACGCGATCAAAGAAAACCGTCTGAAGCTACCGCCTATTCCTGACGTCCTGACAGAACTGCAGACCTTGTGTAACAGAGACGACTCTACCGTTCGTGATGCAGCCACTTTATTGCTGAATGACCCCGGTATGGCCGCAACTGTGATAAAAACCTCCAATACCATGATGTTTAATCGCCGTAACATTGTCTGCCACGATATTCAAACCGCTGTCAGTCGGCTCGGTATTTTCCGTGTCAGAGATATCATTACAGCAAAAACAGTCTTGGACATTAAACTGCACAGCAGCTTTGATATTGAATGCAAGTCTCTGTTATTAAACAGCGCCACCCGTTCCAGGCAACTGGCAGGTTCTATGGCATTAATTACCCAGAACCTGCTGCAATACCGTCCAGAGTTGAAAATTGAGCCAGAGAAAGCCCTGCTGGCCGGATTATTTGCCGACATTGGTTTATTCAGCCTGATACATGAATACCAAAACTACCTTGATAGCGGGAATTTTCTGGATATCAATTTTGCCAAATACGTCTTTGAACACTGCTGTAACAAATCCAGTCTGGATATCCTGAAACACTGGGGCTTCGACGAAGATTATCTTGAAGTCGCCTGTAATAAGCGTTTTTTTCCTGCTCACAAGAAAGAAGATGACATCACTTATCTGGATGTCGCCCGCATGGCTAATCATTTGTTACTGTTTAAAGACGATGATGACGCCATCGACGAGCATGAAGTTGAACTGGATCTGGCTGGCGCAGAAGTTATGTTTACTTTGACCAATCTGCCCGATGACGAATTTAACAGCCAAATCAACCACGTGTTGCTCAGCAGTGGTTTTTAATCTATCAGTAAGCCCCTTCCAGCCAGATCTCCTCCACTTAAGCGCTGTAGACACACAGCGCTCTATTGACCCTGTCTTCAACAGCCTGATAAGCTTCTGATTTCATTAACAGCCCATTGACAAAAAGGTTCATTGTCAGGACTGCACCAACCATGCAGTATCCGGGTGCTTTTTTTCGCCAGAACAGGCAACGTATTGTAAGGATACTCATGTTTTCAGGAATGCTTTTTATTTTCCTGCCACTTATCGTTGGCTACCTCATACCGGTCAGGAAAGACTCAGTACTTCAGTTTATTCACGCGCAGACATCACGCCTGGTGCTGGTGATTCTGTCACTGATGGGACTGAGCTTGGCCGGTTTGGACAATCTGGGAGAAAATCTCAGCCAGATCCTGTTATACACAATCACCTTCTTCCTCTGCATCAGCGCATCTAACCTGCTGGTACTGCCGCTGCTTGATAAGCGCTATCCATTGAAAACAGAGCATGGCCACCAGCAGCTTCCCAAAGCCAAAATGTTGCTGGAGTCAGCCAAGCTGATATTGGTCGTCGCCGTCGGGCTCATTGCTGGTCTGTTGCTGAACATGGATTTGAGCTGGGTTGACCGGGCAAGTGAAATCATTCTGTTACTGCTGCTGTTTTTAATCGGTATCCAGCTGCGCAACAGTGGCATGACGCTGCGACAGATCCTGCTCAACAAGCAAGGTATGCTGATCGCTTTAGTGATTATTGCGACCTCGTTACCAGGCGGGTTGCTCGCCGCCTGGCTGCTGGGTATTCCGCTGAATCACGGCCTGGCGATGGCCTCAGGATTCGGCTGGTATTCGCTGGCTGGTATTTTGATGGGTGATGGCCTTGGACCTGTATACGGCGGCGCATCATTCTTGAATGAGCTACTGCGGGAGCTGGTTGCGTTAACCATGATACCCGCCGTGATTTCACGCTTCCCTAACACAGCCATCGGCTATGCCGGTGCAACAGCAATGGACTTCACTTTACCTATTATCCAAAACTGTGGCGGTATTCGCTGCGTCCCAATTGCAATAGTCAGCGGATTCATTCTCAGCCTGTTGGTACCAGTGCTGATGCTGTTTTTTCTGTCGCTTTAAACCATAGTAACAATCCGCCGCCATCGGCGGTGGATTAGAAGTGGCAACAAAAAGCCTGGCAACTGCCAGGCTTTAATTATGGTTAAAGAAAAACCGTTACACCGGATTAAGCGTGATTGCGAATCCACTCATCCATTTCTGTACGCAAGTTATCAGACTTAGTCCCGAAGATAGCTTGCACACCGCCAGAGACTACAACCACACCGGCTGCACCCAGGCGTTTCAGTTTGTCCTGATCAACGATATCGGTGTCTGCAACGCTGACACGCAAACGTGTAATACAGGCATCGAGGTTAGTGATGTTGGATTTACCGCCGAAGGCTTCAACCAGCTCACCAGCCAGCTCAGAACCCGTTGCGGTTTCAACATCCGCCGTTTCATCTTCACGACCCGGTGTTTTCAGATTCAGGGTACGGATAACAAAAGTGAATACCACGTAGTACAGTACGGCATAACACAGACCCAGAATCACCAGTGTCCACACGTTCTCTGCACGAGGCATCTGAACAATGAAGTCGATGAAACCGTTCGAGAAGGTATGGCCGTGTACAACACCCAGAGCATTGGTCAGTACATATGCCAGACCAGCCAGCAAAGCGTGAATCCCGTACAAGACTGGCGCGATGAACAGGAATGAGAACTCAATAGGTTCGGTAATGCCGGTCAGGAAAGATGTCAGGGCAGCCGATGCCATGATACCCATTACCTTGGCGCGGTTTTCAGGTTTAGCACAGTGAGCGATAGCAAATGCTGCTGCAGGCAAACCGAACATCTTAAACAGGTAACCACCCGCAAGCTGACCAAAACCGTTACCTGCGGCACGGGAAGCATCATCCGCAGTCAGGAAACAAGTCATGATACCACGTGCTGCTTCACCAGCATTGGTCACACAAGAACCCGCTTCATAGAAGAATGGAACGTTCCAGATGTGGTGCAGGCCAAATGGGATAAGAGAACGCTCAACGACACCGTAGATACCGAACGCCAGTACTGGGTTCTGGTTGGCAGCCCAGTCAGAGAATGTGGCAATCGCTGAACCGATTGGCGGCCAAATGAACGACAGCACAACACCCAACGCAATAGACAGAAAACCTGTGATGATAGGCACTGCACGCTTACCGGCAAAAAAGCCCAGGTATTCCGGTAACTGGATCTTAAAGAAGCGGTTGAACGCCCAGGCCGCCACACCACCGGCCAGGATACCACCCAGCACACCGGTCTCAATCTTGGCGACACCCATGACATCGGCCATCACCTTCAGGGTAGCAACCATGATACCGTAACCGACAATGGCAGACAGACCGGCAACACCGTCGTTTTTCGTAAAGCCCAGAGCCACACCAACGGCAAACAGCAGTGCCATCTGACCGAATACCGAGCCACCGGCCTGTTCCATCAAGTGAGAGACTACGTCAGGTAACCAGCTGAAGTTAGCAGCCCCCACACCTAACAGAATACCCGCTACCGGCAGAACCGATACAGGCAGCATCAGCGCCTTACCGACCTTCTGCAGGTTAGCAAAAAAGTTCTTAAACATATTGTGCTCCTGAGTGAGATGTTTGTTTTGTTTCAGCGGTTTCCAGCGACCTACCCCCGTAGTCATAATGCTAGCACCGCTCATTTTTATTGTTCGGCATAAGTATAAAATGCGGCGCCAAATATAACGTGACATCAATCAATATTGCCAACCGAAGATGAAAGTAAGTTTCAGTTTGACGCATAGATCACAATTAACAATCAACTCAAAAAACACATTAAAATCAAACAAATTAATTATAAATCAAATACTTAATGCAAGCATTTGGCATTACAGCCGAATGTAATTATATTTCACTTTTGTATCCCATGTTTCTTTATGTAACGAACGAAGATTTCATGGAATGACAGGTAAAGATTGGGGGGAGATTGAAAAAGGAGAGAAAAAATAAAATAAATGGATAAAACCTATTGGATTAATTTAAAAAAAGGAGCCTCAGCTCCTTTTTTATCCGTTTTAGCGTTTTGCCTGCGAAAAAAGTCGGAAAAAGTTTTCACTCGACACTCTGGCAACCTCAGCGGCAGAAACCCCTTTCAGCAGGCCTATATACTCTGCAACTTCTTTAACATAAGCAGGCTGATTTTCTTTACCGCGATAAGGGACAGGCGCTAAGTAGGGTGAATCTGTTTCCACCAATAGCCGCTCCAGAGGCAAACGACTCACCACATCTTTCAGCTCAGCAGCTTTATTAAAAGTCACAATTCCGGAAATGGAAATATAAAAGCCCAGCTCAATTGCCGCTTCTGCCATTTCCAGGCTTTCAGTAAAGCAATGGAGTACACCACCACAGCGCTCAGCGCCTTCTTCGCGCAGAATACGAATGGTATCTTCACGCGCCATGCGGGTGTGAATGATCAACGGCTTGTTCAGCTCAACCGCCAAACGGATATGCTGACGGAAAATATCCTGTTGCTGTTCGGCCAGTTCAGGTTGGTAGTGGTAATCCAACCCGGTTTCACCGATAGCGACGACTTTATCATCACTGGCATATTGCCTCAGCAGGCCATAATCAAAGCCAGCTTCAATATCCAGCGGATGCACCCCACAAGATGCAAACACATGATCGAAAGGGGCAATCATCGCCATCATGGCAGGGAAACTGTTCAGGGTGACACCGACGGACAGAAAATACTCTACCCCCCGAGCCTGTGCTTTTGCCAGTACGTCTGCAACATCAGTATGCAGTTCGTTGTAATTCAATTTATCAAGGTGGCAATGGGAATCTACTAGCACCTGAATATCCTCTCGCGTTTCGGTGTATTTATGTTGCACTGATAAAGCCTGACAACCAGTCAGAGATCAACAACTCATCATTCAGACCAGGATGGCTTTCCAGTTCCCGAATCAGGGCATTAAGCCCTTTTATTTGCGCCAGCAATGTGACCGTGGTCAGCTGCCCCGCGATTTGCCTGACCAAAGGTGCTGATTCACAATGAATCAAGTGCTGCTCAGCGCCTTGCTGTACTTTCAGGCAGTCAACCAGAAAATAGCTCAGCCATTTCAGGCTTAAGTGGCCATCTTTCATGCAGCTGTCAGCCACACTGAACAGGCCACTATGGGGGGGAGACAGAAACTGATGAAAGCCGGCCAGCAAATGCTGATGACGGATATCCTGTCCCTGCTCGATAAACGCTAAGGCTGCCAGAGGCGCATTGCCGTTAAGCCGTACAGCCTCCAGTTTGATTGATTGCATCAGTTTATGTTCAACCCAGCGCTTAACATCCTGCTCAGGCGGCAGAGGCAGACGCCACTTGTTACACCGGCTGTTAATCGTTGGCAGTAAGCGATCCAGATCAGTGGCGGTTAAGATGAACTGGCAGTTTGCCGGCGGTTCTTCCAGTGTTTTCAGCAAGGCATTCGCCGCCGCCTCACCCATATGCTCTGACTGCTCAATCAGTACCACACGCTTACCGCCAAGCTGGGAGGTTTCCCACGCCCAGTGGTTACACTGACGAACCATATCAACGCCAATGGCTTTGCCATCCTGCGGACTGATACTGTGACAATCTGGGTGGGTACCGGCTTCAAACAACTGGCAGCTGTGGCAGATCCCACAGGACTCTTCAACACCGTTCTGGCAGAGCACAGTTTTTGCCAGCTGGCGTATCAGCACGTCCCCGGCGCACCCGGCAGGTGAAATCAACAGCATGGCGTGATGCAAACGATCCTGACTCAAAAGCTGCTGCCATTGCTGCCAGACCGTTGTCAGCCAGGGGTAACTCATGCTGACTCCTGCTGAGCCAGCCAGGCATTCAACTGCTGGCGGATATCCGACGTCACAGCTTCCAGTGATTGGGACGCATCAATAATCACCACTTTGCGGTTATTACGTGACAGCGCTAAAAACCGCTCCCGGGTTCGTTCGAAGAAAGACAGATCCATTTTTTCAATGCGATCCAAAGCCCCGCGTCCCCGAGCCCGTGACAAACCAAGCTCTGGGTCAATGTCCATGTAAATGGTCAGATCCGGTTCAAAATCGCCAAGCACCATGGTTTTGATCCCAGACATCAGCTCAGGGTCAAATCCCCTGCCGCCGCCCTGGTAAGCCTGCGACGACATATCATGACGATCGCCCACCACCCAGTGACCTGCACGCAGCGCAGGCTTAATAACATTTTCTACCAGTTGGCTGCGCGCCGCATACAGCAACAACAACTCAGCCATATCTGTTAATGGCTCTTCCGGGTGCCCTTCTTTCACCAGCGCTCGCATTTGTTCTGCCAGGGGAGTCCCGCCTGGTTCGCGGGTAGACTGAATGTCGGTGATCCCCCGTGCCGCGAGCGTGTCCAGCACGGTTGCAATCGCGGTACTTTTACCCGCCCCTTCCAGGCCTTCGATGACGATAAATTTTCCGTTCATTTATTGTTTTAATATCTTCAGATAATGGCGAACAGCACGATTATGCTCGCTTAATGTTGTTGAGAAAGTATGGCCACCTTTTCCGTCGGCCACAAAATAGTAGTAACCTGTCTGGGCAGGTTTCACCGCGGCAATCACAGAGGCCGCGCTTGGCATAGCAATAGGTGTGGGTGGTAAGCCGTCTATGGTATAGGTGTTATAGGGTGTCGGTGTTCGCAAATCTTTTCTGCGAATATTGCCGTCAAATTTCTCCCCTAAGCCATAAATCACCGTCGGATCCGTTTGAAGACGCATCCCTTTGTGCAGACGATTCATAAAGACAGATGACACTTTAGCCCGCTCTTCATCAACCGCCGTTTCTTTCTCGATAATGGAAGCCATAATCAAGACTTCGTATGGATTATTGAGCGGAATCGAATCGTCCCGCTCTTTCCAGGCATTATCAAGCAGCTCCGTCATATGCTTATAAGCGCGCTTGAGCAAAGCCAGATCAGATGTGCCCGCTGTATAGTGATAGGTTTCAGGTAACAGATACCCTTCCAGCTTATCGACATCGGCGCCGATAGCTTTGGCGATATCCTGCTCTGTCATCTGGGAAGTGTCGTTCTTCAGCATTGGGGCATTTTCCAGCTCAGCCAGCCAGTCGGAAAAACGGCCGCCCTCCAGTAAGGTGATCGCAAACTGGTGTTCTTTGCCCGAGGCCACCGTTCTCAGGATATCGCGCAGGGTATGTGCCTGCTCAATGGCATATGTACCCGCTTTAATTTGAGCCAGTTGCGGTTCGATTCGCCCGATCCAGCGCGCCCAGGGAGAGTCGGCGATCATCCCCATCTGAGTCAGCTGGTAAAGTAAGCCTCGGAAAGTGGAGCCCTGTCTGACCGTGAGATATGGCTCAGTATTTTTTAACAGCGGCTGGTCAATACTTGCTCTTACCTGCACATACGTCCAGCCTGCACCGCCTGCCAGGATGGCCCCCAGCAGTACAAACACCAATGCCAGTTTCTTTAGCACGTGTACAACCTCTTCATTATCGCTTTTAACGCACTGTGTTCAGTGTACGTTCTCATTTGGATTTTCGTGACCGGCACCAGGGCCATCAACGCATTAGTAATAAAGACTTCATCAGCGCAAAGCAAGGTGTCGAGCGGGCTTTTGACAAACTCAAGACAATAGCCCAAATCGCTTGCCTGCTGACAGACGTGCGCCCGCATTAAGCCATGCACCCCAGCCAGATCCAAAGCTGGTGTGTATAGCCTATTACCGCAACGCCAGAAAATATTGGAGGCACTGGTTTCCGCCACATGGTCATTCGCATCTAGCACTACAGCATCAAGCCAGCCATTCCGTTCAATTTCCTGCTTCAACAGCACCTGCTCCAAACGGTTCAGGTGCTTTAAGCCGGCTAACATGGGAGAAAGCCCGAGCCGCTGCTGACAAACTCCTAACTCAATACCTTCCTGCTGCCATTTCTCGTAAAAGGCTGGCCAGGTAAAGTCGGAAATAATGACCTGAGTCTGATGGCAGCCTGCAGGGCTGTAGCCTCGGCCTCCGGCACCCCGGCTGATAAGTATTTTTACAACCCCTTTTTCAGGGTATCCCCTGGCAAGAGACATCACCTTATCTGTTAGGGGCGACCAGTCTGGAGCATCAATGTCCAGTCTTTTCAAGGTCGTTTGCAGGCGTTCAAGGTGCAGATGCCAAAGCCTGGGTTCACTGTGTTCAACCAGCACAGTCGTAAAACAACCGTCGCCGTACTGCAAAGCACGAGCAGACACATCAACCGTGTCTTGTTCCACATAACCCTTTGCAACACTGTTGATCCACACCATTGCGACCCCCATAAAAAAACGGCCCGGTTAGATGACCGGGCCGTCTAGCATAACAGAATCGACTTAGATTTTCTTGAACAGCAAGGAGCCATTCGTGCCGCCGAATCCGAAGGAGTTACACAGTGCGTACTCCATCGAAACCTGACGGGCTTCACCCGGGACATAATCCAGGTCGCAACCTTCGTCTGGATTCTCCAGGTTGATAGTTGGCGGTACCGCCTGATCAACCAGAGACATAACAGTAATAATGGATTCCACAGAACCTGCTGCGCCCAGCAAGTGACCAGTCATTGACTTAGTTGAAGACACAAGCACCTTGTCTGCCGCTGCACCCAAGGCACGTTTAATGCCCAGTGTTTCAGCAACGTCACCAGCCGGTGTAGAGGTACCGTGTGCATTCACATAGCCAATCTGATCTTGCGAAATAGCAGCATCACGAATCGCAGCTTCCATAGCCAGGGCACCGCCAGAACCATCAGCACTTGGCGAAGTCATGTGAAAAGCATCACCACTCATACCAAAGCCAACCAGCTCAGCATAAATCTTGGCACCGCGCGCTTTCGCGTGCTCATACTCTTCCAACACCATCATGCCGGCACCGTCACCCAGAACGAAACCGTCACGATCTTTGTCCCAAGGACGAGACGCGCCCTGAGGATCATCGTTACGGGTAGACAGCGCTTTCGCCGCAGCAAAGCCTCCCATACCCAGCGGTGTTGAGGCTTTTTCTGCACCACCAGCCAGCATCATGTCCGCATCTCCGTATACAATCATACGGGCGGCGTGACCAATGTTGTGCAGGCCAGTCGTACAGGCAGTAGAAATTGCAATGTTTGGACCGCGCAGGCCATACATGATAGACAAATGACCGGCAATCATGTTGACAATAGTGGATGGTACAAAGAATGGGCTGATTTTACGCGGACCCTTTTCAAGCATTGCCTGATGGTTGACTTCAATCAGGCCAATACCACCAATACCTGAACCGATAGCAACACCAAAGCGACTGGCGTTGTCTTCGCCGACTTCAATACCAGAGTCTTTCAGCGCCTGAATACCAGCAGCCACGCCATACTGGATGAACAGATCCATTTTGCGGGCATCTTTCTTTGACATGTAATCTTCGCAATTGAAGTCTTTGACCATGCCAGCAAAACGGGTTGCAAAATCACTCGCATCGAAGTGCTCAATATTGCTGATACCACTCTGGCCTGCCAACAAGGCTTTCCATGAAGATTCGACAGTATTGCCAACCGGCGACAGCATACCCATGCCAGTTACAACTACGCGACGCTTAGACACGATTTATTCTCCGGGAACTGAAGTATTAAATAAGGATTTACAAATGAAAATCAGGCGGTCATGGAGACCGCCTGGAAGTGTTCTTGAGATTACTCAGCAGAAGCGCTTACAACGTAGTCGATAGCTGCCTGAACTGTAGTAATTTTCTCAGCTTCTTCATCTGGAATTTCTGTGTCGAATTCTTCTTCCAGAGCCATTACCAGCTCAACAGTATCCAGAGAGTCAGCACCCAGATCGTCAACAAAAGAAGCTTCGTTCTTTACTTCAGACTCATCTACGCCCAGCTGCTCAACGATGATTTTTTTTACGCGTTCTTCGATGTTGCTCATACTAATCTATTTCCTTAACAAGAGTTCGCTATTGCGATTTGCTGTAGTTTATTCATTACTGTAAAAGTTGCAACACTCAGGGTGCTGGTCAAACCACGATTCTGCGTCAAATCTACGTGAGTTTGACCTGCATCCAAAAAGATTTCAACTTTTTTGCTTAAATCATGTACATGCCGCCATTAACGTGCAGGGTTTCGCCTGTAACGTAACCAGCATCGTCAGAGGCTAGAAATGCAACAGCTGCTGCAATTTCACGCGGCTCGCCTAAACGTCCCGCAGGCACAGCAGACAACGTAGAGGCACGTTGCTCATCATTCAGAGCTTTGGTCATATCCGTTTCAATGAAACCAGGTGCCACAGCGTTCACTGTGATACCCCGTGAAGCCACTTCGCGTGCCATGGATTTAGTGAAACCGATCACACCGGCTTTTGCCGCTGAATAGTTTGCCTGACCCGCATTACCCATAGTACCGACCACAGAACCAATGCTGATAATACGCCCATAACGCTTTTTCATCATTGAACGTAGCACAGCTTTAGACAGACGGAAAATCGAGGTCAGGTTAGTGTTGATGATATCCTGCCATTCGTCATCTTTCATTCGCATCAGCAGGTTATCGCGCGTAATACCGGCGTTGTTCACCAGAATATCAACATCACCAAATTCTTCTTTGATCTGCTTCAGTACTGCATCAATAGACTCAGGAGAAGTCACATTCAGTGCCAGACCTTTACCTTTATCACCCAGGTAAGCGCTAATCGCTTCCGCGCCACTTTCAGAAGTGGCAGTGCCGACTACGGTTGCACCACGTTCAACCAGGATTTCTGCGATCGCACGGCCGATGCCACGGCTTGCGCCGGTGACCAGAGCAACTTTACCTTCCAGGCTCATGTTTTTTCCTCTTTATATAGCCTGTCATTGTTTACAGGCTGATTATTCGGTTTGCCGCGTACTGACCAGCAGCTATCGCGACAACGTCAGATTATTTAGCCGCTGCCAGGCTGGCTGGATCATTCACAGCAGCGCCATTGAGCGATTTATCAATGCGCTTAGTCAGACCTGTCAGCACTTTGCCTGGCCCCACTTCCAGCAGCAGTTCGATACCTTCAGCGGCCATACGCTCGACAGATTCTGTCCAGCGCACAGGGCCATAGAGCTGTTTAACCAGCGCCAGCTTGATCGCTGCCGGGTCGGTTTCAGTCGCGACGTCCGCATTGTTAATCACTGGAATAACCGGCGGATTGAAAGTGACTGACTCAAGCGCCACGGCCAGTTTATCGGCAGCTGGTTTCATTAACGCGCAATGAGACGGTACAGACACAGGCAACGGCAGTGCGCGTTTCGCGCCTGCGGCTTTACACAGATCGTTCGCACGTTCCACTGCCGCTTTATGCCCTGCAATAACAACCTGACCCGGTGAATTAAAGTTAACCGGTGCAACCACCTCGCCCTGAGCCGCTTCTTCGCACGCTTTAGCAATAGCGTCATTGTCCAGACCAATGATAGCCGACATAGCACCCACACCGGCTGGTACCGCTTCTTGCATCAGTTGGCCGCGCAGCTCAACCAGCTTAATAGCATCGCTAAAATCCAGCACACCAGCACAAACCAATGCAGAATATTCGCCCAGACTATGGCCGGCCAGAACAGCAGGCTGTGCGCCCCCTTCTTGCTGCCAGACACGCCAGATAGCAACCGAAGCCGCCAAAAGAGCAGGCTGAGTGCGGTGAGTCTGGTTCAGATCTTCGGCCGGGCCATTCTGAATCAGCGCCCACAGGTCATAACCCAGGGCATCAGATGCTTGTGCAAAAGTTTGCTGTACGCTTTCATACTGCTCAGCCAGTTCAGCCAGCATGCCAACAGCCTGAGACCCCTGACCAGGGAAAACAATCGCGAACTTAGACATTCGAGAATCCTTATACAAAGAGAAATGGCATCCAAGATGCCATCAATGATGCGGTAATCAGGCGACTATTGATTAATTCCGCCTGTGCCTCATAGTAAAAAACGTGCGGTTCTATCAGAATTTCACCAGTGCCGAACCCCAGGTGAATCCACCACCAAAGGCTTCCAGCAACAGTGTCTGTCCCCGCTGGATGCGGCCGTCTCGTACGGCTTCATCCAGCGCGGCCGGCACCGTTGCCGCTGACGTGTTCCCTTGCTTATCCAAAGTCACGACAACCTGATCCATCGACATTGACAGCTTTTTCGCCGTCGCCGTAATAATGCGCAAATTGGCCTGATGCGGCACCAGCCAGTCCAAATCGGATTTTTCCATATTATTGGCGGCCAGTGTATCCGTCACCAGATTCGACAGCTGAGTGACGGCCACTTTGAAGACTTCATTGCCTGCCATGTAGAGCCATTTATTACAATCAAATGTCTCACCGTGTTCAGGCACAGCCAAACTGAGCAAACCGCCAAAATGGCCATCTGCATGTAGATGGGTAGAAATGATACCGGCTTCTTCACTGGCGCCCAGCACAACGGCCCCTGCACCATCACCAAATAAAATGATGGTGGAACGGTCTTGCGGGTCGCACTTATGGGACAGCGCATCCGCACCGATAACCAGAACCTTCTTCGCCATACCGGTTTTGATGTGTTGATCCGCCACACTCAAGGCATAGACAAAACCGGAACAGGCCGCCGCAAGATCAAATGCCGGGCACCCTTTGACGCCAAGCATGCCCTGTACCTGACAGGCTGCAGACGGAAAAGCATGGCTGGCTGAGGTTGTCGCAACAATAATTAAATCAATCTCGTCAGCCGCAACACCGGCCATTTCCATCGCACGGCTTGCAGCGTGATACCCCATTACTGCGACTGTTTCCTCTTCTGCCGCGATGCGACGCTCACGAATACCAGTGCGAGCGACAATCCACTCATCGCTGGTATCCACCATTTTCTCCAGATCCGCATTGGTACGAACCTGCTCTGGCAGATAGCTGCCAGTGCCTAATATTCTGCTATACATGAAGACTAAAAATGCCTCTCAAGTAGTACGTGTTCCAAACGGTCACTGATTTTTGCCGGTATCTTCCGCTTGATTTCATGTACTGCTTCACCAATTGCATTGGTAAAAGCAGCAATGTCAGCACTTCCATGGCTTTTAACGACAATACCGCGCAATCCTAACAGACTTGCGCCATTGTACTGGTCGGGGTTCAGGCTTTGTATCTGACGGAACAGGTCACTAAACAGCCACTTAGCGATCAATCGCTTGATAGGATGCTGGCTGACAGCCTGTTTAAAGCTCTCTATAAAGAGATTAGCAACCCCTTCGCTGGTTTTCAGGCTAACATTGCCGACAAAACCATCACAGACAACCACGTCGGCTTTACCGTCATACAGTTCATTGCCTTCAACATAGCCAATGTAATGTACATCCGGCGAACGGCTCAGCATAGATGCACAGCGTTTAACAAGATCGTTGCCTTTTATTTCTTCAGAACCAATATTGAGCAGGGCCACTTTGGGCGGCCTGCCCGTCATTTCCTGCTCCGCCAGTACCGATCCCATCACAGCAAACTGAAACAAAGTATCAGCATCACAAGATACATTGGCACCCAGATCCAGCAGCCATGTTTTGCCACCGCGGCGGCTGGGGATTGCGGACACTAAAGCAGGACGCTCCACGCCGGGTAATTGCTTCAACGTATAGCGAGCCAATGCCATAAGAGCGCCGGTATTCCCTGCACTGACACAGGCATCCGCGTCACCTTCTGCCACAGCATCCAATGCCCGCCGCATAGACGAACCCTGGCTTTGGCGTAATGCTTGAGACGGACGAGTGTGATCAGCGATGGCACGATCGCAATGGACAACAGTCAGACGGGGATGATGAGTAGAATTGAGCGATGAGAGTTGAGCGGTGATTGCACTTTGATCACCGAAGAGGAGCAGATTTAGCGACGGGTATTGTAACAGTGCCTGCACGGCGGCAGGCACTGTTACCTGAGGACCGAAGTCCCCACCCATTGCATCAAGTGCAACGGTTAGACCAGTCAAGGTTCAACCTTATTTGTTGATAACCTTGCGGCCACGGTAAAAACCGTCAGCAGTCACGTGGTGACGCAGATGGGTTTCACCGCTGTTCTGATCGACAGATACAGCAGCGCCAGTCAGTGCATCGTGTGAACGACGCATACCACGTGCTGAACGTGATTTTTTGCTCTTTTGTACGGCCATTAACCCTACTCCTTATTACTTTTACTCAAGTTTTTTAATACTGCAAACGGATTCGGACGCTCATCAGCAACAGGGATCTCACCGAAGCTCATACCTGATGCAGTGACTGAACAGTCAGCTTCATCATGCATTGGCACTTGCGGTAACTCCAGAATCAGCTCATCTTCGATGAGTTGAAGCAGATTGATCTCACCATTTTCGTCGACTTCAGCCGGCTCATAAGCTTCCGGAAACTCATCTGCTTCCTCGGGTCTGAGGAGCGGACTATAACAGAAATCCACACTGTAATGGTGTTGGAATTCTTCCTGACATCGCTGGCAGGTTAACATCACATCAACATCAGCATGCCCACGCATGAATGCGATATGACGCTGGTCAAAGTCAAATGATAAGATGACGTTTGCATCACTTAAAACGCTGGAAGCCGATTCAGCCAGACGCTCTAAAAGCTCGGCTTTGATGATGCCATCATAGTCGAGCTTTTTTTGAGCAGCGCGGACCGGATCTACCGTCAGCGGCAATTTTACCTTTTGCATAGGGCGCGAATATTAGCCTTCTAATTGGTTTGAGTCAAAGGAAATGTGTCCGAAATCCCAGCTTTTGACCATTTCCCCCCAAGGGGTTTTCATTGCCCGTCCAAGTCCATGGTACGGCAGGTATAATAAGGTTGGTTCTGAGTTAAAACTAGCGTAGATTTCAGCTTATTGCTCCCCCAATCTCTGGGGGTAAAAACGCACTGAACACACCTACACACATTGAGTCAAATCATGAAACAACCGCTACTTCTGGCTTCTACTTCTCCCTTCCGTCGCAGTTTGCTGGAGAAGTTCGGTTTACCGTTCGACTGCGCATCACCCAATATTGATGAAACACCGTTTCCTGATGAATCGGCTGAAACACTGGTAAAACGGCTGGCTGAAGCCAAAGCCCGAGCATGCCGGGCAGAACATCCGTCTCATATCATCATCGGCTCGGATCAGGTCTGCGTCATTAACGGCAAGATAGTGGGTAAACCTCATACCGCAGAGCAGGCCTGTGCCCAGCTCGCCGCCGCCAGCGGTCAGACAGTCACTTTTTATACTGGCCTGTGCGTCTATAACGCTCAGACTGATAACAGCGACGTCATCTGTGAACCCTTTCTCGTGCATTTTCGCACTCTGACTCTGGTTGAGATCCAACGTTATATTGAACGTGAACAACCTTTACAGTGCGCCGGCAGCTTCAAAAGCGAAGGCTTAGGTATCGCGTTGTTTGACCGCCTTGAAGGCCGGGATCCCAATACCCTGATCGGTTTGCCCCTCATCAGTTTACGGGAGATGCTGTCCCGACAGGGTATTGACGTCCTTTGAATGCATTAACGCTGGCGAAGCGCCTCCAGCGTTCTGTTGAGCATGGCATCCATGGGCGCATTGATTTCCACTTTCTCACCCGAGTGCGGGTGTTCAAACTGAATATTCGCTGCATGTAAAAAGAGACGATTCAGCCCGGCCGTCTTGGTATACGCATCAAAACGCGGATCACCGTATCTGTCATCCCAGGCAATGGGGTGACCTGTATACTGACAGTGCACACGGATCTGGTGCGTACGACCTGTGACCGGACTGGCCTGCACCAGCGTGGCCTCTGTAAAACTTTCCAGTACTTTAAAACGTGTATCAGACGCTTTACCGTTCGGATTAACCCGAACAATACTGTTGACTTCGTTTTTCAGCAGCGGAGCGGTGACTTTACGGCACTCTTTCGGCCACTGCCCCATGACTAACGCAAAATAATATTTCTGAACCGTTTTCTGCCTGAACTGTTCCTGAAGTTTACGCAGGGCTGAACGTTTCTTTGCTATCAGCAAAATGCCTGAAGTGTCTCTGTCTATCCTGTGTACTAACTCCAGAAAGCGCGCATCCGGGCGCAACGCCCGCAGTGCTTCGATGGCACCAAATTTCAGGCCACTGCCACCGTGTACAGCAGTACCTGACGGTTTATTGAGGATAAGCATGTGCTCATCTTCGTAAATGATGCAATTTTCCAGCTCAGCGACTTTGTCCAGTTTAGTGCTGACAGGTGCCGCTGCTTCTTTCTCTGGCAAGGTCACAGGCGGTACTCTCACCAGATCCCCTTCCTGGAGTTTGTACTCCGGTTTTATCCGTTTTTTGTTTACTCGCACCTCACCCTTACGCAAAATCCGGTAAATCATACTTTTGGGCACGTTTTTCAGTCGGGCACGGAGAAAATTATCAATCCTTTGCCCGGCAAAATCATCAGCAATAGCGATGAATTGCACTTTTGGTTTGTCATCTTTCATAGCCCAAGATTCTATCACGGCTATAAAGCAGATTGCCGCAAAAAAGTCACCCTGCTATGATTGCAGTCTGGAATAGGGGAATTTCCCACTTTCCGTGCCATGACGGTCATATTTTCGTCATGATGAATGTTTTTTATCCTGCTCTGCTTGGCGTCGCTGCAATAGGCGTAAGACGATAAGTCATGCAGAGTCATTATTAGTGTTCCGATTGCAGATTTTTTATCGGTGTTAGAGATACAACCGCGATGACGCGGTGTTACCGGCTGAGTACCGTAGGGTCTTAAAGCCACTTTTAATGGTCTTATACCATCTTTAAGTACAGCTGGCAGATACGTGTAGCCATAGAGCACTCCTGAAACATCCAACCGTGAGGTTGCAACCGTAAATCAGACTTGGGGTCAGGCAGCATCGGTAGAAAATCCAATATTGGCTCACTAAAACAACGACAATAAATGAGTACACAGAATGAAAAGAATGTTGATCAACGCAACTCAGAAGGAAGAGTTGCGCGTCGCATTAGTGGACGGTCAAAAGCTATTCGATCTTGATATCGAAAGCCCAGGACACGAATCTAAGAAAGCAAATATCTACAAAGGCCGCATTACCCGTATCGAACCTAGTCTTGAAGCCGCTTTCGTCGACTATGGTGCCGAGCGTCACGGTTTCCTCCCTCTGAAAGAAATTGCACGCGACTACTTCCCAGCCAACTACACCTATCAGGGTCGTCCTAATATTAAGGAAGTGCTGAAAGAAGGTCAGGAAGTTATCGTTCAAGTGGATAAAGAAGAACGCGGCAACAAAGGGGCTGCGCTGACAACCTTTATCTCTCTGGCGGGAAGTTACCTGGTACTGATGCCAAACAACCCTCGTGCCGGCGGTATATCGCGCCGAATCGAAGGGGAAGAACGCACACAACTGAAAGCCGCACTGAGCACCCTGCAACTACCGGATGGCATGGGCCTGATCGTACGTACTGCTGGCGTGGGCAAATCCGCTGAAGAACTGGAGTGGGATTTAAACGTACTGCTCAATCACTGGAGTGCAGTGAAAGAAGCCGCCGATGCCCACCCTGCTCCTTTCCTGATCCATCAGGAAAGTAACGTGATTGCCCGTGCTATTCGTGACTATCTGCGCCGTGATATTGGCGAGATTTTGATCGACAGCCCGAAAATCTTCGACCGCGCCCGCGATCACATCAAACTGATACGTCCTGATTTTCTGCCTAAAGTAAAACGTTACGAAGGCGAAGTACCGCTGTTCAGCCACTATCAGATTGAAAGCCAGATTGAATCGGCTTTCCAGCGTGAAGTGCGACTGCCTTCCGGTGGTTCTGTGGTTATTGACCCGACAGAAGCTCTGACTTCTATCGATATCAACTCAGCCCGCGCCACGAAAGGCGGTGATATCGAAGAAACCGCGCTGCAGACCAACCTGGAAGCGGCCGACGAGATCGCCCGTCAACTGCGTTTGCGCGACTTAGGCGGCCTGGTGGTTATCGACTTCATCGATATGACCCCGGTTCGTCACCAGCGTGAAGTGGAAAACCGCCTGCGCGAAGCCGTGCGAATGGACCGTGCCCGCGTGCAAATCGGCCGTATCTCCCGCTTCGGCCTGCTGGAAATGTCACGTCAGCGTTTAAGTCCTTCTCTGGCTGAAGCCAGCCACCATGTCTGCCCACGCTGTACAGGTACAGGTGTGGTACGTGATAACGAGTCGCTGTCTCTGTCTATTCTTCGCCTAATTGAAGAAGAAGCACTCAAAGACAACAGCTCTCAGGTACAGGCTATCGTACCGGTTGCTGTCGCGTCCTACCTGCTGAACGAGAAACGTCGCTCTGTACAACACATCGAAAAATATCACGATGTAAGAGTGGTGATCGTTCCTAACGCTGATATTGAAACACCGCATTTTGAAGTGCTGCGTGTACGTACCGGCGAAGAAAAAGACACCTTGTCTTACCACATTCCGCAAGTGCTGGAAGCTACACGTGAGACAGAAGCAGCGGAAGCGGCACCAGAGCGTGCAACCAAAAAGCGTGAAGAGCCCATTCTGCAAGGATTTACTGCGCCAAAAGCACCAGCGCCGGTTGTTAAGCCTGCTCCTGCCACAGTCTCTGAGCCGACGGCCAAAGCAGAAAGCAAGCCTGGTCTGTTCCAGCGACTGTTCAGCGCTCTTGCCAGCTTCTTTAGCAGCACCGCTGAAGAGAAGCCTGCAGAAAAGCCAGAGACTACACCTGCCGTACGCCAGGATAACCGACGTGACAACCGTCGTGATAACCGCCGCGGCAAAGACGGCAGCCGTCAGGGTCAGAGCCGTAACCGTCAGGATGATGATCGCGATTCACGCGACGCGAAAGCTGGCGAAAAAGGTCAGCGTCAGCAGCGTCGTCGCAATGAGCGTCCTAAGCAAGACCGTAACGCCCAGGCTGAAAAGCCAGCGAAAGCGGCGGCACCGCGCACAATAGCTGATGAAGAAATCAAAGAGCAAAAACGCCAACGCCGCGATGAAGTGCAAAAGCAACGCCGTAAAGAAAAGCAGCAACAGGCTGAAACGGCAGAGGTAATTGACACCGTTGAAGCGACCACCGACAACGTTGAGCAACCAAAGACCGAGAAGGTAAAACAACGCCGTCAACGTCGCCAGCTGCATAAGAAGATCCGCCTGGAATCTGCAGAGCTGCAGCCAGCCGGTGACACAGAGCAAGCTCCTGCTGCGGTCAGCGATAAGACGCCAAGCCGTGTTAAGAACGTCGGTATCGAAATGGCCAAAGAAGCCAACTCTGCCGCTGAGCTAGAATCTGCCGATGTGCAGTCGGAAACAGATGCTCAGGAAGGTCAGGAAGGTCAACGCCGTAACCGCCGCTCACCACGACACCTGCGTGCCAGCGGTCAACGTCGTCGCCGCATCCGCGATACGCGTCCTCAACAGGATGAAGACCAGGTCGATCAGGCAGTCTCTGATGCCATTACCCATGCGGTAGAAGAAGTGTCTGACAGCCTGGGCGAAATGGAAAACGTGGTCTCCATTGTTGAGCGTCCTAAGCGTCGTCCAACTACCGGTGTGGCGTCTCCTGAAATGGCAATGGGTAAAGTCTGGCCTCGTCACGACAAGCCAGCTGTCCATGCAGAAGATACCGCCGCAGAAGATAGCGCCGAAGAAACTGAAACCCTTGCAGTAGCAGTACAGGCTGAGCAATCCGCCGAGGCACAGGCTGCATCACTGAGCGGTGTGGCCATGCCGGAACTGGCAATGGGTAAAGTCATGCCACTTCGTCAGACTGCAGCGCAAAGTGAGCCAGTACAAGCCCGCGTTGAGCAAGCCGAAACGGCAGCTGTGGCTGAAGCACCTGAAACCACCCAGGTTTCTGAGAGCGCGGCTCCCGACACTGACGTTTCCGTGCCTCTGGTAGCAGAAACTGTCACTGAAGCCGTCGCAGAAACTGTTGCGGAAAAGCAGGCAGAAGAAGCCAGTCCGCAAGAGACCGTTGAACCGCCTGTTATGGCCCAAGTGACAGCAGCCGTTAAGCAGCAAGTGACGGCAAGCGCACCCCGCGGGATTCACAGCGTGTCTCCGATGACTAAGGCACCTGCTCCGCAGCAAGTGCTGGATACGACACCGGTAGCGATTGCACCATTACGTACCAGTCAGATTCAAGCCCGTCAGGCAGGTAGTCAGACAGCAACTAACGTTGCTTCGGCGCCAATGACCAAAGCAGCCTCAGAGAAACAAGAGTAACTCTGACGCAGCAATAAAGACAAAAAGCCATGCGTTTGCATGGCTTTTTACTTTCTGTGTTTCGGATTAACGTACATCTCCAGTCAGGCCACTTAACTCAGAGCCACTTACAGTGCACGCCAGATCACCTTTGTTTCAGACCAGCAACTATCCTGTCCGCAGCAGCTTCGATTAAATCCAGCACATGCTCGAAACCCTCCTCGCCGCCATAGTACGGGTCCGGTACTTCATCTTCCTCTGCATCCGCAAAGGCCAGTAACAAGGACAGCTTAGAAAGATATTCTGCCGGGCAGATGGTTGTCAGATCAGACAAATTTTGCCTGTCCGCAACCAGAATTAAATCAAACTTTTCGAAATCGCCGACAACTATCTGGCGGGCGCGAATCCCCTCAAAGCTGTATCCTCTGGCTTCCCCGGCAGCACGCGAACGACTGTCCGGCCGTTTTCCTTCGTGATACCCAATCGTACCTGCAGAATCGATCTCAATCTCGACGCCCGCTTTCACTGCCTTAGCACGCAACACAGCTTCTGCGGTTGGCGAGCGGCAAATATTGCCCATGCAGACTAACAGCACGGACGGTTTTCTCTTATCTGGCATCCATTTCCCTCATCACTATCAGGTTATCTTTACGCTTGATTACAGAGTACGCATCCCTGCCAGGTCAATGCAATATCCAAACAAGCACAGCCTATCTGTGTCTTGCCTGTCGTTGTTTGCACTGAGCTGCCACAACCACCACAGCCGCATGACGGATCACAGAGGTCAAACAATCACCACCGCCATAGGCGGTGGTTTAGAGGCGACAAAAAAAGGGAGCGAAATCGCTCCCTTTTTGTCTGAGTCTCTGATGTTCTTTGCGTTATCGGATTAACAGCATAGGAACAGTGGCATCCACCAGAAGCCGGGTGGTATTACTGCCGACAAAGAACTGGCGCAGCTTAGAGTGGCCGTAAGCCCCCATCACTATCATGCCAATCGATTTTTCCTGCTGATATTGCAAAATTGCACTGCCTACTGATCCCGTCAGGCACACTTTAGTAACGTTAATACCTGCGTTGCTCAGGGTCTCGGCCGCAGACTCAAAGGCGTCGCGTTTGTTGTCAGCATCTTCCACCATCACTAAGTGGCACGCCATCCCCTTGAGTAATGGTGTATCAATGGCCTTCTGCACCAGCTTCTGGCTGGTTTCGCTGCCATCAAACGCCAGCAGATACTCAGCCGGTTCACTGAAATCGCCGTTAGCAATCAGAGTGTGGGTCGAAAATGCCCGCACCACACTTTCCAGCTGCGAGCCAATCGCCTTGGCATCCTGCTGATGTAACTCGCCGGATTTACCCAGCACCAGTACCCGAATTTCCGGTTCCAGTTCCAGTAACGTCTCGACAAGATGCCCATGCAGTTGCTGTTTCACCACAGCAGGGACGCCAGTATCAGTGACCAGAGATTCCAGATCATTGAGCAAAGCTTTGCTGTGCTGTATTTCCAGTTTGGAGCGTTTCTCATCCAGCTCGCTGAGCTCTTTCAGTAACGCCTCACGGCTGCCCAGACCAATTGTCCCGGACAACTGAGAATCAGCCTGATAACGGTCTTTATCCAGAACGTGCAGCAGTTTTAGCGGTGTATCCAAACGCTTGGCTGTCCAGGCTGCCAGTTCCACCACGGCTTTCGAGTAATGCTGGCCGTCTATACATGCGGTAATATATTGCGTCATGATATCTCCTTAATGGCCGCCCATCAGTTTTTCAACTTCTTCCGGCTTGTCATGAACACCAAATTTATCAACTATGGTCGCTGTTGCTTCATTCATGCCAATGAGATCCACCTGAGTACCTTCGCGGCGGAACTTAATGACCACTTTATCCAGCGATGAGACGGCTGTGATATCCCAGAAGTGGGCTGATGACAGGTCAATAGTGACACGCTCCAGCACTTCCTTGTAGTCAAAAGAGGCTAAAAATTGATCTGAAGAGGCAAAAAAGACTTGTCCTACAACACGATAAGTTCTTGCTTCGCCATTTTGTTCCAGATCACTCTTCACCACCATAAAGTGGCCGATCTTGTTGGCAAAGAACAAGGCTGCCAACAGAACCCCGACAAAGACACCGATAGCGAGGTTATGTGTTGCCACGACCACAGCAACGGTGGTGACCATCACAATATTGGTAGAAAGCGGATGTGATTTCAGATCTTTAATCGAAGACCAGGAGAAAGTACCAATAGACACCATAATCATGACAGCAACCAGTGCAGCCATTGGGATCTGCTTGATCCAGTCGCTGAGAAAAACCACCATGATCAGCAGGAACAAACCCGCGATAAAAGTTGATAATCTGCCACGGCCACCGGACTTGATGTTGATAATCGACTGACCAATCATGGCACAACCAGCCATACCGCCCAGGAAGCCCGTCGCAATATTTGCAACCCCCTGACCTTTACACTCACGGTTTTTGTCACTGCTGGTGTCAGTGAGATCATCCACAATTGTGGCTGTCATCATGGACTCCAGCAAACCGACTATGGCCAGGCCAGCTGAATATGGCAGGATAATCCATAAGGTTTCCAGGTTCAGCGGAACATCCGGCCACAGGAAAACAGGCAGTGTATCAGGCAATTGCCCCATGTCGCCAACAGTGCGAATATCAATGCCAAAGGTCAATGTGACTGCAGTAATAACAAGAATACACACCAGTGGCGATGGAAGAACTTTGCCGACATAAGGCAAATAAGGGAACAGGTAGATAATACCCAAACCGGCCGCCGTCAGAGCATAAACGTGCCAGGTTACATCAGTCAGTTCAGGTAACTGGGCCATAAAGATCAAAATGGCTAATGCGTTAACAAATCCCGTGACGACCGAACGGGAAACAAATCGCATTAAATCACCCAATTTCAGATACCCGGCCGCGATTTGCAAGATACCGGTTAATACTGTGGCTGCCAGCAGATACTGCAAACCATGCTCTTTGACCAGAGTCACCATCAGCAGCGCCATGGCACCGGTTGCCGCTGAAATCATGCCAGGACGGCCTCCGGTAAACGCAATAATTACCGCGATACTGAATGAGGCATACAGGCCGACTTTCGGGTCAACGCCGGCAATAATGGAAAAAGCAATCGCTTCTGGAATAAGAGCCAGTGCAACTACAAGCCCAGACAATACATCACCACGCACATTGGATAACCAATCGCGCTTTATCGTTTCTATCATAAAATTTCTCAAAAATTTGTGTAAACAAGAGGTTAGAAAGATTAGGGGTGGGTTGTCGGCTAAGGCGGCGTAATTGACATCTGTCTCTCCATGGCGTGTAAAAAGTGTGATCCTATTCACTCCTTTCGACCTAGTCAATAAAAATGCCTTTTTATCCAATCTGTTCGGGATCAGGCGCAACCTGAGTAAACCGAATGAAAAATATCTGCTGCTTCAGTAAATCCCCCTGAAGTGAAGCCATTATGGTTAAATAGCGCCTGAAAACCCACACACTGAAAATACGCCCCATGACAGAACTGAAAACCCTGATGCTGTTTTTATTCACCGCACTGGCAGAAATACTTGGCTGCTACCTTCCCTATTTATGGCTGAGGGAAGGCAAATCCATTTGGCTGTTGTTCCCTGCTGCTATTTGCCTGGCGCTGTTCGCCTGGCTTTTGTCTTTGCACCCCACAGCGTCCGGCCGGGTATACGCTGCCTACGGCGGGGTTTATATCTTCGCTGCCATATTCTGGCTATGGTTGGTTGATGGCATCCGCCCTACGTTTTGGGATTTGCTCGGTGCGTCTGTCGCCATTACGGGCATGTGTATCATCATGTTTGCACCAAGGCATACATAGATATTTTCATCCGGTAAGGCTAATGCATATCTGTCAGTCTTTACTGCCAGTCTTACCTCAAATCGCACTGCAACGACATCAAATAGTGCTTTGCCCTTCGTCATTCACGGCGAATCACCACTACACTTGAACATTGACGTTATTAGCCTGTGTCAGTATTCAAGGAAAAAGTATGAAAAAATTATTAATCATCTTCGGCAGTACCCGGCCTAACCGTGGTGGCTTACCAGTTGCTGAGTGGGTAGTACAAGAAGCAGAAACTGCAGGACAGTTTGAAGTGGCATTTGCTGATCTGAAAACAGTGAACTTGCCCTTACTGGACGAACCTGATCACCCTGCCCAGCAAAAATATACCCAAGCTCATACTAAGCAATGGAGCCAGGCCGTCACTGCTGCGGATACCATTCTCTTTGTGACCCCGGAGTACGACTACTTTCCCCCTGCCGCATTAGTCAACGCCATTCAATTTCTGGCCAAAGAATGGGCTGGAAAGCCAACCGGTATTGTCAGTTATGGCGGGGTGTCCGGCGGGCTGCGTTCAACTCAGGCATTACGGCTGCTGCTGTCTGGCGTCGGTACGCTTACCCTGTCTGCTTCCGTGCCTATTGCCTTTTATAACCAATACATTAATGACCAAGGCGTGCTGGAAGCCAATGACGCAATGAAAAAAGGTCTCACGGGTTTGCTGACAGAATTGCAAAGAATGACCGAGCTTGTCGTGAAGGCATAAACGCTGGCCAGACTCATCCGAAACATCAGACAGGCCACAAGATAATGGCCTGTCCAATTCTACCCGTGCAAGCTAAACCACAGGACTATTTATCGGTGAAGCCTCAGCGCTAAAGAATGGACTACTGAGGCACTACCCGTGCAGTTCTGCCGGTGACATTAATCCGGACTTTCTGCCCCACCCGAAAAAGCATATTAGGATCAACAGCCTGGACGATGGCTATGGTTTCGCCTGAATCGAGTTTAATCGTCAGATTCACACCGTTACTTTCCGACAGATTCTGTGAGGCTTTACTCCCGGCATAACCACCCAGCAAACCACCCCCGATGGCAGCAATGTCTGAGCCGCTGCCGCCACCGATTTTCGATCCCAGTATCCCGCCCACAGCTGCACCGGCTATGGTGCCAACCACATTCTGCTCACCTTCTAAGGTCACAGGATCAATCTGAACAATAGTGCCGTATTTCACTTGCTGGATCTGCTGTGCCTGAGATCGGCCATAAGAATCACCGTAAGGGTTTCTTGCACAGCCACTCACTGCCAGCGACACAATGAAAAAGACGAAAAGGACGAATTTCACAACATCACCTTCCTTACCTGCTAGGGTTCACGCTAAAAGTATAGCAATCCCTATTTTCCTCCATTGGCTAAGGAATGAGAGAGTCAGGTTGTCATTAAACCGCCAATACCACTTGCGTCTTATGCTCTGCTCGAACACAATCATCTCTTTTCTATTCCGCAGGAACGCCAACTTAAAGAGGCAGTTATGGCAGACGAACACAATAAACAGGATCGTTACAAAACCCGGCAGCAAAAAGTCAAAGAAGAAGTCGATGCCCGAGTGGCTGCAGCTCAGACAGAAAAAGGCATCCTGCTGGTCATTACCGGTAACGGTAAAGGTAAATCCACCTCTGGTTTCGGCACTATTGCCCGCGCGGTCGGTCATGGTCAGAAATGCGGTGTCGGTCAGTTTATCAAAGGCACCTGGGATAATGGCGAGCGGAACCTGCTAGAACAACACGACGTCACTTTCGCTGTCATGGGCACAGGATTTACCTGGGACACGCAAGACAAAGAAGCCGATACACTCGCGGCGCAGACCACCTGGACTGAATGCAAAAAAATGCTGACAGACGCCAGCTATGACGTGGTATTGCTCGACGAGCTGACTTACATGCTGACTTACGGCTATCTGGATATCGATGAGGTGCTGGACACTATCGCGCAGCGCCCACCGGAGCAATCCGTGGTGGTAACAGGCCGCGCGGCTCACCGTCGCCTGACTGACATGGCCGATACCGTTTCAGAAGTTCGCAACATCAAACACGCCTTTGAGAGCGGTATTAAAGCCCGCAAAGGCGTAGACTGGTAATCAGGACGACGGCAGCGCCGAATGATGACAGGCCTCAGACGTATGGCAGAGGTCTGCATCAATATCCTGACTGCCCAACAGGCGCAGCCACAAAGAAGGTAAATGTTTTATCCGCACCGCAGGACTGCTCAATTGCACTGGCAGCGGGAATTGCCAGTCTTCATTGTTCTCCCGGCTGGCAAACACAAACCGGAACGGCAGATAATCCACCATGCCCAGACGCAGATCTGTGGCGATGATCTGGCTGCCGTTATCTTCATAGCGAATGAACTGACGGGTAAAACGTTCAAGCGCCTGTAATGTTGAAGGCTTGTCGGTCAGTGGCCAGTGACCGCGGGCTTTATCAAGAAAGTCTACAGTGTCTGATTCATCCAGCAGTGACGACAACCCTTCCCAGTAGCTGTCCTCGCCTAACACCACAATTCGCCATAACACGGTATTAAAAGGCGTTGGCGAAACAAAAAGCGGCTTGCCTTCCAGTGGCGTGCCTGCCACCTGATTTTCTACTCTCTGCTCAATCATGTGCATCGCCACTACTGACCATAACAGGTACAGACTGGACAGGATAACACCGGCTTTGCACAGGCTGGCAATACGATCACGCCACAGCAGCGCTGCCAGCAACGTCACTAACAGCGGCAGGGTATAAAGCGGATCAATAATGAAGATACTGGACACCGCCACGCTGACAGGTAAAGGCCACAAAAGCTGAGTACCGTAAGCGGTAAAGGCATCCAGAATGGGATGGGTGATCAGGCAGGCCGCCACCAGGCCCCACAACCGCAAGAAACTGAATGAGCTGGCTGGCCGCCATCGGTGCCAGCACCACGCCAGTAACAACGAAAGCGGAAACAGCACAAAAAGAGAGTGGCTGAAGCCGCGATGCTTCACCATATCCGATACAGGATCGCCATAATCGATCAACACATCCAGATCCGGCAAGGTTCCCAGCATGGCACCGGCCACCAGCACTTTGGGTGAGGCTTTTCGGCCAGCTATCATGCCGGCAACAGCAGCGCCCAACGCCGCCTGTGTAACTGAATCCAAGGTCACTCTCCATGGTTTTTTGCTGATTGTACCAAACCGCTCAGTCAGAGATAGCCCAACTACATTATCAGTAACAAAATAGCGGCAGGCACTAAAAAGGCCAGCGGTTTACCCGACTGGCCCTGATCTCATTGGTTTGACGCAAACTGCGCGTTAGTTAAACAGTCCTTTCAGCAACTTATCCGTAGCTTCTTTGACTTTATCGTCACCGGCTTTGTCGCCCAGCAATTTATCCAGACCGCGTTGCACTTCCTTGTTGGCCTTTTCTTCCAGTCTGTCGGCTTCTTTTTTGGCTTTTGCTTCCAATTCTTTCGCCCGCTTATCCAGCTCGCTGTTCCGCTTCACCAGCTCTTTAAAGTTGATGGCATAATCTGGCGCCTGCCAGGTCCCGGTAATATCAAGCGGCACTGTGATATCCGCGACTTCGTCTACCGATTTACCGCCCTGTCCTTTACTGGTGGCCACCACAGAGGTGTCAATCTGAAACGCCAGTGACTGCTCGGTCAGATCCGTATTCCCTTTGCCATCGACACGCAGCAGAGGCGAAGCCAGATGCATATTATTGGTCGCCGCTTTGCCGTCCTTCAGTATGAAGGTCGCCGTCAGCGCAGAGAAATCTGTCTTTTTCGGCTCGTCCTGTACAGTATCAGACTGGCCTTTCAGTTTGGCCTTGGCTTCACGGATCATCTTGGGAATATTGATCCCGTTAACCGCACCATCGGCAAAATTGATGGCGATTGTTCCATCCAGATTCTTCTTGAGCCGCGACTCTGCCAGGCCTTTGCCTGCCACTTCGACATCAATGTTACCCGTGCCAGCCAGAATATCATTCTCGGCAACATCGACCAGCAAAGGCTGCACCTGTACACCCTGAATGGTATTGCTGATCTGGTACACCGGCAATGAACCGTTCGCATCCAGTCTGGCTGTGGCGGATATTGTCCCGTCATACAGATCTGCCGCGAATTTGTTGAGAGTAAACACGCCATTTTTAACCGCTATCGCCAGATCAACATTGCTCAGCCTGGCGTTGGCCGCCACAAAGCGCTTAACTTTCACAGTGCCGTCGACATCGAGCTGTTTCAAGACCGACAGATCAGGCTCCTGTTCGCTGACAGGTGCATCGCCAGCCGGTGCAGAAGCCGTGCCTGAGGTGTCTGACGGCTTGGCCTCCTCACTGGCTGCAGCCTCTGCGTCGCCACCGGTCCAGTTGTCGACATTGATCTCCTCACTGCTGAGCGCAAAACGGATCACCGGAATATCGGCCTGTTTGAAAGAGGCATCGCCGTTCAACGCCAGTTCATCCGCCTTCACTGTCAATCCGCTCAGGGTCGCCATAGCGGCTTTGAGATCGTATTCAGCATCGCCAGACATGGCCACTTTCATCGTCGGCCGGGGCAGAGCGGCACCTTCGAGATCTGATTTCAGATCCAGCGCCTGCAGCGAAATGTTCGCCTTATCCTGGCTGACCCTAATCCGGGTTTTACCCTCAGCATTGAAGGCAAGATCAGGGATCTGCCCTTTGGCTGACAGTGTCACATTACTCCACTCGCCCAGATTAAAGGCATCCAGTTTCACCGTGACATTATCCAGCTGAGTGCCGGCTTCTGTCATGCTGGCGGAGAGCTCGGTGTTTTTCAGCGCCGCGTTATCCAGATTTTCCGCCAACTGCAGGCTGGTTTTGCCCTGGGCAGAGAAGCGCATCGCACCGTTTTGACCCGCCAGATCAAAATTCAGATCCGCCCATTCACCCGGTGCAAACTGGCTCAAATTCATGTTCAGCGAGTCCAGCGCAGTGACAGTACCTGCCTGATCGTCCCGCAGGCTGACACTGGCATTTTCAAGCGCTATGCCTGCCAGACTGATCACCCATTTCTCACCGGTTGCTGTTTCGCCTTCGGCCACCACTTCACCCTCACCTGACGCTGTCGGCTGTGCCTCAGTTTCCCGGGAGTCAGACGCCCTGTCTGTGGTCGTTTTATCGCCACCTAAGCCATCCAGATTACTGACGCCATCTTTGCGCGTCTGAATAAACACACGGGCATCTTTGAGCGTGACCTGACCAATTTCCAGCCGGTTGGACAGCAACGGCAGTACAGACACAGACACACCCGCTTCGTTGAACTGAACCAGGTTAGCTTCATCAAAACCTGCCGGATTACGAAACTCGGTCCGGCCTATCGCAAAGCCCACGCTCGGGAAAAAACGCCAGCCGATATCGCCTTCAATAACCAGATCACGGCCCGTGGCCTTTTTCACCTGTTCCGCAATCAAAGGCTTAAATTGGTTCGGGTCGACCAGCGTCACCAGAACGCCAATCGCCACCACCACAACCAGCACGATCGCCAGCAGTACATAGAGAATTTTTTTCATTCTGTCCTCGGAATGTGTGCCATGTTGAACAACATTTATTGACCTGTGACACACTAAAAATGCCAACAAAAAATGTCAAAATACCTGATTTATTAAAGCAAAAAATAAGGCCACCGTTAAGGTGACCTTATCATTCTGACTACAATTTAATGCGCTTCTGACAAAAATCAGCGATGTTTCTTCTCGTCTTCATTGATTCGGCTGGCAACCGCACCCTGCTGATTATGATATTTCGCATTGGCGCGCTTGTTGTAAGGTTTCTCAGCAGAACCTGACAGCACCTCAAAACTCAGAGCACCAATGGGCATGTGCGGACGCAGTGCCAGCGGCAGCCGGCCACTGTTATAAAATTCCAGCACAATCCTGCCAGCCCAGCCCGGGTCGATACGGTGCGCTGTGACGTGTACCATCAAACCCAAACGGGCCAGCGAAGAGCGTCCGTCCAGCCAGCCGACAATGTTATCCGGTAAGGTGACAGATTCATGAGTCACCGCCAGCGCCAGTTGTCCCGGATGCAGGAAAAAGGCATCGCCATCGGCGACTTCAATCTCATCACTCATGACTTTTTCGAGCTGTGCCGCAACATCTTCTTTTTTGCCGGAGAGATCGATAAACGGCGCACCGTGGTCAGTAAAAATACGGAAATTATTACCTAAGGTGACATCGATTGTCAGACCGCTAATCACATCATTTGACGGGCGCGGCTCAATACTGATCTTACCTTCATCAAGATAGGCCTTGATGTCCTTGTCACAAAGTCTCATGTTGCGGGTTATCTCCAGGGCAAAAAATCATAAATACTATCGGAAATGCTTGCCGCCACTATAACGACCTGTTCGCAGCAGGTCTATCTTTGCAGCCGCTTGCGTGACATGTTGTCACGCCTTTTAATACAACACCGAATTCAGGAGACAAAAAAGGCTGACCTGAGCCAGCCGTTGCCATACCTTACGCTTTAAGCAAGCGGGCAATATGCGCTTTTAACACATCGATAGCAATTCGGTTCTTGCCGCCTCGTGGCACAATAATATCGGCATATTGTTTCGACGGTTCAATGAACTGCATAAACATAGGGCGGACGGTTTTCTGATATTGCTGCAGTACCGATGACATTGTCCGGCCGCGTTCTGCCACATCACGCTGCAAACGGCGAAGCAGACAGATATCCAGCGGGGTATCCATAAACACAGTTGCATGCATCAGGTCACGTAAACGGGGATCCGTCAGCAGCAGGATACCTTCCAGAATGATCACCTTCTTTGGAGTCAGCGAGGTGGTTTCCGTCATGCGAGTGTGCTCGCTGTAGCTGTACTGCGGCACTTCCACCGCTTCACCACGCATCAGGGTTTCGAGGTGCTCACAAAGCAAATCATGGTCAAGGGCATTGGGATGGTCATAATTGGTCTTTACCCGTTCATCCATACTCAGGTGACTTTGATCGTTATAGTAACAATCTTCCGTAATAACACCGATCTGTTGATCGCCAACTTTTTCTCTAAGTTCGTTGTAAACCGTTCTGGCAATCAAACTTTTACCGGAAGCAGACGCGCCTGCAATCCCGATAATTACGCATTGGTGTGAATGTTCAGACATATCAGAAAGCACCTGTAAGAATATCTAGCGGGTTATTACCCAAATTCAGTAACCGGCCCCACTCAGCGGCACAGCACTATACTGCAGGTAAAAATTAAACCGCACGATTATAAGGAGTTGACGCCTTGGATACCAGAGCAAATGCGATCTTGCGCTCAAAACATTATGCAAATGCAACGGCAAACAAGGCTGAAACAGTTACATTGACTGCAATTACAGAGTTTTAATACTGATCTGCTCTGCCACAGGTTGCCCATACCAATAGAGTCGGCTGGCTACGCGCCCGGCTAATTCTATATAAGCCTGAGCCTGCTCACTGTCAGGTGATGACGCCACTGTCGGTGTGCCTTCGTCAATATCCTGACGAATCTGAATATGCAGTGGCACCTGAGCCAGCAAAGGAATCGCGTAGTCCCGCGCCATTCTCTCCGCCCCTCCGGTACCAAAAATCGCCTCATGGTGACCGCAGGCGCTGCAGATGTGGTAGCTCATGTTTTCCACCACGCCGAGTACGGGCACATGCACTTTACTGAACATATTTACCCCCTTGATGGCATCAGCCAGGGCCAGATCCTGCGGGGTGGTGATCACCACAGCCCCGGTGACCGGCATTTGCTGCGCCATGGTCAGCTGGATATCTCCCGTGCCAGGCGGCATGTCCACCACCAGATAGTCCAGCTCCGGCCACAGAGTTTCATTCATGATCTGCGACAGAGCTTTCGAAGCCATCGGGCCGCGCCACACAGTCGCATTATCGGCCGGCACCAGGTAGCCGACAGAATTGGTATACAGACCATGAGCCACCACCGGAGCCATCATTTTTCCGTCCGGCGAGGACGGTTTTTCATCTGCCGCGCCCAGCATCATAGGCACAGATGGCCCATAGATATCGGCATCCAGCAGCCCGACTCTGGCGCCCAGCGCCTGTAATCCCAGCGCCAGATTCACGGCTGTCGTCGACTTGCCTACGCCGCCTTTGGCCGAACTGACAACCAGCAGATTCTTAACGCCTTTCAATAGCGGCTTGTCATTGGCGGCCAGCGGCGTAACCCGCACTTTGACACTGACGTTCAGATCAGTGGCAATCTGCTGAGCCTGCTGATCAGCAATCCAGTCTGTTAAAGCATCGGCCACAGACGAAGCGGCAAAAGGCAGCGTGATGTGCACTTCCTGATCACCTTGCCAGTGGACGAGACCGGGAGTATCCGCCCACTCATGTACCAGCCAGGGATGTGTAAACTGATTTAACCAGTCACACAATGCCGCTTTATCGGCAAAAGGACTGTCGGGATTATTCACCATGATAAAGACCTGCTTTGTTCGTTGTAATACGCTGTTTTTATCCTATCACTTTGCGTCTGAAACCGCTCTAATTGTCAGTGATTTCGGCTATGAATCAGGCCTGCCTTGGGGTACTATTCAAGGCTTATTATCTTTTTTACCCATCATGAGCGAATAGAGAAATATGGCTGCAAACCCAAGAAAAATTCTGGTGACCTGCGCCCTGCCGTACGCTAACGGTTCTATCCACCTTGGCCACATGCTTGAGCATATCCAAGCGGATATCTGGGTGCGCTATCAGCGCCTTCGCGGCAACGAAGTTCATTTCATCTGTGCAGACGACGCGCACGGTACGCCAATTATGCTTAAGGCCCAACAGATGGGGATGGAGCCTGAGCAAATGATTGACGAAGTGAGCAAAGAGCACCAGGCGGATTTTGCTGGCTTCGATATCAGCTTTGATAACTACCACAGCACGCACTCTGAAGAGAACCGCGAGCTGTCTTCTTTCATCTATAACGAACTCAAGAAAAACGGTTTTATTACCAGCCGCACTATTTCTCAGCTGTTCGATCCAGAGAAAGAAATGTTTCTGCCGGACCGTTTTGTCAAAGGCACCTGCCCGAAATGTAAAGCAGACGATCAGTACGGTGATAACTGTGACAACTGTGGTGAAACTTACAGCCCGACGGATCTGATCAACCCGAAATCTGCAGTTTCTGGCGCCACGCCTGTAATGAAAGATTCAGTGCACTTCTTCTTTGACCTGCCTCAGTTTGAAAGCATGTTAAAAGCGTGGACCAAGTCCGGCGCACTGCAGGAAGAAACATCCAATAAAATGCAGGAATGGTTCGATGGCGGACTGCAGCAATGGGATATCTCCCGTGATGCGCCTTACTTCGGCTTTGAAATCCCGGGCGAAACCGGCAAGTATTTTTATGTCTGGCTGGACGCGCCTATCGGTTACATGGGTTCATTCAAAAACCTGTGTGACAAGCGTGACGATCTGAACTTTGATGAGTTCTGGAACAAAGACAGCTCCACTGAGCTTTACCATTTCATCGGTAAAGACATAGTGTATTTCCACAGCCTGTTCTGGCCAGCTATGCTGGACGGTGCCGGTCTGCGCAAACCGAGCAATGTCTTTGTTCACGGCTATGTCACAGTCAACGGTGCCAAAATGTCCAAGTCTAAGGGGACATTTGTCAAAGCCAGCACTTATCTGGAACATTTGGATCCTGAGTGCCTGCGATACTACTACGCCGCCAAACTGAACAACCGTATTGATGATCTCGACCTGAATCTGGAAGACTTCTCACAACGCGTCAACAGCGATGTCGTGAACAAGATTGTCAATCTGGCTTCCCGTAACGCAGGTTTCATTACCAAACGCTTCGATGGCAAACTGGCCGACACCTTCGCAGAACCGGCGCTGTACCAGGAATTCGTGGCGGCGTCTGACCGTATTGCCGAGTTATATGAGAACCGTGAATTTGGTCGTGCCATCCGCGAAATTACTGCCCTGGCTGACAAAGCTAACCAGTACGTCGATGAGAAAGCACCTTGGGTTGTAGCGAAAGAAGAAGGCAAAGATGCTGAACTGCAGTCAATCTGCTCTGTCGGTATTAACCTGTTCCGCGTGCTGATGACTTACCTCAAACCTGTGATGCCAAAACTGGCAGAGCGCGTTGAAGGATTCCTCAATGAAACCCTGACCTGGGATGGTATTGCACAGCCGCTGACAGGCCATGAGATTGCCAAGTTCAAAGCCCTGTTCAGCCGAATCGACAGCAAACACATTGAAGCTATGGTTGAGGCGTCTAAAGAAGATGCTGCCGCTGAAAAAGCCGCAACAACCCAGCCCGCCGCGGGCCCATTAGTCGATGAACCAATCGCGGATGAAATCGAGTTCGATGACTTTGCAAAAGTGGATCTGCGTATTGCAAAAATCATCAGTTGTGAGTCTGTGCCAAAAGCGGACAAACTACTGAAATTCCAGCTCGATATCGGCGGCGAAACCCGTCAGGTTTTCTCTGGCATTAAGTCAGCCTATAACCCGGAAGATCTGGTCGGCAAGCTAACGGTTGTCGTGGCTAACCTCAAACCGCGTAAAATGAAGTTTGGTATGTCAGAAGGCATGATCCTGGCTGCCGGTCCTGGCGGCAAAGAGCTATGGCTGCTGGAACCTCATGAAGGTGCCCAGCCTGGCATGCGTGTAATGTAAAGCGGATTCACAGAAAAACACCTGAAAAAAGGAGCAGTCGCTCCTTTTTTTTTTATCCTTATTTCCCCTTGTTCCGCACGTTCACCCGCCGGCGACTCTCTCGCAATCATGCACTTCTCAGCAGCACCTACAGCCTACACACTCAGCTTTTGATTTCATCAAAATCGCAAAGAGCAGACGATATAACCAAAAAATGCTTGCTATATCAGTATATAAAGCAATCAAACGGTTTCTGGTTTGTTAATAAGAATAAGGCTTTATTAACAACAAACCCAATAAAGTGTGATCTCATACAAGCTTTAAATCATGACATTGATTTTACATCGCGGGTTTGTAACTGGAACTGGTAATCTGCTCCGCGCTCTGAGGATCAGTAACAGAGCCACATATAATAAGGAGTGTTCTTTCATGAAAACCCAAAACAAAAAACTGTCCCTGACCGCCCGAGTCATTCTCGGTATGGTGCTGGGTATTTTGACTGGATTTATCATCCGCTCGCTTTTCGCTGACACGGCATTTGTTCAGGACTACATAGTTAACGGCCTGTTCGAAGTAGGCGGCTCAATCTTTATTGCCAGCCTGAAGATGCTGGTTGTGCCACTCGTTTTCGTCTCACTGGTATGCGGTACCAGCACTCTGAGCGATATCAGCACTCTTGGCCGTCTTGGCGGTAAAACACTGGCTTTCTATCTCACCACTACGGCTGTGGCTATTACGCTTGCCCTGACAATGGGCACGCTGTTTAAGCCTGGCGAAGGTGCAGATCTGGCGGCCGCGACCTCATTTGCAGCCAAGGAAGCACCTTCACTGGGTGAAGTGATCATTGGCATGTTCCCGACCAACCCTATCAATTCCATGGCTCAGGGCAATACGCTGCAGATCATCGTATTTGCCATTCTGCTCGGTATTGCCATCAGTGCAGCAGGTAAAGCGGGTGAACGCATTGCCGGCGTCTTTGCCGATCTGAACGAAGTGATCATGAAGCTGGTGGCATTGCTGATGCACATCGCGCCATACGGTGTATTCTTCCTGATGGCAAAACTGTTCACCGGTCTGGGTTTGGATGCTATCTATAACCTGATGGGTTACTTCCTGGTACTGAGTTGTACCCTGATTCTGCATGCCGTGTTCACTTACGGCCTGATGCTGAAAATGTTCTCGGGCCTGAGCCCATTCGTTTTCTTCAAGAAGATGGAAGATGCGATCATGTTCGCCTTCTCAACGGCCTCTTCCAATGCCACCATCCCGGTGACGATGGAAACGGCGACCAAGCGTCTGGGTGTCAGCAATAAAGTGGCCTCATTCACTGTACCATTGGGCGCGACCATCAACATGGATGGCACCGCCATTATGCAAGGTGTGGCCACTGCCTTTATTGCTCAGGCATTCAATATCGACCTGACCATGGGCGATTACATGGCAGTGATCATGACAGCAACGCTGGCCTCAATCGGTACCGCCGGTGTCCCTGGTGTCGGGCTGATCATGCTGGCGATGGTATTGAATCAGGTAGGGTTGCCGGTAGAAGGTATTGCTATCATCATGGGTGTTGACCGCCTGCTGGATATGATTCGCACTGCCGTCAACATCACAGGCGACAGTGTTGTCACCTGTATTGTGGGTAAATCTGAAAATGAGATAGATATCAGCCGCTTTAACGATCCAAAAGCGGGTGAAGCTGACGAAGAAGTGCACCTGCACAAAGCCTGATGCGAAAGCTGGATAGTAACCTCTGAGGCCCCATATCGGGGCCTCTTCTTTTATCTACTCAACCAATTTCTCTCCTTGCCTCATTCTGTGGCATCACAAGTTTTTAAATGCACCAAAACAGTGCAATTAAAGTGTATCAATGACGCTACCTTAAAAATTTTCCAATTTAATCATATAGATAGAAAATGATACCTGCTAAAAAATCTGGCTCGCTTTTTGCGTTATGGCTAGGTCGTTAAGAAACTGCAACTCAGGCTTAAACAAGCTGACCCAGAAACAGAATCAAAACGTCAAAGAGGATCAACAAAGTATTTATGCCATTTACTGGCATTCAGGGAGTCGATATGTGGATTATTCTTGGTTTAACACTGACTGTGCTGGCACTCACTGCTTGGTATTTCTACAACAAACAGCAGCAGGCACAAACTGAAGCACACTTCGATCAGATCCTTGGGCTTCGGCAGCTCATTCAACTGCTGCGCCAGCACAGGCGTCTGTCCCATAGCCATCTTATGAAAAGCCAACTCACAAAAAGTCGAGGCGAAATCCTGCCGGTTTTTCCCGAGCAGAATGCCATCCTGAGTTTGAGTCATACTCTGCTGAGTCAGGCCGGGCTTGAGCAAAAACCCATGTACCGGATTCTGACTCAGCATTTGCAGCAGTTAAGCACTGAGTGGCCGCAGTATTCTATGTCACGTAACCAGGCCAGTCATGGCAAAAACATTCGCCATGTTATGTATCTGATTGATGACCACTTAACTACCAGCCTGCTCATTGCAGACAAAAGCACCCTGTTCGAGCAGTATCAGCAGTTCTGGCCGGTCACACTGAATGCACTGGATACCCTGGCCCAGTTCCGCTCAACAGTGGCGGTGTTTCATCCGGGTAACAGTAAGCAAGAAGTATTACTGCGCAGGCATCTGCATTTGCTGCAACGCCGACTGGGACAAATGAACCTGATGCTCAAAATACCCGGGCCGTCGCTAATGGCAGATCAGCTGGAGAACGACCTGACCACTTTGCTGCAATCGGCCAGTGCAAGCAAAGCATGCCAGCTGGCACTGTATAAGTTCTCACTCAGCTTGTCGGATAACATTTTCTATTTATTTGATGCCAAGTTGACTGAGATTGCTCATTCGCTGGCGATAGACGATTTCCCGCTGGATATCAGCGCCAGTCTGCTTCCCCTGCTGGAACAGGCTGAATCTGAAGCTGCTGGTCAAACCGAACTCAAGCTTCAAGCCTGATAACAATGCCCCCGCTTCTGACGCAGCGGCCAGGACAGGTAGCAGTCAAGGTAACTAGCGGTCAAAGTAGGTAACAAGACATAAAAAAACCCAGCGCAGGCTGGGTTTTTCATTTTGACTGTCATCACAGCGATTAACCGATGTGAGTCAGGCCGCCCATGTACTGACGCAGCACTTCAGGGATCTCAATGCGACCATCAGCCTGCTGATAGTTTTCCAGCACTGCGACCATGGTGCGGCCAACCGCCAGACCCGAGCCATTCAGAGTATGTACCAGCTCAGGCTTCTTCTCGCCTTTACGGCGGAAGCGTGCCTGCATCCGGCGTGCCTGGAAATCACCCACATTGGAGCAGGAAGAGATCTCACGGTAAGTATTCTGCGCCGGCAGCCAGACTTCCAGATCGTACGTCTTCATCGCACCAAAGCCCATATCACCAGTACAGAGAATCACTTTACGGTAAGGCAGTTCCAGCAGTTGCAGTACTTTCTCTGCCTGGCCGGTCAGCTCTTCCAGTGCCGCCATAGAATCTTCCGGACGGGTGATCTGAACCAGTTCCACTTTATCAAACTGGTGCATACGAATCAGGCCGCGGGTATCACGACCATAAGAACCGGCTTCAGAGCGGAAGCAAGGCGTATGCGCCGTCATCTTGATTGGCAGTTCAGCTTCGTCAACTATGGTATCGCGAACCATATTGGTCAGCGGCACTTCCGCGGTCGGGATCAGCGACATACCCACGCCTTCTTCGGTCGCAGGCTTGGTATTGAACAGATCTTCGCCGAATTTCGGCAGCTGGCCCGTACCGTACAGGCTGTCTTGATTGACCAGGTAAGGGACATACATTTCGGTATAGCCATGCTCCTGGGTGTGGAGATCGAGCATGAACTGCGCCAATGCACGGTGCAGACGGGCGAACTGGCCCTTCATTACGATGAAACGGGAGCCAGAGAGTTTTACCGCGCTGGCAAAGTCCAGACCTTCAGCCATCTCGCCCAGATCAACGTGATCTTTCACAGAAAAATCGTAAGTCTTAGGTTCGCCCCAGCGTGAAATTTCGACGTTCTCGTCTTCATCTTTACCGATTGGCGCGGAGTCATCCGCTATATTCGGAATAGACAGCTCAATGTCGCTGAGCTGAGACTGAATCTCAGCCAGCGCTTTTTTAGCGTTATCCAGCTCAGAACCCAGGCCAGCGACCTCTGCCATGACTTTATCGGCTTCTTCGTGCTCGCCCTTGCCTTTCAGCTGACCAATTAACTTCGAGCGGGAATTACGCAAGGACTGCAGTTCTTCCGTTTTCACCTGAATCGACTTACGTTGCTCTTCCAGAGAACGAAGTGTTTCTACATCAAGGGTAAACCCACGGTGCGCTAATTTTTCTGCTGTCGCGTCCAGCTCAGTTCGAAGAAGTTTTGAATCTAGCATGCTAATCCTGTGCTCGTCATAGAATGTTGCACAAAATTTAACCCGTTCGCGGGTTAAATAAGTTGAAATCTGAATACGTTAGAATCACTAACGCAAGTTGATAAACGATACCCAAAAAGCCTGATTATTGATAGCGTTTCTGCGGGCTTTTTGCATCCAAGGAAGCCAGATATTCCAGCTTCTCAGCAATTTTACTCTCTAAACCACGCTCTGAGGGCTGATAGTACTTCCTGCTCTGTAGCTCAGGGGGCAGATAGCACTCCCCTGCCGCATACGCGCCAGGCTCATCATGGGCATACCGATACTCAGCACCGTAACCCAGATCTTTCATCAGTGTGGTTGGTGCATTTCTCAGATGAGGAGGGACGTCGTAGTCGGGCAGATTGGCCGCATCCGCTTTTGCCTGATTAAATGCAGTGTAGACCGCATTACTTTTGGGTGCAGAAGCAAGATACACAATGGCTTGCGCGATCGCCCTTTCACCTTCATAAGCGCCCACCCGGGTGAAACAATCCCAGGCCGCAATCGCGACTTGCATGCCACGCGGGTCGGCATTGCCGACATCTTCAGACGCTATGGCCAGTAATCGGCGGGCGACATAAAGGGGATCGCAACCTGCCTGTAGCATGCGCGCATACCAGTATAAGGCGCCATCCGGACTGGAGCCGCGGATTGACTTGTGGACCGCGGAAATCATGTCGTACCAGAGATCGCCTTTGTTATCAAAACGGGTGATCTTCTCACCGGCGACTTCAGCCAGCAGCGCTAAAGTGATGACTTTACTGCCCTGATGCGCCTCTGCCATATCCGCCAGCAGCTCCAGGTAGTTGAGCGCCATACGCGCATCGCCATTAACCAGTGCCGCCAGGCTTTCTTTCACATCCGGAGCAAAGGTCAGGCTGTCGTCCCTGATGCCGCGCTCTGCATCATCCATCGCCTGATTGATGACTGTCAGTATGTCGTCTGTCGTCAGAGACTTGAGCTTATAGACCCGGGCGCGGGATAACAGTGCATTGTTCAGCTCGAAAGACGGATTTTCAGTGGTCGCGCCAATGAATGTCACAGTGCCATCTTCAATATGCGGCAAAAACGCATCCTGCTGGCTTTTATTGAAACGGTGCACCTCATCGACAAACAAAATGGTGCGCCGGCCGGCGTGCTGATTCTGACGTGCTTTATCTATGGCAGCACGAATATCTTTGACGCCCGAGGTCACCGCCGATACACGCTCTACTTCAGCATTGGCATAGTGAGCCGCAACTTCCGCCAGCGTCGTTTTGCCGGTGCCGGGCGGCCCCCAGAGAATCATGGAGTGTAGATGCCCGGCCTCCAGCGCTCTTCGTAAAGGCTTCCCCTGGCCAAGTATATGTTGCTGGCCAATGTACTCTTCTACCGTACGCGGACGCATGCGCGCAGCCAGGGGGCGAAAATCCGAGGAAAAATTTAAGCTGAGGTTATCCACGCTGACCATCCATCACTGAAAAAGGCGGTATCTCTACCGCCTGAATAATACGCTCTCGTTTTTAACGCAATCAGCGCTTATCGTCCAGCTCTACGCCCGGAGGGGGAGTGAAACTGTATTGCTTACGGTCTTGCTTGCCACGAGCAAACTGGGCAAAGCGAAACTGGCTGAGCTGGCCGTCCTGCTCTTCCACGGAAAACCCGCGAACCTGACCATCCCGGCCGACTGTGACCACAAACTTCCCGGTCACTGCGGCGCTGTCTTTCGGCGTCAGCGTAAACGTATCAGCCGTCTGGGCTACGTTGTATTTCGCCCAATCCTGATTCTGGTTGCGAATCAATAAAACAAAAGGAGTTTGCGCGGTGGCATCGTCCAGTTTCATCGCCGTTACCTGCTCTACCATAGGAGTGTAGTACCAGAGGGTACGGCCATCTGACACCAGCAGATTTTCATCCGGCGTGTCGGCATGCCATCTGAACAAATTCGGGCGCTGAACCGAAACATTCCCCTGACCCTCAACCAGCAAATCCCCTTCAGGGCTGGTGACCTTCTGAGTGAATGTGGCACTGAAGGCATCGACTTTATTCAGACGCTGACTCAACTCCTGCTGGGCACTGGCTAATGCCAGTACTGGAAACAGTGCAGCGGCCAGAATCACGCCCTGAATGGTTTTTGTTATTTGCTGATTTTTCATCATACATCAATCTCCTGCCGGAGCCGGCGCCAGCACTTCGCGGTTACCATTATGGCCCGGAGGACTGACAATACCGTGTGCTTCCAGCTGTTCTACAATACGGGCGGCGCGGTTATAGCCAATTTTGAAACGGCGTTGTACGCCAGAAACGGATCCGCGACGGCTCTCTGCCACGAAGGCAGCGACCTGGTCAAAGAGCTGATCAAGATCATCCTCACCACCGGATGAAGTTTCCCCTGGCAACATGGCTTCCGACCCCTGGTCTGAGTTCAGAATTCCGTCGATATACTGTGGTTTGCCCCGGGCTTTCCAGTCGTTCACCACATTATGGACATCATCATCGGATGCAAAGGCACCGTGAACACGTATGGTGTGACTCTGACCTGCCGGCAGATACAACATATCACCCATGCCCAGCAACGATTCTGCCCCACCCTGATCCAGAATAGTCCGTGAGTCTGTCTTAGTTGAGACGGTAAACGCCATACGGCTTGGTATATTGGCCTTAATCAGACCGGTAATCACATCCACCGACGGACGCTGAGTCGCCAGCACCAGGTGAATACCAGAGGCTCGCGCTTTCTGCGCCAGACGAGCGATCAGCTCTTCCACTTTCTTGCCGACCACCATCATGAGATCGGCAAACTCATCCACTATGACCACAATACTTGGCATTTTCTCCAACAGCGGTGGATGTTCATCCATACTATCGCCAGGTTTCCACAGCGGATCATGGATTGGGTGACCGGCGGCAGCAGCTTCTTTCAGCTTGGCATTATAACCGGCCAGGTTTCGCACCCCTACCGCGGCCATCAGTTTGTAGCGGCGTTCCATTTCCCCCACACACCAGCGAAGCGCATTACCGGCGTCTTTCATGTCAGTGACGACTTCGGTCAGCAGATGCGGAATGCCTTCGTAAATAGACAACTCCAGCATTTTCGGGTCGATCATGATGAAACGGCAATCCTCTGGCTTACATTTGTAAAGCAGGCTGAGAATCATCACGTTGACACCCACAGATTTACCAGAGCCTGTGGTACCGGCCACCAGTAAGTGAGGCATTTTACTCAAATCAGCGGCAACCGCCTCACCGGCAATGTCATAGCCCAGCACGATAGGAAGTGGACCGCGCATGTTCATAAAGCGCTCACTGCCCAGCACTTCAGACATATAAACCGTTTCGCGGCTCTCGTTCGGCAATTCCAGACCGATATAAGGCTTGCCCGGGATCACTTCCACAACGCGCACTGCATAGGCAGACAAAGCACGGGCCAGATCTTTCGCCAGCCCTGAGATGCGGCTCACTTTGACACCGGGTGCCAGATCCAGCTCATAGCGCGTGATCACCGGGCCAGGATAAATCCCAACCACCTTGGCTTTAATTTTGTAATCCGCCAGCTTAGATTCCACCAAACGGGCGGTATTCTTTAATTCTTCTTCACTGGTTGGCTGCACATTTTGTGTTGGCGGCTGCAGGAGATCCAAAGTCGGCATCGGTGAAGTCGGTTTAGGCAAATCGACATCTTTTTTCATCAGGAACGGATTATCCAGCCCCGCTGCGTAGGCTTGCTGCTGTTGTGCTTGCTGCGCTTCGCGAATTTTGCGCTGAAAAGCCTCTTCATCAGATTCTTGGTCATCAGCGTATTCAGCCTCGTCCTCAGTTTCTGAGGCTATGCCAGCACGTTCCAGTTCAGACATACCATCACGGACACCGATCTCAATATCCGTATCGGGCATGGGTTCGTCTTCCCAGGGTATATCGTCATCAGGTTCAGCAACTGCGTACTCCTGCTCCGGCGCAGATTGGTACTCAGACATCACCGGCTCTTCCCCGACCAGGGACAGATCCCCGATAACGGGTTCATCCACCCTGTCATGAGTGGACGGGTCCTGCTGGCTCAGTTGGTCCTGACCCGGCTGTTCATAACTGTCTGTAAGAGTGTCGGCCTGGGCGTTGTCCGACTCGGCGGCATACACGCTGTAATCATCATTTTCAGCCAGCTGGGACTGCAAGTCCGCAATCGTCACGCCAGCGATATCCGGATTGGATCCCAGCGGCTGACTGGCGGAGGCTGCAGCGGGCTTGCTGCGTTCTGGCATCACAATGGCAGGTTCTGACTGCCCAGGCGCATGCGCCGGCTTAACCTCAGGGCGAGCCTGATTGATCTGAGCCGGCTTCTCAACAGCCGTATCCGAAACCCGTGTGTCGGCCAGCGGCGTTGGAGTATAGGCAATACGTTCTGGACGACGCAGTAATACGTCATCCTCGTCAATGTCTGTCTCGTCCTTGTGCGTCAGCCTGGCGGCATAAGCTGTCTGGCTTTCGTCTGGAATATCAGCAGCAAAAGGCGTCAGTGTCTGCGGCTTTTCGCCACGGACTCTGTTGAGCAACCAGCCTAACATCCCTAAGGTTGTCTCACCTATGCCATCCACCACGCGCAGCCAGGAAATGCCGGTCAGCAGGGTAAAACCCACCGCCCATAAAAACATCAGAACCAGTGTCGTGCCAAGCAGGCTAAACAGCGGCAGAGTCAGATTGGCGACGACATCGCCGATAACACCACCGGAGGAGAAGTACCAGATATCATCAAAGTTCAGATCGGCAAGGCCACAACTGGTCAGAAACAGTAACAGCAAGCCTAACAGGCGGGTGCCGTATATCATGTAGTCCGCCGCTTCCCGTTCACCACGACGACGGAACATCACCCAGGTCACTCCCAGCATAACAAGCGGTAAAGGGTACGCCAGCGAGCCAAAAGTGAAAAAGGCGGTGTCGGCCACCATAGCACCGAATGCGCCGGCTTTATTTTGCACCGTACCCTGCCAGGCCGTTTGCGACCAGGACGGATCGGCCGGGTTAAAACTGACCAGGGCAACCATGAGATACACTGCGGCAAGAATACCGATGATCAAAAAACTTTCCAGCAGGCGCTGTCCGCCTGACAGGCGTATAGGCTGAGTTTTGCCTCTAACTTTCCTCAAAAACTCTCTCCGGTCTTGCTAAAACTGACTGTAAGCCGGGGGTAATCAACGTCCTGTGGGTGACCCAGCTGAATTTGCGTTTGATATATCACCCAGGCCGCTTTAAGGGGCTTGGGTGTTGTGGCCTATTTTATACCACTTAACAGGTAATGTTACCTGCCTGAGAAAATGTGGGAGCAAAGTAGGAAAACGATGTGAACAACACAGAATGCACGCCCGTTGACACTTTCACTCACTTTGCGCACTCCCGCAGCACGCTTGGCTCCACCCTACAAGCTGTAATTGTAGTTTGTTGATAACACAAATAATTCATCCCAATGTCAAATAGATGATGGGATGCCGACTTTTTCAGCAATTGAGACACAAAACAGTATAACTGCCACAAAAACGAAACAAGCGGCGCAAGGCCGCTTGGTATTGATTGAAATCAGACTGGCTCCGGGCCAATTAACGCGTTTTGATAACCAGGTTATTGGTCTGTTTCACTTCTTCCATTACAACATATGTACGAGTGTCGTTTACACCCGGTAAGCGCAGCAGGGTTTCACCCAGCAGCTTACGGTATGCAGACATATCCGATACACGTGTTTTTAACAGGTAGTCGAAATCGCCCGACACCAGATGGCACTCTTGAATATCTTCCAGCTCCTGAACCGAACGGTTAAATTGCTCAAAGACATCGGGTGCACCACGATTAAGGGTAATTTCAACGAAAACGAGCAGAGATGCGTCCAGATATTGCGGGTTCAGCAACGCCGTATAGCCGCTGATGTACCCCTGGCGCTCCAGGCGACGTACACGCTCCAGACAAGGAGTTGGAGACAATCCAACACGTTTAGACAACTCAACGTTTGAAATTCGTCCGTCCTTCTGAAGTTCGTTCAGAATGTTGCGGTCGATGCGATCCAACTCCTTGGAGGGTTTCTTTTTGGTATCTACCATTTTTTATTCCACCTATTTACTTCCTTGCAAAAAAATATACTACATCTACTAGTTATTTAGTATCAAATACTCTTTTAGTCAAACTATACTGCCATTAGCTCTGTCATTTCAACCTTGTCCATAGCTAACCCTGCTACATAGATCAAGGAGCACAGCATGATCATCGGTGTGCCTAAAGAAATCAAAGACCACGAATACCGAGTAGGCCTTGTAACCAGCAGCGTCAGAGAACTGGTTTCGCTAGGTCATCAGGTACTGATTGAAACCCAGGCCGGAGCAGGTATAGGGTTGTCCGATGCAGATTATCAATCTGCCGGAGCAACGATTCTTTCGACTGCTTCAGAAGTTTTTACCAGATCAGAGCTAATTATTAAAGTAAAAGAACCCCAGACCGTCGAAAGAGCCATGCTTCGCGAAGGGCAAATTCTATTCACTTATCTACATCTGGCCCCTGATTTTGAGCAGACAAAAGATCTGATTCAGAGCAAATCTATTTGTATTGCTTATGAAACGGTAAAAGACCATAAAGGCCGGCTTCCTTTACTGGCGCCCATGTCTGAGGTAGCCGGCAGGATGTCGGTTCAGGCCGCTGCGCAAACGCTGGAAAATACCCGTGGCGGCAGAGGTTTGCTGCTCAGCGGTGTACCCGGGGTCGAGCCAGCCAAAGTCCTCATTTTAGGCGGTGGTGTTGTGGGTTCGAATGCCGCCCGTCTGGCGGTAGGGATGCGGGCCGATGTCACTGTGCTGGATCGTAACCTGGATACGCTACGGGCGCTGGACTGCGAGTTTCAGGGCAAAGTGAAGCTGCTTTACTCGACGGATGATCTGATTGACCGTCTGGTGCCTGATACCGATGTGATTATCGGCGCGGTGCTCATTCCCGGTGCGGCCGCCCCTAAGCTCATCACGGCCGGGCACGTTAAAGCTATGAAGCACGGTTCATGCCTTGTTGATGTGGCGATTGATCAGGGCGGCTGTTTTGAAACTTCTCATCCGACCACGCATACCAACCCAACCTACATAGTGGACAATGTCGTGCACTACTGTGTCGCCAATATGCCCGGTGCGGTGGCACGAACTTCGGCGTTTGCGCTCAACAATGCCACGCTGCCGTATATCATCAGTCTGGCCGGTAAAGGCTATAAGCAGGCGTTACGGGATGATCCCGGCTTTCTGGCCGGTTTAAATGTCATACACGGTAAAGTGACATATCGCGAAGTCGCTGAAGCCTTTAACCTTCACTATACCGATCCGACGGTTGCCCTGAGCATGCACTAAACTGCGCCTGTTACATTTCGCTGCCCCTAGCGCTGAAAACCTGGTTTCCGGCGCTTTTTCGTTGAGTTTCCTGAACAGCTATGGTCTGCTCTTTCCTTACGCCTGCATTTTCCCTACAATCGATGCCTTATTGATAAGTGACGCTGACTAAGTCTGGAGAAACAATGAGTAACGCAAAACACAGTAAACTACTCATCCTAGGTTCTGGCCCCGCCGGTTATACGGCAGCTGTCTACGCGGCCCGTGCCAATCTCAATCCAGTCATGATTACTGGCATGCAGCAAGGCGGCCAGCTTACCACGACGACAGAAGTTGAAAACTGGCCTGGCGACGCGGAAGGACTGACAGGTCCGGCACTGATGGACCGCATGAAAGAGCATGCTGAAAAATTCAATACTGAGATCATTTTCGATCACATCAACGAAACCGATTTCAGCCAGCGTCCTTTCCATCTGAAAGGCGATAACGGTGAATACACCTGCGACGCATTGATCATTGCAACCGGTGCGTCCGCAAAATATATCGGTCTGGAATCCGAACAAACGTTCCAGGGCCGCGGTGTCTCTGCCTGCGCCACCTGTGACGGATTTTTCTACCGTAACCAGAAAGTTGCTGTGGTCGGCGGTGGTAATACCGCAGTAGAAGAAGCCCTGTATCTGGCCAACATCGCGTCCGAAGTGCATCTGGTACACAGACGTGACACCTTCCGCGCCGAGAAAATTCTTATCGATCGCCTGATGGACAAAGTCCATAACGGCAATATCGTCCTGCACACAGATCGCACCCTGGAAGAAGTGCTGGGTGATGACATGGGCGTGACAGGTGTACGCCTGAAAGCGACCCAGTCTGATAAAACTGAAGATCTGGACGTGATGGGCGTGTTCATTGCTATCGGCCACCAGCCGAACACCGGCATTTTCAGCGGTCAGCTGGCAATGGAAAATGGCTATATCAAAGTCCAGTCCGGCCTGGAAGGCAATGCAACACAAACCAGCGTTGCTGGTGTATTTGCCGCCGGAGATGTCATGGATCACGTCTACCGCCAGGCTATCACCTCTGCTGGCACAGGTTGCATGGCCGCGCTGGATGCGGAACGCTACCTTGACGCATTAAACAGCAAGTAAAAACTGAAACTACGGCCACGGCAATCGACCGCGGCCTTTTTTGCCTTCCCCCTTTGGGAAACCAGAATTTGACCAACCATACAGCGCTACTTTAAAAAATGGATAAACAATTACAGCGCGAATTGACCAAATGGTTAAAATCGCAAAGCAAGCTTGCCAAACCCTGGCTCATGCTGAGTGTCGGCATGGGATTCCTGTCGGGTCTGCTCCTGGTAGCCCAGGCCGGACTGCTCGCCTACATTTTGCAGCAACTGATCATTGAACACACTGACAAGTACCAGCTGATCGCGCATTTTGCCGGCCTGATTGCTGTGGTTGCACTGCGTGCCGCCTGCAGCTGGGGTCGTGAAGTGGCAGGATACCGGTGCGGAGAGCATATCCGCCTGCATATCCGTCAGCTGATCATTCAACGGCTGCATCAGCTTGGCCCGGCGTTTATCAAAGGTCGTCCTGCCGGTTCCTGGGCCAGCCTGATTCTGGAACAGGTTGAAGAAATGCAGGATTTCTTTGCCCGCTATATCCCTCAGATGGCGCTGTCTGTCCTTATCCCGGTTGTCATTCTGGTGGCGGTATTTCCGTTTAACTGGGCGGCCGGCCTGATTTTCCTGATCACTGCGCCGTTAGTTCCCTTGTTCATGGCGCTGGTCGGTATGGGTGCTGCCGATGCAAGCCGACGCAACTTTACAGCCATGCAACGCCTGTCCGGCTACTTTTATGACCGCCTGCAGGGCCTGGCAACACTGCGACTGTTCAACCGTGCAGACGCTGAAGCAGAAAACCTGCACGATGCCGCCGATACACTGCGCAAACGCACTATGGAAGTGCTACGCATGGCCTTTCTGTCATCCGCGGTGCTGGAATTTTTCACGGCCATTTCCATCGCACTGGTCGCGGTATATTTTGGTTTTTCTTTCATTGGCGAACTGGATTTCGGCCATTATGGCCTGCCGATCACTTTGTTCACCGGTTTCTTTATTCTGCTGCTGGCACCTGAGTTCTATCAGCCGCTGAGAGATCTGGGCACCTATTACCACGCCAAAGCACAAGCCATTGGCGCCGCAGAATCCATAGTGACATTCCTCAATACCCAGGCCGACGACATGAGTCAGGGTGAGCAACCGCTGCCTTCACCCGAGACCATCCGCATCAGTCTGACCGACGTCAAAGTGCTCAGCCCGCAAGGACAGGTACTGGCAGGCCCGCTGAGTTTTGAGATTGATGCGAAACAACAAGTGGCTCTGGTTGGCCCCAGCGGTGCCGGTAAAACCAGCCTGTTAAATGCCCTGCTGGGTTTTCTACCCTATGAAGGCAGCATTAAAGTGAATGGCGCAGAACTGCGCGAAATCGCCCCTGCCCAATGGCGCCAGGCTATCAGCTGGGTTGGCCAAAATCCGCTGCTAATCCATGGCAGCATTCGCGATAACATTATGCTGGGTAATCCAAACGCCACTGACGAGCATGTCCGGCAAGTGGCAGACAATGCCTTCGCCAGTGAGTTTATCCGGCATCTGGAACGGGGCTTGGATCACCCGGTCGGTGATCGCTCAGCCGGTCTGTCCGTGGGCCAGGCACAGCGGCTGGCCGTCGCCCGTGCCCTGCTTCAGAACGGCAGTTTCTGGCTTTTAGATGAACCCACCGCCAGCCTGGATGCTAACAGCGAACACCTGGTGCAACAGAGCCTTAACCAGGCTACACAAGGCCAGACCACCCTGATGATCAGCCACCGTCTCGACCAGCTGACCAGTATGGATAAGGTGCTGGTGCTGGAAAACGGCCAGATTGTTCAGCAAGGCCATTTCAGCCAGATTAGCCGCGAAGGCTTATTAGCAGACATGTTGTCACACACAGATAAGAGGGATCTCGATGCGTGATTTAATCCCTTACATTAAACTCTACCGTCGTCATTGGTTTGGCCTGACCCTGGGTATGTTGCTGGGGCTGGCGACCCTGCTTGCTGCCATGAGCCTGCTGACACTGTCTGGCTGGTTCCTTGCCGCCTCTGCCGTTGCGGGTATGACGATTGCCCGTGAAACCTTCAACTACATGTTACCTGCATCGGGTGTGCGTGGTTTTTCCATCGCCCGTACCGCTGGCCGGTGGGGAGAACGTGTTGTCAGCCACAATGCGACCTTTAAGCTACTGGCCGATCTGCGCATTTTCTTCTTCCGTAAGCTCATTCCGCTGATTCCCGGCCGTCAGACCAATCTGCGCGACGCCGATTTGCTAAACCGCCTGGTTGCTGATGTGGATGCCATGGACCACGTTTACCTGCGGCTGATCAGCCCCTTAGTGATTGGGGTGATTGGTATCCTGGCGATCAGTGGCTTTCTGGCCTGGTTTGACCCTGCGCTTGGCCTGGCACTCGGTTGCCTGCTGTTTACCCTGATGCTTTCTCTGCCGGTTGTCTTTTATAAACTGGGCAAGAAGCACGGTGAAACGCTGACGATGGCAAAAGCCGGATTCAGAATACGCCTGCTCGACTGGTTACAAGGCCAGGCCGAGCTCTTACTGTTTAACGCAGAGCCCGCGTACAGAGAGCGGACACTGAGTGAGCAAAGTCAGCTGCTGCTGGCACAGCGCCGCATGGCCAGCCTGACAGGGATGGCGAATGCGATGTTATTGCTGGCCACCGGATGGTCTCTGGTACTCATGCTGTGGTTAGCGGCTGACGGTGTGGGGGGCAGCACGCCCGATCCTATGATTGCGCTCGCTGCTTTTGCCACTATGGCCAGCTTTGAGCTGATGATGCCGGTTGCCGGGGCTTTCCAGTATCTGGGGCAAACACTCTCCTCGGCCAGACGCCTGAATGAAATCATTCATGCCACGCCCGACACACAGTTTGATCCTCAGGGCCATCAAGCCAGTGTTAGGGGCGAGATTAAAATTCAAGACGTCAGCTTTAGCTACTTCGGCAGCGAACAATCCGTGCTCAACCATGTCACTCTTGAGCTCAAAGCCGGTGAAAAACTGGCGCTGCTTGGACGCACAGGCTGTGGTAAATCAACCCTGCTGCAATTGCTGACCCGTAACTGGGATCCGCAGCAAGGTCAGATCACACTGGATGGCACGCCGCTGTGTCAATGGCAGGAAGCGGCACTGCGTGATGCTGTCAGCGTGGTCAGCCAGCGTGTCGATATCTTTAACGGCACAGTTCGCGATAACCTGCAATTAGCCAAACCGGATGCCACCGACAGCGAGCTGACAGCCGTACTGACCAAAGTCGGACTGGAGAAACTGCTGGACGGTAATGGCCTGAATACCTGGCTGGGTGACGGGGGCCGGCAAATTTCCGGGGGCGAACGCCGCCGTATGGGCATCGCCCGTGCGCTGCTTCATGATGCCCCCATTTTACTGCTCGATGAACCAACCGAAGGGCTGGACCGCCGGACTGAACAACAGATCCTGTCTTTGCTGTTCGAGCACATGCCGGATAAAACAGTGGTCTTCATTACCCACCGTCTGGTCGGGCTGGAGCAAATGGATCAGATTTGTCTGATGGATCAGGGCAACATCATAGAACGTGGCAATCACGCTTCTCTGATGGCCCTGAACGGGCGCTACACTGAACTTTGGCGTCGGGTTTAACTCATGCAACAAAAAGGCGCTGGAGCGATTCCAGCGCCTTTCTCTCAGCCTGGCTCACATTTGTTCTGACTCACTTGTTCTGGCTATGGATAAGTGCGGTCAACTCTGACCCCTTCGTCGAAATAGAGAATCCGGACGTTATCGCCTGACTGAAACAGCATATTCGGATCAATGGCCTGAATCACATCCACCAGCTTACCGTCATCGGTTTTTATCAGTAATTCCACCAGCTTGTACTGCCGGATTGACTGACCAATATGCTGATTTTGATAGGCAACTCCAGCGCCCGCCAAAGCGCCAACCGTGGTCGCGACCTCACGGCCATGTCCTCCTCCGAACTGATTACCGATCAAGCCGCCCACCACTGCACCTAATAAAGTCTGCCAACCGTTATGTTCGGAGTTGACCACTTGCTGCTGGGTAATATAACGTACCGTTTCCAGTTGACCGAAAACAACCTGATTGACAGGGCGCGCCTGATTGCGATTATAAGGCGCGGCTTGCGACACGCACGAAAACAGCAAAACGAACCATAACCACTTTCTCATACTGATATTCTCCACCTACATTGTATTTATATGGCTATATATTTGCCTGAGCTCGACTCAGTCGACTTACAGTTTCCCCATCCGAGCACAGCGCTTGATGATCCCAATGGCCTGTTGGCATTTGGTGGTGATCTCAGTGCCCAGCGACTTGTTCATGCTTATCGGCAAGGCATCTTCCCTTGGTACGCTGAAGGTGAGCCCCTGTTATGGTGGAGCCCGTCTCCCAGAGCAATTATCCTGCCAGAGATATTTCAGCCAAGTAAGAGTCTGAAAAAGTTTTACCGCAAATCAGGCTATCAGGTCACTCTGAACCACGCCTGTCATCAAGTCATAGAGAAATGCGCTTACAGCCGCGGGGTTGATGCCACCTGGATCACTTCCGCCATGATTAAAGCCTATCAGCACTTACATAACCAGGGTCACTGCCATTCCGTTGAAGTCTGGCATGACGACCAGCTTGTTGGCGGCTTATATGGCATTAGCGTCGGTACCGTCTTTTGCGGTGAATCCATGTTTTCGCTCGCCGACAATGCCTCAAAGATTGCATTCTGGCACTTCTGCCGGCATTTCAGCGCACATAACGGCAGTCTTATCGACTGTCAGATTATGAACTCGCACCTTGCTTCTCTGGGCGCGCAGGAAGTGCCTCGTGACGCATTTTTGCAAACCTTAGGACAACAAAGATGCGCCATACTTAAATCAGGTTGTTATTCGCCCCAGGTTATTGCGTAGTAGGTTATCATGAGTCTTCCCACTATACGCTTAGGCTTTACTCCGGAAATCAGTTGCAGTTATTTACCTGAGCAAAAAGAGCAGCTTGGCGTAGTCGTTGACCATCGCTGGTTAACGGCTTCTGGCTACGGCGCTCTGCTTGGCTGCGGATATCGTCGCAGCGGTCAGGCCATTTATAAACCTATGTGTGACCAGTGCCATGCCTGTACTCCCCTTCGTGTTGACTGCACTAACTTCACTCCCAGCAAAAGCCAGAAAAGGCAGTTAAAACAGCTCAATGGCTTTCGGGCTGAATTCAAGAACCAGCTTGATGATGACTGGTTCCCTCTCTATGAACGATATATCCGGGAAAGACATGCGCACGGGGCCATGTATCCGGCCAGCAGACAGCAGTTTTTTGAGTTTTGCCAGGCAAACTGGATGGAAACCCGTTTTTTGCACCTCTATCAGGATCAGCAATTACTGGCTGTCGCCGTCACCGATTTTTTTGACCAGGCACTGAGCGCAGTCTATACCTTCTTCGAGCCGAACTACCCGTTATCGCTGGGCACTCTCTGCGTGCTGAAGCAAATCCAGTACTGCCGGGATACCGGACGACGCTGGCTCTACCCCGGTTATCAGATTGATGACTGCCCTGCGATGAACTATAAAACCCGCTTCAGACCTTACCAAAAGCTGATTCAGGGCCAATGGCAATAAGATTATTATTTATCCCCCCTGCTTCTGCCTCATTAAAAGGAACGAAGTTTGCAACAAAAGCTGACAAAGGGCAGCAGCAAGGGTAAAATTGCGGGCCTGAACTTTACACTTAAACAGTTTCAAGGCATTATCCGGCCCAATCAGATGCAAGGCACGGTAGCCTAAGAGGATTCAATGGCAAAAGAAGACGTAATCGAAATGCAAGGTACTGTACTGGATACACTACCTAATACTATGTTCCGCGTTGAGCTGGAAAACGGTCACGTAGTGACTGCACACATTTCTGGCAAAATGCGCAAAAACTACATCCGTATCCTGACCGGCGACAAGGTGACAGTTGAGCTGACTCCTTACGATCTGTCTAAAGGCCGCATCGTCTTCCGTTCACGCTAATTTGCGCCGGGCGGGTGAACATCAGACTGGCCCAGCTGCGAAGCACACCATACTATCGCCTTCATAAGCTAAGGCATAAAAAACGGGACTCTCAAGTCCCGTTTTTGTTAGCTGTCACTGGCTGAAGCCGGCGTTTTAATGCGCGGGTTCCATCTCACTGCTGAAGCGGAAATCCAGTGTACCGTCATCTTTTAAGGTTACACGCACCGAACCACCATTGACCAGCGAGCCGAACAGCAACTCGTTCGCCATAGGTTTTTTCAGATTTTCCTGAATGACCCTGGCCATTGGCCGGGCACCCATAGATTTGTCATAGCCTTTATTTGCCAGCCATTCACGTGCTTCATTTGACACTTCCATTGAGACGCCACGGGCATCCAGCTGGGCCTGCAGCTCAACAATGAATTTATCAACAACCTGATTGATAACATCTTTTTCCAGGTGATTGAACCAAATGATATTATCCAGACGGTTACGAAATTCAGGTGCAAAGACCCGCTTGATTTCCGACATCGCATCATGACTGTGATCCTGCTGAACAAGCCCAATGGATTTACGTACCGTCTCCTGAACACCGGCATTAGTCGTCATCACCAAAATCACGTTGCGGAAATCCGCTTTACGTCCGTTATTATCAGTCAGGGTCCCGTTATCCATTACCTGCAGCAACAGGTTAAAGACGTCCGGGTGCGCTTTCTCTATTTCATCCAGCAGCACAACTGAGTGCGGATGCTTAATGACGGCATCGGTCAGCAAACCACCCTGATCAAAACCAACATAGCCCGGAGGCGCACCAATCAAACGGCTGACAGTATGGCGCTCCATGTACTCAGACATATCAAACCTCAGCAGTTCGATGCCCAGCATTTTCGCCAATTGCACCGTCACCTCGGTTTTACCTACCCCTGTCGGGCCGGCAAACAGGAATGAACCCACGGGTTTATTATCAGCCCCTAACCCGGCACGGCTGAGTTTGATAACTTCGGTCAGCGCTTCTATCGCCTTATCCTGACCAAAGACCAGCATCTTAAGCTTGTTGTCCAGGTTCAGCAGAACCTCTTTATCGCTTGAGGAAACCGATTTTTCAGGGATACGGGCAATACGCGCGATCATGGCTTCAATGTCGCTGACATTGATGGTTTTCTTACGCTTACTGACAGGTGCCAGACGGCAACGCGCACCGGCTTCATCAATGACATCAATTGCCTTATCAGGTAAATGGCGCTCATTGATATACTTAGCAGAAAGCTCAACTGCCGCCCGAATGGCTTTATTGGTGTACCTGACTTCATGGTGGGCTTCGTATTTCGTTTTCAGCCCCATGAGTATTTTCGTGGTATCGTCCAACGAAGGTTCAACAATATCAATCTTTTGGAATCGGCGAGCCAGCGCTCTCTCTTTCTCAAAAATATTGCTGTATTCCTGATAAGTGGTTGACCCCATACAACGGATTTTACCGCTGCTCAGCAAAGGCTTGATCAAATTAGCCGCATCAACCTGTCCACCAGAAGCCGCTCCCGCGCCTATGATGGTATGTATTTCATCGATGAACAGGACGGCTTTCTCTTCTTTCTCAAGCTGCTTCAAAATCGCTTTGAAGCGTTTCTCAAAGTCGCCACGATACTTAGTGCCGGCCAACAGTGAGCCGATATCCAGCGAGTAGATAACACAATCTTTAATAATGTCGGGGACCTGACCTTCAACGATACGCCAGGCAAGGCCTTCCGCGATAGCCGTCTTACCCACCCCGGCCTCACCGACCAGCAAAGGGTTATTTTTACGACGACGGCACAACACCTGAACGGTACGTTCAAGCTCATATTCACGGCCAATTAATGGATCGATAGCACCGGCCCGGGCCAGCTGATTGAGATTTGTGGCAAAGTTTTCCAGACGGTCTTCACCGCCTTCAGCACGAGGATCATCAGGACTGACCTCTGACTGATTCAAATCATCACTGTCACTGTCTTTTACTGTGCCATGAGAAATGAAATTGACCACATCAAGTCGACTGATATCACTTTTCTTAAGCAGATAGGCCGCATGCGATTCCTGTTCACTGAAAATAGCCACCAGCACATTAGCACCGGTCACTTCGCTGCGGCCCGATGACTGTACATGGAAAACCGCGCGTTGTAGTACGCGCTGAAAGCTCAGTGTTGGCTGGGTTTCCCTGCTTTCGTCATCGGCAGGGATTAATGGCGTGGTTTGTTCAATGAAGGCATCCAGTTCTTTTCGAAGGGTGTCCAGATTAGCACGGCACGCTAACAGGGCTTCCTGAGCAGCAGGATTCTCCAATAGCGCCAACAGCAGATGCTCAACCGTCATAAACTCATGGCGTTTTTCCCTTGCCCGCGCGAAGGCACCATTGAGACTGGTTTCAAGTTCTTTATTTAGCATAAGGCACCTCCCCTAAATACCACTTGATTTGGCGTGCCGGAAAAAGTCAGGCTTTTTCCATGGTACACAGTAGCGGATGTTCATGCTCTCTTGCATACATCATGACTTGAGCCACTTTGGTTTCAGCGACTTCGGCAGTAAAAATGCCGCACACTGCCTTCCCCTCATAATGCACAGCCAGCATCAACTGTGTTGCTCTCTCCAAATCCATGGAGAAGAACTTCTGTAACACTTCTATCACAAAATCCATCGGTGTGTAATCATCATTATTTAAAATCACTTTATACATCGATGGCGGCTTAACCTGAGTGTCCTCCTTATTCAGTATGTCTGACTCTGGGCTAATCCTTTCGCTTAACTTACTCATATTCTCATCTTAGTCATTTGTTCAATCGGTTGCTAGATTGCGACGGACAAAAAAGATTTCATCCAAATGTTACAAGTCTTGCTTGACTGTCTAAGTCTTTTTACTAAAGTGTACCTTGTAGTAGATACTAACTGCATCAAAATAGCATTTATATTCAAGTCATGTTAAAACAGTACTGATAAATAAATGCTAAATGGAAATTGAATGCAAAGAGGGATGTAAAAGCATGGCAACAGGTACAGTTAAATGGTTCAACAACGCAAAAGGCTTCGGTTTCATTTGTCCTGAAAACGGTGAAGGCGATATCTTTGCACACTATTCAACTATCCAGATGGAAGGATATCGAACGCTGAAAGCAGGTCAACAAGTTAACTACACCGTTCAAACTGGCCCGAAAGGCTATCACGCCAGTGAAATCGTCCCCATCGATGTTGAAAGCGCCAGTAAATAAACGTAGCTGACACATTTACATCACTTTATCCAGGTGGGCGACTGCTCACCTTTAGCTATTGCCTCTCCCACCCTACTGACAACCTACTCTTCAAGCATTTCATCTCTGGTTATGCTTTTTCATCACCACTTCATTGACAATCAAGTGAATAAACAGTGAATAAATCACAAGAAAACAAGTAATTAACAATTCAGTTAACAACTGGCTATTCAGTCCGCGTTTTCTTATCGTTTTGAACAAGCGCTTGTGGGCTAATTATGACCGATCTCATAGAAACAACACAATGCCAGGGACATGCTTTTCTCAGGCCATGGGATAAATAATCGAGTAAAAACAAAAAGGCCCAGCCGAAGCCGAGCCTTTTTCAAAGCGATTAAACTGACTTACATTTGTTCAATCATATCGCCAGCGAACTCTGAACATTTACGCAGTGTTGCGCCGTCCATCAGACGTTCAAAGTCGTAAGTCACAGTCTTGTTGCGGATTGCCGCTTCCATAGACTTGATGATCAGGTCGGCAGCTTCAGTCCAACCCAGGTGACGCAGCATCATTTCAGCAGACAGAATCAGAGAACCCGGGTTCACTTTATCCTGACCAGCATACTTAGGTGCAGTACCATGTGTAGCTTCAAACAGTGCAACACCATCACCGATGTTGGCACCAGGTGCGATACCGATACCACCTACCTGAGCAGCCAGTGCATCAGAAATGTAGTCACCGTTCAGGTTCATAGTCGCAATCACATCATACTCAGCCGGACGCAGCAGGATCTGCTGCAGGAATGCGTCTGCAATGCTGTCTTTGATGATGATTTCTTTACCTGTGTTAGGGTTTTTCAGCGTCATCCATGGGCCGCCATCCAGCAGCTCAGCACCGAATTCTTTCGCTACTTCGTAACCCCAGTCTTTAAAGGCACCTTCAGTAAACTTCATGATGTTGCCTTTATGAACCAGCGTCAGTGAATCACGGTCATTGTCGATGGTGTACTGTACTGCTGCACGTACCAGGCGCTTAGTACCTTCTTCAGATACTGGCTTGATGCCGATGCCGCAGTCTTTAGAGAAGCGGATCTTAGTCGCGCCCATCTCGTCTTGCAGGAACTTGATAACTTTATCTGCTTCGGCTGTACCCGCTTTGAACTCGATACCTGCATAGATATCTTCTGAGTTTTCACGGTAGATAACCATATCAGTCAGTTCAGGTTGTTTCAGCGGGCTTGGTACGCCTTCAAAATAACGAACCGGGCGAGCACAGATATACAGATCCAGCTCTTGGCGCAGTGCAACGTTCAGAGAACGAATGCCGCCGCCAACAGGTGTAGTCAGTGGACCTTTAATTGCAACTTTGTATTCACGAATAAAATCAAGTGTTTCTTGAGGAAGCCAAGCATCTTCACCGTAAATCTGAGTCGATTTTTCACCGGTGTAGATCTCCATCCAGGAAATTTTACGGTCGCCGCCGTATGCTTTCTGAACTGCCGCATCAACCACTTTGATCATTGCAGGGCTTACATCAACGCCAATACCATCACCTTCAATAAAAGGAATGATCGGGTTGTTAGGAACGACCAGCTTACCATTGGCATCAAGGGCAATTTTCTGACCTTCTGCTGGTACAACTACTTTACTATCCATTAAATTCTCCTAGCGTCCGTTTGTTATCTTTTTGTAAGATGCGGGGGAATCATACTTGAAAATTCACCAGCACGCCATGGGTGGTTTTTTACGTTATAATGGTGCGCTCACAAAATACTTATCCCCTTTACTTTGTATCGCCATGAAAACTCAACGTACCCGACGCACCACCCGGAACGACGATCGTAACCCGTCCCGTCAGCCTGGCGCCAAACCGCGAAAATCACGTACTGCCTCTCAGCCAGGCCGTCACCGTGGTCCGCGGAAGATCATTCTTTTTAACAAGCCCTTCAATGTGTTGACGCAATTTAGCGGAGAGCCGGGAGACAAAACACTCGCTGACTACATCCCGGTAAAAGATGTCTATGCCGCAGGGCGTTTGGACAAAGACAGCGAAGGCCTGCTGGTGCTGACCAATGACGGTATCCTGCAAGCGCGCCTGACACAGCCCAGCTCCAAGCAGCCCAAAACTTACTGGGTGCAGGTCGAAGGCATTCCAGATGAAGAGCAGCTCAAAGCATTACGTACAGGTGTTACATTAAAAGACGGTATGACATTGCCGGCCGATGTCACCGTCATTGAAACACCTGCGGTTTGGGACAGGCATCCGCCGATTCGTGAGCGTAAAAATATCCCGACCACCTGGCTCAGCATAACCTTAAGAGAAGGACGAAACCGGCAAGTGCGCCGTATGACGGCCCACATCGGCCACCCTACCCTCAGATTGATCCGCTATCAAATGGCTGACTGGACTGTCGATGGTCTGGCTCCCGGTGAATGGCGGGAAGTCTCTCTCTGACAACGACAGGCTGGCCGGGGAGATTTACCGGCGCGTTAATTTTGCTAAAACACTACACATTAGCGGAGAGTTACACTATCATTGCCGGCAAATAGCAAACGATTGCGTTAGTGGTGATTAACGAGTGATCGCACAGGCTGACAGCCCAATTTGCCGATAAAAGATGAATAAAGTGTGAAGCGGTTCTCGATCTGTTTCAGTTCGCAGCTTTCTGTTAGAATTACGCCCTTATCACTTATTCAAGATTGAAGAGAAAAATGTCAGATAACAGCCAGAAAAAAGTTATTGTCGGCATGTCCGGCGGCGTCGATTCCTCGGTTTCTGCTTACCTGCTACTTCAACAGGGCTACCAGGTAGAAGGCCTGTTCATGAAGAACTGGGAAGAAGATGACAATGACGAGTACTGCTCAGCGGCAGAAGATCTCGCGGACGCACAGGCTGTGTGCGACAAACTGGGCATTCATCTTCATACGATCAACTTTGCTGCTGAGTACTGGGACAACGTGTTCGAATACTTTCTTGCAGAATATAAAGCTGGCCGTACCCCAAACCCTGACATTCTGTGTAACAAAGAAATCAAATTTAAGGCATTCCTGGAGTTTGCCGATGAAGTGCTGGATGCTGATTATATTGCCATGGGACACTATACCCGTCGCACTTTCCCTACCCAGCCCGGTCAAAAAGCACAGATGTTACGCGGACTGGATAACAACAAAGACCAGAGCTATTTCCTTTATACCCTGAGCCACGATCAGGTAGCACGTAGTCTGTTCCCTGTCGGTGAACTGGAAAAACCGGAAGTACGCCGCATCGCTGAAGAGCAAGGGCTGATCACCGCCAAGAAAAAAGACTCTACCGGTATCTGTTTTATCGGCGAGCGCAAGTTCACCGAATTTCTGGGTAAGTACCTGCCTGCACAACCAGGCGATATTGTGACGGCAGAAGACGGTAAAGTTATCGGACAGCATCAGGGACTGATGTATCACACCCTGGGCCAGCGCAAAGGCCTGCTGATTGGTGGTTTGAAAGACAGCTCAGATGAGCCCTGGTATGTCGTTGATAAAGATATTGAGAAAAACCTGCTGATTGTCGGACAAGGAAAAGATCATCCGCGCCTGCAATCTAACGGTCTGATCGCCGCTCAGCTGCACTGGGTGGATCGCGAACCGGTGCGTGAGCCGGTGAAATGCACAGTGAAGACTCGTTATCGCCAGCAGGATACGCCTTGCACCCTTATTCCTGTTGATGACAACAGCATCAAAGTCATTTTTGATGAGCCGCAAATCGCAGTGACGCCAGGCCAGTCAGCGGTGTTTTATCAGGGTGATATGTGTCTTGGCGGCGGCATCATTGAAGAGCGGATTTAAAGGGACAGTCCATGGCTTATACAATTTATGACAGAACCATTGCGTTTGCAGGTATTTGTCAGGCAGTGAAATTAGTACAGACTGTTGCTCGCACAGGTACTTGTGATAACGATGCTTTCGTCACCTGTTTACGCACCCTGACCTCGACAAACCCAAACAACGTGATTGAAATTTTTGGTGAAGAAGCTGACCTCAGGTTAGGCCTCAGCACCATGATCAATGAAATTGACAATACACCTGCAGGCAGTGAAATTACCCGCTATCTGGTCAGTGTGATGGCGTTGGAGCGTAAGCTGGCCAGTCGTCGCGACAGTATGGCGCAGTTGGGCGACCGGATTGATATGGTGAAACGCCAGCTGGATCATTTCGACCTGCTTGATGACCAGATGATCAGCAACATGGCCAGTGTGTATCTGGATATCATCAGCCCGCTTGGCCCGCGCATTCAGGTCACAGGGACACCGGCTCAGTTGCAACAGCAACAAGTGCAGCACAAGGTACGTGCCCTGTTGCTGGCTGCTGTTCGCAGTGCCGTATTGTGGCGTCAGGTCGGCGGTAAGCGCCGTCATCTGATTTTTGGCCGTAAACAGATGCTTGAACAGGCAAAAATCATTCAGGCCCGAAGCTAAACACTATTCTCAGAGAACGCCTGCTGGGCGTTCTGTAACTCAGCTATAACCCTTTAATCAGGAGAGAGACATCATGGAACTGTCAGCATTGACTGCTGTTTCCCCGGTAGACGGCCGCTACGGTAGCAAAACCAGCGCACTGCGCAGTATCTTCAGTGAATTTGGTCTGCTGAAATACCGTACCATCGTTGAAATTCGCTGGCTGCAAAAACTGGCAGCGACTGACGCTATCGCGGAAGTTCCGGCCTTCAGCGCTGAAGCCAATGCCTTCCTGGATCGTATTGCCGCTGAATTCAGCGAGCAAGATGCACTGCGTATCAAGACCATTGAGCGCACGACCAACCACGATGTGAAAGCCGTAGAGTACTTCCTGAAGGAAAAAGTGGCTGATAATCCTGAGCTGCACGCGGTGAATGAATTCATTCACTTTGCCTGTACGTCTGAAGACATCAACAACCTGTCGCACGCTTTAATGCTAAAAGAAGCGCGTGAGCAAGTCATGCTGCCTGAAGTCCGTAACGTGATTGACGCCATTAAAGCACTGGCAGCGGAGTACCGTGAAGTGCCTCTGTTGTCCCGTACACACGGCCAGCCGGCTTCACCAAGTACCATGGGTAAAGAAATGGCTAACGTGGCGTACCGTATGGAACGTCAGTACCGTCAGATTGAACAGGTAGAACTGCTGGGTAAAATCAACGGCGCTGTCGGTAACTACAATGCCCACCTTTCTGCTTATCCGGATATCGACTGGCACCAGTACAGCGAAGAGTTCGTCACCTCTCTGGGTCTGGACTGGAACCCGTACACCACGCAAATTGAACCACACGATTACATCGCAGAACTGTTCGACGCCTTTGCACGCTTCAACACTATCCTGATCGATTTTGATCGTGATGTCTGGGGCTATATCGCCCTGGGCCACTTCAAGCAGAAGACCATTGCCGGTGAAATCGGTTCTTCCACCATGCCGCACAAAGTCAACCCGATTGACTTTGAAAACTCAGAAGGCAACCTGGGTCTGGCGAATGCTATCTTTGCTCACCTGGCTCAAAAACTGCCGATTTCCCGCTGGCAGCGTGACCTGACCGACTCTACGGTATTGCGTAACCTGGGTGTTGGCTGCGGTTATGCCATCATTGCTTACACTTCTACCCTGAAAGGGATCAGCAAGCTGGAAGTCAACCAGGCTGCACTGGAAGCCGAGCTGGACAAAAACTGGGAAGTGCTGGCCGAACCGGTACAAACAGTGATGCGTCGTTACGGTATCGAAAAGCCGTATGAGAAGCTGAAAGAGCTGACCCGCGGCAAGCGTGTCGACGGCGAGGGTATGCGTCAGTTCATCGATGGTCTGGATTTGCCGGAACACGAGAAAACACGCCTGAAAGCCATGACACCGGCTAACTACATTGGTGATGCCATTAAACTGACTGATCAACTCTGATCGGCTTATTTATTGTGTCTCAAGGCCAGCATAGGATGCTGGCCTTTTTAGTTTCTGCCGGTCTGCCCCCAATCACTGATATAATCGCCCTTAAATTTCTAACCGATGAAGACTATGTATCAATTTACCTTCTCGTTCAGCGAGTTCTTATCGACTTACTGGCAAAAGCAACCCACAGTGATTAAAGGCGGTTTTGCCGATTTCGTTGACCCTATCTCGCCAGATGAACTGGCCGGACTGGCGATGGAAGAAGAAGTCGACTCCCGTTATATTGCACATCAGGGTGAAGACTGGCAGGTCGAACAAGGGCCGCTGAGCTTCGAAAACCTGCCGGATGATCACTGGTCTTTCATGGTGCAGGCAGCCAACCACTGGCACAGCGGCGCGGCCAGGCTGGTCAAACCGTTTCAGGCAATGCCCGGCTGGCTGTTTGATGATCTGATGATCAGCTATTCCACCCCTGGAGGCGGTGTCGGCCCTCATTTCGACCAGTATGATGTCTTCATTATTCAGGGTTCCGGACAACGCCGCTGGCGTGTCGGCCCGCGCAAAGAGAACTACGAAGAGTGCTTCCGTCATCCGAATCTGCGCCAGATCACCGGGTTCGACCCAATCATAGATGAAGTGCTGGAGCCGGGCGACATTCTGTATATTCCTGCCGGATTCCCCCATGACGGTTATGCACTGGAAACCGCAATGAGCTACTCAATGGGGTTCCGTTCACCAAAGCAACAGGAGCTTTTGAGCAGCTTTGCCGATTTCATCATCGAAAATGAACTGGGCGATGAACATTATCACAACCCAGATCTTCCGGCTCGTGACAAGGTCGGCGAACTGCCAGCCAGCGAATGTCAGGATCTGATAGCCATGATGCGCAACCTGATGGAAAAACCGGAAACCATGCATCAGTGGCTGGGTGAATACTTAAGCCTGAGCCGTCATAATATGGATGTGATCGCAGCTGATCCGGCCTGGTCGGGTAATGAAATCGTGGGCGCGCTGATGCAGGGCGAAACGCTGTTTAAGATTGGCGGTCTGCGCGCTTTTTACCATCAGGAGCACCCTCACACTGTCTATATTGATGGCGAGCGCTACCAGTTACCCGCCGGTTGTGAACAGGCCGCCGACTGGCTTTGCAATCAGGACAGTTTCTCTATCGCAGAGGTGGGTGAGCTCATCAATAACTCAGCATTAATTTTACTGCTGACCCAATGGGTTAACATGGGTTACTGGCATCAGGCCGACTAAATCAGGTTCCCGTTAAGGTAGAAAAGCCCGCACTGCGGGCTTTTTTTGGTCACGCTGACAGCGGCGGCGCTGTCACACTTTGAACTGACCTGCTAACTCTTGCTGTTTATGAGACAAGGAGGTTAAACGCTGGCCTATAGTGGCCGAATTTTCAGCCTGACCGAGAATGGTTTCACTCAGCTCGCGGATATTCGATACATTACGGTTCACTTCTCCGGCGACCGCACGCTGCTCACCCGCGGCATGCATAATTTGCTCATTCATAGACTGAATCGCACGGACCGCTTCGGTAATACGCTCCAGACTCGCGACAGCTTCACTGACCTGATGGGCGGTATCACCTGCCAGCTGGTTGCCTTCTTCAATCGCATTCACCACATCACGGGTGCCCTGCTGCAACACCTCAATCACGTTGCGGATCTGGCCGACAGAGTCCTGAGTCCGGCTGGCGAGCTGACGCACCTCGTCCGCGACCACTGCAAACCCACGGCCTTGCTCCCCGGCCCGCGCCGCTTCAATGGCCGCATTCAGGGCCAGCAGGTTTGTCTGTTCTGAAATGCCGGCAATCACCTGCAGAATCTGATTGATATCTTCGCTGTTTCGTTCCAGGTCACGGGCGACAGGGACAGCCGTTTCCATGCGGGAAACCAGATGGTTCATGGATTCTGCTGAGGCATGAATCACACTCTGGCCCTCTACAGCAGCTGAGTCTGCATCCCGGGCAGCACCAACCGCTGTTTCGGTATGACTGACAACCTGCTCGGCCGTCTGTGCCATTTCTTCAGACGCCGTCGCTACCATGTCGACTTCTTTAAACTGCGCCTGGCTGCCGTCACGGGTATGGCTCGCTACCTGTGCGGCCTCATTGGCCGTGGTGCCGACTTCATCAACCGCAATGATCACTTGCGAGATGGTGTGCTGCAATTTATCCAAGAAGCGGTTAAACCAGGTTGCCAGCTCCCCCAGCTCGTCTTGCTGGCCAACATGAAGGCGCTGGGTTAAATCCCCTTCTCCTGAGGCAATATCTTTCAACCTTTCGGCAATCTGACGAATCGGGGCAACCAGACGAGCGGCAGCAAACCACAGCATCAGCAAACCAGCCGCTGCAATCATCAGGCTGGCCATCAACTGAATAGCAGAAGATTCATCTCGCTGTTTTTGAATCGCATTATCCAAGGCCGTTGCTTCCACCAGCACTTTTTCAGCCGGTAACTGAATAACCACACCCCAGGTTGTCTGACCCAGTTCAACCGGATTGTAAGCGGTCAGCCAGCTTTGATCCTGACTCCAGCCCACCACTTGCGTGCCCTGTCTGAGCCAGTCAGTCAGTGTAACAGGAAGGCCATCGCCTGGCATTACCGTGCTGCCCACCCTGTCACTGGCCTGATCCCAGGCAACAACGGTGCCATTCTGACTGACCAGAGAAACCTTACCGCTGGCGTTAAACAGGTTTTCGTCTACGGTATTGATGACACTCTGTAAGGAATCCAGCTTAACATCAATCCCCATCACACCAACGGCTTTGCCCTTTACAATCAGCGGAATAGTAATGGAGCTCAGCAGTACCTTCTGGCCATTATCGGTTGAGAATACCGGATCCTGAACACAGGATTCCCTGCCATTGAGGCTGCAGGTATACCAGGCATTGCTAGCCTTATCGCCAATTATCGCTTCACTGATAATGCGTTGCTCAGCTTCGCCACTGTCGCCGCGGTACCAGTAGGGTGAAAATCGCCCGGTCGCATTGGCTCCGACATAGGCAGCATCGGCGTAGTTGCCATCTTCACCATCCAGAGCGTCCGGCTCAAACACCACAAACGCGCCATGAATGTTGGCAAATTCATTGACAGAACGGCGGAGCAACTCGGTAATTGAGCCGCGAAGTTCTGCGCTGTTGGTGTAATTTTCTTCCGCGTTATATTTCAGAAACAGCACACTCTGAGCCAGCATCTCTGCCCTGTGTGACGCTTCATCAAAAAATTGCTGAACAGAAATCGCCTGTCTTTCAGCCTGTGCTTTTACCAGCTCTTGCGACTGATTCCGCAACGAACTGAATGACTGCTGGCTAACCAGTTGCTGACTTTGTCCCGAGAAGTAAAACGAAAGGCTGGTGAGTACCGCAGCGGTTGCCAGTAAGGCAAACCCCGCCATCAGGGTAATTTTCCACTGAACCGAAAGTGACCGCATATAACCGTCCTTGTAAGTCAAATCAGTCAAAATGTAACTTTTAGTGATAACAACATCAACAGGTTGTTAACAAAACACTCAAAAGTTTGATTTTTATTCAATTTATCAGAGATGTAACAAAAAAAGCGCGGGTTTTACACCGCGCTTAAAGCCTGTCACAGGCTTAAATCAGTGCACATTCAGGCAAGCCACAGCATGCACGTCTCCGCCTTCTAATTGAGGCTTTTTCTGCGCACAGCTGTCGGTTGCCTGCGGGCAGCGTGTTCTGAACACGCAGCCCGAGGGTGGATTCATGGGTGAAGGTAAATCACCTTCAAGCAACTGAATGGTCTTATTGCGCTCTTTCTCCGGATCCGGAATAGGAACAGCCGACATCAGTGCCTTGGTATAAGGGTGCTTAGGTCCGTCAAACAGTGCATCTCCCTCACCGATTTCAACGGCATTACCCAGATACATCACCATGACACGATCCGAGATATGCTTCACCACCGACAGGTCGTGGGCAATAAATATCAGGCTCAGGCCCATCTCTTTCTGAAGTGATTTCAACAGGTTGACCACCTGAGCCTGGATAGACACGTCCAGTGCCGACACTGGCTCATCACAGATAATCAGTTTTGGCCTCAGGATCAACGCACGTGCAATACCGATACGCTGACACTGACCGCCGGAGAACTCATGCGGATAACGATTGATCACGTTAGGTAACAAGCCTACCTTATTCATCATTTCTTTCACCCTGGCCTTGACTTCATCTGTCGTCAGCTCCGGATAAAAGGTTTTCAATGGCTCGGCAATGATATCTCCCACCGTCATACGCGGGTTCAGAGAGGCCAGCGGATCCTGGAAAATCATCTGGATTTCTTTGCGTTTTTCACGCATCGCATTGTGTTCCAGCTTGGTCAGATCCTGCCCCAGCCAGACAACATTGCCTTCTGTAGCTTGCACCAGACCAATGACTGCACGGGCAAAGGTCGACTTACCACAGCCCGACTCACCCACAACGCCCAGAGTTTCTCCTTCGTACAAACGAATTCCGACCCCGTCGACAGCTTTCAGCTTAAGCGGTTTGGTCCAGGGCCAGGCTGACTTGGGTGCAATGTTGAAGTGAACCTTGAGATCTTTAATATCGAGTAAAACTTTCTTTTCTGCTTGCATTACCACGTCCCCACATCAGAAAAACATGCACGTAAACGCCCCTCAGCAAAAGGTTCCAGTGAAGGGGCTTCCTGTGAACAGCGGCTGCTGACACGGTGGCAACGCTCCTGATACGGACAGCCGACAGGCAGGCGCAGTAAGTTTGGCGGATTGCCCGGAATCGTCGGCAGTTCTTCGCCTTCGGTATCCAGACGGGGAATCGCTCTCAGCAGACCTTCGGTGTAAGGGTGAGCAGGTTTATAGAAAATCTCATCGATTTTGCCATATTCCATGGTACGGCCAGCGTACATGACCAGCACTTTGTCACAGCTACCGGCTACTACGCCCAGATCATGGGTGATCATGATAATGGCGGTGTTGAAATCACTTTTCAGCTCGTTCAGCAAATCCATGATTTGTGCCTGTACGGTAACGTCCAGGGCCGTGGTTGGTTCATCGGCAATCAGCAGTTTCGGACGGCACAGCAGCGCCATGGCGATCATCACACGCTGACGCATGCCGCCGGAAAACTCGTGCGGGTACATGGTAATTCGCTTGCGTGCTTCCGGAATTTTCACTGCATCGAGCATGCGCACACTTTCTTCGAAAGCTTCAGCACGTCCCAACCCTTTATGCAGCATCAGCACTTCCATCAGCTGATCGCTGACTTTCATGTAAGGATTCAGCGATGTCATCGGGTCCTGGAAAATCATCGCGATCTGCTCGGCGCGGATCTTATTGAGTTCACGCTCCGGCAAATTCAGGATTTCACGGCCTTCAAATTTCGCGCTGCCGCTAATCTTACCGTTCTTGGCAAGCAAACCCATAATGGAGAACACGGTCTGGCTTTTGCCTGAACCCGACTCACCCACTATCCCCAGGGTTTCCCCCTGGTTAAGAGAAAAATTCAAATCATTCACTGCGGTGACAATACCATCTTGCGTGGTGAACTCTACGCGCAGATCTTTGACATCTAATAAGCTCATATTTCACTTCCTTATCTTGCCGCCGTGCAGTCAGTGTTCCAGCAAGGTAACCTGAACAGCGGCAATGAATATTCCTTGGTTTTATCTGTCTTTCGGATCCAGCGCGTCGCGCAGGCCATCGCCAACATAGTTAAAGCAGAATAAAGTCAGGACCATAAATATCGCAGGGAACAACAGCTGCCAGATGGCAATCTCCATTGTTTGTGCCCCTTCTTGCAGCAGGGCACCCCAGCTGGTCATTGGCTCCTGTACACCCAGGCCAAGGAAACTCAGGAAAGATTCGGTCAAAATCATCTGCGGTACCAGCAGTGTTGAATACACAGCAACAATACCCAGTACGTTAGGAACGATATGACGGGTAATAATATTCCAGCGGCTGACACCAGACACATGGGCAGCTTCGATAAACTCCTTGCTGCGCAGTGACAACGTCTGACCACGTACGATACGGGCCATATCCAGCCAGGAAATCGCACCAATCGCCACGAAGATCAGCATGATATTACGACCAAAGAAGGTCACCAGAACGATCACGAAGAACATAAACGGAATCGAGTACAGAATTTCCAGAATACGCATCATGACACGGTCGGTGCGGCCGCCAAGAAAGCCGGACGTTGCGCCATACAAGGTGCCGATAACAACAGCAACCAGGGCACCGAGAATACCGACCATCAATGAGATACGGCCGCCGATCAGAGTACGCGTATACAAATCACGCCCCAGACTGTCTGTGCCGAACAAGTGACCTTCCGAACCAAGACTTGGTGCGGCATGCAATGCATACCAATCGGTGTCATCAAAGGCGTACTGACTGAACATAGGCCCGAAAATAACAGCCAGGCAGATCAAAGACAGAATAGCCAGGCTGATCATAGCGGCTTTGTTACGTGTAAATCGGGTACGGGCATCCTGCCACAGACTGCGGCCTTCAATTTCCAGCTGCTCTGAAAACTTCTCTACCGCGTTTACGTTTTCTTTTTTAGTTAACATCATCGGTCAGCTTCCTTAGTAGCGGATTTTCGGATCGATATACGCCAGAACAATATCAACAATAGCGTTGAACAGAATGGTAAGCGTACCGATCAGAATAGTAATACCAAGTACCAGTGAATAATCACGGTTGAAGGCTGCATTCACGAAAAGCTTACCAATTCCTGGCAGACCGAAGATGGTTTCAATCACAACAGAACCGGTAATAATACCGACAAATGCAGGGCCCATATATGAGACAACAGGCAACATCGCTGGCTTGAGCGCATGCTTGACAATGATATACGGGTAACTCAGGCCTTTGGCACGGGCAGTACGGATAAAGTTGCTGTTCAGTGTTTCAATCATGCTGCCACGGGTAATTCGGGCAAATGTCGCCACATACAGCAGCGCCATCCCTAACATAGGCAGCAGCATGAATTTCACCGAACCATCCTGCCAGCCACCAGCAGGTAACCATTGCATGTTAATTGAAAAGATATAAATGAGGACAGGTGCCAGAATAAAGGATGGCATCACCACCCCGGCCATGGCCGTAGACATTATCAGGTAATCCAGCCAGGTATTTTGCTTGAGTGCGGCAAGGGTACCGACAGTGACCCCCATCACCAGCGCAAACACAAAAGCAAAAAAACCAATTTTTGCAGAAACCGGCAAGGCATCCTGAACCAGCTCATTCACGCTGAAATCTTTATATTTAAAAGACGGGCCAAAGTCGCCCTGCAGAATATTACCCAGGTAAGTGGTGTACTGTTCGAAAACAGGCTTATCCAGACCATACTTGGCTTCGATATTTGCCATCACTTCCGGCGGAAGTGGACGCTCACTTGAGAACGGATTACCCGGCGCGAAGCGCATCAGGAAAAATGAGATTGTGATCAAAACCAACAGCGTTGGGATCGCCTCAAAAATCCGTTTTGCAACAAATTTAATCATAATTGTTACCGACTAATAGCTGTGACAGAATTGCCGCATCTCCTCACCCTACTGAGGAGGGGATGCGGGCTAGTCTTATATTTTTGATTCTTGCTGTTTATTATTCAGCAATGATGTACATGTCTTTGGTGAACATCTTGTCTTCCGCATTATTACGTGGGTAACCACCCACTTTCGGGTTCACAAGACGTGCTTTCACGTACTGATAGATAGGCGCGATTGGCATATCTTTCGCCAGCAGTTTTTCAGCCTCGACGTACAGTGCTTCACGCTCAGCATCAGACGTTGAGTCAAGAGCTTTTGCCATGATGTCGTCGTACGCTTTGCTGTGATAGCGAGCATCATTTGAAGAGTTGTTGCTTTGCATCAGAGACAGGAAGCTCGATGCTTCATTATAGTCACCACACCAACCGGCACGTGTGACAGAGAAATTACCCTGACGACGGTTGTCCAGGTAGGTCTTCCACTCCTGATTTTCCAGCTCAGCGGTCACACCCAGGCTCTTTTTCCACATTGATGCAATCGCAACGGCAATTTTCTTGTGGTTTTCTGAAGTGTTATAGAGCAGTGTAAAGTTCAGTGGGTTGCTGCTGTCAAAGCCTGCTTCTTTCAGCAATTCTTTGGCTTTCGCCACACGCTCTTTTTGCGTCATACCTGCATATTCTGGCGCAACCGGATCAAAGCCAGCTGTGATTTCCGGTGTCAGGAAGTAAGCCGGTTTCTGGCCCTGGCCCAGCAGTGCTTTAGTGATGATGTCACGGTCAATCGCGAAAGACAGGGCTTTACGCACACGCACATCATCAAACGGTGCTTTCGCGTTGTTAAAGCCGTAGTAGTAAGAACACAGGTTACCCGAGATAGCCACATCTTCAGGGTGCTCTTTTTCCAGGCGACGGAAATGCTCATTGGGCAATTCGTTGGTGATATCAATTTCACCGGCCAGGAAACGGTTCATTTCTGCAACCTGGTTTTCGATTGGCAGGTAAGTCACTTTGTCGATGACAGTGTGCTCGTTATCCCAGTAGTAAGGGTTGCGCTTCATTTCGATGCGTTCATTCACAACCCAGTTGTCCATTACGTAAGCACCGTTACCCACGAAGTTTTCTGGCTTGGTCCAGTCATCACCAAATTTTTCAACCACTTTCTGGTTGACGGGTTTCACTGTGGTGTGGCCCATCATCTTAACGAAGTAAGGAACGGCCTGCTCAAGCTCGATGCGCAGTGTGTTGTCATCTACTGCGAAAACACCCAGCGAGCTAACTTCTTTCTTCCCAGCAATAATATCTGCAGCATTCTTCATGGTCGTCATTTCCAGATACCATGAATAAGGGGAAGCAGTAGCAGGATCTACCGCACGCTTGAAGCTGTATACGAAGTCACCGGCTGTGACAGGATCACCGTTTGACCATTTAGCATCTTTGCGCAGGTGGAAAATAAACGTGCGGTTATCTTTGGTTTCCCAGCTTTCTGCAACACCTGGAACTGTATTTCCGTCACCATCCTGGTTAACCAGACCTTCCAGCAAATCGCGAATTACGTGGGACTCCGGCACACCTTCCGTTTTGTGCGGGTCGATAGAGGCAACTTCAGTACCATTACCACGTACCAGTTCTTGCTTCTCAGCCAGTTTCACACCAGCCGGTACATTTGCGGCCATTGCAGAAAATGAAGCTGCTGCAACAGAAACACCCGCGCCAAGCAGAAGTGCCTGAGTAATTTTGTTCTTAAACATGCATTATCTCCAATACATTATTTCATTGCGTCCATGACTTTCTTCGACCAGGCTAATGATAACCGTTATCATGCATTGTTATTCCAATTAACAATGATGAAACAGCCGAAGAATTGGTTGAAAACTTTAACAGTAACTAACAATATTTGCCATAAAATCATCACAAAACAGCGAACACACCTCATAAAAATGACGAATAAAGACAAAAATTTCGAGTGAAAATACGCAGACAGATAATTTATCCACTTTATTCATCGTTAATAGTCAATACAGCTAAACATACTGATAACATGAATAAATGTGCAATTTAATAACATAACAAGTCACAAAATCATCATTTTATGTGGAATGAATTTAAGTCTTAACAAATATGCAACCTATAACTTTTAGAATCTTGATCGAACGCAACAAAAAAAGCGCCAATATTGGCGCTTTCTAAGACAAAATAATCGTTATTTTCGATCTGATTCAGTTCTTAACTGTTCGTGGCTGTCATCAAACGTCTCACTTTTTCCTTCTCGCTGCATGTCTCGATCATCATGCATCTGATCAGAAAATGGGGCTCTAATGCCAGCATCTTCCAGAATCTGTTTAACTCGTCTGTTCGATACGCGTCTGTGCTTCATACCCCCTCCTTTGCTAAAACAGAAAATCAATGTGTTATTTACTGCAGTAAAATTCCAGGCTGGTAAAAACAATTATGCCTTCACGACTGGCGCAAACACCACCGCGGCCGTTTCCCGCAGATATTAACTATGGCACAAAATTTCATGCTCTGCCGAAGGCGTGTTTTAAGAACAAAAGCGCATAAAAAAAACGCTGTTAGATTTTGTTTTCACATCCCCATTTCAACGCAATTTTCAAGTATCTCAGCCAGATTTTTAGCGCTAATATCACCGATATTGGCAGGGCTATTCTACTGGCAGCAGTGAAGGCAAATGCCAATCAACCTGTTCCTGAATATTTCCGTTAGTGATCGAGAGTGCAACTATGAGACCAGCCGGCGGCGCATCACGCCCCAGCCCTTCACGAGTCCGTCATGGCTACATGCCACCAGCGCGTAAAGTGAAAGAAGAAGAAGAAGGTATTAAGTAAGCATGTAAGAGCAATTATCTACTCTTAATGTGATGAAATAGCCCCAGATTTGGGGCTATTTTTTGTTTTGTACTTTTTTGCTGTAACCTGCTTATAAACATAAACCCGGCACCATGGCACCGGGTTCAAAGGCAGTAGTATTTGCAAGTTACGAACTGCAGTTACGCGGAGGGATTACCAATAAACACGGTAACCGACAGCGAAAGAGTTTTCTGCATCTTTCACGCCGCGAGCAACATTGATGTTAGCTTCATCATTTTTGTAACCAAGAGTTGCACCGTCTGCATACCCGTATTCAGCGTAAACGCGAGACCAGCTGTTCAGATGATAAACACCACCTAAATAGATCACAGTGTAATCATCTGACAGACTATTAGTGCCATCTTCTGCATCAAAGTTAGTAAATTCGTAACCACCGTAAAGGCTTGCATTACTCGCAATACTATAAGAAGTCGCTAACATGAAGCTATCTACGTCAATGGTACGATTAGTGCCGTTTTGTTCAAAAGAACCATTGTTGTAACTCAAGCCGACAAGCGCAGGGCCGAATGAACGTTCAACAGTCGCTTCAAAGTAAGTGCTTTCAATGTCCGCTTTAATATCTTTCTTAACGTCATTGCCAGCCTGATCCTGACCTACAGTCTGAGAACCAACTTTGTAAGATTTATCGTTGTAGTAACCACCACCAGCGTGAACATTAAAACCAGCAACCGTAGTACCTACATACAGCTCACCCAGTTCTGCATTGGTATCATCTTCAGACAAACCGAATGTTGAGTTCACCCAGAAGTTTTCACCTTCAAACTTGTACTTGATCGCTGAATCGTGGCGACCACCTGATAGCTTTTCAGATGTCTGACCTATACCTGTACCACCAAAGAAGTACGAGTAATCTGCGCCCCAGACGTCATCAGTAGAAATCCACTGGCGACCAAAAGTAAAAGTACCGGCCTGTGTTGCAAAGCCTGCAAAATGCAGACGGTTTTTAATATCGTATGAACCTTCAGAATAACCAACACCGAATTCAACAGAACCGACTACATCTAAGTCTTCGTTTACGGCATATTTGGCATTCACACCGGCACGTGAAGAACCCGCGTTCAGGGTAACGTCTTTATCTTCTTTCTTTTCCAACTGAGTACGCAGCTGGCCATAAAAATCAACGAACTTTCCTTCTTCGTTGATCAACTCATAAGCATTCGCTGTGTTGGCAATCAATAAGGTAGGGATTGCTACTGCTAAAAGTGTCTTTTTCATTTTACATTCCTGTAACGATTTTATGTTATTTGGCCCCATCCAAGGACGACAAAAACTTAACATGCACTGAACAGCGGCGCAACAGAACATTTCAACATCAACGCAACATAATAGTATAAAAAACCACCAATTTGCTAAACGTGATCACGATCCTCTGTGAATAAATAACCAGTTAAATGAAATAAAAAACCAAAAAAGAAGGATTGCATTGAATGCAGGGTATCATTTCATTCACAAAGCTGAACCTAAGCTTAATTATTTTTGGTTATAAGGCTTATAAAATTAGAATTAAAAAGATATAAATATTTTTTGAACTTTCTAGATTAGTGGTCTTTTAAGCACAATAAAAAAGTGTCATTTTTCACCCTTTATATTGTTAATACTGTGTTTACAAACATAAGTAGAGCAAAAATTCGCCACCACAATGGGAGACTGGTTTTATACATCGGGTATGCATTTTTTAAGCAAAGGTATGCATTTGATATTAACGTAAAATAACGTTAACAACGAATATGTCAGCTAGAGATCACAGTTCAATGCGGGTTATTAGGATGGTTTCACTGTTGCGGATAGATTAACAGGTGTTTTACTCTAGTCTCAGGGAGACAATAGAAGACACACCTATTAATCAGGTTTAACATTTATTTTTGCCAGCGCTGCCTGGCTTGCTGGTCCGTTTCTCTGGCATCGACCCAGCTGGTTTCACCTTCCCTGACCTCTTTCTTCCAGAAAGGTGCCTCGGTCTTCAGGTAATCCATGATGAATTCACAGGCTTGAAAAGCCGCTCCCCGGTGCGCGCTGGATACCCCGACAAACACTATCTGGTCGCCTGCAGTTAACTGACCAACCCGATGGATGACAGTTGCAGCCAAAACCGGCCAGCGTGACTTCGCTTGTTCAACAATAGATAGCAACGACTTTTCCGTCATGCCAGGATAATGTTCAAGAGTCAGAGTCGACACTGATTCGCCCAGGTTCATATCCCTGACTTTGCCGACGAAAGTCACCACAGCGCCAGCCTGGTTTCCTTCGGCTAAGGCTTGATATTCCTGCGCTAAACTGAAGTCCTCAGCCTGCACGCAAATCTTATCTGTCATCTTTCACCCCCCGGTAACCGGTGGAAAAAAGGCCACTTCATCGCCGTCGTTCAGTTGGATATCCAACGGGCAGATAGTTTGATTGACGGCCACTAACAATTTATCGTTATCCAGTGCCAGCGCCCATTTCTCACCGCGCGATGATAAAAATGCACGTAAGTCTTCAGCTGTTGGATACTCAAACGGTACTTGCAATTTATCTTCACCGATCAATTCGCGCACTTGGGCAAAAAACAGCACAGTAATCATAAGCCCTCTCCCTGGGTATCCGTTGTTACCTGAAAATCGCCGGATTTTCCGCCGCGTTTTTCCAGCAACCTGACAGGGCCGATAACCATGTCTTTCTGTACCGCTTTACACATATCATAGATGGTCAACGCCGCCACCGATGCCGCCGTCAGGGCTTCCATCTCAACGCCGGTTTTCCCTGCCAGCTTACAGGCAGAGACAATACGTACCCGGTTCTGTTCAGGCTGAGCCTCTAACTGAACTTCAACTTTCGATAACAGCAGTGGATGGCAAAGGGGGATCAGATCCCAGGTTTTCTTTGCCGCCTGAATACCTGCAATTCTGGCGGTAGCAAACACATCACCTTTGTGATGCTGGCCGGAGACAATCAATTGCAGAGTTTTATCCGACATGGTGACGAAAGCTTCAGCTTTCGCTTCACGAACGGTTTCCGCTTTTTCCGATACGTCCACCATATTCGCTTCGCCGGACGCATTAATATGAGTCAGTTCTGTCATTCGTTTCTCTTTAATATTGAATCTGGGAAAACTGCGTCAGCCGCCGATAGAAGCCAGATGCGGCGTCATACCCGTAATGCCATCCTGCAGGTAATGACTGACTGATTTTTCTGTCAGTCCCCCCCGGATTCTGGCGATCAGAGCATCATGCTGATTATCGCTTGCCAGTAAATCACGCAGCTCAACACCATGATCACCAAAAAGACAAAGATGCAGCTTACCCCGCGCCGATACTCTCAAACGGTTACAGGTGGTACAAAAGCCTTTTTCATACGGCATGATCAGGCCAATCTCGCCCAGATAATCTGGATGATAGAAAACCTGTGCCGGACCGTCATTCAACCCGCGGGGTTTAAGTAGCCAACCATTGGCTATCAACGTATTACGAATACTGACACCGGACACATGGCGCTGTTTGAACAGCTCATCCATCTCTCCTGTCTGCATCAGTTCAATGAAGCGAAGCTGAATCCGGCGATCTTTTATCCATGCCAGAAACTGCGGTAGCTGCTCGGCATTCATGCCTTTGAGCAGCACAGTATTCACTTTGATCTGCTCGTAGCCGGCTTCAAAGGCTGCATCGACACCCCGCATTACCTGGTGAAACAGATTTTCACCCGTAATGAGATGGAACTGGCGGGGATCCAGGCTATCGACACTGACATTAATATTTGTCAGCCCGGCCTGGCGCCATTGATGAACTTGCTTCTCCATCCGGTATCCATTGGTGGTGGTTGCCACTTTTTCGATACCAGGCTGTGAAGCAACAGTATGGATGATGTCGGTAAAATCCCGCCGCAAGCTCGGTTCACCGCCGGTGATCCTTACTTTGGTGGTGCCGCAGTCAGCAAAGGCCGACGTGACACGGCGAATCTCGTCCAGGGTAAGGAAAGAGGGCTTTTTCCCATGCTCAGGATGATAGCCATCAGGCAGACAGTAAGTACACCTGAAGTTACAGACATCAGTGATTGACAGGCGCAAATAATAGAATTTGCGCTGGTAGTTATCTTCAAATTGTTTCGCCACGGAACACCTTTCCAAATACGGGAGGCCAGCTCATTTCTGAACTCACCCTGAGTGAAACCAGCACAGGCCGGTCACTGGCGACACCCTCTTATCATGGACGATTCCGTTATGCCTTCATGACTTAGAAGAGAGTCGCTCGGAGTTTTGATGGCAGTTATGCGTCAGAATATTTTACAAAGAATTTTCACACTCTTCACAGAAAACACACAACAGCGTTGTAATTTCACATTACCAGAGTTTAGCTCTGATTGACAAATAATTGAGAATTACCTTTTTAAGTCTACCCCTAGCCCACAGAAGCGACAATACTACTAAGGAGTAGTCTCTTTTATCTGAGCGGATGTAGGCAGGGAGGGGTTATGTCGGACATTGTAGAATCTGCAACCGTTGAAGACATTGCTTTGTATCTACAACGGGAAGAAGGGATTGATGCCCATCTTGCCCGCAGTCAGGCCAAGCAGGTCATAGACAGCTTTACCGATATGAGAAGCAAAGGGTTAATCAAGGGCTGGTATTTTGACGAGCAAAATCATTTAGAACTGTTACCCAGTGATGCTGCAATGAAAATCATCGCTAATCATAAGTAGGATCGCCGCAAACAGTTATGCTACCTGTTCATGCAATTTGCAGAGGGATATTTGCAATTTGCAAAGCGATTTGCATTTCAAAACGATGGCAAATTTATGACAGAGCTATACTGCATATGAAAATCCGGCATCCAATTTGCAGTAGGTATGTTAAGCAACGTCGATGAGACCAAAGACCAACTAAAATGAAAAAATTGGAGCCGACAATGAGTGACATGATCCCACTGATATTTCAACAGCGTCACATCCTGCCAGGCGGTCGGATCCCAGTGCGTATCCCGCCGGGCAGCCAGATGGAGACATTCAAAGTTGCCCTGGCATCTGACAATGGCTTCGGCATCTGCATGTTCGATGAGGACGAACATGGTCAGCATTTTTGTTACATAGGTACGCGAGTGACTGTCGAAGATTTTGACATTTCAAGTCAGGATGGCGCTTTGATCGCGACCTTATACGGACACAGTAATTTCCGGATAAAATCGCTAAATCAAGCTGACAATGGCGTGTTTTATGCTGATCCTGAAGACATTCCCCAGTGGCCTGATATGACACTGCGCGATGATCAGCAACCACTGGCTGAAAAACTTCAGGTAATGTTTAACAATCACCCTGAGTTGGACAAGCTGCATCAGACGAAATACCTGAATAATCTCAGTTGGTTATGCCAGCGCTGGCTTGAATTACTGCCACTGCCGGCATTTCAGAAACAGGCCTTACTGACAGCGCCAAATTGCCTGAATACATACGACTATCTTCAGAGCATCATGCAGCAAAACCACTGATCATTGTTCGCCAGCCCGCACTGAAATCAGTGCGGGCTGCACATTTTATTCCACTGCAGCGGAATGCCACTTTCCCACTCGCCCGCCCTTGGGTACACTTTCCATTCAGCACACTATTCAATAACGAGCATTCCTTAACCTATGAGCAGCCATGTATCTCCAACCTCTGCCAGAATTGTCGCTATCGGCGGTGGTCACGGCCTGGGGCGAATTCTGTCTTCCCTTTCCTGCTTTGGTTCTCATGTCACAGGCATAGTGGCGACCACTGACAATGGCGGCTCTACCGGGCGCATCAGGGCATCCATGGGCGGCATTGCCTGGGGAGATACCAGAAACTGTATCAATCAGTTAATCACTGAACCGTCTATTGGCTCAATGTTATTTGAATACAGATTCAGAGGTAATGGCGATCTGAACGGACATAATCTTGGCAATCTCATTCTGACTGCTTTAGACAACTTATGTATTCGTCCACTTGAAGCCATTAACCTGATCCGGGAAATCCTGCACGTGGAGACTCAGATCCTCCCGATGTCAGAACATCCGACGGATTTGGCAGCCTGGTTACCCGACGGCAATATCATTAGCGGTGAAACCAGTATTGATGAGCTGCAACAAATCCCGAAGCGCCTGTTTATCGAGCCTTCCGTGCCCGCGACTAAAGAAGCGTTAATAGCAATAAAAGAAGCGGATCTTGTCTTGCTTGGACCGGGTAGTTTTCTGACCAGTATCATGCCGCCACTGCTGTTAAATGACCTCGCCTATGAACTGAAAATCTGTAATGCACCCGTTTATTTCATAGCCAATCTCGATAAAGAAAAAGGGCCGGCAGGCAGTATGTCACTGGAAACTATGTTGTACTGGTGCGAAAGGGCGATGGGGGGAAGAAAAATTGACGGTGTTTTATCGGACAAACACAGGCCAGAGCTGAACGAAAGCTATGACCAGGTGGTTGGGGAGTTTGCCTCCCGCAACCATGAATGGCGCCATGACCGGCAGAAGCTAAAAAATGCGGTTGAAAGCCTCCTGATCCGACGCTAAATGCCGGTACTGTTGCGCCATGTCGCCCACTAACTGTTGCAGCTCTGGTAAGTGATCGTTGACCCAGGACTCTTGTCCCTGCTTAACTCTCGATTCGCACTCCTGAGCCATTTGGGCTAATTCATCAGCCCCAAAACTGGCGGCGCTGCTTTTTATCGCATGACTAATCTCCCGGATTTGCATCACGCTGGGCTGCTCAGTTAATTGCTGTAAATATTGCTCTAACTCGCCGCTGAAAACTTCAAGCAAGAGTGCAACAGTTTCCTGGCCAACTTCAACAGCCAAGCGTTTTAATGTTGCTTCATTAATAATGGCAGTCATTTATTCTTTCTCCCTTTGACTACTCTCGGCCTCTTGCCAAGCCTGTAATTTTCTATAGATAGTAGATGGGCTGACTTCCAGTAAACCGGCAGCTCTGGGGATATTCCCGTCACAGGCTGCGATTGCTGACTGTATTGTTCGCTTCTCTACCTTCCACAATGGTTCAATCTGACTGGGACTCGCAACGGACAAACTATCCAAACTGTGGATAACCGTTCCAGGTTCCGGTAAAGATGATGTGGACACAGCACTAACTGATGCAATTTCAACGCCAGAAACTTGCCTGAGGGATGGAGGGAGCATCTGAACGAGTACTTCTTCGCCATCATTGAGCACAACAATGTTGCGGATAACGTTTTGCAACTCACGCACATTCCCGGGCCAGGTGTGCTGACGGAAGCGTTCAATTACATCTGGTGAAAAACGGCTAAAGCGCTTCCCTTCTTCCACCGAGATATGCCCCAGCAAAGCATGAGCAATTTCAATAACATCGTCGCTGCGATCACGAAGCGGCGGCAAACTGATAGGAATAACATGCAGGCGGTAATACAGGTCTTCACGAAACCGCCCTTGTTTAACTTCTTCCCAGGGATTGCGGTTGGTGGCGCAAACAAAACGAACATCAACCGAGCTGGTTACGGAAGAACCCACCTTCTGAAACGTGCCAGTCTGAATAAACCGTAGCAATTTGCTTTGCAATTCCAAATCCATTTCGCAAAGCTCGTCCAAAAACAAGGTGCCTTTGTTGGCCAGCTCAACAGCGCCTTGTCTTTCTGTCAGCGCACCGGTAAACGCGCCTTTTACATGGCCGAACAATTCACTTTCAATCAGTTCTTTGGGTATAGCCGCACAGTTCAGTGCAACAAACGGGCAATTGGCGCGCGGACTCGCGGCATGAACGGCTTCAGCACACACTTCTTTGCCTGTGCCACTCTCACCGGTTATAAATACCGTCGCTTTACTCGATGCTGCGGATTCTATAACGCGATACACCGCCTGCATTGGCAGACTGGTCCCGATAAACCCTTGATATTGTGCGCCCTGAGTGACTGACATTGCTTTATTGTCGTTTTTGTCATTTTTCAGGGCATTGTTCACCGTGATGCGCAGCCGATCCGCTTCGCAGGGTTTGATCAGGAAATCTTTAGCGCCATAACGCATCGCTTCCACGGCCACATCAATGGAGCCATGGGCCGTCATGATCACCACGGGCAACTTAGGGTGATGCTTACGTACCTGCTCAAGCACCGTCATGCCTGTCATGTCAGGTAATCGTAAATCTAACAGTACCAGCTCAGGCACCGAGTCTTTCATTGCTGCCAGAGCTTCCGCACCGGTACCGACTATTTTGACGTCTAACCCTAACGGATTAAGGTAGGATTTATACAAGGCCGCAACTGATGCAGTATCTTCTACCATCAGTACTTGTCGTGCTTTCAGCTTGTTATCCATTTATCCTCCGACGCAGTTTCCCTGATCTAATTGTAATCACTGGAAAAAATTACTGCCTGCTGACTTTTGTATTATCGGCCATTTACCATTTCGCATTGCAAATCGGTTTGCAAAATGCAAAAAACTATCTCTAGTATAACTTTTTTGTGCAGACATGGTGACCAGAAATCCCAAATAATCACTTTCCGAGGCACTTTAAAAAGTTGGCACGCTTGCTGCATTAATATAACCGACTCTGATAGAGTCAACCTAGCCAACTGACGTTGTTTGTGGAATATTTCACTTAAACAATGATGCCAACCGAACGATTTACGGTTGGCTTTTTTTTGGCTGCGTTTCAGTGGAAGGGTCGCAGGAAGCCACCCTCAGACTGGGAGGCCCTTTCAGCTGTTAGCGATGAACTGCTCGCGAAGCGAATGAATTTGATCACGTAGCTGTGCCGCTTTCTCAAATTCCAGTTCCTGTGCCATATCATACATTTGCGCTTCCAGTTTCTGGATCTCAGTTTCCAGTTCCTGCGGAGACATCAGGTTATAGCTACCCCGGCGTTCCGCCACTTTATGTAACTGCTCCGCTTTACTGGCTCGGCGTGTACGTCCTTTACCCAGTTCCATGATATCCGCAACTTGCTTATTCAGAGCCTTAGGTTCGATACCTCTTTCCCTGTTATACGCATCCTGCTTTTCCCGGCGCCGTTCGGTTTCAGACATTGCACGCTGCATTGACCCCGTGATGCGGTCGGCATAAAGAATGGCTTTACCCGACAGGTTGCGTGCAGCCCGGCCAATGGTCTGAATCAGTGAACGCTCAGAGCGCAGAAAACCTTCTTTATCGGCATCCAGAATGGCCACCAAAGACACTTCCGGCATATCCAGACCTTCTCGCAGCAGGTTAATCCCGACCAGCACATCAAATTCACCCAAGCGTAAATCACGAATGATCTCGACCCTTTCGACAGTATCTATGTCTGAATGCAGGTATCTGACCCTGACGCCATGCTCATCCAGGTATTCAGTAAGATCCTCGGCCATACGTTTGGTCAGGGTGGTCACCAGCACCCGCTCATTGATCGCTGCACGGAGCCGGATTTCCGACAACAAATCGTCAACCTGCGTAGAAACCGGTCTGACTTCAATGATTGGGTCCAACAATCCTGTCGGACGGACAACCTGCTCCGCAATATCATTACCGGATTTATTTTTTTCATAATCGCCGGGCGTGGCAGAGACATAAATCGTCTGAGGCGCCAAAGACTCGAACTCTTCAAACTTCAAAGGCCGGTTATCAAGGGCGGAAGGAAGGCGGAAACCGTACTCAACAAGATTTTCCTTACGGGAACGGTCTCCTCTGTACATAGCGCCGATCTGGGAGACAGTCACGTGCGACTCATCAATAATCAGTAAGCCGTCAGGCGGCAGATAATCAAAAAGCGTTGGCGGCGGCTCGCCTTCGGCACGGCCGCTGAGATAGCGTGAATAGTTTTCGATACCAGAGCAAAAGCCAAGCTCATGCATCATCTCCAGATCAAACTGCGTGCGCTGAGCAATTCGCTGCTCTTCCACCAGCTTATTATTGTCAATAAGCTGCTGACGACGAATAGCCAGATCGACTTTGATTTTTTCAACCGCCTCAAGGATACGTTCGCGAGGCGTAACATAGTGGGTCTTAGGATAGATAGTCGCCCGCGGCATATCTTTTTGAATGATCGCGCCGGTCAGCGGGTCAAACCGGCTGATGCAATCCACTTCATCATCAAACAGCTCAATACGAATCGCGTCATGATCGGATTCAGCAGGAAAGATATCGATCACCTCGCCTCTTACCCTAAAGTTGCCACGCTCAAAGGCAAGATCATTGCGTGTATACTGCAGTTCCGCCAACCGTCGCAGAATATCTCGCTGATCCAGCATGTCGCCACGCCGCACATGCAACATCATTTTCAGATAAGAGTCTGGATCGCCCAAACCATAGATAGCCGATACAGAGGCAATAATCACCACATCCCGGCGCTCCATTAACGCTTTCGTAGCGGATAAACGCATCTGTTCGATATGCGCATTCACAGAAGAATCTTTTTCTATGAAGGTGTCCGTAGAAGGAACATATGCCTCTGGCTGGTAATAATCGTAGTAAGAGACAAAATACTCAACCGCATTATCAGGAAAGAACTCTTTCATTTCCCCGTAAAGCTGCGCCGCCAAAGTCTTATTAGGTGCAAGTATCAGAGTCGGCCTGTCGGCGCTGGCAATGACATTTGCCATAGTAAATGTTTTCCCTGAGCCAGTGACACCCAGCAGGGTTTGGTGTGCCAGACCGGAATCCAGACCTTCCAATAACTGTTGTATGGCTGTCGGCTGATCCCCGGCCGGGGCAAATGCAGAAGCCAGATTGAAGGATTTACTCATGACACCATCCGAAAAGTTCAGGTAATAGGATCTGATTCCATTGTGAGGCCACCGATATACTTGTCAACCAAGAAAGGTGAAATCAGCTATTGACCCAGACAAAATGTCGACGTAACATCATGCGCCTCAGTGACCTCCCTGCTGACTGATCACTGTCAAAAAAGTGATAGTTGATGTCAAATTTCCAGCTAAATTATACGCACTGCGAATAGATCACCATCCACAGCTTATCCTCAAACAGCATTTTTTCATTCACAGTCTCCTGATTATGAAATCTGATGTAGAGCTAAAAATCTAATTTGATTTTTTCAGCTTTATCGTTTTCTTTCTTGCTCCTCTGAAACAGCAGCTTATCTGCTCACTATGATATCGATTACAAATAGATTACTCAGAAAGGAAGAGCTCCGGTTTGCCGTTTACCCGACCACAATCAACACAGTTATCCACAGTTTCCGTGGATAAGTAGCCCAACCCCTTGTCTCTTCTGGTTTAGCAAAGATCAAGTCATTTTTTCCTGTTCTGACGCGAGACTATTTGGGAGCGATTTACGCCTCAATTCGGCTAAAAGAACAACAAACTTGAAAAACCCTTTGGCTGAGGAGTTGTTATAGCCGTCACAAAGGCAGATAATGTACCGCTCACTGGCAAGCATAAAAAAGTTGGTATGACGGAATACCTGTTACTTCTGATCGGCACCGTACTGGTCAACAACTTCGTTTTGGTCAAATTTCTGGGACTCTGCCCGTTTATGGGGGTGTCTAAAAAACTGGAAACCGCCATTGGTATGGGGCTCGCCACGACGTTTGTTCTCACACTCGCCTCTGTGAGTGCGTATTTGGTCGAAGCTTACATTTTGCAGCCTTTAGGCATTCAGTACCTGCGCACACTCAGCTTTATTCTTGTGATTGCGGTCGTCGTTCAGTTCACAGAAATGGTGGTACACAAAACCAGTCCGACACTGTATCGGTTACTGGGCATTTTTCTGCCCTTAATCACGACCAACTGTGCCGTGCTGGGTGTTGCTCTGCTCAATATCAATGAACGTCATAATTTCATTGAATCCGTGGTGTACGGATTTGGCGCCGCTGTCGGTTTTTCTCTGGTGCTCGTGCTCTTTGCTGCCATGCGTGAACGTATCGCGGCTGCCGATGTCCCCTCACCATTTAAAGGCGCATCCATTGCTATGATAACGGCGGGGCTGATGTCGCTCGCCTTTATGGGCTTCACCGGACTGGTTAAACTGTAATTATGAGCGGAATCTTAATTGCCATTATAGCTATCGCTGTCCTTGCTGCGATTTTTGGCCTGATCCTGGGCTTTGCCGCTGTTCGCTTCAAAGTTGAATCGGATCCAGTTGTTGAACAAATCGATGCCATCCTGCCACAGACCCAATGTGGTCAGTGCGGCTATCCGGGCTGTCGTCCTTATGCCGAGGCGATAGCCAATGGCGATGAAATCAACAAGTGCCCTCCGGGTGGACAGGCGACCATAGAAAAGCTGGCCGATTTAATGGGTGTTGAAGTCAAAGATTCAGCCCATGACGCAGAAAAAAGCATTAAAAAGGTGGCCTTTATTCATGAGGACATGTGTATCGGCTGTACCAAGTGTATCCAGGCCTGTCCGGTTGATGCTATCGCAGGTGCAACAAAAGCCCTGCATACCGTTATCAAAGATGAATGTACTGGCTGTGATCTCTGCGTTGCCCCCTGCCCGACGGATTGCATTGAGATGATCCCGGTTGAATCTACGCCTGAAAGCTGGCGCTGGAATCTGGATCAAATACCCGTGGTCAATCTTCCTGCCACTGAGCACCACGGTAATAAGGTAGAATAACCGTCATGCTGTCTATTATTGAACAACTCAAATTAGGAAAGCTTTGGGATTTTCCGGGTGGTATCCATCCGCCAGAACAAAAAAAACTCTCAAACCAAAGCCCGGTTTCAGCAGCCTTTTTACCGGATGAGCTGGTCATTCCGCTTAAGCAACACCTGGGCGCAGTCGGTAGTCTGTCTGTTGCTGTGGGTGATAAGGTGCTGAAAGGCCAGGCGCTGACGCATACCGATGTCGCTCTGAGCGTACCGGTACATGCACCAACATCGGGTGTCATTGCTGCCATTGAGGCAAGAACCATAGCCCACCCTTCCGGCTTATCTGATCGCTGCATCATCCTCAAACCCGATGGAAAAGACAGTTGGGGCACTAAAAACACCATTACCAACTACCTTGAAAGCGAACCGGCTGATCTGATTGAGCATATCCGCAGCTGTGGTATTTCCGGTATGGGCGGCGCTGGCTTTCCTACCGCGCGCAAGCTGCAAAGCGCGTCAGGTAAAACGGATCTGTTGATCATTAACGCCGCGGAATGTGAGCCTTATATTACAGCCGATGACCGTCTCATGCAGGATTATGCCGATGAGATTGTGGAAGGTATCCGCATCATCAGTTATATCCTCAAACCCAAAATGACCGTCATCGGGATTGAAGATAATAAGCCGGAAGCGATTGCAGCACTGACTCAGTCGGTAAAAGAGCAAGACAGTATACTAATCCGAGTGATCCCGACCAAATACCCGTCGGGTGGTGAAAAACAGCTGATCAAAATTCTGACCGGAAGAGAAGTCCCAACTCAGGGGATCCCGGCGGATATTGGCATTATGATGCAAAATATCGGCACGGCGCACGCGATAAAGAAAGCCGTCATTGACGGCGAACCGCTTATTCAGCGTGTGGTGACGATAACGGGCCAGACCGTCAGTACTCCCTGTAATACCTGGGCTTTACTTGGCACTCCTGTGCAGGCATTGCTCAATCGCTATGGCTATAAAATCGACAAAAAACAGCCTCGCGTAATTATGGGCGGCCCTATGATGGGCTTTACCTTACCGCATACTGAAGTCCCCATCACCAAAACGGCTAACTGCATACTTGCGCCAAGTCGCAAAGAGCTCAGTGCGCCGGGCGATGAAATGTCCTGTATCCGTTGTACTGCCTGTGCAGAAGCTTGCCCGGTTTCCCTGTTACCCCAGCAATTACAGTGGTATGCCAAAGACGGCGATTATGACAAATGTGAAGAATATAATCTGTTCGACTGCATAGAATGCGGGGCTTGCGCCTATGTTTGCCCCAGCGAAATTCCTCTTGTTCACTATTACCGCCAGGCCAAAGCGGAAATCCGCCACAGGAAACAGGATGCATTAAGTGCCGAGCGTGCCAAGCAGCGCTTCGAGGCCAAAAACGCCCGGATGGAACGGGAAAAAGAAGAACGTGAGCAACGCTTCCAGAAAGCGGCTGAGCAACGCCGTAAAGACATGGCAGCCAAAGGAGGCGATGATGCCGTGGCCGCTGCGATTGCTCGGGTAAAAGCGAAAAAAGAAGCGGATGCCGGTACTGAGGTGAAACCTGCCGTGGCCGCCGCGATTGCCAAAGCCAAAGCCAAGCAGGCTGAAGCGCAGGCAAAAGCACAATCAGCTGCACCGGGTGACACGGCCCTGCCAGACAACAGTGAAATGGCAAAACTGCGCGAAGAGCGTAAACGGCAGGCCCGGGAACAGAAAGCGGCCAAAGCCGCGGCTGAAGCTGATGCGCCGGTAGCCGCGCCTGAAGCAGAAGCAGCCAGGCCGTCAGAGGGCGACCCGAAAAAAGCGGCGGTCGCGGCCGCCATTGCCCGCGCTAAAGCCCGTAAAACGGCGCAAGCGGCTGAATCGCAGGCTGAACCACAAACTGATAAACCGGCTGATGCAGTAGCAGACGAGCAGGCAATAACTGACGCTCAGGCCGATCCGAAAAAAGCCGCGGTTGCAGCAGCCATTGCCCGCGCCAAAGCCCGTAAAGCGGCCCAGGCAGCAGAATCGCAGGCTGATAAACCGACTGAAGCTGCGCCAGACGAGCAGGCAACAGCAGACACTCAGGCCGATCCGAAAAAAGCCGCGGTTGCAGCAGCCATTGCCCGCGCCAAAGCCCGTAAAGCGGCCCAGGCAGCAGAATCGCAGGCTGATAAACCGGCTGAAGCCGCGCCAGACGAGCAGGCAACAACTGACGCTCAGGCCGATCCGAAAAAAGCGGCGGTTGCAGCAGCCATTGCCCGCGCCAAAGCCCGTAAAGCGGCGCAAGCGGCTGAGAAAGAAGCCGCTGAGAAGAGTGCGGATAACAACAACAAACCCAACGAGGAAAACAAGTAGTGGCTTTTAATATTGCCAGTTCTCCCCATGCACACAGCCGTCGCAGCACCAATGACATCATGCGAAATGTCATTCTCTGCTGCGGCCTTGGATTTGCCGCTCAGTGGTATTTTTTCGGATGGGGTGTTGTCTTTCAGGTTTTATTCGCAGGATCGCTGGCTGTACTGGCTGAATGCCTTGTCCTGACAATACGTAAACGCCCTCTTCGTCAGGTTCGGGACAACAGCGCGTTATTGACCGGGATTCTGCTGGGTCTGTCCATACCGCCTCTGGCACCGTGGTGGATAGCCGTTATTGGTATTTTCTTTGCCATCATAGTTGCCAAACACCTGTACGGTGGACTGGGGCAGAACCTGTTTAATCCGGCCATGGTCGCTTATGTGGTGCTGTTGATCTCCTTCCCGGTTCCTATGACATCCTGGCTGCCGCCGGCTTCAATCAGTGATCATCCGGTGACTCTGATGGAAAGCCTGCATGTGATCTTTACCGGATTTACTGCAGATGGCTTCAGTGTCCACCAGCTGCGTAACGGTATTGACGGCGTGACTATGGCCACGCCGCTGGATACCCTTAAAACATCAATGAAAGCGGGCTTTACCGCATCAGAAGCAATGGAAAGCCCGGTCTTTGGTGCGCTGGCGGGAATCGGTTGGACCTGGGTCAATCTGGGTTTCTTTCTCGGCGGTTTAGTACTGCTGAAGCTACGGATTATTCAATGGCAGATTCCGGTCGCCATGCTTTCGGCTCTTTTCGTGATCAGCTTTCTGGGGTACATAATCAGTCCGGATGGTGCGGCGTCTCCCTTGATTCACCTGTTTTCAGGGGCGACTATGTTAGGGGCCTTTTTCATAGCCACGGATCCCGTTTCCGCATCCACCACCCTGCGCGGACGCCTTATTTTCGGTGCCATGATTGGTATTCTGACCTACCTGATCCGCACTTTTGGTGGTTTCCCGGATGGCATTGCCTTTAGCGTACTCTTGGCCAATATGTGTGTTCCGCTGATCGATTACTACACCCGTCCGCGGACTTACGGTCATTCCTAGGAGCGCCCATGATACTGAAAAACATGAAAAAAAACGGTGGTATTCTGGCTATTTCAGCTTTGCTTGCCACTGCCCTGGTCGCCCTGACGCATCAGGTCACCGCGTCGCGTATCCAAGAGCAGGAACAAAAGCAACTGCTGCAGGTGCTCAACCAGGTAATCCCGAAAGAGAATCATGACAACGAGCTCTACAAGAGCTGTATTCTGATCAGCGATCCGGCGTACCTTGGCACCAGCGAGCCGATGCCAGCCTATCTGGCGACCAAAGACGGTCAACCGAATGGTGTTGCCATTGAAGCCATCGCGCCGGATGGTTATAGCGGTGCCATTAAGGTGATTGTCGGGCTGGATATGACAGGTACAGTCACCGGGGTACGCGTACTGGCGCACCAGGAAACACCGGGACTGGGCGATAAAATTGACACTCGGATCACTGACTGGATTTACAGCTTTACCGGACGCAAACTTAACGGTGAGAAAGACGCTGCCTGGGCTGTACGTAAAGACGGCGGTGACTTCGATCAGTTTACCGGCGCCACTATTACCCCGCGCGCCGTGGTGAATGCCGTTAAGCGAGTGTCGCTGTATTTTAACCAGCATCAGGATACGCTGTTTACTCAACCGGCTAACTGCGAAGGAGCCTGAGCAAAATGAGTTCAACGCCAAATAACGAACTGATGGCTAACGGGCTGTGGCACAACAACCCGGCTATCGTGCAGCTACTGGGATTATGCCCGCTGCTGGCAGTCTCAGCCACGGTCACCAACGCCCTTGGACTGGGCATTGCCACTACTCTGGTGTTAGTGGGTTCTAACCTGATTGTGTCTCTCATTCGGGAGTGGGTGCCAAACGAAGTCCGCATTCCGATCTTTGTGATGATCATTGCGGCGCTGGTCACCTGTGTCCAGTTGCTGATGAACGCTTACACATACGGTCTGTTTTTGTCCCTGGGGATCTTTATCCCTCTGATAGTGACCAACTGCATCATCATTGGTCGCGCCGAATCATTTGCCTCAAAAAATGCACCTATGCCAGCCGTGATTGACGGGCTCTGGATGGGGCTGGGCATGACATCTGTACTGGTGGTGTTGGGTGCAGGACGTGAGATTCTAGGCAACGGCACCTTGTTTGACGGGGCCGACCGGCTGCTGGGTGACTGGGCGTCGGTGCTGCGGATAGAAGTCTTCAGCACAGAGAACAATTTCCTGCTGGCGATGCTGCCACCGGGCGCCTTTATTGGTGTCGGCTTCCTGATTGCCCTAAAGAACATTATTGACAAAAAGCAGGCAGAGAGAACACAGAGCGCAGAGAAAAAACCCGAGATCGAGCGGGTTCGTATTACCTCTGCGAACTGATTTTTACGAGCCTTTCATTATGATGAAAGCTCAGCAACATTGATCTCGGTAATTGGCATTCCCTACAATTTCTATCTGTGCCAGTAACCTGCCCTGCCGAACTTAGGAAGCGAGCATGAACAATCAGAAACGCGTTCAAATCCTTGAGCGATTGCGGGCTAATAACCCGCACCCGGAAACGGAACTTCACTGGAGCAACCCGTTTGAATTGCTGATAGCCGTATTGCTGTCAGCGCAGGCAACCGATGTCAGCGTCAACAAAGCCACCGCCAGGCTGTATCCTGTTGCCAACACACCGGAAGACATGCTGGCGCTGGGGGTCGAGGGTGTAAAAGAGCACATCAAGACCATAGGTCTGTTTAATTCTAAAGCTGAAAATGTCATCAAAACCTGCCGAATTCTGGTTGAGAAGCATGGCGGTGAAATCCCTGAAAACCGTGAAGCGCTGGAAGCCTTGCCGGGCGTCGGCCGTAAAACCGCCAATGTCGTGCTCAATACCGCTTTTGGCTGGCCGACTATCGCTGTTGATACCCATATCTTCCGTGTGTCCAACCGCACCAAATTCGCCATGGGCAAGAATGTCGACGAAGTCGAACAAAAGCTGCTGAAAGTGGTGCCGAAAGAATTCAAAGTCGATGTCCATCACTGGCTGATCCTGCATGGACGTTACACTTGTGTGGCACGCAAGCCCCGCTGCGGTAGCTGCATTATTGAAGATCTCTGTGAATTCAAAGACAAAGTCTATCCCGCTGAATAAGCTCTACTCTGAGGAGAAAAAAATGGCAAACGGACGCATTCTGCACACCATGTTACGCGTGGGTGATCTTGACCGTTCTATCGCTTTCTACACAGACATCATGGGCATGAAGCTGTTAAGAAAGTCGGATAACGAAGCCTACCAGTACACCCTGGCTTTTGTCGGTTATTCGGATGAATCCGAAGGGGCAGTCATCGAACTCACTTACAACTGGGGCACCACTGAGTACGACATGGGCAACGCTTATGGCCACATCGCCATTGGTGTCGATGATATCTATACCACCTGTGAAGCCATTAAAGCTTCAGGGGGGAACGTTACCCGCGAACCGGGCCCGGTTAAAGGCGGTACAACGCACATTGCCTTTGTTCGCGATCCTGACGGCTATCAGATTGAACTGATTCAGCGCAGCTGATAAACCGGATAACACGAAACGCAAAGAGGGCAGAATAGTTTCTGCCCTCTTGTTACGCACGATCACAGTTACGCACGATAACACCGATGAGTGGCTATTCCACTTTGCCAAAATATTCCGTCACTTCCGCCCGGTAATTTTCTTCCTGATTACCAGTATCTATGACATCCACTGAGTAATACGGCATTTTCGATTCTTTCAGTTTGTCGACCACATTATCAGTCAGATTGTCTGCGCTGATAGAGCTGAACACCTCATAAGTGGTTGACCGATTCAGCCCCATCTCCTCTGCCTGCTCCTTAGTGATGAGCTGAGCCTGAGTCGCTGCCGCCACCTCTTCTTTCATTGTTTCTAAGCCGCTATTCACTATGTCTTTGTCATCCGCAAAGACGGAAGAAGCGGCGATCATTATCACCATAGCCAAGAGTTGCCGTTTCATTTTTTCACCACGCTTTTTCTATTGTTATGTCGGATCAACGATCCTTGCTTCTATCAATCTAGCGTGTTTTGGCTATCTCTCTTCTTCAATAATGAGAACTGGTATAAGTAGATGACTCGCCACTATTGATAATGAGAAACGATCTCATTATTATTTAATAAATACAGGAGGAAACCACATGTCATTTACTTTCCCAGCATTACCCTATCCCTATGATGCGCTCGAACCCTATATTGATGCCAAAACCATGGAAGTGCACCACAGCCGTCATCATAAAACCTACTTTGAAAAATTCATCAGCGCCATTGAAAACACCAATCTCGAACAACTCACCCTTAAAGACATTTTTTCACGGGTTTCCGAATTCAGTCCTGCGGTCAGAAATCACGGCGGGGGCTACTACAACCACAACCTCTACTGGCAGTGCATGTCACCCAATGGTGGCGGACAGCCTGTCGGCCTGCTGGCAGAAGCGATTCGATGCCACTTCGGCAGCTTTGATGAGTTTAAAACCGCCTTTTCAGACGCCGCTGCAGCTCACTTCGGCTCAGGTTTTATCTGGTTGTCTGTCACTGGCGGGCGACTGGAGATTTCCTCAACCTCTAATCAGGACAATCCCCTGATGGATGTGGTGGAAAACCGCGGTACTCCAATCCTGGCACTCGATGTGTGGGAACATGCTTATTACCTGACGTACCAGAATAAGCGTCCCGACTACATCAGTGCCTGGTGGCAGGTGGTTGACTGGGATCAGGTAGAACAACATTACCTGGATGCACTTCATCAATAAGAAGGAAATGTACTCATGAATGTGTCACGGTGGGAAATGCACACCTTGCTGGCAGCAGAAGCAGAGAAAGACCATAAACCCATGATGTCAGTGATCCATTATCAGCTTGCTCTGTCTGAATCGCAGCAATTGGAACCTGTCGATGGGAGTCTGGATGAGCTGGAAGAATTGCTGGCCATTAAAGTGACTGCCTGTCACAACATGGCCAGTTTTTGGCGAAAGCAGGGAGACGGCGACTACGAGCTGAAATATCTGCAACTGGCATCCGAACAGATTATGGCGCTGATTCCACAATGCCCGAACCGTGACTGTGAAGCCTTCATCAGCTCTTTGGGTTGCTGTAAGTCAGCGCTGATCGATTTTCTAAAACGCCACCCTAACCCCAAAGTGGCAAAACAGGTGGCGCATATCACCACCAGCAACCAGTGTGAGCTTATTGCCAGGTTCCGCTTGCAATGAGCACTCTATTCCCTCATTCGCGATCACGTGAATGAGGGAATACCGAATCACATCAGGCTGGAAGTCCGGCCCATGGAAATCACAACACGCCTGTTTTTATTGCGCCCCAGCGGAGTACTGTTATCCGCAATTGGACGTCGCTCACCAAACCCCTGAACTTCTATCCGATCTTTAGGCAGACCCAAAGAGACAAAATACTGCTCCAGCTTTTCTGCACGGCGCTCTGATAAAGACTGGTTGGTATTTTTTCCGCCAGAGGAATCACTGTAAGTCGCGACCAGGATCAGATCGATGTCCTGACTGTACTTAATAAAATCCGCAATTTGCGCCAGACGCTTCTGTGAGGCTTTGTTCAGCTCATCGCTGTTTTTATCGTAATGCAGCACAGTAAAAGAGATATCCTCAAAATTATAAGGCAGCAGATTGGCCAGACAGGTACTGAAAGTCTTATAACCCGCACTGAATGCCACTGCAGACAGGCCGACTTCAATCCTTTCGTTTCTGTGCTGCCAGTCCTGATAACTGAAGGTAGGTATTTTCCCCTCTTCGAGTTCCGACAACATGTTCCATGCCATCTGCCCGCCCACATAACCGTCAAACTGCTTAAAGAATTTCAGTCGCGTCAACGGTTCAGCCGCATCACCGGGCCGCCATCGCGGAGGCATAGACACCAGGCTGACATTACTGGTCTGTCCCAGCGGGCGACGCATTTTCAGTTCAAAATCAAGGTTCATTTTTTTACTGGCACGGGATGTAAACTGCGCCTGACCAAAATTCGGGATGGCATGCTGCAACTGACATTCCAGAGGCGTATCAACCACCATCTCCCAGGTAGATTCCCCGGGCGTCGCAACATAATATTTTCCTGCCCAAGCTGGCGAACAGGCACCCATCAGCGCTAAAGACCAAGCCCCCAGCTTCAATGGCAACGTCATTTTTATCATCCCGGTATAACCTACTTGCAAGTACTGGGTATTGTATCGGATTTTGTCGCAAAATCTTTAGCCGCAGTTTATCTTTCTGACAACCTCCCAGTATCAGTGCCCTGCCGTCATACCTTAGCGGCAAGGGTTTAGCTTCTGAACCAGATCTGACATAATGCTGGCCTCATTTTTATCAGCAACATTATCATGAGCCAAGAAAACACATTAAATACCCTGAAAAGTCGCTTTCGTGGTTTCTTTCCTGTCGTTGTAGATGTAGAGACGGCCGGTTTCAATGCCAACACTGATGCCCTGCTTGAAATTTGTGCTGTCACCCTGACCATGGACGAAGAAGGATGGCTCAAACCTGCCAGCACACTGCATTTTCACATTACGCCTTTTGAGGGTGCGGTTATCCATCAGGAAGCATTGGATTTTAACGGTATCAAAGATCCGTTCAGCCCGTTACGTGGCGCGGTGACGGAAGAAGAAGCCCTGAAAGAAATCTATAAAGTCATACGGAAAGAACAAAAAGAAGAAGGCTGCTCCCGCGCCATCATGGTAGCGCATAATGCGAACTTTGATCACAGCTTCGTCATGGCCGCCTCTGAAAGGGCCAAGCTAAAGCGCATTCCCTTTCATCCTTTTGCCACATTTGATACCGCGGCACTGAGTGGCCTGGCGTTCGGTCAGACGGTGCTGGCTAAAGCCTGTGAAACAGCGAATATTCCATTTTGTAACAAAGAAGCGCATTCAGCTCTCTATGACACCGAACGAACCGCAGAATTATTTTGTGAGATCGTTAACAAATGGAAAAAATTAGGTGGATGGCCAGTCGCGGCACTTCAAACAGAAGAAGAAGCCTAAGGTCAGACCTGAAACACGAACACTCATCAGACCTCCTACCAAAGCCCAGCCATGCTGGGCCTTTTCATAAAAATGAAACAAACGTCCGAAATTAATCAAACATGAGTTTAAAACACAGATAAATAATACACCGTACAAATAGCCTTACTACACCTCAAACGCCCTGTTACATATGGTTAACATTGGCGTAGCGAATCCTTATACTCCGAGTCTACAAGCTGATTCACCATTCTTTCATGGATTGAAGAACGCGAAGCATATCAATAATAAACAACAAGAGAGGCAGCAGAATGTCCAAAAGATTTCATGTAACCGCACTCGCCGTGGCCGCCGCGCTGACATCCCTCCAGGCGCAAAGTGCTGGTTTCCAGGTAGCTGAACACTCCGCCAGCGGTTTAGGCCGGGCTTTCGCCGGTGAAGCCGCGATTGCCGATAACGCCGCAGTGCTGGCCCGTAACCCCGCCGCATCGACCATGTTCAAGCAGCGCGCCCTTTCGGGTGGCTTAAGCATTGTTGACCCGGCAATCGATGTCGACAGCGTTAATCGTGACCAAAAAGCCAATGACATTGCACCTCCGGGCTTTGTTCCTGCCGGTTACTATATTCAGCCGATCAACGACAAGCTGGCGTTTGGTCTGGCCCTGTTTTCTAACTACGGTGTCACCACAGATTACGATCCCTCTTTCCATGCAGGTTCATCTGCGGGCGAGACGTCACTAATTACTGTGAATTTCAACCCAAGTATTGCTTATCGTGTAAACAAGCAACTGAGCCTGGGCGCAGGTGTCAGCGCAATTTATGGTTCAGCCGAGTTGAATCGCTTCTTAGGTGATCTCGCAGTATTTATTCCGGGCGCAGATCCAAGTGATAAGAGCGTCAATATGGAAGGTGATACCTGGGGATTTGGCTGGAACGTGGGAGCATTGTTTGAACTGAACGATAACAACCGCTTTGGCCTCAGCTACCGCTCACAGACCGATATGGACTTTGAAGGTGATTTTACCGACTACACAGGCCGTATCACTGGCTCTCCCAACAACACTGTACCGGGTGACTTAACCGTGGTGCTTCCTGCTATTGCTGAATTTTCCGGTTTCCATCAACTGAACAATCAGTGGGCGGTCCACTATAGCGTGCAATGGACACAATACAGCAAATTTGAAGAGCTGCGCGCAACAGGGGATCAATGCGTACCAGGATACGACGGCAGCGCAGGTCTGTGTTTGCTGAAAGATGAAAAGTATGACGACACCTTCCGTTATGCGATTGGTACAACCTATAACATCAACACAGAATGGACAGTACGCGGTGGCTATGCCTTTGATGAACAGGCTGGTAAACCAACCCTGAGCATTCCCGATACCGACCGTAACTGGTTTACAGCAGGTGCGACGTACAACTACAACGCAAATCTGTCGTTTGATGCCGGCATCGCTTACCTGATCGCCGATGAACTGACTTTCACCGAAGACGGCGACACCTTTGAGTCCAGTGGCGGCGCGATTATCGCTTCCGGCCAGGTGAACTACAGCTTCTAAGCCAATCGCTCTCAGTTGAACAGAATTTAGGGATAAAATATGAACAAAAAATTACTTGCCCTGCTGGTTGCATCCAGCTTCTCACTTTACGGTTGTGGTGACGAACAAGGCCTGAGCGGTACGCCGACTATCGATCCGGATATTAAAAACAGCCTCAATGCCGAAACAAAAATTGCGTTTGATCTGATTTCGGACCCCAACAATCCAGTGATCATCAAGCCAACCTTCCTGGCAATGGATCAAAAAGACGGGACATTGAGTGTCGACGATTCAGCAAGCAACCCTGCTAATCTTGCCGATCCTCAAGTCGCACTGGGCAAAGCTGATGGCTGGAGCACCACACAACCAATTGTGATTGACTTCACCGGAAACGATTTAGATGCCAACACCGCTGCCAACGGATTCGTGCTCATCAAATCAGGCGATCCAACAAACAGCGCCGACAGTACGCAACCCGTTCAACTGTCTGCTGCCGATGGTGACTTCATGGTCCGCGTCTCGGGTAAGACACTAACTGTATTACCATTGAAACCTCTGGATCCGGCCAGTAACTATATGTTCGCTGTAACCAATGATCTAAAGGATGCCAAAGGAAATCCAGTTGGTATGACCAATACGTATGCCGGCCTGAAGTCCAATGGCAGCGTACCATCAGAAAAGTTGGTGCCAGCTCAGGCAATCACCCACGCAGTTGAGCAAACCATTGCAGTAACGACAGGTGTTGCGCAGAACAAAATCATTTACTCCAGCTGGTTCACAACTACATCTGCTGGCGATGTTCTGTTTGCTACCAAAGGTGCCATTGCGCTAGCCGCACAGGCCATTGGTAAAGGCGGTACTGCCAATGCTGTCTGGAAAGGGACGGCGAACCCGAATAATGTCGATACAACGGGAATGTTTACTTTCACAGCCCCAACAGCCCTTGACATCACTGGCCTAGTACCTGCAGCGGTACAGACGCTTTATTCCACTATTGGCCTGACAACCCATGAAGGGACAGTTTCGATCCCCTACTTCCTCAACAAATCAGACGCTAATGATGCCTGGATGACCACTCCGTGGCAGAGCGGCATGCCAAGTCTGGCGAAAATCACCCACGTGCTTAAAAACGGAACAGATGCTGATAAAGCTGCAATAGCCCAACAATTAGCTGCACTGACACCATCAATCTCGACAACTGATCTGGCAATGGTTCGCAGTGATGCAGACATCCAGAAGAAGGTCATTTCCGCTTTAACCGGGGCCAAACTGACCTTAGCTAATGGCAGTCAATTAGACCCTGAGCGTCTCATCACCCAGTACAGTCCGATTCCTCAGCTAAAATCGATGGAGAGTGTGCCTTATACACTGGTCATGCCAGCATTGGCAAACTGTGGCACAGAACTCACGAATCAGACAGGTATCCCAGTCACCATGTACCAACATGGTATTACCGGTAATAAGGATTCTGTTCTGGCATTAGCACCCGGCATTATCGACGATAAGTGCATGGCAATGATTGCGATCGACCATCCATTACATGGCTCACGCGGCATCAAAGACAGTGGCGATAATGTTGTGCATGTAACCAGTCAATCAACACCAGATGTTTACATGAACCTGGCTTATCTGAACGTGGCGCGAGATAACTTCCGCGAATCCATCATTGATACGCTCAGTTTACGTACTGCGCTTGGCTTACAGTTCCAGATGAATCAAGCTGGTTCACCAAACCCGACAGCACCACTCACTTTGCTTTCACCGGTGGATAAAACAGGCAATCTGGTTGGTGTGAGTTACATCGGGCATTCTCTGGGTGCAATGACGGGTATTGGTTTCACGGCCACAGCCAATAAGCCAGTGACCACAGACACCGCTCTGGAAGCTGGCGCGTTTACTGTTAACCGTGCTGAGTATGCAAACCCAGGCGCCGGAATCGCTTATCTGTTGCTGAATTCCGACAGCTTTGGCCCATTGGTGAAAAGTAAACTCTTGGCGAGCAGAAACGAGCTATACAAAACCTATAGTCAGAGTGCCTGCATAACCCCTGAAACAGCACAAACCTGCTTTGATACTTTTGTAACAACTAAGATGAACGAGGCGCAACGCACTGAACTGTTTACTGAAATTGCTCTGTTCGCTTATGCGGCACAGTCTGTTCTAGATACCGTGGACCCGATCAACTTGATTGGTCAGGTTTCGGATGAGACACAGCAGTATATGACTATGGTGGTTGACGACAGCGTGATTCCAAACGGTCTGAATCCACAAACGGATGTTATCTATTCACCGTTTGGCGGTACACTGCCATTGATCAACAGCGGCTTCGAACAGTTTGAAAATACTGTATCAAGTGTCACTAAATCTGCAGGCATCTTTGTCAGCGGCAATCACAGTTCGATTGCAGATCCAGCCGCTGACCCTGCAACCACAACCGAAATGCAAGCGCAGGCAAAAACCTTCCTGACCGAAGGAAACATCACAGTGAGTAACTCCAGCCTGATGACAACCATGCCATAACACCTGCTGTTATCTCTCAAGTTCCAAAGGCCAGCTCCGCTGGCCTTTTTTATCTTTACTGAATTGCCTTTGCATAACAAAAAACCTATCCCGAATCGCTTTGAACAACCTGATCGAGTCAGCATCAGACAGCCGTTCATTTGTATTCTGATTTACCTTCCACTATATCCGGCTAAAAATCCCACCCTGAGCACAGTTTTTTCTCGACATGTAAGAAATTTTCAGCAAACTAGACGGCCTGCACATTGCAGCCTGAATAGCATGATTATTCAGTTATGCAATAACACAACTATCAATGGAAAGTCGTTTTATGAATCCTGTCGTTATTTCCGTCTGCGTCATGCTGGTGCTGGCGCTGATGCGAGTCAACGTCGTGGTCGCACTGACCTTCAGTGCCATCCTCGGCGGACTTGTCGGAGGGCTCTCCCTCACAGATACCATCTCTGCCTTCGAGGGCGGATTGGGTGGCGGTGCTACCACAGCATTGAGCTATGCCATGCTGGGCACCTTCGCCGTTGCCATTTCCCGTTCGGGTATTACGGATGTACTGGCACAAAAAGTCATCAAACGTATCAGCGGCCATCATAATGCGGCAGCGGCGACCGGGGTGAAGTACTCAGTGCTGACCATTCTGCTGCTGCTGTCTATTTCATCGCAGAATGCGATTCCGGTGCACATTGCTTTCATCCCTATTGTGATTCCCCCTTTGCTGCATGTGTTCGCCAAACTTAAGCTGGATCGCCGCCTGATTGCCTGCGTACTGACCTTTGGTCTGGTGACACCTTACATGGTGCTGCCTGTGGGCTTTGGCGGTATTTTCCTCAATAACATTCTGCTGAAAAACCTGCATGACAATGGGCTGAATGTCGCCGCCAGCCAGGTGCCTTATGCCATGATTTTGCCGGCGGCAGGCATGCTGTTTGGCCTGCTGCTGGCCACCTTTGTCAGCTACCGCAAACCACGGGAATATTCTGAAGCGCAAATCCTGGCCAGCGAACCGGAGCACGCTGAGATCAACATGCAGCATGTTTATGTGGCCATGATTGCTATCGCGGCCGCTCTGGGCATTCAGCTGTACAGTGGTTCGATGATCATCGGTGGTCTGGCCGGTTTCATGGTGTTTACCCTTGCCGGTGTGATCAAATGGAAAGATACCCATGACGTGTTCACCAAAGGCGTGCACATGATGGCAATGATAGGTTTCATCATGATTGCGGCTGCCGGTTTTGCGGCAGTCATGAAAGCCACTGGCGGGGTGGAAACCCTGGTCAGTTCGCTGTCTCATGCCATCGGCGACAACAAAGCGCTGGCTGCCCTGCTGATGCTGGTGGTTGGCCTGCTGGTGACTATGGGCATAGGGTCATCGTTCTCGACCATTCCCATCCTGGCGACTATCTATGTGCCATTATGTCTGAGCTTTGGCTTCTCGCCGCTGGCGACTGTGGCGCTGGTCGGTACTGCTGCTGCACTGGGTGATGCCGGATCGCCGGCCTCGGATTCAACCCTGGGCCCGACAGCCGGTCTGAATGCTGACGGCCAGCACGAGCACGTGTGGGACACAGTTGTGCCGACCTTTATTCACTACAACCTGCCGCTGATAGCCTTTGGCTGGCTGGCTTCCATGATGCTGTAAGCCGCTCATTGTTTGGCAGAAACAGAAAGACCCCGCAGTGCGGGGTCTTTTTTTATCAGTACAGCAGCTTTCAGAAATTATTCTGCGGCTTCAGCACTGTCGCGACGCGCTGCGGCTTCTTTGATCAAAGGTTGCAGTTCACCTTTCTGGAACATTTCCAGAATAATGTCACAGCCGCCAACCAGCTCGCCTTCAATCCACAGCTGCGGGAAAGTTGGCCATTGCGCGTAAATTGGCAGTTCAGCACGGATATCCGGGTTTTGCAGGATATCAACGTAAGCAAACTTTTCACCACAAGCCATCAGTGCCTGAGAAGCCTGTGAAGAGAAACCGCAGCTCGGCAGTTTTGGTGATCCTTTCATGTACAGCAGAATTGGGTTTTCTTCGATCTGCTGTTTGATTTTGTCGATGGTTTCCATAGCTTCCTCTAACAACGTTAGCTTTATAGTAAGTGTGATACCCTCATTCTACTTTGTCACGGCAAGGAAAAAAACGCCTAATAAAAGTAAGGTTAAGACTTATACTTGTCTGAACGCTTGCTTACCATCTTCTGCTTGCAGCGACCTTTTTCATTCAGACTACTTTTAATAAAGAAAAAACTTGCTAAAATGATTTGCAAACACGCAAGCCTATCGCTTGTATACAATAACAAACACAGTTTGAAGTGATGCAGGCTGTTGCCTGCTAACGGAAGCAATGTCGTGGGTCTGCCCACACCATCAATATGGAGAATCGAGTAATGGCATTCGAACTACCTGCTCTACCGTACGAGAAAAATGCACTTGAGCCACACATTTCTCAAGAAACGCTGGAATACCACCACGGTAAGCACCACAACACTTATGTTGTGAAACTGAACGGCCTGATCGAAGGTACTGAGTACGCAGACAAATCTCTGGAAGAGATCATCAAGACCTCGACTGGCGGTGTTTTCAACAACGCAGCTCAGATCTGGAACCACACTTTCTACTGGCACTGCCTGAGCCCAAATGGCGGCGGTGAGCCAACTGGCGCAGTGGCGGATGCCATTGTTAAAGCGTTTGGTTCTTTTGACGCATTCAAAGCAAAATTCACTGATTCAGCAATCAACAACTTTGGTTCATCATGGACTTGGTTGGTGAAAAAAGCAGACGGTTCTCTGGACATCGTTAACACGTCTAACGCTGGTACGCCACTAACTGAAGCAGGTGTCACTCCTCTGCTGACTGTTGATCTGTGGGAACACGCTTACTACATCGACTACCGTAACCTGCGTCCCGACTACATGAACGGTTTCTGGGCACTGGTTAACTGGGAATTCGTTGCTAATAACCTGGCAGCTTAATTCTCAAACCTAACGGTTAAGATCGCAAAAGGCCCGCACATTCAGTGCGGGCCTTTTCTTATGGTTCTTTGTTGTTGATTGTTCAGTTGCTGATTTTTCAGCAGGCAGCCCCACTACTTACTGAGCAAAATCATCTGACCTGAATTATCAAACAATCAGGCTTTCTCTGCCAGAATGATACGCAGTGTACGGCGCAGCGGCTCAGCAGCACCCCACAACAGCTGATCACCCACAGTGAACGCATTGAGGAAATCATCGCCCATTGCCAGCTTACGCAGACGGCCCACAGGTACAGACAGAGTGCCTGTTACTTTCGTTGGCGTCAGCTCCTGCATGGTAATATCACGCTCATTCGGGATCACTTTAACCCAGTCATTGTGCGACGCAATAATACCTTCGATTTCATCCAACGGGACGTTCTTCTTCAGTTTCAGCGTCAGCGCCTGGCTGTGACAACGCATCGCACCGATACGCACGCAGGTCCCGTCAATCGCAATCGGGCTGTTGCCGGTTGCCAGAATCTTGTTAGTCTCGACGCCGCCTTTCCACTCTTCTTTGCTCTGCCCGTTTTCACGCTTCACATCGATCCAGGGGATCAGAGAGCCCGCCAACGGCACACCGAACTCAGATGTCGGGAAATCGGCAGAGCGCATGGCTTGCGCCACTTTACGGTCGATATCCAGAATAGACGTGGCCGGATTAGCCAGCTCGCTGGTAACGTTGTCATTAATGACACCCATCTGAGAGATCAACTCACGCATATTCTTGGCACCCGCGCCTGACGCCGCCTGATAAGTCTGGGAGGTCATCCACTCAACCAAACCTGCCTTAAACAGTCCGCCGACCGCCATCAGCATCAGGCTGACAGTGCAGTTACCACCGGCGAATGAACGCACGCCAGAGTGGATACCCTGCTGAATCTGATCAAAGTTAACCGGATCCAGAGTGATGATGGTTTGATCATCCATACGCAGCGTAGACGCCGCATCAATCCAGTAACCTTTCCAGCCTGCCTGACGCAGCGCCGGATACACCTTCTCGGTATAGCTGCCACCCTGGCAGGTAATAATGGCATCAAGCTTCTTCAGTGCATCAATATCAAATGCATCATGAAGTACGCCTGCATCTTTACCGAAGTCAGGCGCAGGAATTCCAACCTGAGAGGTTGAAAAGAAAACAGGTTCAATATGGTCAAAGTCTTTTTCTTCCACCATACGTTGCATAAGCACGGAACCTACCATGCCGCGCCAACCGATCAAACCAACTTTCATCATAGCTTGCTACACTCCATGTTGACGTGATTGGGCACCTCCTAAATTGATTGGAGAAAAGCCACCTCAGTATGCAACAGGTCAAATAAAGACCATCAGTGACACACTGACAGCCGCATACCCATTTCAATCACGTTTTTGAAAACCACATTCATGGCTGTTACGCGCCAGAAATACTCTGCATTATCGCAACGGCCATGAACCGAAGATAGCTAAATACCATAAAGCAAAGCCCCTACCAACGCAACAAAATGCCAAAATTAACTGGTGTCAAAGCTGTAACACAGCGCAGCATGATGAGCGCACCAGTTTTTTTAGAGCATTCAGCTAATTTGATGTCATGGAACAGAGCGATGATGCTAGATTTTCAGGGAATAAATCATGATTTTCCTGCAGAAGCTAAAATACGGTTTTTCACACTCTTTAATTCACTAAAGCGTGTATTCATATATCTTTACATCACTTTATCGCAATCAGAAGGCTGATTTGCTCTCAATAGGCAAAAACCTTAAATAAGGCATCGAGAATGATGGATTCCAAGGCAGAGAAAAGGATCAAAAATAAGCAGATAATCAGGAGTGAAGCGTTGGGACAGCGCAGGCAAACTGGCTCTGAATAATAGATAAGGAATAACACGGATAAAGTGTCCGAAACACTAAAGTTAGATAAGACGTACTGCACAGATTTCCAACTGTACAGTACGACTGTTCAACTGCGTATCAGGTGTCGCTGTTCTGACGTCGCTGAAGCTGATCTTTCAGGTTCGGCGGTGTGCCTTTAATCGTCAGTGTGTCGGTGTCCGGATCGTAGAAAATTCGCTCACCCAGCAGCATGCTGTCAAAGTTGATCGTCAGCCCGCCACCGGAGCCGACAAACTTGGTCAGCTTACGCATGGCAGTCCGATCAGCCGGAAAGGTGTCTTCCAGCTCATAGCCTTGGTTGGAGGTGAACTGGTAGAAGTCGACCCCGGCCTCTGTGGCAGGTAATTCACCCGACAACTCTTTCACCGCAACTTCTTCACCGGACTGCAGCTGACCGTTGCAGTAATCGTAGACCTGCTTGCGGTATTGCTGCTTTTCCTCTTTATCCATACGAGAATCAGCACAGAAATCCTCAACCGCCTGCATCAGCACCTGATTCTGCACTTTGACATCCAGGCCGACTTCCGCCTGCAGGAAATCCAGGAAAAAGTCGGCCACTTTACGACCAACCCGCCCCTTGATAAAGGTCAGGTAGCGATTACATTCGGAATCAGTCTCCCAGGATGACAAGTCTATCCGGGCAACAATTTCCATTTTGCTGACATCCAGATAGTCTGTGGCGCTAATATCAAGTTGATCAGTCACCTTCATGCTGTGGCAGGTTGGCAGAAGACCAATGAAGAGATAATCGGTGGCCAGAGACTGGTATTGCGCCATGACCAGTGTCCCGGCATCAGCAAACGGATACTTCACCAGCTCAGATTGCAGACGTTGTGACGCCTGATTTGAAAAAGTCAGAAAATCCAGTTCTCCCTGGCGGCACTGTTTCAGCCAGTAACCGAATTCACTCTCTTCGGAGAATCGGCCAAAGCCTTTGGTACCCTTGCTGCTGTACACCCGGTGCAGTTCAGCAACCAGTTCAGTGGTGGTATCGGTATGTTCTAGTTCCTGCTCTCTCAACTGAACAGACAGCTCATCTTGTTCGTTTTTGGAGAATTGGTGCAGGATGACGTTGGAAAGCGTGAGACTCATAATGGAAAAGTTTTTCAGTAAATCTAAAGTGTAGGGTATTATAAGTCGCTTTCTTCACCATAAAACAAGACCTGATATGCCAATTACATCAAAATACAGTAATGAAAAAGTGGAACAGATCCTTAATGATGTGTTCGATGTCTTTGAAAAGCACGATACATCTGCTGAATTAGCGCTTATGATTGTAGGTAATGTTGCTACCAATATCATTAATGCCGATGTTCCGGCATCACAACGTCAAGCCATTGCTGATAAATTCGCCCAAGCTCTGCTGACCTCAATCAAGAAAGATTAATCCCAGCACCAGAGAGAAGAAGAACACAGGTATATGGTCTCCAGCGGAAACAACTACAAAGAAACCGTGTCTCAACTGATTAGCTGGGGACACTGGTTCAGTTTTTTCAATATTATCGCCGCCATGCTGTTAGGCACCCGGTACATTATCCATTCGGAGTGGCCGGAAACCCTGATGGGGCAGCTTTATATGGGCCTGAGCTGGGTGGGTCATTTCGGCTTTCTGGTTTTTGGCTTTTACATTCTCATTCTGTTTCCTGCCAGCTTTCTCATCCCTTCGCAGCGTTTGATGCGACTGTTTGCGGTGCTGGTTGGAACCATAGGTCAAACCATACTGATTCTGGACACCCATGCTTATGAAAGCCTGGATCTCCATCTCAGCCCTCTAGTCTGGGATCTGTTACTCAGTGGGGAACGCACCGAACTGAATGCCCGCTGGCAATACTTGTTCATAGTCGTGCCAGCCATTTTCCTGCTCCAGCTGTTCCTGTCTGAATGGCTGTGGCGCAAGCTGCGTAAACTTACACGCAAGCATGTCGGCGTACCAATTGCTTCTGTTTTCGGACTGTGTTTCCTCGCCAGCCATCTGCTCTACATTTGGGCCGATGCCAATCTTTATCGGCCCGTTACGGCGCAGCGATCCAATTTTCCGCTGTCTTATCCAATGACAGCCAAATCCTTTATGGAACGCCATGGCCTGTTAGACAGGCAGGAATATGCCCGTTTGCAGGAAAAGCAGGGCGTTGAAAACAGCGAGAGCATCCGCTATCCGCTCAAGCCGCTGTCATTCAGCGATAAAGGGACCGGCCAGAACCTGTTGGTTATTATGATCGATGGCTTACGCAGTGATATGGTCACAGCTGAAACCATGCCGTATCTGGCTGCCTACGCGCAGCAGAATCTGAACTTTACTGAGCATTACAGTACTGGAAACGACAGTACCCTGGGGACCTTTGGCTTATTTTATGGCCTGCCCGGCGCCTACAATACCAGTATCCGGGCAGAGCACAGCCCACCGGTCTTGCTCGAAACCCTCACTAAACGCGGGTATCGGTTTGGTTTGTTCAGCGGTTCAGGCTTTGCCGATGTCATCTATCCGCAGGCTATCTTCACCAAAGATCAGATAGCTTTAGCCGCGGCCCTGAACCCGGAGACACATAGCGATCAGCAAGCCATTACCAATATGCAAAGCTGGCTGAGCAAACAAACCGCAGGCAAACCCTGGTTTGGCTATCTGGAACTGGTATCAGTCCAGGATTACGAAGATTCTGACAATGCCGTTGCAGCCACATTTTCACCCTCGCTGAAAGACACTCAGCCCGGTGAAGACTCAAGCACAGATCCGGCTGAGCTACTGAAAAACAGTTATCGTAATTCGGCTTACTATGTTGATGAGCAATTGATTGCCATCTTTGATAGCCTGATTAAACGCGACATGCTGGACAATACTGTAGTGATTATCACCGCCAACCACGGTACTGAGTTTAATGAAACCGGCACCAATTCCTGGGGTTCGGGATCCAATTACAGCCAGTATCAGCTGAAAGTACCGCTGATCGTCCATTGGCCAGATAGCCAAACCGCACAGATCAGCCGGGCAACCAGTCACCTTGATATTGTCCCTACTCTGATGGAAACCCTGCTCAGTACCACGACAGCGCCTGAGTTTTACAGCAGTGGCATCAGTCTGTTCGATACCAGCAATAAACGTCGCTGGGTATTGGCTGGCGACCATCAGGACATTGTTGTTGTCCAGCCGGAAGGTACCACAATAGTTGATAAATACGGCAACTACACTGTGTACGACGCTGAATACAGAATGAAAGATAACGGGAAACCGAAACTCTCCACTTTGATGCAGGTAATGCATGAGCTGAAGCGGTTTTATCAGCCGGGGTCTGCGCAATAATCTCTCAACAGGGCAGCCCATATAGCTGCCCTGCTCTTTATGAACATTACCGGCCAGCCAACTAAACTAACTAATGGTAATCAATATTGCTGGCGTAGCATTGCTCATAGCCATCATTCCAGCCATTCGCGTATTTATTCTCTTTCTTCATTCTCTCGGGATCCTGACGAAACCCGTCATAGAAAGTCGTCGCCTGTACTTTTCGGCTGTCACAACCATCCTGATACCCTTCAAGATAATTGCGGGCAAATCCCAGTTCTGCGAGCTGAGCATGCCGTGTTTGGCCACATGCCGACAAAATCAGAGACAGTGATACCCACAATAAAAACACATGTCGTCTTTTCATGTTCTCACCTGACGGTGTAAATAAAGTCAAAATATCCCCGTAAGGTAAAAATAGTGAAACTTGTCAGTTAACTCTGTCTCAATAGTGACACAAGGGCCGTCTGGCTGCTGAGCGACCTACGGCATGTCCAGGCCAGCCCGCCACAAATTGGCAACAAAGCCATCAACAAACACGCATTACCGCCTTCGTGCATCGTCCGCAAAATAAATACCTTCAGGGTGTCAATGCAACAAAACGCACACACACATAATAAATTTGACTACGGCCAGATTTTAACTAATTGCTATATATGTTTATTGAATTTCCCGCGTTAGCACTCTGTTCTCTTTTCATTATTTTTATATCGTAATGTATTAAAAAACATTTCCTTACCCCTCCAGGTCAGTAGCAGCGAGAACGGAATGGATTCCTTCTATCAGGCATACTTTTCACAATGGCAGACAGCAACAGAGAGGCCAGCAGTTATTGATGGGCTGCTTCCTCTGTTTTGCCGCCATTTGGGTGCCTCATCCTGTCGGCTGTTCGTAAAAAAGCACGCTGAGTGGACTCATTTCACGCATTGCACCCCATTCCATAGCTTGCCTATATCACCGCGTGATGAAGAGCTCGAAGGCTGGCTTTGTCAGCCGATGCCATTTCACCGGCAGTCTGCTGAGAAGGCGGTGCTTTGGCTTCCGCTGCAACATCAGGGTACACCTATTGGCTTGCTGGCACTGAGTTATCCGGCAGGTTCGCCATGCACAGACCCTGACTATTTACAGCCTTGTATCCTCCACCTGAGTGCCGAGCTGAAAAATGACATCGCAGCAGAGCAGCCTGCCGGTTCGGGCCCGGTTTTACTGGATATGCTGCAGGGCTTGCACGACATCTCTTTCGCTTTATGGCGTGCTGAAAGTATTGACGATATGCTCTTTCATGCCGTCGAACAGGGAAAGAAAGTGCTGAAGATTGATCGTATCGCTATCTTTCTTCTGACAGGGCATAACCGGATGAAAGGCACTTATGGCACAGATACTGAAGGCAATACGGTAAAAGAAGCCTATTTTGAATCCCCTATCCCGCCTCACTGGTTCATTGACCATCCTCAGGCACAACACGGTTACCTGGCCATTGAAGAGAACACGTCGCTCTATCATGATTTACAGGAAATCGGGTTTGGCTGGAGTGCTTACACGTCACTGTGGGACGGGGATAAACGCGTTGGCTGGATAGCTTACGATAACCTGATCAACGGACGCCCGCTGGCTGACTATCACCCGCAGCTTCTCAAGCAGTTCAGCTTTATTGTCTCTCAGCATCTGGTTCGCAGACAGACAGAAGAACACCTCAGCCAGCTCAATGGCGAACTGGAAAAGCGCGTCACCGAACGGACGCGGGAATTGCAGCAGTTAAACCGGCAACTGGAACACACTTCCCGTCATGATCCCTTAACGCAGGTGCCGAACCGGCGGGTGTTTGATCAAACCCTGCCCTTAGAATGGCGCAGGGCTCAGCGGCACCAGTTACCCGTCTCATTGCTGATTATCGATGTGGATCACTTCAAGTCGTTCAATGACACCTATGGTCACGCGATGGGCGACCGTTGCCTGAGCCTGATTGCCCAGACGCTGGTCTCGGTCGAACGTCGGGCCGGGGCACTGTTTGCCCGTTATGGCGGAGAAGAATTCGTTATCTTGCTGCCGGGTCAAAACGCTCAGGCAGCGATTGTCGCTGCCGAAAACACCTTGAAAGCGGTTCGTTCGTTGCTCATTCCTGTCAACAATCAGGAATACTGCAATGTCACTGTGAGTGTTGGCATCAGTTGTATGGTGCCGGACAAACAGTCGACAGCAGATCAACTGTTTAATCAGGCCGACAGCGCCTTATACAAAGCCAAATCGCTGGGCCGGGATGCCTTTTTTATTTACGACGACTAGCCGCTCTTTTCTGGCCGGTACTTTTCTGACCTGTAGCACCCGAATGTTGCCTGCTCCGCGTACGCCGGTTATAGCCGCCCTTTCCTTTACTGGCCGGAGGAGCAACCGCCTGAAGTGTTCGGAGGCTTGGCGGGACACCACCTGATTTGATCGACCCCATCAGTTGCTCAATCTGCTGTTGCAGCGCTCCCATAAACGGCTGGTAGGCATATTTCCGCTCAGCCATGTCCTGCAGCTGGTGTTCCCAATGTGCCGTCATGTCCGGGTAGGTCGCTTCATCAGGTAAGGCATACACCAGAGCGCGGCCAGCGTCTGAGGCATGAATATTCTTCCCCTGACGGTAGAGTAACTGGCGCTTGAACAAGACTTCCATAATACCGGCCCGGGTTGCTTCCGTACCTAAACCGTCCGTGTCGCGCAGAATCTTCTTCAGAGATTTATCTGCCACAAATCTGGCGATCCCAGTCATCGCCTGAAGCAAAGTTGCTTCGGTAAAATGCTTAGGCGGCTCCGTCACCCTGTCTTTGATTTCTCCGTCCTGGCAGGTCAGCACTGTGCCTTTATCCAAAGGCGGCACTTTATCGGCCAGATCCTGCTCTTTGTCGGCATCGTCTTTACCCTGCAACACTTTCCAGCCCGGCTGCATCAGCTGGCGGCCTCTGGCAATGAACACTCCGCCTGCGATAGCAAATGTCAGCTTAGCTTCCGCGTAAACCGCCGCCGGGTAAAACTGCATCAGATACTGACGGGCAATCAACTGATAAACCTTGGCTTCCTGATCATTCAGGCTGCCGGGCTGCACCGCTTTCGGGGTGGGAATAATGGCATGGTGCGCATCCACTTTACTGTCATTCCAGGCTTTTGAGCGTATTGATAAATCTGCGCCCTTGACCGCCTCAAGCATCTGCGGTGCCGTTGAAGACACAGCTTTCACCACCTCACTGGCCTGATGATAGTGCTCGGCCGGCAGATAGCGGCAGTCAGAACGCGGATAGGTGATGACTTTGTGCTTCTCGTACAACGACTGACAGCACGCCAGTACATCCGCCGCGCTCATGCCAAAGCGACGCGCTGTATCGATCTGCAGTGCCGACAGAGAATAAGGTAAGGGCGGCGATTGGCGGGTTTCTTTTCGCTCCGCATCCGAAACAGTGGCTGGCTGGCCCTTAATGCGCGCCACAACATTTTCACACAGCTTGCGATTAAGCACCCGGCCTTCATCGTCTTGCCAGGGTTCACAGGCCTTGCTCGGCTGCCAACGGGCGCGGATAACGTTGTCCTGATAGGGGATCAATGCATAGACATCATAGAAAGGAACCGGCACGAAATTGGCGATCTCGTCATCCCGGCGAGTCACCAGCCCAAGCACAGGTGTTTGTACCCTGCCGACCGACAGTACGCCTTTATAGCCGCCCCGCTGCCCGAGCAAGGTATAAGCACGAGACATATTCATGCCGTACAGCCAATCCGCCCGGGAGCGGGCCAGGGCTGACACAGACAACGGAATAAAATCGCTATTGTCCCTTAACTGCCCGAGCGCTCTTTTCACTGCTGCCGGGTTAAGATCTGAGATAAGTAAGCGTTTCATGGCTGCTTTTTTCGCGGCGGCCAGCTTAACATAGTCGATCACTTCATCGACCAGCAGCTGACCTTCCCTGTCCGGATCGCCAGCATGTATCACTTCATCTGCCAGTTTAGCTAACTTGCGGACCACACTCAGTTGCTGCTTAGCCGATTTTCTCGGTGCCAGTTGCCACTGCTCAGGAATGATAGGCAAATCATCCAGATTCCATTTCTTATAACGCGGATCATACGCATCCGGCTCGACCTGCTCGAGCAAATGGCCGATACACCAGGTGACAATGTCGCCGTTGGCGACTTCGATGTAGCCTTGATGATTCTTATGCGGACGGGGTAAGACGGCTGCAATAGCACGTCCAAGGCTGGGTTTTTCAGCGATATAAAGACGGGTCATGAAGTCTGTAACTACTGGAAATAACTCTCCGCACTATAAAGAATTCAGCAATAGGTGACAATCATTACTGGATATAAACCCAGTAAAAGTTCACAAAGCCGTCGCAGGATTGAGGAGAGACAGGCAGCAATAAGCTGCCTGAAGAAGCCTGCAGGAAACTATACAGAAAGCTATAAATACTCAACAAATTGCGCCAAATCCCGCTCTGGCGCTTTCGCATCACGGCAATCCGGTGTGCCCAGATACAGAAAACCGACAATCATATCATCACCCTGTACGCCCAGCGCTTCGCGTACCACAGTATGATATGCCCAGCTTCCTGTGCGCCAAAAGCCAGCATAACCCTGAGCAACCGCCGCCATCTGCATCGCCTGAGCCGCACAGCCTGCCGACAGATGTTGTTCAATCACTGGAATTTTATCGCTGGGCTGCACTTTAGCGACAACAGTAATCACCATAGGCGCACGGAAAGGGGCTTTAGAGGCTTTTTCGATCACCGCCTCTTCTGCCTTATCAGCCTGGGCAGCAGAGACCAGAATATCGGCCAGCTTATTCAAACCTTCGCCTTCCGAGACGATAAAACGCCAGGGAGTCAACGCACCGTGATCCGGTGCCCGAAGGCCGGCACGAAGAATATTGTCCAGCACTTCACCCTGAGGGGCCGGGGCGGTCATTTTAGGCAAGGAGCGACGATTAAGCAGCAGCGACAGTGCATCCATAAATTATGTATCCTCGATGATAACAATTCTTGTTAAATACCATACCACATCTGCTCTTCTGAGTAACGGCAACGAAAAGAGGCTCCCTCAGGAGCCTCTTGGTCACAGTAGCCGATACCTGACGATATCTAAAGACGGGCGGCCAGCTCTGTTCCCTGACGGATAACACGCTTGGCATCCACTTCCCCGGCGAATTCAGCACCACCGATAACATGCACTTTGATGCCCAGCGCTTTGAGCGGAGCCGACAACTCTTCCACCGAAGTCTGACCGGCGCACAGCACAATATGATCAACTTCCAGCACGCGCTGCTGTCCTTCCACGCTAATATGCAGACCTTGCTCATCAATCTTCTCGTAGCTGACGCCGGAGAGCATTTCAACACCGCGTTTCAGCAACACCTGCTGGTGGATCCAGCCTGTCGTCTTACCCGGCCCTTTACCCATCTTGCCGGGCCGGCGCTGCATCAGCCACACCTGGCGCTCACTGTGCTCGCTTTGAGGCGTACATAAACCACCAGCATGGGTAATGGTTTTATCAATGCCCCAATCCTGTAACCAGCTGTCCAGAGAACTGTCCTGAGGTTCTGTCAGCATACTTGAGACATCCACCCCGATACCACCAGCACCGATCACAGCCACCCGCTGACCCAGCTGCACTTTATCGCGGATCAGTGTCTGATAATCTATCACCTTATCGCTGGCTTCCAATCCGGGAATGGCGGGAATACGAGGTTTCACCCCGGTCGAGACCACGACATCGTCATAGCCTTTCAGCTCATTGATATCCACCGCCTTGCCCAGTTTCAGGTTCACACCTGTCTGGCTCAAACGGCGGGAGAAATAACGAATCGTTTCCCGGAATTCTTCTTTACCCGGAATTTGCATCGCCAGATTAAACTGCCCGCCGATATACTCGTTCTTCTCGTATAAATCGACCTCGAAGCCGCGTTCTGCAGCAGCCGTTGCGAAAGCCAGCCCAGCAGGACCCGCACCGATAACCGCCACTTTGCGGTGCTGTGCGGCCGGGGTCAGCACTAACTCTGTCTCATAACAGGCCTGAGGGTTAACCAGGCAACTTGCCCGCTTGCCGGCAAAAACATGATCCAGACAGGCCTGATTACAGCCAATACAGGTATTAATGTCGTCGGCACGGTTCTGTTCGGCCTTCAGCACAAAATCAGCGTCAGCCAGGAACGGACGGGCCATGGACACCATATCCGCCTGATCGGCAGCAAGAATGGACTCTGCCACCTCTGGCGTATTAATCCGGTTACAGGTCACCAGCGGGATAGACACTTTACCTTTCAGCTTTTCCGTTACCCAGCTGAACGCTGCCCGGGGAACCTGAGTCGCTATAGTAGGAACTCGCGCCTCATGCCAGCCGATACCGGTATTGAGAATGGTCACACCGGCGGCTTCCAGCGCCTGAGCCAGCTGTACCACTTCATCATAGGTACTGCCCTGCTCCACCAGATCCAGCATCGAAAGACGGAAAATAATAATAAAATCTGTGCCTACCCGGGCACGAACGGCTTTCACCAATTCAATTGGAAAACGGACCCGGTTCTCATAGCTACCGCCCCATTCATCGGTTCGGTGGTTGGAACGCTGACAGATAAACTGATTGATCAGATAACCTTCAGAGCCCATCAGCTCAACGCCGTCATAACCCGCTTCTCTCGCCAGCTCAGAGCTGCGTGCAAAGGCGTCAATGGTCTTGAGGATCTGGCGGCGGCTCATTTCTTTGGGCGTAAATTTAGAGATAGGTGCTTTAATGCCAGAAGCACTGACAGCAAACGGATGCATCGCATAGCGCCCGGCATGCAGAAGCTGAATGGCAATCTTGCCGCCTTCTTTGTGGACAGCATCTGTAATAACCCGGTGTGCCCTTGCCGCTCGTCCGCTGCTGAATTCGGCACTGAGTGGTGTCAAGCGGCCGCGAAAATTGGGTGCAAAGCCGCCAGTTACAATCAAGCCTACTCCACCTCTGGCGCGGGCAGCGTAAAAGGCAGACAGCTTTTTAAATCCATCGTGTGCTTCTTCCAGGCCAGTATGCATAGACCCCATCAACACCCGGTTTTTAAGCTGAGTGAAGCCAAGATCCAAAGGTGCCAGCAAGTGTGGGTAGGTAAGAGTGTCCATAGCTTCCCTATATCTCTTTAATTATTGTAGGTCAGACCAGTTATAGCATAGGGTTAACCTTCACTCAAACACCTGTTTACATAACCTCAACATCCATCACTACTGCGGTACTTTCCAAATACGCAATTTTAGTCGCAATATAGCTATCATTAGGATTTTACGCTGTGTCTCGGTTAGGATAAGCACTGGGATTTATTATCAGGAAAGGCCATGAAAGTACTACTAAAAGGCATTGCCAAAGTGCTGCGCGGATGTTGGAAGCTGTTGAGCTTTACCCGTCAGCTATTTTTTAACCTGTTTTTTATTGCTCTGATTGGGGTCATCATTTTTGCCTTCCAGCAAGGGGCTGAATCGCCGGTTCTGCCAGAAAAGGCCGCTTTGGTACTGGATATTGACGGTCCGATTGTTGAGCAGCGCTCCTACGTCAATCCCTTCGACCAATTTGTCGACAGCGCCATGGGTCAGGTGCCGGTTCAGGAAAATATCCTTTTTGACATCGTCGATACCATTCGGGCTGCCGCCAAGGATGACAGGATCACCGGCCTTATCCTGAATCTGAAAAGCATGCCAGAGACGAACCTGACGAAGCTGCGCTACATTGCCAAGGCCATTGAAGAATTCAAGCAGGCTGGCAAACCTGTCTATGCCACGGGCGATCACTACCGCCAGAGCCAGTACTACCTGGCCAGCTTCGCCGACAAAGTGTTCATGTCTGCCGACGGCGGCGTGATGCTGACAGGTTACGGCAGCTATTCGCTGTACTATAAAACCTTACTGGATAACCTGGATGTCACCACCCATGTCTTCCGCGTCGGGACCTATAAATCATTCGTTGAGCCCTACACCCGTGACAACATGTCAGACGCTGCCCGCGAAGCAAACACAGTCTGGCTCAACCAGATGTGGGACGCTTACACGCAGGATGTCGCACGTAACCGCCACATCCATGCCAGTGTCCTGAACCCTGAAGTCAAAGATCTGGTTGCAGAACTGAAAAGTGTCGAGGGCGATTTCGCACGCCTGAGCCAGAAAATGGGACTGGTAGACGAACTGATCAGCCGTACCCAACTCCGACAGACCTTTATCAAGGAATTTGGCAGCGATGGCGACCATGGCTTTAATCAGATCAGTTATTACGATTATCAGCCTTCGGTCAGTGCACCATTCGAGCCAAGCCGCAATGGTATTGCCATAGTCGTTGCCAGCGGCGCAATTGTCGATGGTCAGCAAGGGCAAGGCAGAGTCGGTGGCGACACAACGGCCGCTTTACTGCGAGAAGCCCGTCTTGATGATGACATTAAAGCGGTGATTCTGCGCGTTGACAGCCCTGGTGGCAGTGCCTTCGCTTCTGAGATTATCCGCAATGAAGTGGATGCATTAAAACTGGCTGGCAAGCCTGTAGTGGTGTCAATGTCCAGCCTGGCGGCATCCGGCGGTTACTGGATCTCGTCCAGCGCCAGTGAAATTATTGCTCAGCCAACCACTATCACAGGTTCTATCGGTATCTTCGGCATGCTGGCTACCTTTGAAAAAGGCCTGGAAAACATCGGGGTGCACAGCGATGGCGTCGGTACTACCCCCTTTGCCGGTATCGGGATAACCCGAGGCTTGCCTGACGATGTCGCTGAAATTTTCCAGCTGGGTATCGAAAACGGCTATCAGCGCTTTATCAGCCTGGTCAGCGAGAATCGCCATATATCACTCGAAGAGACAGACAAAATAGCACAAGGCCGGGTCTGGACGGGTCAGGATGCATTAAAACTGGGTCTGGTTGATCGTCTGGGTGATTTCGATGATGCCATTGTCTCTGCGGCCAAACTGGCAAAACTGGACAACTACGACATTCGCTGGATAGCCTTGCCGCTCAGCCCGATGGAGCAGTTTCTGCAGGATATGACGTCAGAAACCAGCGCGCGCATTGGCATGGCAATATCCGCCCAGCTACCCAATGTGTTCACGCCGGCTTTGCGCCATATTACAGCCGATATCACCAATATGAATAATTTCAATGACCCCAAAGGACAATATGCTTTCTGTCTGAATTGTTCCAGCACAGGAAATTAACTCTTTTCGGATTCACAGTGATGAAACTTGACTTAGCCCGGTATATCCGGGCTTTTTTTCGCCGGTTTTCACCGTATAATGCCTTCACCATCAATAACTATGCTGTACCCGTACTCTAATGACAAAAAAACATATCTATATCGCCTACACAGGCGGAACAATTGGAATGCAGAAGTCAGCTCACGGATATATTCCTGTCGCTGGTTTTATGGAACAGCAACTGCAGAACATGCCTGAGTTTCACCGCTCAGAAATGCCTGCATTCACTATCCATGAATATGCGCCACTGATTGACTCTTCAGATATGACTCCTGAAGATTGGCAACGCATTGCTGATGATATTAAGGCCAACTACGACAAGTTTGATGGATTTGTCATTCTTCATGGTACGGACACCATGGCCTATACCGCTTCTGCTTTATCCTTCATGCTGGAAAATCTGGGCAAGCCTGTGATTGTCACCGGCTCGCAAATCCCACTGGCAGAAATGCGCTCAGACGGTCAGAGCAACCTGCTTAATGCGCTGCATCTCGCGGCTAATTACCCGGTTAATGAAGTGACGGTTTTCTTCAATAACCAGCTTCTGCGCGGCAACCGCAGCACAAAAGCCCATGCCGACGGTTTCAATGCTTTTATTTCACCCAATATGCCAGCGCTGATCGAAGCAGGTATCAACATTCAGGTAAAACCAGCCACAGAGCTGAACAAACAGCCGGCAGGTGAGTTTCGGGTACACCAAATTACCCCGCAACCAATCGGTGTGATAACTATGTACCCCGGCATTTCACCTGAAGTTATCCGCAACACCCTGCGCCAGCCGGTCAACGCCATGATCCTGCTGACATTCGGAGTGGGTAATGCGCCGCAAAACGCTGATCTTCTGGCTCAGCTTAAAGAAGCGGCCGACCGCGGCGTCATAGTGGTTAACCTGACTCAGTGCCTGTCCGGAAAAGTGAACATGGATGGCTACGCAACTGGCTGTGCACTGGCGGATGCCGGCGTACTCAGTGGTTATGATATGACCCGGGAAGCCGCACTGGCGAAACTGCACTTTCTGCTCAGCCAGGCGCTGCCAACAGAAAAAGTGCGTGAGCTGATGCAACAGGACATCCGCGGCGAGTTATCCCGCTAATCAAGTTAATCGGACTCCCCCAATTGAGCCGCACTCGTGCGGCTCTTTTTATATCTCAGCTACACTTATAGCAAATTTCGTCTGTTGACTATGAGCAAGGTTGACTATGATTCTGCACGGCGCCTCCATTTCTCCTTTTGTCAGAAAAATCATGCTGGCCTTATCTTACAAAGGGCTGAATTACAACTTACAACCGCTCAACCCGTACCTGGAAAAAGAGTTGGCGCACAAACGCCATCCAATGGGAAAAGTGCCGGTGCTGGAACATGACAGTCTGACAGTTATCGACTCAACAGTTATTGCCCATTACCTTGACGACATCTACCCGGTTCCTCCGCTGTACCCGGGCGATGCCGGTGAAAGAGCAAAAATCCGGTGGCTGGAAGAATATGCCGATACCCGGCTCAGCGCACTGCTCGCTGGCGTGCTCTTCTATCAGAAAATTCTGAGGGGGCAGATTCTGGAAAAAGACGTTGATCAGGATGCCATTGACGACTGCATTCAGCATCATCTGCCGCCGGTTCTGAACTACCTGGAAGAACAAGTGCCGGCAGAAGGTTATATTACGACCCGTTTTTCGATGGCCGAAATTACGCTATGGAGTATTTTCCGCAGTGGCTGGATGGCTGGCTTAAGATTGAAACCTTACTATCCCAAACTGGCCATGTATCTGGAAGGTATTGAGCAAGAGCCCTGGGTGTCTAGTCTGGTGACGCAGGAAGATCATGAATTGAGTGGGTTTTACTGTGACCCTGTGCCTTTCACTGTGCCCAGGCAGTGATAACTGCAGATGAGCGCACCAGCCTTTACAGGGTCATAGGTGTCAGTTTTGCTGTAAAGAGAAACGGGCAATATCTGCCACAGGGGTTTCACTGTCTTCTATGGCAAAATCACGCTTGAGCTCAGATTTAGACTTAAAGCGAATCTCACCACCGGCTGCCACTGTCATATGCTCGGCCTCTGTATTATGACGAGACTGATACAGCATGACGGCCTGCATGGTGGACTCTTTCTGAGCCTCAGTTAATGGGGTGCCATCAGCCCATTTACCTGTTTCAGCCGCCGCCAGTAACTTTTGGTACACCTCTGGGGTCATGGCAGCCAGAATCTGTTGTACATCCATCCCATCTACTCCTCTTCATGCCCGACTATTTCAGGCCACTTGCAATGGTAGGCTACGATAATGACCTGAGTTTGCCAGTCAAGTAGCGTCTTGGTTTTAGTTTTCTTTTGTTTTCGTGATCACACTGCAGCAATGTCACATTATTCTTTCTCTCAGGTCAGTTTCTGCCGATAGGTATTAGGGTATTCTTGATTCTAGTGAACCCACCTATGAGTAACGTACCGCACATGACTTCTTCTGGCAAAAAAACGCGCAACATTTTGTTTTTTTTATCTGCTGTCGCCTTTCTGCCAGCCTGCCAGGGCGAGTTTAAAACAACCGACAGTCTTTGCTCGGCACATCCCGAGCTATGTAAAGGACTGAATAACAATGACGGCCAGTGCCGTATCCAGCGTACAGATCTCATTTGGCAACGCTATAAACAGCTGAAAACGCCGACTGACATTGAAAAACTGCATACTCTTGAGTTCACCCGCAGCTACCAGTATTGCCTGGAGTATGCCGCAGAAATTGAACCAACCCGCTATAAAGAACGTAAATCAGTGCGGACCGCTGCGCTTATTCACAGCTATGAGGTCATGGAACAGCTAAGCGAAGAGCTGGCTGACTCCAAAGAACCCGAAGTTATTTATGACCGCTGGAGCCAGGGCGAGCACCAGGCTAAGGAAGAATTTCTGAAATTGGAAGGCACAGGCCAGCTTCAGACACCGGAATTGCAACTGGCACTGGCCTCTTTTTATACTGGTGTTGATAAAGCCAAAACTCGCCAGCTTCTGTTAAGAGCTCTGGAGCTTTATCAGGGTAAAGTTAAAGTGAAACCAGACATTATTCTGACACTGGCGACGCAGGCCCATCAGGACAACAACAAAACCGAAGCCTATTTATGGTCAAGAGTAGGTAGCCTGATGGGACTACCCGTGGCCAATTCAGAGACCTTATCGCGCCTGTATCCAATGCCGCAACAAGATAAAAGTCATCTGGATTCCTTAGCAGACAGCATCATACAGAGCATCAGTGCCGGCCATTTTAACCGTGTCTATGTAGAAAAAAATCTGATCTCCCTGCCAAGCCAGCAGCCCGACCAGCCACCTTCCTGACAACGCCATCACGGGCAGCACTGCCGTTACTCTACTTCACTAAATTGCAGTGAGACCGAATTGACACAGTATCGCTGCCCGGTAGAAACCGGCCCATCATCAAATACATGCCCTAAATGACTGTCACACTCAGCGCAGCGAATTTCCGTTCGCTTCATCCCATGACTGGTATCGCTTAAATATCGAATTGAATCAGATTTAACAGGTGCATCAAAACTCGGCCAGCCACATCCCGAATCGTATTTTTGCTCAGAATGAAATAAGGCAATTTGACAACAAGTGCAGTGATATATTCCTGTTTTCTTATTATGCAATAACGTGCCTGAAAAAGGGGCTTCTGTGCCACCTTCCCGACAGACATAATATTGTTCATCTGATAGCAGTTCTTTCCAGTAAGAATTTGTTTTAAAAGCCATTTACCTGCCTGTAAACACAGTTTTCCAAAACCGTACTACTTAAAATTTGCCAATTTTTGCATATATGGCACATACTTTTGCTCGAAAGGTTTTTACATCGAAACAGTGCATTTAAGCATATTCCCCTGTATTTCGGGTACTGAATTAAAACTGAGCTACATCGTTGATTACTTTGCCAGCATTTATAGGTGAACTATTCATCTTTCGGCCAGGATTGTAATAAAAATCCGAAACTTTTTTGATTAAAGACAATTTGAGGTCTGTTTTTGCTTGCAGACCAGCGTTAGATTATGTAATTTTACTACCAGTTATCTTTCATTAGAAATTAAGTTGTGGAGCAACATAATGACTATCAAAGTAGGTATTAACGGTTTTGGCCGCATCGGTCGTTTCGTTTTCCGTGCTTCTGTAGAACGTGATGATATTGAAGTTGTCGGTATCAACGACCTGATCGACGTCGAGTACATGGCTTACATGCTGAAGTACGATTCAACTCACGGCCGTTTCAAAGGCACAGTTGAAGTTAAAGACGGTAACCTGATCGTTAACGGCAAGACTGTACGTGTTACCGCCGAACGCGATCCAGCAAGCCTGAACTGGGGTGCAATCGGTGTTGATGTTGTTGCAGAAGCAACGGGTATCTTCCTGACTGACGAGACTGCACGTAAGCACATCGAAGCGGGTGCAAAGAAAGTGGTTCTGACTGGTCCGTCTAAAGACGACACTCCTATGTTCGTAATGGGTGTGAACCACGAAACTTACCAGGGTCAGGAAATCGTTTCTAACGCGTCTTGTACTACTAACTGTCTGGCACCTATCGCTAAGGTTCTGAACGACAAGTGGGGCATCAAAGACGGTCTGATGACGACTGTTCACGCAACAACTGCTACTCAGAAAACTGTTGACGGTCCTTCTGCGAAAGACTGGCGCGGTGGCCGTGGTGCTTCTCAGAACATCATCCCATCTTCAACTGGTGCGGCTAAAGCTGTAGGTAAAGTCATTCCTGAGCTGAACGGCAAACTGACTGGTATGGCATTCCGCGTTCCAACAGCAGACGTTTCTGTTGTTGACCTGACTGTAAACCTGGAAAAACCTGCTACATACGAAGAAATTAAAGCTGAAATGAAGCGTGCTTCTGAAGCTGAGATGTCTGGCGTACTGGGTTACACAGAAGATGCCGTTGTTTCTCAGGATTTCATCGGTGAAGTACGTACTTCTGTATTCGACGCTGACGCAGGTATCGCTCTGACCGATACTTTCGTTAAGGTTGTTTCCTGGTATGACAACGAGATCGGTTACTCTAATAAAGTACTGGATCTGGTTGCTCACATCTCTAAGTAATACTTAGACGATGATTGAAAAGGCGGCTGATGGCCGCCTTTTTGCTATCTGTCATCCCGGATAGAGTCTCGACGGGCAGAAGTGTCGCCCGCTACCTTCATTGGCTTTTAAAGGAATCACTATGGACTTACGTCAACTCCCGACTTCAACAGTGCTTTCAGAACATATCAGCCTGTGCCGTCTTGATGGTGTGGATATCATTCGAATTCTTCACCCTGAATGCCAGGCAGCTATCTCATTATTTGGTGGTCATCTCTTAAGTTTCCAGCCTCAGGGGCACGAAGATCTGATCTGGATGAGTGAAGCCGCCGACTTCTCGGGTAAGTCAGCTCTTCGTGGCGGCATTCCAGTTTGCTGGCCATGGTTCGGTAAAGTGGCCAGTCCATCGCACGGTTTTGCGCGTTCCAGTGTGTGGGAGCTGGAAAGTTTCAACGATCAGCAAAGCCATGTCACTGTCACGCTCACGTTGCATGACTCCCCCAAGTCCCGGGCTATATGGCCCTACCGCTTCCACAACCGGCTCCACTTTGAGTTCGATAAAACCCTCAAAGTCCAACTGACCAGCACCAATACCGACCAACGTCCGTGGCTTATGTCCGGCGCGCTTCATACCTATCTGGCCGTTGGAGACATAATGCAAACGAAATTGTCCGGATTGGGTAATGAATACCTCGACGGTCTGGCCAATCAGCAACGGCTTCCGACCAATGGTGTTTTACAATTCGATGACGCCGTAGACAGAGTTTACAGCCGGGCTGAGGACACGATTTATCTGGAAGATCCTGCCCTGTTTCGCCGTCTTCGCATGCATAACCATGGTCATGACAGCGCCGTGGTCTGGAACCCATGGCAGTCCGGTGCAGCAGGCATGGCTGACATGACACCGGATGGTTACACCACTATGCTGTGTGTGGAATCAGCACTGGCGGGTCAGGGTATTGTGCTGGAACCCGGGCAATCGCACAATCTCAGTACAGAAATCTGCGTCGAGTAACTGCCAGGCTCAGGAAAACCTGAGCCTGCTTTACCCCTGACTTCAACCTCTGATCTCAGGCCTGCATGGTAATATCCGCTTCAATCAGCACCCAGCCGTTACCATCCGGATCATTGAAAGTCGCGAAACGCCCTCCCATTAAGGTCACAATTTCTGACAGACTGACCCCCCGGTTGGTGAGCTCATCGTATGTCGAGGTAATATCATCAGTATGCACCACCAACCCCTGAACAGAACCTGCCCGCATTCCCCCAAATGGCATAACCAGACTAATGGTCGTCTCTGCGCCCTTAGGTGCCAGCTGTATCCAACGTTTATGGCTATCTGCCTTGTGATCCCTGATCAACTCAAATCCCAGTGCATCCCGGTAAAATAAAAGAGCCTGGCTTTGGTCCGATACAGGAATCGACACAGTATCAACCCGCGAAATCGGCATGTATCTCCTCCCCCTCAAGCTACACTTTTCTAGCTTAAATCAGAGCTGTTGATTTAGCTCAAAAAATAAGCAAGCAGTTTGATGGCGTACTCCGCCTCTGAGCCGGTTTCCCAATGCTGAGACATCGCAGATAGCTGGCTGCCTTCGGTGCCTACCCCTAAAAAACCATCTTCCGCTGACTTTCCCATTACCCGCATCATTTAACGCCAACCCGCACAGCCGAAACCAGATTTCGCACCAGTTCCTACCGTTTGCCCGCTTCAACTCACTTTCCTGAAATAATGCGACTTCAGGCTGGATCTCGGCCCAGGTAAAGTGGCGTTTTTTTGAACAAGATGGCTTGCAGATCCCTGTTGATAGGAGGATAGTACCTCTATGGTAGGTTGTTTTTTGCCCACTATAGTCTGATGTGTCAGCTAAATTTTTCAGCAAAACCAACCACTCACTAAAGCAAATTAATTAGTTAGGTCTAGTCTTAGTTATGAGGGATGTGAAAGATTATTGATTTCGTCCTTTCTAAATGATTGAAGAACGATTCAGGGGGCATACCATGAGTATTTTTGACCACTATCGTCATCGCTATGAAGAAGCCAAGGATGAAGAGCTTTCATTGCAAGAATTCCTTGAGATTTGCCGTAACGATCGCAGTGCTTACGTAAACGCCGCAGAACGTCTTCTGATGGCCATTGGTGAACCGGAAATGGTAGATACCGCGAAAGACCCACGTCTGAGCAGGATATTTTCCAACCGCGTCATGTCACGCTATCCAACGTTTGAAGACTTCTATGGTATGGAAGAGGCCATTGAACAAATTGTTTCTTACCTGAAACATGCCGCTCAGGGCCTGGAAGAACGTAAACAAATCCTCTATCTGCTGGGTCCGGTAGGTGGCGGTAAATCCTCACTGGCTGAAAAGTTAAAAAGTCTGATGCAAAAAGTGCCCATTTATGTGCTGACTGCTAACGGTGAGCGCAGTCCGGTAAATGACCACCCATTCTGCCTGTTCGACCCGCTTGAAGACGGCGAAATTCTGAACAAAGAATTTGGCATCCCTCATCGCTATCTGAATAACATTATGTCGCCATGGGCAGCGAAACGCTTGAAAGAATTTGGTGGTGATATCACCAAATTCAAAGTGGTGAAAGTGCGTCCATCCATTCTGCATCAGGTAGGTATCGCGAAAACAGAGCCTGGTGATGAGAACAACCAGGATATTTCATCTTTGGTCGGTAAAGTGGATATCCGTCAGCTTGAGCATTTTGCCCAGGATGACCCGGATGCCTACAGCTACTCAGGTGCGCTGTGTAAAGCCAATCAGGGCATGATGGAATTCGTGGAGATGTTCAAAGCACCGCTGAAAGTGCTGCACCCACTGCTGACCGCCACCCAGGAAGGTAACTATAACGGTACAGAAGGTCTGTCCGCCCTGCCTTTCGATGGCATTATTCTGGCTCACTCCAACGAATCAGAATGGCAGACATTCCGGAACAACAAAAATAATGAGGCGTTTCTCGATCGTGTTTACATAGTGAAAGTGCCTTATTGTCTGCGTGTGTCGGAAGAAATCAAGATTTACGAAAAACTACTGATGAACAGTGAACTGGCTAACTCGCCATGCTCTCCGAGTACGCTGGATATCCTGGCCCGCTTCTCAGTGCTGTCGCGCCTGAAAGAGCCGGAGAACTCAAGCATGTACTCAAAAATGCGGGTGTATGACGGTGAAACCCTCAAAGACACGGACCCAAAAGCCAAGTCTTACCAGGAATACCGCGATTACGCCGGTGTGGATGAAGGCATGGCTGGTCTGTCGACCCGCTTCGCGTTCAAAATCCTGTCTCGGGTGTTCAACTTCGATCACTCTGAAGTCGCCGCGAACCCGGTTCACCTGTTCTATGTTCTGGAACAACAGATTGAGCGTGAACAGTTCCCGCAGGAAAATGCCGAGAAATACCTGGAGCACCTGAAAGGCTACCTGATTCCCAAATATGTCGAATTCATCGGCAAGGAAATTCAGACCGCTTATCTGGAGTCCTATTCTGAGTACGGCCAGAACATTTTCGACCGTTATGTCAGTTATGCGGACTTCTGGATTCAGGATCAGGAATACCGCGATCCGGAAACAGGTCAGCTGTTCGACCGCGCTGCATTGAACAACGAGCTTGAAAAAATCGAGAAGCCTGCCGGTATCAGTAATCCGAAAGACTTCCGTAACGAGATCGTCAACTTTGTGTTGCGTGCACGTGCCAGCAATGCCGGTAAGAATCCGAACTGGACCAGCTACGAGAAACTGCGCACGGTTATTGAGAAGAAAATGTTCTCAAATACCGAAGAGTTGCTGCCTGTCATCTCGTTCAATGCCAAAACCTCTACGGAGGAGCAGAAGAAGCACGACGATTTTGTCGCCCGTATGATGGAAAAAGGCTATACCCGCAAGCAAGTACGTCTGTTGTCTGAATGGTATCTGCGCGTACGTAAATCATCGTAATTGATGGATGATGATCAAGGGGGAGAGCTTATGGCGCACTTTATCGACCGCAGGCTCAACGGCAAAAATAAGAGCACAGTGAACCGGCAGCGTTTTTTACGCCGGCACAAGCAACAGATCAAAGATTCTATTGCTGATGCCGTCAATAAACGCTCCATCACTGACGTGGAAAGCGGAGAGAGCATTACTATCCCTTCCCGCGATATACGTGAACCCTCGTTCCATCAGGGACGAGGTGGGCAGCGAGAAATCGTCCACCCTGGTAACGATCAGTTCAGCCCTGGTGACCGCATTGAGCGGCCCCAGGGGGGAGCCGGTTCCGGTGGGGCCGGCGAAGGTCAGGCCAGCCCTGATGGCGAGGGACAGGATGACTTTGTCTTTCAAATCTCTAAAGACGAGTATCTGGATCTGTTGTTTGAAGATCTCGAACTCCCTAATCTGAAGAAAAATCAGTTCAACAAACTTGTTGAGTGGAAAACCTTCCGCTCAGGGTTTAAATCTACCGGGGTACCGGCCAATATTGCTATTGTCAGATCCCTACGGAATTCACTTGCCCGTCGTACCGCAATGACGGCAGCAAAACGTCGCCAGTTACGAGAGCTGGAACTTGAACTCGACAGATTACAAAGCACAGAACCGGCACAGCCGTTTGATGAACAACGTGTGAAAGAAGAAATACAGACACTGCGTGATCGCATCAGCAAAGTGCCATTTATCGATACCTTTGACCTGAGATACAAAAACTACGAACGTCGCCCCATGCCCAGTAGTCAGGCAGTGATGTTCTGTCTGATGGACGTATCAGGTTCCATGGATCAGGCGACCAAGGATATGGCGAAACGCTTCTATATCCTGCTTTACCTGTTCCTGACACGAACCTACAAAAATGTGGAGGTGGTTTTTATCCGCCACCATACACAGGCTAAAGAAGTAGACGAACACGAGTTTTTCTATTCCCAGGAAACCGGGGGCACCATAGTATCCAGCGCATTGCGGCTGATGGATGAAATCATTAAGAAGCGGTACTCCCCTTCAGAATGGAACATCTATGCCGCGCAGGCTTCAGATGGCGACAACTGGGCGGATGATTCCCCTGGCTGCCGTGAGTTGCTCGACAAGCATATTCTGCCGGTTTCGCGTTATTACTCATACATTGAAATCACCCGTCGGGCTCATCAGACACTGTGGCGTGAATATGAGTCCCTGTTAGGCAATCATGAAAATTTTGCCATGCAGAACATTCGCAGCGTAGAAGACATCTTCCCGGTATTCCGAGAACTGTTCAAAAAACAAGTCCATTAATCCTAAGGTGCAGGGCGACTTAAAAACTCGCCCATCTGCAATCTACACTTAAGGGACAGCGCTGATTATTGGCCGACGCGCATCAGGGGAGTGGGTTATGGAAACAGAGATCAAACAAAAGGCACTCAGTGATGGTCCGGACTGGACATTTGAACTGCTTGATCAATACCACATGGAAATCAAGCGGGTGGCCAACCATTACCGGTTAGACGCCTACCCTAACCAGATCGAGATCATTACTGCCGAACAAATGATGGATGCCTATTCCAGCATCGGCATGCCGATTAACTACAATCACTGGTCATTCGGAAAGCGCTTTATTGAAACGGAGCGTGGTTACAAGCATGGTCAGATGGGGCTGGCGTATGAAATAGTGATCAACTCAGATCCCTGTATCGCCTACCTGATGGAAGAGAATACTATCACCATGCAGGCCCTGGTCATGGCCCATGCCAGCTATGGCCATAATTCATTCTTTAAAGGCAACTACCTGTTCAAAACCTGGACGGATGCCAGCTCAATTATTGATTACCTGCTGTTTGCTAAGAAATATATCTCTGAATGTGAGGAAAAATACGGTGATGTGGAGGTTGAAAAACTGCTCGACTCCTGTCATGCACTGATGAACTACGGCGTCGATCGTTACAAGCGCCCGCAAAAAATCTCGCTGGTTGAAGAAACCGCCCGTCAGAAAGCACGGGAAGACTACCTGCAAACGCAAGTAAATGCTCTGTGGCGCACTATTCCGGCGCAAGCGGAAAAGGATCTCCATAATGAAGAAATCCGTTTTCCTGCTGATCCACAGGAGAACATTCTGTACTTCATTGAAAAACATGCCCCGCTTCTTGAGCCCTGGCAGAGAGAAATCGTGCGGATTGTGCGCAAGATCAGCCAATATTTTTATCCTCAGAAACAGACCCAGGTCATGAATGAAGGCTGGGCGACGTTCTGGCACTACACCATTCTGAACCACCTCTATGATGAAGGGCTGGTAACTGATCGCTTTATGCTTGAGTTCCTGCACAGCCACACCAATGTAGTTGCACAGCCAACCTACAACAGTCCGTACTATAGCGGCATCAACCCCTATGCCCTCGGGTTTGCCATGTTCCAGGACATACGCCGGATCTGTGAACATCCTACCGAGGAAGATAAGTACTGGTTTCCTGACTTTGCCGGTAAAGACTGGCTGGATACTGTGCATTTTGCAATGGAGAACTTTAAGGACGAGAGTTTCATCAGCCAGTTTTTATCACCCAAACTGATCCGTGATTTTAAATTCTTTGCCGTTGATGACGATGACAGAAACAACTATGTGGAAGTCAATGCTATTCACAATGAAGAAGGGTACAGAGCTATTCGGGAAAAACTGTCGTCACAGTACAATCTGAGTAACAACGAACCGAACTTACAAGTATGGAACGTGGCATTACGTGGCGACAGGTCGCTCACACTAAGGTACGTGCCGCATAACCGGATACCTTTGTCAGACAGCTATAACGAGGTGCTGAAACACCTTCACCGTCTGTGGGGATTTGATGTCATTCTCGAAGAAGAGCTGAGCGATGGCAGAAGTCATATTCTGTCGACCTGCCCTAACAGAAGCAGCAGTTACTCTTCAGAGCTCTGAATTAAAATCTTGCGCAAAAAAAGAGAGGCATTACGCCTCTCTTTTTCATTCACACGGTGGTAAGCAGCAGATTACTGCTCTTCTTCGTGCAGATAGCGTGCAATTTCGATACGGTGACTGTACCAGATAGCTCCGCTGTCGCGACCGTATTTTCGAATACGATCTGCTACCAGCTCTGACTGATGATTATCACAATATGACTTCAGATCGCGATAATATGCCAACGCCAGCTCACACGCTTCACGGTTCATGAAGTAATACCCACCCACTCGGGTGTAAATCTTACGCAGACCGTTGATCGTCAGAACATACAGGATGTTACCTGAGTGGGTAGCCATTCCCTGAAACATGCGGTAATCAAAATAATTGAAGGCACGGGCACGGCAAATCTGCTCACACAGCTCCGGCTGTTCCTTACCATATTTATCCACAATTTTTCTGACTTCCAGCAGCAGCTCAGGCTTTACCTCACAGCTTTCCACGAAAGACTCGAAGCTGCTCGCAGCCAGGAGAGATTCGCAGGAATGGATAACATAATCCAGCAACTGGCTGACTTTTTCGCTGTTAGATTTCACCGCATAGCGCATGTAAACGGTGCTGATATCGGTACGGGCAGCCAGCAAATCTTCCAGAACACGCTGAACATCCTGGCCATCCAGTGTAATAAGGGTATCCAGGATACTCAGTCCTGAAGTATCCATATAATTATTTACCCGGGTTGGCTTACCGTGTTGAATAGTCAGCCATCCATCACGTGCCAAACGCTGCAGCACTTCCCGTAAAGTTGTACGTGTCACACCAATCAGCTCTGATAATTCACGCTCTGCAGGTAAGATTGAACCCTGCGGAAAATGATTATTCCAGATACTCTCAATGATGTATTTCTCAGCAAATGTTGCTGGGCTATCAGCCTTTATAACCATCAGTTAGTATTCCAAACTTGCTTCTTGCTTATCTTTTATAAACTCATCATACCACTAGTTATCGCTGAGTAGAAACCTTGCCTCCGGGAGTTTTGAAGTAAGTTAACAAAGGTGCAATATCCTGCAATCAAACCCTCATCCCAACTTATTGTTCTGGCAGATATATTTCTAACCATTTCTGGTACAATCTCTAAGTCGTAGTCCATGGTTTGGATTTACACTCTATTTTTGTGTTACGAAATATTAACACCTTAACAAACAATTCATACAATCGGTTAAAATTGCGACCCGTAAATAAGGGGAGTCAGCAATGACAATTCCCCGGAAAGGAAGCGATTTGTCATCAAAATATCAGGGATTTCAATGACTCGGAAACATTCTGGGCCAGGGCTGAGGTACGCCTGCTGTTTTGTTAACGCCCATAAATAACACAGAGATCAAAAAAATGGCTATCACGCTAGGGAACGCGTTTATTAAGAACTTTCTGGGTAAAGCGCCCGACTGGTATAAACTCACGATCATTGCCTTCTTGGTGATCAACCCCATCGTTTTTTTCTTCATCGACCCTTTTGTCGCTGGCTGGCTACTGGTTGTTGAGTTTATCTTCACTCTGGCAATGGCACTGAAATGCTACCCGCTCCAGCCTGGTGGCCTGCTGGCCATTGAGGCTGTCGCCATCGGCATGACGACACCTGAACTGGTCAAACATGAACTGGTCGCCAATATTGAAGTCTTGCTGCTGCTTATCTTCATGGTGGCGGGCATTTACTTTATGAAGCAGTTGCTGCTGTTCATTTTCACTAAGATATTGATAGGCATCCGCTCAAAAATTCTGCTGTCACTGTCTTTCTGTGTCATGGCAGCCTTCCTGTCGGCATTTTTGGATGCCCTGACTGTGATTGCCGTTGTGATCAGTGTGACCACAGGTTTCTACAGCATCTACCATAAAGTCGCCTCCGGTCAGGAGCCACATGCGTCTCACGACCACACTTCCGACCATGCCATTCAAGAACTGAGCCGCGATGATCTGGAAAACTACCGGGCCTTCCTGCGTAGCCTGTTGATGCATGCTGGTGTGGGTACCGCTCTGGGTGGTGTCATGACCATGGTCGGTGAACCGCAAAACCTGATCATTGCCAATCAGGCGGGCTGGCAGTTTGGCGAATTCTTCCTGCGTATGGCGCCTGTAACCGTGCCGGTTTTCTTTTGCGGCCTCATCACTTGTGCTCTGGTCGAAAAGTTTGGTTTGTGCGGCTACGGCGCCAAGCTTCCTGAAAACGTACGCAACATTCTGATCGACTACGATAACGAAGAACGTAAGCGTCGTACCAATCTGGATATCGCTAAACTCTGGATTCAAGTCATCATAGCCGTCTGGCTGATTGCCGGTCTGGCCCTGCATTTGGCTGCTGTCGGCTTGATTGGTCTGACCGTGATCATCCTGGCTACTGCGTTTACCGGTATCATTGAAGAGCACTCTTTGGGTAAAGCCTTTGAAGAAGCTCTGCCATTCACCGCTCTGCTGGCCGTTTTCTTTTCAGTCGTGGCAGTGATCATTGAGCAAAAACTGTTCAGCCCTATTATTACTGCCGTACTGGAAATGGATGGCAGTGCGCAAATGGGGATGTTCTACATTGCCAACGGGCTGTTATCCATGGTGTCGGATAACGTTTTTGTCGGTACTGTCTATATCAATGAAGTGAAATCAGCGCTGATCGACGGCATGATTGACCGCGAACGCTTCGACATGTTGGCCGTAGCCATCAACACAGGCACCAACCTGCCATCGGTCGCGACGCCAAACGGTCAGGCTGCTTTCCTGTTTGCACTGACATCGGCATTGGCACCGTTGATCCGACTGTCATACGGACGCATGGTCTATATGGCACTGCCATATACACTGGTCTTGTCTCTGGTTGGTCTCGCAGGTATTGAGCTGACGCTGCTCCCTATGACGGAGTGGTTCTATCAAAACGGTTGGTTGTCCGCCGCCAGTGAAGCCATTCCACAATTGGCACCGGTAACTGGACACTAACGGGAATTTCTGGTTCTCTAGGTTGTCATAGCTTAAGCAAAACACTGAGTAACAAGGGGTTGTCGACTTTTGCGTTTACAGCCCCTTCGCTATATCTGACCGAGAGAATTTCATGCAGATGTTAAAAACCTTCAGCCAACGCCGTCTGTCGTGGCTACTGTTGTTAGTTTTCGCCGTCTTCTTCGAAGGCTGCGCCCTGTTTTTCCAGCACGCGATGAATCTGGCGCCCTGCGTCATGTGTATCTATGAGCGCATTGCGATGTTTGGGATTGGTATTGCAGCTCTGGTTGGCCTGATCGCGCCTGAGGTGAGTGTTGTTCGCTGGTCCGGACTGGCGCTATGGGGATACAGCGCCTGGCGTGGTCTGTCTCTGGCACAAGAACATGTCGGCTATCAGTTTAACCCCTCCCCATTTGCTACCTGTGATCTGTTCGTAAAACTGCCTGCCTGGGCACCACTGAATCAATGGGCACCCTGGTTATTCGAAGCTTACGGTGATTGCAGTAAAGTGGTATGGCAATTTCTGGGACAATCCATGCCGCAATGGCTGGTCATCATTTTCGCGGCTAACCTGATTGTCTGGGCTGTCATCGTGCTAGCTCAGTTTGTTAAATCAACCTCAAGCCGATACTGACAACACAGGAGGCACTATGCCTCCTGTGTTCCGTCACTGCTTTCGGCCACAACACTGCTTAAACTTTTTCCCGCTGCCGCACGGACAAGAGTCGTTGCGGCCAACCCCTTTATATGGGTTGATTGACTGCGCAGAGCTGCCCCCTTGCTGTAACTCATCAGCAGCCATTACCACCTCTGAAATCATAAAAGGCAGATTGGCATACAATGCACTGGGTTCTGGCATACCGCCGACGCCGTCATCTGCCATTTGAGTCAGCGTACCAGCCTCATCAAGAATCAGCATACAGGTCGTCAACAAGGCCGACAGCATTCTGCCGGTGCCATCGGAAATGGTTTTATTTTCCCAGTGCACTGCCACATGCGGCCAAACGGCCAGAAAGCCTTCGGCGAAATGCCCCATGGCCTCTGATACCCCCTGCGCTTCCTGCCACTGCATATCCAAAGGAAGACTGTACTCGCCGGATTTTATGGCCAGGTATTGGTGCTCAAAATGGGCCAGTATGCTGGCTCTGTCTTGCTGACTGATGGTCACTGGCTCATCTTCTGCCAGGCCACCGTTAACCAGCGCGGGCAGCCAGTTATCAGGCTCCATTGCAGCAGGGCTTGCATTTGCAGCAAGTAAAGCGCCTTCAATAAAGGCCGGCGGCATGCCTGCCCAGTCATCAGAGAGCGTGATCAATGTGGTCATGGTGTTTTCCTGTTTGTTGTTACCGGCGAGTATAACGCAAACGGAAAAGGCCGCAAATGTGACGATTTGTTGTTGAAATTTCATTCAAAACAACGCCAAAATGGCCTTAACGCTAACAGCTGTGGGTAACAAAGATGCAAAGAGAGGTCAGCGCTATTATTGCAGGAGCTACCGGCCTGGTGGGCAACGAGCTTCTGCACCTGCTGCTCGGTAACGGCACCATGGAAAAGGTATACGCACTAACCCGTGTCGCATTGCCCTACCGCAGTAAAAACCTGGTGCAGATAGTGCATCCTGAATTACGTATCACAGAATGGGAAGATACCGATCCCGTCCCTGAACTTGGCTTTATTTGCCTGGGCACCACCAAAAAGTCTGCCGGCAGCAAAGCCGGGCTTGAAGCCGTAGATGTAGAGCTGGTCAAGTCGGTGGCGCGCAGTATGTTACAGCTGGGCGTACAGCACCTTGTTGTCATCTCCAGCCTGGGTGCCACGCCCTACTCCCCTTCCTTCTATCTGCGTTGCAAAGCGAAAATGGAGCAGGCACTGAGTGACATGGGCTTCAGCCATTGCATCTTCGTACGTCCGGGGCCGCTGAGCGGTGAGCGCTCAGAATCACGGCAAGATGAAGTGCTGTTGCAAAAGGGCTTGGAACTCGCGCAGCCTTTGCTTATCGGCCCGCTTTCGCACCTTGTCCCCATTCCGGCCGAAGACCTTGCCCTCACCATGCTGAATCTGGCAATCAAGGCGTTAGAGCTACCGCCCACCTCTGCGGAAATTCACAGCGGCAATGCGCTAAGACGACAGGCTGCAGATACTCAGCGCCCTCAAGCCTGACAGATACTGAGCAAAAGGTGACAAGCCAGCTTAACCACACTACAATCTCGCCTCTTTAACTGAACTACAGTAATCTGAGGCTATGAGACTGATACTTGGCCCGATGGAAGGTGTGCTTGACCACCTGATGCGGGAAATGCTCACTGAAATCAATGACTACGATCTGTGCGTGACTGAATTTGTCCGCGTGATCGACCAGCGCCTGCCCAAAAGTGTCTTCTATCGTCTGTGCCCGGAATTACTGCAAGGTGGAAAAACCCTGTCAGGCACACCTGTTCGTGTTCAGTTACTCGGACAAGATCCGGACTGGATGGCCGAAAACGCCCATCTCGCGGCTTCACTGGGCTCTCCCGGTATCGATATCAACTTTGGCTGCCCGGCAAAGTCAGTCAATAAAAGCCGGGGAGGTGCGGTATTACTGCAAGAACCCGAGCTGATGTATCAGATCGTCAAAGCCGTCCGTGATGCGGTTGACCCGCGAGTGCCAGTCTCGGCCAAAGTCCGTTTAGGCTGGGATGATCCGGGTCACTGCTTTGAGATCACCGATGCGGTTTCGCAGGCCAAAGCGGATGAAATCACCATTCATGCCCGCACCAAAACCGATGGCTATAAAGCCGAGGCGATAAAATGGGATTACATACGTCAGGTAAAACAGACAGCACAGCTTTCAATCGTAGCGAACGGTGAAGTCTGGAACCATGCCGACGGGCAAGAGTGTATGAAAGCCACGCAAGCCGATGCTCTGATGGTGTGTCGCGGCGCGCTCAACCTGCCTAACCTGGGCAATGTAGTCAAATATAATCACCCCCACATGGTATGGGAGACGGTGCTGGATCTGCTGCTGAAATATTCCGGTTACGAAATCAAAGGGGATAAAGGCTTGTATTACCCAAACCGTGTCAAACAGTGGTTTGCTTACCTTCGCCACGAATACCCGCAAGCCAAAGCTCTGTTTGCTGATGTCCGCCGCCATAATAAGGCCGCTCCTATTGTCGAAGTGCTGCAATCTGCAAAAACGCAATTGTTACGGCAAGCCTGCTAGTTGCAGCGCAACTGACACAAAAACGTCATAAACAACACTTAGGCTTGAAACATGGAGAGCCTTGAATAAGTGGGACTTAGAATGAAAGTGTTGTTTATCAGCCGTCACAATACTTGCCGAAGTATCCTTGCGGAAGCTGTCGCTAAACGTTTTTTACCTGCTCATTTTCACATCGCCAGTGCAGGCTCTGACCCAAAAGGTGAGTTGCCTGCATTCATACAAACTTACCTCAGCGCAATGGGCCTGAATCCGGCCGATTACCGAAGTAAGTCCTGGGAAGAGTTTTCACGGTTCCATCCTGATATTGTGATTTCTGTCGGCGATAGCCAGCATGGCGAACCTTGTCCGAACTGGCTGGCAGACGGCATACGGGTGAACTGGGATTTACCCAATCCCTTGACGCTCAGCCAAGACCCGGATGAGCAGGAAAAGGCCTGTGAACAAACCGCACTGCTGCTGAAACATCACGTCGATACGCTGAGTACACTGCCGATAGATAGCCTCAGTGCGGAAGAGATAAAGACAAAGCTCAGCCAAACCGCCTTGTAGCGCGTCGAATGTCATTTCGGCGTCAGACTGCAGGCAACGGACACTAGCGATTCGGGTGATTTAAAATGTGGTCCTCCCAGTCGATAACATCAATTTCGTACACGACTGTATCGCGGACCGACTGATTTGCCGCATGCATGGCGTCTTTGGAGCCGGTAATTAACGGGTGCCATTCCGGCAAGGGCTGACCTTCGGCCAGCAGGCGATAGGCGCAGGTGTCCGGCAACCAGCTGAACTCATCAATGCGCTCACGGGTAAGCTTGAGGCACTCTTCGCCCGATTCAAACCGGTTGGCATAGTCTTTACATGAACAGGTTTGGTCATCAAGTAAACTGCAGGCAACATTAGTGTAATAAACTTCATCGGTATCATCGTCGATAAGTTTATGCAGACAGCATTTACCGCAGCCGTCACACAGCGATTCCCACTCTGTATCTGTCATTGCTGTCAGGTCTTTCTCTTGCCAAAATGCTGCCATCACTGTGCCCCAATATCATGCGTTATTCGCCCTCTTATTGTAGGGATAAGAGGAAACAAGGCGGTGTTATAGCTGTCTGCCCGGCAAAGTGCAAGCCTCAGTCCGGATTTCCTTTCTTTGGCAGGCACACAACAGCCGCAAAGGTTGATTCCCGATACTATGGGTGATAATTTGCGCCACCAGCATGAACGGCCAGTGATACTGGCCGGAATCACGAACGTGTTCACGAACGTGTTCACGAACGTGTTCACGACTGTGTCCACGAAGTGTCACTGTTGAATAAGACTGCCAGATAAGTATAGAAGGTTGGAATGGATTGTCGTTTAGGCTGCGGAGCCTGTTGTATTGCCCCGAGTATTTCTTCCCCCATTCCGGGTATGCCTGATGGCAAACCTGCCGGGGTACGCTGTATTCAGCTAAACGACAATAATCTGTGCAAGCTTTTTGGCAAGCCGGAAAGACCGGCAGTATGTCATCACTTCAAACCCTGTCCGGATCTCTGCGGCACCACCAATCAGCAAGCGCTGTTCAACCTGACAGAGCTGGAGCAGATCTCAGACGTTCACTTTGCCGGATAATATTCGCAAGGCTGATTTGGCATGCTCTAATGCCTGATGGCCCGAGCTGGTCAGATAGCCGCCATCGGGTTGAGTGACGAGCCCTTTATCATACAAACGCTGTGCGGCAGAGATCATCTCAGAACTCGCGTCATGATTAACCTTGATCCCCTCCATATCACTGTGCATCGGGAACTTAACCAGCAGATTCAATTCTTGTACTAACTCTGGTGTCAGGGGCATAGCGACCTCTCCTCTTAAGAACTTATCTCCAAGCATAGTGAGAGAAACCCAAAGTCGCTGCGGTTTAGATCAAAACAACAGTAATTATCTGAAAAAAAAGAAAACCGCTTACCCCTCTCCGGGCTAAGCGGTTTATGAAACGCTGAGTTTCTAAGGGTCTTTATACCCAGTCTGTCAGGCTTGAATACCGACAATCAGCCAAGGTGCATTCGGTGCGCTCAGATCACGCTCCAAATGCCAGATATCAGAGATATCTTCTTCTACCCCTTCATGGCTATCTTTGTAGCGTCCTGCAAACTTCACGCTCAGATGAGCGGTATTGGCATTGTAATCAGCACGAACCAGCTCTGCATCAACGTACATCACTTCAGTGTGCTGCTCGCCATCCAGCTTGTTACGCTCTGCTTTTAAGTCTTCAAACAGTGCCGGGCTGACATACTCACGGATGGTTTCCAGCTCATTGTAATTCCAGGCGCCTTGCAGTGTGCGGTAATGCTCACGAGCACCTTGCAAAAAAGTATTCATGTCAAAGCCAGGAGGCAGATTGAACGGCACATCACTATCGGTTGCGCGATACTCAGGCTGTGCACTCGCCGCACCGGTAAATGCATCCGCTTGCTGACGGTGCTGTGCCTGGGGTGAATCACCGGCATACGCCTGCTGATGCCCCATTGCCGTCGGCTTGGTTTTGCGCATGCCTTTGAGGAACTTGAAAATCAGAAAAGCGATCAGGCCAAAAATCAGGATATCCATAAACTGAATACCTTCAAATGCCCCACCGAAGAATGCTGCCAGCAGTCCACCGGCAAGTAATCCGCCCAGCAGTCCGCCCATCAAGCCTTTTTTGCCGGCTGATGCCGTTGGGTTCTGTTTACTGATCGTATCTGTTTGCTGCGGTTGCTGTTTTTGCGCCGGAGCTGTTTTATAGCTCTTGCCCAAAGATTTACTGCCGCCAAACTTTTTCGCTTCTGCGTGCGGAGCAGTGAAAGACACAGCCACCAGTAACGCGAACATGGTTATATAGCGTTTCATCAATCCTTTACCTTTGCCTATAAAATGCAATCCTTATGCATCCTAGCTGGGGGGATGGTAAAGTCAATCAGGTCTGTCGGCCAAATTGTTACCAAATTTAGCAGGATCGCCGAATATGCTCCCTGTAAACCATTACACTTTTCAACAACAAGCTGACATCACTTCATAGTCAACAATGCGATCTTCTACGGCTAAGCTAATGAAATGGCTTGTTACTTTGTGTACATCCCACCTAGTATTAGGCAAGACCTACTTATCTCAATTCGCATACAGTGAGGCAATCACCATGCATGAAGCGACGCATCAGAACACACACAGTAAACTGATAGGTTATTTGCTTTGGATTTTTGGCTTTACCGGTGCCCACCGCTTTTATTACGGCAAACCTGTGACCGGCACACTGTGGTTCTTCACTCTGGGTCTGTTGGGCATTGGCTGGCTGATCGATCTGTTCCTGATCCCCGGCATGGACAAAGAAGCGGATCTTCGTTTCCAAAGTGGCGAACTGGACTATAACATTGCCTGGTTGCTGCTTACCTTTCTGGGTGTCTTCGGCGTGCACCGTATGTACATGGGAAAATGGATAAGCGGACTCTTGTATTTACTGACGTTTGGCTTTTTCCTGATTGGTGTTTTGATTGATTTCTGGACCCTGAATGAGCAGGTTTCGGTCAAAAATGCCGAACGCCGTTAATACAGGTAAATAGAGACATTCTTGACCCGGAAGTTTTGTTGCCCATAGAATATTGAACATTGTTCTATATTCTATACTTTTTATAGCACACGCAGCCTGTGCTATAAGGCAGCCAGCAAACTGTCCGGCCTTTTATTTGTGCTTAGCGCACCATGTAGGGAAGATCATGGCAAGACGAAACGATCACACGCGGGAAGAGCTCATCAGCATGACACTTGAGCAAGTCAAAAAGTTTCTCAGCGAGCACCCCCATCACGAACTCAGTTTACGTAAAGTGGCCGCAATGATTGGCTATGTGCCCAGCACCTTAGTCAATGTGTTTGGCAACTATAACCTGCTGTTACTCCATGCTGTTGCCCAAACCATGGATGAACTGTTTGCTGAGGCTGAAAAGCAGTTGCAGCAGTCAGAGTCTACAACAGACGCACTGCGCAAACTTGCCTACTGCTATCTCAATTTTGCGGTGGATAATCCTTACCGCTGGCAGCTGATTTTCCAGCACACCATGAATGGCGAGGAACTGCCTGAGTGGCAGAATGAACGCATCAACAACATGATCAACATGCTGGAAAGCCTTATCCGCCAGCTCATCCCCGACCAATCAGAAACCGCGGTGATGGAAGCCAGTCGTGTCTTGTGGGCTGGCGTGCATGGCATTACCCTGCTGACCGTTGACGATAAGCTCTTCACCTCAACGCCCGTTGACGGAAAAGCGCTGATCGACAACCTGCTGGACACTTACCTGAACAATTGGCAGGTATGAAGGAGTCCAGCCAGATGAGTCATTCACAATCCGCTTTACTGACCCAACGCCGTTTTCTCCCTTATTTCATTACCCAGGCGCTGGGCGCGTTTAACGACAACATTTATAAAAATGTTCTGCTAATTCTGATCGCTTTTGCAGCGCCGGGCACTTTGCCATTTGAGTCCGATTTCATTATCAACCTGGCCGCCGGTATCTTTATTTTGCCTTTCTTTTTGTTCTCGGCGTCTGCCGGTGTTCTGGCTGATTCCTATGACAAAGCCAGCATCATGCGAAAAGTGAAAATGGCTGAAATCATCATTATGGCTATGGCGGCTGTGGCTTTTGTGGCAGAAAATTATACCGCCTTACTGCTGCTGTTGTTCCTGATGGGCTCGCAATCGGCTTTCTTTGGCCCGGCCAAGTATGCCTTGTTGCCTCAGCACCTGAAAAAGGAAGAACTGGTTTCCGGCAATGCGTTGGTTGAGACAGGGACATTCCTGGCCATACTGATCGGTACCCTGCTTGCGGGGATCATTGCCGATCAGCAAGCAGCGAGAACCATAGCGGCAGTGGCTGTGGTATCGTTCGCTGTCTTAGGCTATGCCAGTTCGCGTTATATCCCTGCAGCCAAGCCCTGCGGTGCAGGTCAGCGGTTTCGCTGGCAGCCGATCAGACAAACCCGCAAAACGCTGTCTATTGCAGCAAAAGATAAAGTGGTGTTGCAGTGCGTGCTGGGGATCAGCTGGTTCTGGTTTCTGGGGGCAAGTTATCTGACCCAGTTTCCCAACTTCGCCAAGTTATACCTTGGCGGTAATGCCGCTTCGGTTTCAGTATTGCTGACCTTGTTTTCCATCGGTATCGCTATCGGCTCACTGCTGTGCGACCGCCTGTCTGGCCATCGTATCGAGCCGGGCATCGTTCCGCTGGGCTCACTCGGCATCACCCTGTTTGGTGCAGACCTGATGTTCGCGACCCCTGATATAGCGCCAGTGTCAGACTCACTGTGGGCCTTTCTGACCCAACCGGATCTGATTCGGGTGTTCTTCTCACTGACCATGCTGGGTGTGTCTGGCGGTATCTATATCGTGCCACTGTATGCCATGATGCAAAACCGCGCCGAGCCGTCGGAGCGGGCGCAGGTGATTGCGGCGAACAATATCTGGAATGCCATTTTCATGGTCGTCAGCTCAGTGACAGCGATCGTTTTCCTGTCAGTACTGTCTTTGTCGATACCGCAGTTCTTCCTCTTCCTGGCGGTTCTCAATCTGCTGGTGCTGGGGTATATCTACCTGCAGGCGCCCGATTTTTTCTGGCGATTTATCATTTGGATTGTCAGCCACACCTTGTACCGGGTAAGCCACCAGCAGTTGGAGAACATTCCGAAGCAGGGCGGTGCATTAATTGTCTGCAACCATGTCAGCTATATGGATGCCTTGCTGCTGGCCGGTGCCTGCCCTCGCCCGATACGCTTTATCATGGATGAGGACATATTCAAACTGCCACTCATTAAAGCCTTCTGCAGCGCCTGTAAAGTCATTCCTATTGCCGCAAAAGACAGGCGATCTATTCAAAAAGCTTTTGAGGAAGTGGAATACTATCTGTCTCAAGGCGAATTAGTGTGTATCTTCCCGGAAGGAAAGCTCACTCATGATGGAGAAGTCGGGCCTTTCATGCGAGGTGTGGATCTCATCCTGAAACGCTCCCCTGCGCCTGTCATTCCGATGGCACTGCAAGGTTTGTGGGGCAGTTACTTCAGCCGTGAAGGCGGTAAAGCCTTGCTGAAGTGGCCGAAACGTTTCTGGTCGCGTGTGACTATTGTCGCCGGGACCCCGGTGAATGCGCAATCAGCCAATAGCGCGGCTTTACGTGAGACCGTTATTGCGCTGCGAGGCGAATCTCGCTAATACACTGACAAAACGGAAAGTGCGTGGTTTTGCGCTTTCCGTTTTTATCCTGCCTTAAAAATTTATACAGAATAATCCACCAACATATAAATCAATAACAATCATTAAAACCAGCCATTATCCAGTGAAGCCGAGATATCATCGGCCTCACACCTCACAGACCACTTTTCACTCTTTTAGTTTATTATTCTGATAAACATTAAAATTACGCCCCTTCACATAATTTTTTCCTGCAAACCCTTTATCAAAAGGTGGCATTTAGTGTAATTTGTGGGAAATGTTCACTTTTTCGCAGGATGACCACATGCACAACATCGGGATGTCTACCAAGCTCAACAATGTTTGTTATGACATAAGGGGTCCCGTTCTTAAACATGCCAAGCGCATGGAAGAAGAAGGCCACAAAATTCTTAAGCTCAACATTGGCAACCCCGCCCCATTCGGTTTTGATGCTCCGGATGAAATCCTGGTGGACGTGATCCGCAATCTGCCAACCTCACAGGGTTACTGCGATTCAAAAGGCATTTACTCGGCACGTAAAGCCGTAGTGCAGCATTACCAGAGACGCGGCCTGCTGGATTTAGATGTCGAAGACGTATATATCGGCAATGGCGTATCCGAACTGATCGTCATGGCGATGCAGGCACTGCTGGATAACACGGATGAAATTCTGGTTCCTGCACCCGATTACCCGCTGTGGACTGCGGCCATATCCTTGTCTGGCGGCAATCCTGTGCACTATATCTGTGATGAAGAATCAGACTGGTATCCGGACCTTGACGACATTCGCAGTAAAATCACCCCGAAAACGCGCGGGATTGTGTTGATCAACCCGAACAACCCAACCGGTGCTGTCTACAGCCGTGACTTTTTGCTGGAAGTGATTGAAATCGCCCGTCAGCACAAACTGATTATCTTTGCCGACGAAATTTACGACAAAATTCTCTATGACGGCGCCCAGCACACTTCTATCGCACCACTGGCAGAAGACGTGTTCTGTGTCACCTTCAATGGTTTGTCTAAGTCTTACCGTGTCTGTGGCTTCCGCGCTGGCTGGATGTTGCTCTCAGGGCCACGCCACGTTGCCAAACGCTACATCGAAGGCCTGGATATGCTGGCCTCAATGCGTCTGTGTGCCAACGTGCCGATGCAGCATGCAGTACAGACAGCTTTAGGTGGCTACCAGAGCATTAACGAGCTTATCCTGCCTGGTGGTCGCTTGCTAGAGCAGAGAAACAAGGCCTACGACATGATTACGCAAATTCCCGGCGTGTCATGCGTGAAACCTAAAGGTGCCTTGTACTTATTCCCTAAACTGGATCAGAAGAAGTTCAACATTGTCGATGATCAGAAAATGGCACTGGACTTCCTACAGCAAGAGAAAGTACTGATAGTCCACGGCACAGGTTTTAACTGGAAAAAGCCGGATCACTTCCGCATAGTGACATTACCCAGGGTTGATGACCTGGAAATGGCCATCGGTCGTTTGGAGCGATTTCTTCACGGTTACCGCCAATAACTGGTTATTGGCAATAAACCCTTCAGTATGTATCGCAAAGCCCCGATTCTCGGGGCTTTTGTTGTTTCCTAGGCTGCAAAAAATCTGTTAGGTTTAAATAGCAGTCTGATCAATGTGGAAACATCATGAAAACCAGCCATTTTTTTGCTCATCTCGCTCGTATGAAACTGATTCAGCGCTGGCCGCTTATGCGCTGCGTGGCAACTGAGAATGTCTCAGAACACAGCCTTCAGGTGGCTTTTGTCGCCCACGCTCTGGCATTGATCAAAAACCGCCACTTCGGTGGGCAGCTAAACCCTGAACGTATCGCCCTGCTGGCCATGTTTCATGATGCCAGTGAAGTACTGACAGGCGACATGCCAACACCGATCAAATACTTCAACCCGACTATTGCAGAAGAGTACAAAAAGATTGAACTGGCCGCCGAGCAAAGGCTGCTTTCTATGCTCCCCGACGAGTTTCAGGCCGACTACGCCCCTTTGCTGGTCAGTGATGCCATCGACCAGCAGGACTACCACATAGTCAAGCAGGCCGATACCTTGTGTGCTTACCTGAAATGTCTGGAAGAGCTCAGTGCCGGCAATCACGAATTCACACAGGCCAAGAAACGTCTCGAAGAAACGCTGGAAGAGCGAAAGACACAGGAAATGAGCTATTTCCTGAAAACCTTCGCCACCAGTTTCAACCTAACTTTGGATGAGATCAGTTAATGCCTTTACCCAGTGACCCAAGCACCGCTCTGTGGCAAGCAAGAAAGAGTCAGGAGCACAAGGAAAGACGCGATGATCACCGTACTGCCTATCAGCGTGATCGCGCCAGAATTCTTCACTCTGCGGCCTTTCGCCGCTTACAGGCCAAAACTCAGGTCCATGGCGCCGGTCACCACGACTTTTACCGCACCCGGCTGACCCACTCGCTGGAAGCTTCCCAAATCGGCACCGGCATCGTGGCTCAGCTGAAAATCAAGCAGCCCGAATTTCGCTCGCTCTTGCCCTCAAACAGCCTGATGGAAAGCCTGTGTCTGGCGCATGACATCGGGCATCCGCCGTTTGGCCATGGTGGTGAGGTAGCGCTCAATTATATGATGCGTGATCATGGTGGCTTTGAAGGCAATGCGCAGACTTTCAGAATTGTCACATTACTTGAGCCCTATACCGAAAAGTTTGGTATGAATTTATCACGCCGCACTTTGCTCGGGCTGCTGAAATACCCGGCTTTTATCCGCGATACAAGAGCCACAGAGCAACCCCCTGAAGTCAGCGACTTCCGGCATTTGCGTGCCAAAGACTGGCAGCCGGCCAAGGGAATTTACCGCGACGACAAAGAGACCTTTGAGTGGGTACTGTCTTCTCTTCCAGAGCAAGACAGGGAGCTGTTCGGTATGATGCGCAGCGAGCGGCATTCTCCCACTCAACACCTCAAAACACGCTTTAAGTCTTTAGACTGTTCCATCATGGAACTTGCCGACGACATTGCGTATGGCGTGCACGATTTGGAAGATGCCATCGTCATGGGCATAGTGACACAGAAACAATGGGAAGAGGCTGCAGCCAGCCAGTTACTGCACTGTGGGGAACCCTGGCTGGCTTCTCGGACGGAGTGGCTGAGTCAGCAGTTGTTTGCCGATCACCATCAGCGCAAAGATGCCATTGGTGCTTTGGTGAATGCCCTTATCACAGCGATTGAGATTGGCCCGACAACCGCCGAAAATGCCCCTGCATTCAGCGAACCACTGCTAAAATGGAACGCCTACCTGTCGGCCCCCATGGAAAGCGCCCTGACAGTACTGAAGCAATTTGTCAGCGAGTACGTGGTCCATAAACCGGAAATTCAGCTGCTTGAGTACAAAGGGCAGCAGATCATCATGGAAATGTTCGAGGCTTTCACCTCTGATCCCGAGCGGTTGCTGCCGGCCAGTACACGCGACCGCTGGCGCACAGCCATCCATCATAGTGAAAATGAACAGCGGATCATTGCTGACTATATTGCCGGGATGACAGACGGGTTCGCCCAACGTCTTTATAGCAACCTGTTTCAACCTGCCAGTGAATGGAAAATAGGGCCTATTGTTTAAGGCTGCTTGCCATAATGCCGTTCGAACAGTCCGGGCGGCATATGGCTAATCTGAAAATCAATCATCTTTTCAAACGCAGTCACTAATGGCAAAAAACGCCGGCTTTCGCCTTCAAGCTGACTCAGGGCGTGAAAGGCCGCTTCAACGGTTGATAATCCTGATTGTTTGGGTGATTTTCGAATCCGGTAATTCCCCGCGGGTACATCATCAAGGCACACGCACGGCAAGGCTTGCAGGTTAGCTGACAAGCGCCACATTTTATACGCCTTCTTCCATGTACCATCCAAGAGTATTAATGTCGTCAGAGGAAGCGAATTTGATGCAGCCCGACGGGAAAGCGGCACAGCCTGCTCATCCGGATAGAGCACCGCAGCATGGCGATCAGGGTCAGCCAGCAGGCTATTAATTTCCTCATGCCGGCTGAAATCTTCACCTACCCATAAGCGCGCGTTTGGCAGCGATAAGGTCAGAATACGGGCCGTACCGAGCGGCCGGCTGACTTCAGACGGGTGTTGCAATATCCAGAGTTCAGTTCTAGCATCAATTTTTTCAATCCACTGGCAAATGCAGGCATTGCCTGCTTTACCGCAATCTTCACAGTATCGGCTCATTGAGGTGCCCTTGTTATCACGATCTCTGCTCCTGTCTCTGCTGGCAACCTGTCTTTTTTGTGTCGCAGCACAGCTTGCACCACTTCATGCACTGCTTGAATGGCAGCGTCCACTCATTGAAGCCGGGCAATGGTGGCGGATCCTAACAGGAAATTTCACCCACACCAATTGGGCCCATCTCGGCATGAATGTTTCAGGTTTGCTGATAATCAGTTATCTGTTCCGGTTTTACCTGACTGCAGGACGCTTCGGGCTGTTACTAGCCTCGTTAAGCTTGATTGTAGGCCTGTCTCTGTTTCTTACCAAGCTGGACGGTTACGCAGGATTGTCCGGCCTGTTACATGGGATTTTCATTTGGGGAGCCTGTCAGGATATTCGCACACAGCGTGCTGGTGGACGGTTATTGCTGATAGCCGGTATCCTAAAAATCAGCTGGGATTTGTATAGCGGAGGGTCCGCTGAAACTGCGTCCATGATTAAAGCACAGATTGCAGTGGAAGCGCATCTTGCAGGCGCTGTCGGTGGCTTCTTGTTAGCCATGCTGCCACCTGCTTTCAGGTTATCAGCATCACCCGTTAAATAATGCAGGTTGCAAGGGGCGCATTGCACCCCTTACAAGATAGTGGCGTTTCAGTCTTCAGCTCATCAGAGCTGAATGCGATCGCGGTTTTTGTCTACAGTAGAGGCGCCAATGCCTTTGACCTTACTCAGATCCTCGATAGTGGCAAATTTCCCATTCTGCTCCCGGTATTCAATAATGCTCTGAGCTTTATCCGGACCAACGCCTAATAGTAGCTTATCCAGTTCCTCAGCATTGGCACTATTGATATTAATTGTTATTTCAATCCCTTCATGCTTATCGGACGCATCCACCACTCCAGGTAAGACAACGCTCGACGCCAGCAAAATTAATGCAAATGTGTTTTTCATTTTTTCTCCTTGGTGTTAATTCAGCACAAGGATAATCATTTTTAATCACACAATAATGCTCGCCAGAATATGACAAGATAAAAAAACGACGGGCCGCACAAAGCGGCCCGTCTATTATAATTATCAATTACATTTAGTTTGCAGATGCATCCAATACCGGATAGGTCACTTCTGCATCAGCGCGCAGAACATCAAGTAAAGCGGCTACATCCTGCTGAGCATTCATCTGAGCAACCTGTTCGGCCAGTTGCCCATTCACGCTGGCCGAATCAATCTCAGGCTCAATCACTTTATCCAGCGCAATCACAACAACATTGCCCTGCTGGTCATGAGTCACACCATAGACCGACTTACCCGCTTCAGGTTTTGCCATCGCAAATGCTTCTTGTGCAATCACAGGATCGCTGCCACGACGACTGATAGTCTGAGGTTCAGAAAAGCTCAGTTCATACTGCTCCAAAATGGCGCTATCACCATTACGCAATGCAGCAAGAATCTCATCAGCCTGCTTCTCAGCCGCTTCTTCACCACGCTGGGCTGCCATTATCTCATGCACCTGAGCAGCAACCTCCTCAAACGGTAGCAGTTGTTCAGGGCGAGACTCATCAACACGCACAACAATGATATGCTCCGAACCCAATTCAATGACTTCAGAATTCAAACCATCTTCACGTACTTCCGCATTACCTAGCGCCTGGACAACAGCAGGTGAAGCCAACACGCCCTGGGCATTGTTAAGTGCGAAGAAGTCAGTCTTCTGTACTTTAGCATTGACCGCTTTAGCCGCATCATCCAATGAATCCGGTATCTCGAAAGCAGATTCCGCCAGTTTGGTCTGCAACTGATAAAACGCTTCAGCCGCTTTTTGTTCACGCAGATCCGCCAACAGACCGCTGCGAACCTCGGCAAGAGGCTTGGCAGTAGGTGCTTTGACCGCTTCCAGCTGAATGATGTGATAGCCAAATGAGGATTTCACTACGCCAGACAGATCGCCTTGGTTTTCCAAAGCAAAAGCCGCTTCTTCAAACGCAGGGTCCATCACACCACGCTCAAACCAGTCCAGCTCACCACCCTGTTTCGCACTAAAAGTGTCATCCGATTTGGAGCTTGCCAGCTCGGAAAAATCCGCTCCCTGGCTCAGCTCGGCAAGAATCGCTTCCGCCTTTGACTGGGCCTCTGCATCGTCACCCTGAATCAGAATGTGGCGAACATGGCGCTGTTCAGGCGTCGAGAACTTAGTCAGGTTATCCTGATAATACGCATTCAGCTCATCATCACTGACATCCATGGTACTTTTCAGTGTATCGCCAGACAGCTCAATATAAGCAACTTTCACTTGCTCCGGACGTGTAAAGGCTTCCGGGTGCTGCTCATAGTAATCTTTGCTGTCGCTTTCTGAGATCTCAGTAGTTGCCTTAAACGTATCTAGGTTCAGGGTCAGACTGCGCACTTCACGCTGTTGTTGCTCCAGTTGCTGCAACTGAGTTAATTCGTTATTCAATGCAAAATCACTGCCCTGAATAGCGCTCAGCAGCTGCTGACGCAGCATGTCGGTACGCATGTACTCGGCAAATTGATCAGGCGTGAAACGCGAGCGACGAAGCAAAGAAGCATACACTTCGTTGTCAAACTTACCGTCACGCTGAAACTCAGGCATTGAACGGATTGCTTGCTTCACCTGATCATCACTGATACGTAAGCCCAGCTCGTTAGCACGTTGCTCAATCAGCGCATCGTTCACCAAACGGTCTAGCACACTGCGACGAAACTGCTGAACATAGCCAGGGTCACCCATCAGCGTAGAGAAATACTCTCCCAGCTGCGACTGCATACGGTTACGTTCGTTCTGGTATGCCTGCTCGAACTGATTCTGGCTGATTTCCTCGCCGTCAATCTTTGCCGCTACAGGCTGATTAGAATTTGCCAGATAACTGCCTACACCGGCAAAGACAAAAGAAAATATGATTAGGGAGAGAATAATCTTCACCCAAATGCTGCTAACGCCTTCGCGCATCCGCTCCATCATAACGTGCCGTATCTCCTAGTTGTTCGAGCTGGCAATAACTGTTGATTACGATTCTGAGGAATCACAATCTGTTCACCCTGATACAATGTAAAAAAAGCGCATCAGATATGATGCGCTCTCGTGTTACGCAATAATGCCACTATATGACAAGAAGCGTAAGGTTTTGTTCATTTCAACTTACTGGCAAAGCCAGAATCAGTTGACAGAATCTTTCAGCGCTTTACCTGGTTTGAAACCTGGTACACGTGCTGCTGCGATTTGGATTTCTTCACCCGTTTGTGGGTTACGGCCGGTACGGGCAGCGCGCTCACGAACAGAGAATGTACCAAAACCAACCAGCGCAACCTGGTCACCTTCCTTCAGAGACTCAGATACTGCCTCAATGAAAGCGTCCAGCGCACGGCCAGCAGATGCTTTAGAAATATCAGCACCTTCGGCAATTTTATCAACCAATTGAGTTTTGTTCACGATTTCTTCCCCTCTATGAACATTGTCTTCCTGACAACAGCATAATCTATGTTTACGCTGTGACGACAAAGGACAATCAAAAACTTGTATCAGGTCTAATTTATCAGCTCATTGTGACACTGAACAGGCTGTAAGCCTTGTTATTATTGAGCTTACAGCAAATTAGACCCCACTTATAGCCAGACAGAAAAAGGCTGACAAGCGATTTCCACCACAGTCAGCCTCTTACATCTGTTAATTTTGCTGCATATCACTGTTTTGAGCATTTACCAGCTCGATCCCTGTCGGATTATTTTCCAGGGCGATGCGTAACACATCATCAATCCAGCGAACCGGGCGGACTTCCAAATCAGCAATAACGTTGTCTGGGATCTCTTCCAGATCACGTTCATTCTCTTTTGGAATCAGCACCGTTTTAATACCACCACGGTGTGCTGCCAGCAGTTTTTCTTTCAAACCACCGATAGGCAGAACCTCACCACGCAGGGTAATTTCACCTGTCATCGCGACATCGCTGCGCACAGGGTTACCTGTCAGGCTCGACACCAGTGCCGTACACATTGCAATACCCGCACTTGGGCCGTCTTTAGGGGTTGCCCCTTCAGGAACATGAACATGGATATCACGCTTCTCATAGAAGTCGTTATTAATACCCAGTTTCTCTGCGCGAGTACGTACCACAGTCATTGCTGCCTGAATAGACTCCTGCATCACATCGCCGAGAGATCCGGTGTAAGACAGCTTGCCTTTGCCCGGCATAGACTCAGTTTCAATGGTCAGCAGATCGCCGCCCACCTCGGTCCACGCCAGCCCGGTGACTTGTCCAATACGGTTGCTTTCTTCTGCTTTTCCGTAGTCGAAGCGCTGCACACCCAAGTACTGCTTCAGGTTCGCCTGATTAATGGTGACCTTTTTCACTTTCGGGTTCAGCAGGATTTCTTTCACCGCTTTACGGCACAATTTGGAAATTTCACGCTCAAGATTACGCACGCCAGCTTCGCGGGTGTAGTAGCGGATGATGCCGATGATGGCAGAATCTTCTATCTCCACTTCGCCTTTTTTCAGGCCGTTACGTTGAATCTGTTTTTCCAGCAAGTGACGTTTGGCGATGTTGAGTTTTTCGTCCTCGGTATAACCAGACAGGCGAATCACTTCCATACGGTCCAGTAACGGGCCAGGAATATTCATCGAGTTCGATGTCGCCACGAACATCACGTCGGACAAATCGTAATCCACTTCCAGATAATGGTCGTTAAACGCATTGTTCTGTTCCGGATCCAGAACTTCCAGCAACGCTGATGCAGGATCGCCACGCATGTCGGAAGACATCTTGTCGATCTCATCCAGCAGGAACAGTGGGTTTTTCACGCCAACTTTGGCCATTTTCTGGATCAGCTTGCCTGGCATTGAGCCGATGTAAGTCCGGCGGTGACCACGGATTTCCGCTTCATCACGCACCCCGCCCAGCGCCATACGCACGTATTTACGGCCAGTGGCAGCAGCAATCGACTGCCCCAGAGACGTTTTACCGACACCAGGAGGGCCAACCAGACACAGGATCGGGCCTTTCAGCTTATTAATACGGCTCTGGACAGCTAAATACTCAAGAATGCGGTCTTTGACGCGTTCCAGACCATAGTGATCGGCATTGAGGATCTCTTCCGCTTTAGCCAGATCTTTCTTGACCTTGGTACGCTTGTGCCAGGGCACACTCAGCATCCAGTCGATATAACCACGAACCACAGTCGCTTCAGCTGACATCGGCGACATCATTTTCAGCTTTTGCAATTCCTGCTCAGTTTTTTCACGTGCTTCGGCTGGCATCTTCGACTCGTCGATTTTTTTCTTCAACGATTCGAATTCGTCCGGTGCATCGTCCAGCTCACCCAGTTCTTTCTGGATGGCTTTCATCTGCTCATTCAGATAGTACTCGCGCTGGCTCTTTTCCATCTGTTTCTTGACGCGGCCACGGATACGTTTCTCTACCTGCAGCAGATCAATTTCAGACTCCATCATGGCCATCAGGAACTCCAGACGTTCCGTGATATCCACAATTTCGAGCACTTTCTGCTTATCTGCCAGTTTCAGTGGCATGTGCGCAGCAATGGTATCGGCAAGGCGAGCGGCCTCATCAATACCATTCAGTGACGTAAGCACTTCAGGCGGGATCTTCTTGTTCAGCTTGATAAAGCCTTCAAACTGATTGATCGCAGTGCGAACCAGCACTTCCTGCTCGCGCTCGTCCATTTCCGGCGTGACCAGAAATTCCGCTTCCGCACTGAAAAATTCGTCGTCAGTCAACTTTTTAACGTTTGCACGCTGCTGACCTTCTACCAACACCTTCACTGTGCCATCAGGCAATTTCAGGAGCTGCAGTATGGTCGCCACTGTGCCGACATCATAGAGATCGTCAACGGTTGGTTCGTCAGTTGCCGCTTCTTTTTGGGCAACCAACAAAATTTGTTTATCGTTATCCATTGCGGTTTCAAGGCAACGAATGGATTTATCCCGGCCTACAAACAATGGAATAACCATATGAGGGTAGACCACCACGTCACGCAGTGGCAGAACGGGAATGGCAAGGCGTTCCGAACGCTCCAGGTTCATATTGTTCTCTCTTTCCGTTCAGTCTCTTTTAGTGAGTATATGGGGGCAGACTGACAAGATTCAACGGTCGATTTGCCAGAAAATCAAAAAGGAGGCCAAAGCCTCCTTTATTTACTCAAACTGTACGTTTTGCAACCACTTACTCGCCGCCTGCAGCTTGATTTTCAGTGTTTTCATAAATCAGCAAAGGTTCAGATTCACCTTTAATAACCGACTCATCAATCACTACTTTACTCACGCCTTCGGCAGAAGGTAGCTCATACATGGTATCCAGCAGCACCGCCTCTACGATAGAGCGAAGGCCACGTGCACCGGTTTTACGTTCCATGGCTTTACGGGCAATTGCCTGCAGCGCATCGTCACGAAATTCCAGTTCAACGTTTTCCAGCTCCAGTAATGCAGCATACTGTTTTGTCAGCGCATTTTTCGGCTCACGCAGAATCTGCACCAGAGCAGATTCATCCAGCTCACTCAAAATCGCAGTGACTGGCAGACGACCGATAAACTCAGGGATCAAACCGTATTTCACCAGATCTTCCGGTTCGACTTTCTCGAACAAATCACTGAGTGTGTTGCGCTGATCTTTAGAGCGGACTTCCGCACCAAAACCAATACCTGAACTGGTTGCCACACGTTGCTCTACCACTTTATCCAGGCCTGCAAATGCACCACCACAAATAAAGAGTATTTTCGATGTATCAACCTGCAGGAACTCCTGCTGAGGATGTTTACGACCGCCCTGTGGAGGCACAGAGGCAACCGTACCCTCGATCAATTTCAGCAGCGCCTGCTGCACACCTTCGCCAGACACGTCACGGGTAATTGATGGGTTGTCAGATTTACGGGAAATCTTGTCAATTTCATCAATATAAACTATTCCGCGCTCAGCTTTAGCGACATCGTAATCACATTTCTGCAGCAACTTCTGGATGATGTTTTCTACATCTTCACCGACATAACCGGCTTCGGTCAGGGTCGTTGCATCCGCCATAGTGAAAGGTACATCCAGCATACGCGCCAGCGTTTCTGCAAGCAGTGTTTTACCACTACCCGTCGGACCTATCAGCAGGATGTTACTTTTACCCAACTCGACACCATCACTTGTGGTGTCGCCATTACGCAAACGCTTGTAATGGTTGTAGACAGCTACAGCCAGTACTTTCTTCGCGTGATCCTGGCCGATGACATAATCATCTAAGTGCGTGCGGATCTCCCTTGGCGTTGGCAGTTCATTACCATCGCGCTTTGGCATAACTTCTTTGATTTCTTCGCGAATGATGTCGTTACACAGATCGACGCACTCATCGCAAATATACACAGAAGGGCCAGCAATCAGCTTGCGAACTTCATGCTGACTTTTACCGCAGAAAGAGCAGTACAGCAGTTTTCCACTACCACTCTCTTTTCGCTTATCTGTCATTCGCTAACCTCATATTGGGTTTCACCCATCCTTGCCTTGTTTTGAGTGTATAACATCTCTCGTCACTTTGCTGTCACCTTGCGCCTTCAGAGCACTGTGCACCATAATGACAGGTTAGTCACGCTTATTCAAAACGGCATCAACCAGTCCATACTCCGCAGCCTGCTCAGCAGACATGAAGTTGTCACGGTCTGTATCTTTTTCAACGATTTCCAATGGTTGGCCGGTATGGTCAGCCAGCAGATTGTTTAATCGCTTCTTAATTGTCAGAATTTCCTGAGCATGAATCTGAATATCAGAAGCCTGTCCCTGGAAACCGCCTAATGGTTGGTGGATCATTACACGGGAATTAGGCAGACAAAAACGTTTACCTTTCGCTCCACCTGCCAGCAGGAATGCACCCATTGAACATGCTTGTCCCATACAGAAGGTACTCACATCCGGTTTGATGTGTTGCATAGTGTCATAGATGGACATACCTGCAGTGACTGAGCCACCAGGGGAGTTAATATACAGGAAAATATCTTTGTCAGGGTTCTCTGACTCCAGGAACAACAGCTGTGCCACAACCAGGTTCGCCATCTGATCTTCAACCTGGCCGGTCAGAAAGATCACACGCTCCTTCAATAGTCGGGAATAGATGTCGTAGGAACGCTCGCCACGAGAGGTCTGCTCGACCACCATAGGAACCAGCGCATTCATAATTGGCGACATGGCGTTATTATCTTGGTAGCTCATAACCTTATTTCCCCAAAAAATTAATGGCCCGAATGATTGACTCATACGGACCATTGTTAGCAGAAGATTTGAAATGAAGTCAAATCTTTACAGTCATTTCAGTCAATTAAGCTGCTGGTTGCTGATTCATCAGCTCATTGAAGCTTACTTCTTTTTCTGAAACCTGTGCTTTAGCCAGTAGAGCATCAATCGCTTGTTCTTCCAGAGCAACATTACGCATGTTGTTCATCAGTTGCTCATTCTTTTCATAGTATGCAACAACTTCCGTTGGATCTTCATAAGCAGATGCCATTTCAGTGATCAGCGCCTTAACTCGCTCGTCATCGGCTTTCAGTTCTTCAGCCTTGATCACTTCACCCAGCAGCAGACCAACTACTACACGACGTTTAGCTTGCTCTTCGAACAGCTCACGTGGCAGCTCTGGTGCATTATCCGCATTATCCGCATTACCGCCGAAACGCTGAACAGCCTGCTGACGCAGGGTGTTAACTTCCTGGTCAATCAGCGCAGAAGGTACAGCAATGTCGTTTTGTTCAATCAGACCATTCAGAACCTGATCCTTGATACGGCCTTTAACCGCTTGCTTCAGCTCGCGCTCCATGTTCTTGCGCACTTCAGCTTTCAGGCCTTCAACAGAACCGTCTTCAACGCCAAACTTCTTCACAAATTCGTCGTTCAGCTCTGGCAGCTCCTGAGCTTCTACTTTGTGCAGTTTGATGGCGAACACAGCCGCTTTACCTTTCAGGTTCTCGGCGTGATAGTCTTCAGGGAAAGTGACTTCAATGCTGAACTCTTCACCCGCTTTCTTACCAACGATACCTTCTTCGAAGCCTGGAATCATACGGCCCTGGCCCATTGCCAGAGGGAAAGCTTCTGCTTTACCGCCGTCGAATTCTTCACCGTCAATAGAACCAGTGAAATCGATAGTCACACGGCTGTCTGCGTCAGCAGCGGTATCAACTTCAGCCCAGTTAGCTTGCTGCTTACGCAGTGTTTCCAGCATCTGAGCAACGTCTTCTTCTTTCACTTCAGCAGCTGGCTTCTCGATAGCAATCTTGTCCAGACCCGTCAGTTCAATTTCAGGGAACACTTCGAAGGTTGCTTTGAAAACCAGATCCTTACCTTCAGCCATGTCGACTGGCGTGAACGTTGGCGCACCGGCTGGGTTAATTTTCTCTTTAACGATAGCTTCAATGTAATGACGCTGCATCACTTCACCCAGTACATCCTGACGTACAGATGCGCCGAACATACGTGCAACCATCTTGATTGGTGCTTTACCAGGACGGAAACCGTCAAAACGACGGGTTTTAGCGATTTTCTGCAACTGGGCAGTTACTGCATCTTCGATGTTTGCAGCAGGTACAGTAATCGTAATTTGGCGTTCTAGGCCTTCAGTGGTTTCAACGGTAACTTGCATTTTCTTAAACCTCAAAACTGACTCAGGTTGACTGAGTTATCTTGCCCGTCAGATCTCTGCTGACGCTGGCATCCTTTCGTGTTACGGCTTGAACACCATAACGCCTGAATTCGGTCAATTTCTGTATCACTAGCCAGTGCCACTGAAACAAAAATTAAAGCGCGGTATTATAACGACCCAGCCCTCTTTCGTCGAGGCATCTGGTGTCACACCAAGTGTAAACCTTCGGACAAGATAGGGTCTGAATTCGCATTTTCAAGAGAAAACACGAAAAAATTGCAGTTTAGCCTCGCTTTTTTGTTCAAATGTCGATTCAGTGCAGGAATTTTAATCAATACTGCATGCTGCTTTGCGCACTGTAACCAAAGATGAAAAATGAAGAAGCGAGTAGAAAAAGAAGGGTGTGACGAAGAAAAGTGGCGCGCCCTGCAGGATTCGAACCTGCGACCACATGCTTAGAAGGCACGTGCTCTATCCAACTGAGCTAAGGGCGCATTGTCTGAGAGTTAGCAATCAGTAGCGTTAACTAACGGGGGTGAATTATACGTCGCTTGAGATCAAGGTCAACGATAAAACGTTAAAATACCTCGCCAAATGCACCAAGCGGTTAAACTTACGGCAAACACCCACCTTTGTTGCCTCAGCGAAACACATCCTTTCTCTGTACAGCTAAGCACTTATTATTTGAAAATCTTTAGATTGCAGTATTTTAGGCAGCAATTACTTCTTTATTAACGCAGGGGTTTTATCTGAAGCCCGCAAAAAGCAAACGTTTGCGCTATAGATTTCCCCCCTTATCTCTGCGACAATATGCCTGCTCAGCTCATTTCTGTACAAAGGAAAATCATGGCCGCTCAAATCATTGATGGAAAACTTATCTCACAAACTGTCAGACAAGAAGTTGCTGCACGTGTTAAGGCTCGCACTGACGCGGGATTACGTGCACCTGGGTTAGCCGTCATTCTGGTAGGTCAGGATCCTGCCTCACAGATTTATGTCGGCAGCAAGCGCAAAGCCTGTGAAGAAGTGGGCTTTATCTCTCGCTCATTCGACCTTCCTGCTGATACTGCAGAAGTCGAACTGCTGGCGCTGATTGATGAACTGAATGCAGATCAGTCCATAGATGGGATACTGGTACAGTTGCCTCTGCCTGCAGGCATTGACTCCACCAAAGTGCTTGAACATATTAATCCCGAGAAAGATGTCGACGGTTTCCACCCCTATAACGTCGGGCGTCTGTGCCAGCGCATCCCGAAACTGCGCTCATGCACACCAAAGGGGATTATCACTTTGCTGGAGCGCTATAATATCCAGGCTCGTGGCAAACACGCGGTTATTGTGGGTGCTTCTAATATCGTTGGCCGCCCTATGACCCTTGAACTGTTGCTTGCCGGCGCCACGACCACAACCTGTCACCGATTCACTCAGGATCTGGAAAGCCATGTTCGTCAGGCTGATATCCTGGTTGTCGCGGTAGGAAAGCCTAATTTTATTCCGGGTAGCTGGATTAAAGAAGGCGCGACTATCATAGATGTCGGTATCAATCGCCTGGACAACGGCACCCTGGTGGGTGATGTGGAATATGATGTCGCGCGCCAAAAGGCCAAACACATTACTCCCGTCCCTGGTGGTGTTGGCCCGATGACGGTTGCCACACTGATCGAAAATACCCTGCTGGCCTGTGAGCAATTCCACGAAAGCTGACAGGTATTTAGTTATTCCAGAAACAAAAAAGCGAGGTAATCAACCTCGCTTTTTTTGTTATTCATCGGTACTGGCCAGCTTTTATAACCTGTTATAACCCGCGTTATTTCTGCAGCGTTTTCAGATAAGCCGCGAAATCATTCCCGAGCACAGGGTGGCGTAAGCCGTATTCTACGAATGCCTGCATATAACCCAGTTTACTGCCGCAATCATGGCTCTTACCAGTCATGTGGAACGCATTAACCTGCTGCTTTTCCATCAACATATCAATTGCGTCTGTCAGCTGAATTTCATCACCTGCACCAATCGGAGTTTTGGCAAGAATTTCCCAGATTTCGGCAGGAAGGATATAACGCCCCACGATGGCCAGGTTAGACGGCGCCTGATCAGCCGCTGGTTTCTCAACAACCTTGGCCATAGAGGCTGAATCGCCTGGCGCAATTTGCTCGCCATTCACATCAGCCACACCATAGTTAGACACTTCCGACATTGGTACTGGCTCTACCATGACCTGGCTAACACCTGTTTCATTGAACAGATTAACCATAGCTGCCATGTTCTCACTACGCAGATCGCTGGCAGCATCATCCAGAATCACATCTGGCAGGACAACGGCAAACGGCTCGTTGCCTACCAGTGGACGGGCACAAAGTACCGCATGGCCCAGGCCTTTTGCCTGGCCCTGACGCACATGCATTATGGTCACATCACTTGGACAGATGTTCTGTACTTCATCCAGCAACTGACGCTTAACCCGCTTTTCAAGCGTTGCTTCCAGCTCAAATGAAGTATCAAAGTGGTTTTCAATAGAGTTTTTAGACGAATGGGTAACCAGCACTATTTCTTTAATACCGGCCGCAACACATTCATTCACGACATATTGAATCAGAGGTTTGTCCACAATAGGCAGCATCTCTTTGGGAATGGCCTTTGTGGCTGGTAACATCCTGGTCCCTAAACCGGCTACCGGAATGACCGCTTTACGAACTGGGGAAGACTTTTGCATTGCTTTTTCCATGTACGTTGTCATTGTCAGTCGCAATATAACAAACTTGCCTTTATGCAGCGAGAGATCTGAGCAATAAGCGTGAGCTGGTGTCCTCAACGACAAAAAGACAAATTACGCAGGACAGAGATGGCGGAATGTTTAAGCCACGACCAGGTTACCCACGGCGGACGATATCTGCGTTATCTATACTGATTTTCACCGGTTTACCGAGCAAGTTTATCAGCATGAATGAGCGCTTTTCACCGTCAGGTTCCTGATAGATGGCTTCAAGGCCCTTAAACTGGCCTTGTTTGAGCTCGAGGCACTCGCCGGGTTTGGGCAGATTAGACAACAGACGTCTGTGTTCTTCGCAATTTTCATTCGTCATTAACTCAAACAGCAGTTCAGGCTGAACTTTTTGCGGGTATGCCCCCTGGCGGATAAAGTCAGCCACACCGCGCGTCGAGCGGACTGTGGTATAGCTGACATATTCAGGGTCAAAACAAACAAACATATAATTAGGGAACAGTGGTTCATTCACAGTGACACGTTTTCCGCGCACCACTTTCTCGACGAGTACCTGAGGGTAATAGCACTCTACGCCCTGACGATCCAGATTGACCACGGCCCGCTCCTGCTCGCTTCGCTTGCAATAAAGTAGGTACCAATCTTTCATATCGTCTCTGCCCGGAAAATGTCTGTCTGAAAGTGATTATATGGTGGGAGGTATAAACCTCAATAGTTTCCCTGTACATTGACGCTAAGCGTTTACTTTTCCAACGTTTTCCAGTTTACTCCTAAAGCTGATAGTGTATTGATTCTCCGCTAAACTTTCGTTTTTGCTTTCACTGCCGGATGGATTTCATGCTCTTTCATGGCGTCCAGTCGCTGAATTGTAATACTGAAATTAGCGGCGCCAATTTTGCTCAAAGACAAGCGTGCGCCTGAATACGGCAGAACATAGGAAGAGGTGAGGTTTTTTCGTGCCCCGTCTCCCAGACTGGTGCCAGCCGGGACTATCATTTCTCCATCGCTGGTTCTCAGCATCGCTTCCGATCCGGTTGACACCACCACCAGGCTTCTGTCACACGCATCAAAAATACCAAACAACCCCTTGATAGGCACAGCGTAACCCGACTGCTTCATCCCGTTTTCAATGGTTTGCAGCATACTGGAAATGTCATTCTCGCTTGCCATACGTTTGCGCAGATAGTCATTGAACAATGCACGTATCAGCAGCACAGTGGCCGCCCCCTGCCGGCCCCCTGACTCAGCATCAAGCAGATAGAAAGCCAGACGACCGTCCATCAACCAAGTGTAGTCGAGCAACACGGGCTGCACATCGGCAGACTGCAAAACGCAGTAGCTCATCTGCCAGTCTCCCTGACGGGACAAGGTGTCCGGCATCAGCCCCACCAGCAGCTCGCGAGCAATCTCCGGATTTGATTCCAGCTCATTGATATGCCACTGCAGTTCTTCATCTACCGTCGAGTCATGCTGCAATAGCTGGCTGGAAAAGTCTGTGTATTCGGTTGTGTTTTCCTGTGCTTTGAGTACCGACATCAGTGCAGCTTTCAGCACCATGATGTTATCCAGCGGTTTGACCAGAAAATCTTTGACGCCATGCCTGAGAGCGGCTGCGACATCGGCCATTTCACCGGTACCGGAAATGACAATGACAGGAATCATGGGGTAATGCAGCGAAACCTCTTCAACAAACTCCATGCCTGTCAATACAGGCATAGCCAGATCGCACAAAAGCACATCAGGGATACCGTCGCGCAGGGCCCGCAGTCCCTGTAAACCGTCTTCAGCTTCCCTGACCTCGCATCCTTGCGATAGCAAAAAGCCTGTTATCATCCGGCGAAACACCGGATCGTCCTCCACAATGAGGATATCTTTACCTTCTAGCAACGATTGTGCCCTCCATGAAACAAGGGGCCAAGAGCACAGAATAATATTCTGCTGAACAGGCACATCCTTCTAATTGAATCTGTGCGAAGTTGGGTAGTCGCGATGAATGTTCTCATTTAGGATAGGCGTAAAACCGCGCTACGTCAGGGCGTCTGCCTGTTCATGAACTTTAGTTTTAGTATTCTGTTAGCCAGTTCAAAATCTTGCCCATTGCGAAACTCGTTTTGGTCCCTGAAGGTCCTATTTTAATAACACTCAATGTTAACCTCTTCACATTGAGTGTTTTGTTATACAATTCCCACTTTCTCATATCCGCTCACGACACGCCTATGAAGCTTGATGATCTAAATTTATTTCGCATTGTGGTTGAGGAAGGCAGCTATACCGCCGCTTCTCGCAAGCATCAGGTGCCTGTTGCCACACTGACCCGCCGTATACAGGCACTGGAAGAAAGCCTGAACCTGCGCCTGCTAAACCGCCATGCTCGCAAGCTGTCGCTGACTGAAGCTGGCCAGCAGTATTACCAGCTGTGTACGCCATTGCTTCAACAGTTACTGGATACCGCAGAAAATATTCGGGAAGAGTCCAGAGGGGCAAGCGGACGACTCAAAATAGCAGCTCCGACCAATCTGAGCAAAGTCATGCTGCAACCTATGCTCAACGCCTTCATGCTTGAACACCCGGCTATCAGTATTGAATTGTTTCTGAGCAACGAACCCGAGCAGTTAGACCCAACTGACTGGGATGTTATCTTTCGTGTCGGTCCGCAACGTGATTCGGCACTGATTGCCCGTAAAATAAACGCGGTGGAAGATATACTGGTTGCCAGCCCAGATTATCTGCAACGTCACCCAACGCTCACTCATGCGCAAGATCTGTCCAAGCACTCCCTGCTCAAAGGCTCTCCTCTGCTGCGCTGGCGGCTCAGCAACAAAGACGGAGAAAACATCACGGTTAATGAGAAGGGACGCTTCGAGTCCAATCAGCTGAATGTGGTCAGGAAAGCTTGTGTGGCCGGGCTGGGAATTACATTAATGCCAGATGCCATGCTGAAAAAATACATTCACAGCGGTGAGCTGGTACGAGTGCTGGATAACTGGTCGGCCAACCCGCGCAATGTCTATCTTCTCTATAACCACAAAGATCACCAACCAGAGAAGCTGAGGCTGTTTATTGAGTTCGTAAGTCACTTCTTCAGCACATCCTGAGCCTGCTCACCTTGCCAACCGGCAGAAGCCCGTCTAAACGTTATATGACAAAGAACACAAAAAGTGCCCGGATATGCACTGACAGTGTTCTGAACAACAACCTGCAATACGTTGTGCGATTTGCACCCTAGATAACGAGGATAGGTTATGATTCTGGGACATTTATTCGGGCTTTACACTCATCCCAAAAAAGAGTGGCACAACATTGATGAGCAGCATGAGGGGATGCAAAGCAGTTTGAGCCACATTATGCTGATCGCCTTGCTTCCGCCTATTTTTGCCTACATTTCCAGTGTGTTTATCGGCTGGCGGGTCGGGGCTGTTGACCCGATTTACCTGACACCGTCCAGTGCGCTGTTCATGTCTGTTGCCATGTACTTTGCCCTGATTGGCGGGGTATTTGCGCTTGCCTACCTGACATACTGGATGAGCCATACCTTTGGCTCAACACCAACCTATACCCAAGCGCTTGAATTGGCAGCTTACACAGCAACGCCGCTGTTTATGATCAGTATTGCCGCCTTGTACCCTCAGTTGTGGTTTCTGATGATGGCCGGACTGGTCGGTATTACCTACTCCGTGTACCTGCTATACACAGGTGTCCCTATTCTGATGCACATTCCGGAAGAGCGCGGCTTTATCTATGCCAGCTCGATTGTAACCTGTGGCCTGGTATTGCTGGTTTCCATCATTGCCGGCTCAGTCATCCTGTGGAACATGGGATTGGGGCCACAGTTCAGCCACTAACCTGTCCCGGCTTCAACACATTAAAAAGGCAAGCTCCGGGAGCTTGCCTTTTTGTGTTCAGACACTGGTACTGACAGTAAACGACGTTACACGCCTTCGTTATACAGTTCCAGGTTTGCCAGTTCCTGCTGAATCTCACGTTGCGTTTTGGCATCCTCGCTGCGCAGCGTTTCCAGGTACTCTAAATACTGTTGATTCACATCGCCCGTGACATAGTTGCCATTAAAGACGGAGGTTTCGAACAGTTTAATGTCAGGGTTGCCTTCTGCAACCGCATCCACCAAATCCTGCAAGTCCTGGAAAATCAGACCGTCTGCACCGATCATCTTGCAGATTTCATCCACTTCACGACCATGAGCAATCAGTTCATTCGCGCTTGGCATATCAATGCCGTATACGTTAGGGAAACGAATTTCCGGCGCCGCAGAAGCCAGGTAGACTTTTTTGGCACCCGCTTCACGCGCCATTTCAATGATTTGCTCAGAGGTGGTCCCACGTACAATCGAATCATCAATCAGGAGGACACTTTTACCCTTGAATTCAGAGCTGATCGCGTTCAGTTTACGACGCACTGACTTACGGCGCAGCTGCTGACCCGGCATAATAAAGGTACGGCCGACATAGCGGTTCTTCACAAAGCCCTGACGGTAAGGTTTATCAAGCGTACGGGCAATTTCCAGTGCACTGTCGCAAGAGGTTTCCGGAATCGGGATAACCACATCAATATCCAGATCATCCCACTCGCGCTTAATCTTCTCACCCAGCTTCTTACCCATATTCAGGCGAGCGCTGTACACAGAAATCTTATCAATGAAAGAGTCTGGACGGGCAAAATACACGAACTCGAACACACATGGGTTCAAAGCCGGATTTTCAGCACACTGCTCAGTGAACAGTTGGCCGTCAAAAGTGATATAGACCGCCTCTCCCGGTGCAACATCACGCATGAAATCAAAACCCACTGCGTCCAGTGCCACCGATTCAGAGGCAACCATGTACTCGACTTTACCTTCAACTTCGCGCTTACCCAGGCACAGAGGGCGGATTCCGTGCGGGTCACGAAATGCCATCAGACCATGCCCGATAACCATAGCCACAACGGCATAAGCACCACGCACCTTTTTATGCACAGCACGAATCGCCGCAAAGATGTCATCTGAAGTTAACGGGTAGTTAGTCGCGCCTTCCAGCTGATGAGCCAGAACATTCAACAGAATTTCCGAGTCGGAAGAAGTGTTAACATGACGGCGAGCCTGCTCAAAGAGCGAATCTCTGATGTCGGCTGCGTTAGTCAGGTTACCATTGTGCGCCAGTGAAATACCGTAAGGAGAGTTCACATAAAAAGGCTGAGCCTCTGAAGCACTTGAGCTGCCCGCAGTAGGGTAACGAACGTGCCCAAGCCCTACGGTCCCCTGCAGACGCTGCATGTGTTTTGCTTCGAATACGTCACGCACCAGGCCATTGGCCTTGCGCAGACGAAAACGATTGCTTTCCAGGGTAACAATACCGGCAGCATCCTGGCCACGGTGCTGCAGCACGGTCAGTGCATCATAAATAGACTGGTTAACCGGGGTGTTTCCCACGATTCCGACAATACCACACATGTCCTAAATCCTCGTCATGGATCATCAATAATTGCATTGAGTAACAATACGTTAGTTCGTTGTCTCCATACGGTTACTCAATGCAATTAATATAAATCCGGCGCTATAACGCGCCGGGAAGAAAACTGGAACTCTCTTTCAGGTAAGAGAAAAACCACTCAATTACCACACCAAACTGCGGGATTAACTGCGACGCCTGCCACCATTCTGCATCAGCAAAACCGGTAAAGGCATCCAGAAAAAACAGCACAGCGGCAATGATAAGCACACCGCGAAGGGCACCAAATACGATACCCAGCACCCTATCGGTACCGGACAAACCGGTTTTCTGCACCAGTTGCCCGATCACATAATTCACTACCGCTCCCACAATCAGTGTGGCAATGAACAATACCGCGATAGCACTGCCATTTCGTATGAGCTCATCCTGAATATTGGTGAAATACACCGCCAGTTCTTTGTAAAAATTGCTGGCAACAAAAAATGCCGCAAACCAAATCACCAGCGACAGCGCTTCCTTCACAAAACCACGGATCAAACTGACCAGTGAAGAAAAGGCAATCACCCCTAAAATGACATAATCAATCCAGATCATCTTCTACTTAATTCTTGTTGTTGGCGCGTATTCTAACAGAAAAAATCAGAACGCAAACGTTTACCTAAGGGTTGAGTGGGTTAAATCTGAGCAATTGCCCGTTAAGCCCGGTAAGTTTACGCAAATCGTCTGCTTTCCCTGACAGTTTATCTTTGTCGATCTCGGGTCCGACGACAACACGGGCCAAATCACCTGGTTTCAGCTGTTTTGGCAGAACGTGCGCCTGATAGCCTTTACTTCTGAGTTTCTCAACCAGTTGATGCGCATTCTCAAAATTACGGAACACCCCCAGCTGAATAACCCAGCCACTGTCTGTGTTGCCCGGTTGCGGTTCGCCGACAGGCTGCGGCTTGACGTTAACAGGCTCGGATACCGACTCGGGTAGTACAGGTTCTCCGGCAATTTGCTCAGTCACTGGCATAGGTGGTAATTCGGCTTCCGCATCCACGGGTTCCGGAATCGCAATCAGGTTGTCTTCATTACCAGTCTGAGGCTGCAAAGGAATACTGGCAAACTGCTCTTGGAAGTGCTGCTTTTTGCCATCAAAAAAATCAGGCAGAAAAATCACACCGATTGCGACCAGTACGATAGTTCCGACCAGACGACTCTGAAATTTACTCGCCACACTTACTCCTGTGTCTTAATGTAGCTGGACACTTCGCCAACTGTGTAAAACGAACCAAAGACAATCACGACATCTTCAGGTTGCGCCAGCATTAATGCCGCCTGATAAGCAAGTTCAGGTGCAGTATACAGATCGCCCTGAAACGTCAGATGCTCAGCAATTTCCTGGGCAGACGCAGCGCGAGGCCCCTTGAGTGATGCCGGATACCAGGCATCCACTACCGCCTTCATCTCAATCAGGGTTGATGGGATGTCTTTATCACGCAGCATACCCACCACGCCGTGAATTTTACCCACCGGGCGGACATTCTTCAGCGCCTTGAGCTGACGGGCCAGATAATTTGCCGAATGCGGATTATGGGCCACATCAAGTAAAATCAGCGGATTATCCGCTACCGTTTCCATCCGGCCGGCAAGGCGCACTTTGGCTAAGCCGGAAACAATGTGCTGATCACTGATCTCCAGTTCAGCGACACCAAGTGCCATCAGCGCAGTGGCCGCGTTAGGTAAAGGTAAAGCAGGCAGAGGCAGCTGTTCCATGTCGAATGCACCGCACTTCCAGTTCCAGGTCTCTCCTGCCTGCTCGTAGGTATACTGATAGCCAACCTGATACAACTCAGCCCCAATACTGTCAGCATGCGCGGCCACGGAAGCAGGGGGATTGGGCTGACCGCAGACGGCTGGCTTCCCGGCACGGAAAATACCGGCCTTCTCATAGCCAATCACTTCAATGTCGTTCCCCAGCCAGTCCACATGATCAATGGCCAGACTGGTAATAACCGAGACATCATGATCCACAATATTGGTCGCATCCAGTCGACCACCCAGTCCCACTTCTAACACCACAACATCTACCTGATGGGTTTTAAAGAGGTTGAGTGCGGCCAGTGTACCGAATTCGAACAGGCTCAGACTGGTGTCCTGCCGGTATGATTCTACCGCCGCAAACGCCTGACTGTGTTCACTGTCATCCAGCTCCTGACCATTAATGCGTACCCGCTCGTTGTAGCGCACCAAATGTGGTGAGCTGTACACACCCACACTGTATCCCGCCTGCTGCAGGATGGCTTCAAGAATGGCGCAGGTCGAACCTTTACCATTGGTGCCCGCAACAGTAATCACTGTCGGTGCCGGTTTGCGTAATCCGGCCCGCTCACCCACGGCCTGCACACGATCCAGCCCCAGCTCGATGGCACTGGTGTGAAGGTTTTCCAGATAAAGCAGCCAGTCATTTAGCGGTGAAGTAGCCGAAGGAACAGATTGCGGCGTTGCAGAGGAATCAGACATGTAACAGTACTAACTAATGTAATTAAGATGATGTCGCTTAATGTAGCATGAAGTACGCAGAATTTAACGGTTGAGAGCCAAACGAAGAAACGAAATGTGGAACAATAACGATATTTGCCTGACTGGCAGACCGCTTTTCACTTCAGCCTGACATTTGTCTGCGCGAAAAAAAACGCCCGGTATACAACCAGGCGCTTTTTCGTCTTAAGCTTTGTCTTCCGCAGACTCGGTATCGCTGTCAGCTTCGACGTCCGCTGACACCTGCGGTTCCCTTTCGACAGGCACCACAAGCGGAGACTCAGCATTCATCATCTTGGCCAGCAGGCCGCCAATACGCTGACGCATTTCACGGCGGTCAACAATCATATCAATCGCGCCGTGCTCCAGCAGGAATTCACTGCGCTGGAAACCTTCAGGTAACTTCTCGCGTACAGTCTGCTCAATCACCCGCTGTCCGGCAAAGCCAATCAGCGCCTTAGGCTCGCCGATGTTGATATCACCCAACATCGCCAGACTGGCAGAAACACCGCCCATTGTCGGATCAGTCAGCACAGAGAAGAAAGGCAAACCTTTCGCCGACAAACGCTCCAGCGCCGCACTTGTTTTCGCCATTTGCATCAGAGACATCAGCGCTTCCTGCATACGGGCACCGCCGCTGGCAGAGAAACAAACCAGACCGCAGTTATTGGCAATCGCTTCATCAACCGCGCGCACAAACTTGGCACCGACAACCGATCCCATAGAGCCCCCCATGAAGGAGAACTCAAAGGCACAGGCAACCACAGGTTGCTGTAACAATGTCCCTTTCATGGCTACCAGCGCATCTTTTTCACCGCTGGCTTTCTGGGCCGCTGTAATACGGTCTTTGTATTTTTTCGAATCACGGAATTTCAGGTGATCTTTAGGCTCCAGCTCCGCAGCAATCTCCACCTGGCCTTCTTCATCGAGGAAGGTTTCCAGACGGCGGCGGGCTTTCATGCGCATGTGGTGATCACACTTCGGGCAAACTTCCAGATTGCGCTCAAGATCAGCGTAATAAAGTACCTGTTCACAAGAGGTACATTTCGTCCATACCCCTTCAGGGATAGATGCTTTACGAGACGTTACAATGTTGCTTTTTGTGAGGATCTTTTCAAGCCAGCTCATGAATGACCTTTCATTTACATCTCCCCCGCCCTGTGGCAAGGGATAATCAATTCGATAATTTCAAGTCCGGAATTAAAACACAAACTCGTCTAAGTGTAGATAAAAAACTGGTTGTACCTTGAGGAAATAGAGTGTTAACGGGATCTTAGCTCAAGAAACTTGACCGACCAGTTAACGTCCGACTGAACCATTACAGCTCAGATTTCACTCAACCTCTGCAGACCTTGCCTGCGCGACAACCAGTCAGCGCGATATTGCGCGTCAAAACAGATCACCTGCTCACAAAAAGAGCGGGCCTGCAGAAACGCAGGGCAAGTCATAGGCTTCAGGATAATCCACTTCAACCAGATATAAGCCTTCCGCTTTTGCGGTCGCACCCGCTAAAGTACGATCTTTCTGCGCCAGCAGCCACTGAATCCATTCAGGTTTTTCTTCGCCCCGCCCCACTTTAATCAGGCTGCCTGTGATATTACGCACCATATGATGAACAAAAGCATTGGCCTTAATATCAATAATGACGTAATGGCCCTGCCGGGTGACATTCAGGTGCATCACATTACGCCACGGGCTGCGGGACTGGCAAAACACCGCCCGGAATGAAGTAAAGTCATTCTCGCCCAGCAGGTACTGTCCGGCCTGATGCATTTTTTCAGCATCCAGCTCACCGTGATAATGGCTGATACCCGAACCAAGGATAGCAGGCCGCAGCGCATGATTGTAAATGACATAGCGATAACGTCTGGCGGTGGCGCTGAAACGGGCATGGAACTCATCCGGTACTTCCTTTGCCCAGCGCACAGCAATGTCTTTGGGCAAATGGGCGTTGGTTCCCATCGTCCAGGCCACCAGCTTGCGCGGTGTATCACAATCAAAGTGCACCACTTGCCCGGTACCGTGCACACCGGCATCGGTACGACCGGCGCATTGCACCTCTATGGTCTGGTTGGCAATTTTGCTCAGCGCTTTTTCCAGTCTGCCCTGCACACTGTCAACGTCACGCTGACGCTGCCAACCAAAATAGCGGCTCCCGTCGTACTCAATTCCTAAGGCAATTCGCATGTCTGCACTCTTACTTATCTGAAAACCCTGCCAGCGTGTCCGCCGGCAAAGCGAAAGCAGGGATTATAAAAAAAGCGCCAAAAGAAAAGAAGTCCGCATACGCGGACTTCCTGTTCAGTCTGATGAAATGATCAGCGATCCATCTTTAATAACAGATTCGCAGCTTCACGGCTGACATCGCCATCACCGTTTTCAGCCACATCCTCCAATAAAAAGTATGCCCCGTCAGTGTCATTCATTTCCAGATAGGCTTTGGCCAAATCGAGTTTGCTGGCGTATTCACCCGCACCGTCGACATCAATATCGCCAATGCCGGCTAACACATCCGGAAACTCATCCAGCCCCACATCCAGCTTCAGCGGTGCTGAATCCAGTTCAGGATCCGACTCCCCTTCCAGCTCTTTCATCAGTTCATCGATACTGATGTAAGACTCATTGTCACTTGCCGAGGCTATCAGCTGGCTCTCTGCCTGAGTATCTGCGACGTCCACAGGCTCGTCAGTCTGTTCAGAGAGCGGCGGCTGCTCCCCCCAGTCCTCACTTTCCAGTTCAGGCTCAGGGATATCCGCTCCCCAGATGGCGTTTTCTTCCGGCGACAGCTCCTGATCATCCAGCTCGGACAGCGGCACACTTTCATGTAGCAGCCACTGTTCATGCTCGAACTCATCGGGATTGTTTTGTTCTGCTCTGGGTTCAGATTCAGGCTGTGGCTCCGGCAAAGATTCAGGCTCAGCCGGAGCGTCGGCATCAGGCAACGCAAGATCAGACAGTTCCCCCCCAGGCTCAGCATCCGCACTGTCTTCGGTGCGCATTGAAGGCAGTGTCTCATCGGATTGAAGCTCATCAAACGCCTGCATAGCTGGCAGTTCAAGCTCAGGTTCTGCCAGCAACGCCGCCATATCCAAGCCTGCGGAGTCGATCATTTCATCGCTCCAGGGTTCATTCAGCTCTGGCTGTGACTCTGGCTCTGGCTCTGGCTCTGGCTGAGGCTGAAGCTGAGGCTGAGGCTGGACAGTCTGTGCTTCATCGCCGTGCTTCAGTTCCTGCTCGTACTGCTCCAGCTCCATCTGCTCTTCAAATGAGGCATTCAATGCATCATCTTCATCAAACTCAGGCAAGGTCGTCGGATCAATCACCGCATATTCATACTGAGGTTTGCCATGCATAGGCACGGCTTGCCCGGCAGTCTCTTGCCCGGAAGAAGCCTCTTGCGACGCAGAATCATCTTGTAATGAAGGAGCATCTTGCGCCGGTACTGCCTGCGCCGGTTCTGCTTCTGTCTCAGCCAGCTCACCGTTTCGCTCAGCAGCCTGCGCGGCCAGCTGTAACTGCTCCGAGACTTTATTGAGCGCGGCCTGGGCATCATCATCAGACCAGTCTTTGTCATCCTCATCGTCTTGCCACGAGACCGCTTCAGGATCGAGCAGCGCAGCTTCTTCGTCGAACTCCGGAAATTCCTCCAGGTTGAACACAGGTTCCTGGCGTCCGGCAACGGCCTCATCCCAGGCAGGATCGAGTGTTGCTTCGGGCTGTTCCGCTGCTGCATCCAGCGCCGAGGTATGTTCATGTACCTGCCCGTCGTCCACAAACTCAGGCTCTGCAGCCTGTGCTTGTGTCTGAGTCTGCTCCTGTGTCTTAACCTGTGCCTCATCGACAGCCTTTTCAGCCAGCTCCGATTTCAGATACGGGTTCTGTTCTATCAACTGGCTGGCTTCATCGCTGTCGTGATGCCACGGCACGGTATCGTGATCTTCAGCCGACTCGGTGTCTGGTGAAGCCGGTGCAGGCTCAGCAACCACATCCTGGGCGTCAGGTGCAGTGTGTTCCGCAACCTGCTGGGCAAACGTTTCTGTTGCTGCCCCTTCATCTGCGTCTTGCTCAGCAGACACACTTTTCTCTGGCTCTGGCTCTGGCTCTGCTTCAGTATCGCCAATCTCAGTTGCAGGTGCTTCGCTGTGTGAAACCGGTTCATTCACAGCGCCTGAATCCTCGGCTTCGATATTGTCGTCCGGGGCCGAATCTGCGCTGTCAGATTCCATAACGACTGAGTCATCCGTCTGGACGTCACTCAACAGGCTATCAATATCATCCTGCTGCGGGTCCGCTTCAACGGTCAGCTCATCCTGGCTGGCTGTCGTTTTTGGCTCAGATACTGGCTCTGATTCTGACTCAAATTCAGATTCAGCGACTGCTTCTGCTTCATCAGTCGCCGCCTGAACTGCGGCTGGTGGTGGCGCTGCATCGGCCACTTTCTCAGCTTCAGGCTCAGCGTCAAAAATACCAGTGTCAGATTCATCAGGGGCAGAGTCTTGGATCTCTGTACCATCTGAAACCGAGTCACCGACATCGGCCATGCCTTGAAGATATTCTTCAGGCGGCTCGCTTTGTGTCTCAGTGTCATCCAGCTCACTTAAGTGCTCATCGACGGTTTTTTTTTCAGAAAAAATCAGATCGTCGATGTCATCCGCACTAACAGTATCCTCTTCTTCCTGAGGGTCTTCCTCATCCAGTGTCAGCAGCTCATCGAAAACATCTTTGTCTTCATCTGTGTTTTCTTCAGCATCCAGCTCAGGATCGATCTGCTCGTTGGGGTTATCTTCATCCAGCAACTCGTCCAGCAGGACCGTACTGTTTTCATCCAGCTCAAAGTCGCTGTCAGCATCACTTTCCTGATCATCAATCAGCTCGTCCAGTAACTCGGTGCTGCTGGCATCCAGGTTGAAGTCACTATTGAGATCGTCCAGTTCCCAATCCGCTTCAGCACTGTCATCCTGAATGCTGTCAGCCGGGGCATTGTTAACCGCAGAGCTGGCGGGCTCATTTTGCACGTCACCTTCACGTTCAAAATCCTGCATCAGTTCATTGAGAATGTCCTGATCCAGCATGCCAAGCTCAATACTGTCGGCTTTATTACCTGTCAGTTCACTGTCAGCAAAGGCATCGAACAGATCGTCATTGCGCTTGTCTTCGACGGGCTTTGCCGGCAATGCGTCCTCGTCTTCCAGTAAACCAACGGCAAGATCAAAGTCCGTTTCTTCGTTATCCTGTGCGCTGAAAGGCTTGTCCCAAATGCCACTCAGACTGTCTTCTTTTTCCTGCGGCGGCGCCTGATCAATCTGATCCAGTGCACGCTCCATATCCTGGAGACCAATGGCCTGATCGTTGTTCTTAACCGAGATATCACTCTTTGGCAATTCATTGCCAAAGGCGTCATCCAGCCCGTCCGTCAGATCCAGCTCATCAAGCTCTGCATCGTTATCATCAAACAGGTTGTCCGAGAAGATCGGATTGTCCTGCGGCGTCTTATCATCAAACAGATCGTCAAGACTGCTGTCTTCACTGTCCAGCCCCAGATGCGGTTCATCATCGTCCAGATCAGTGACTATAGGCTTAGGCGCTTCTTTGCTTACCTCAGCGACAGGGGGAGCTGTGTCTTCCTCTTTACGGCGCCGGCCAACGAAAAATGCCAGTAAGCCTGCAATTAAACTGCCGGGAATCAAAGCAGCACCTGCCAGTGCCCACGGGTTTGCAACCAGTTTATCCAGCCAGTGAACTGGCGGTTGTTCGACCAGCGGCGCGTCAAGCTGGCCTTGCTGCACTTTTTGCTGGGCAATGAATGACTGAATTTCGCCGCGCAGCTCCTCGTCACCCGCCAGCTGTTCTTTCAGCGCACCAATTTCATGCTGCATTTCAGACAAGCGAACACGAAGCAACTGATTACTTTCGCGTAATTTGGTCAGCTCTTCATCTGAAGTGTCAAGCTGCTCCTGAAGCGCAGGCGAAAGGGCACCATTCGCCGTACCTGCGGCAGCGGCGGCAACACCCGCTGCAGGCGCGGTGGATGACACTGCTGGTGCGGCTGGGCGTTCTGGTGTGCTGGCAGGCACTGAAGGAGACTGAGCCTGAACCTGTGGCGCAGGTACGGCCGGTTTCGGTGCTGGCGCCGATCTGGGTGCAGAAGCTGAGCCTGTCCCCGACGTACCTGCTGATGCAGAGGCCGGACGGCTATTATTACCTCCGGTCGTATTGCCCGCGTTACCCGCGCGCGCGCGCGACTGCTCACGGCGCTGAAGATCAGTTTCTACACGATTGCGTATCTGATCGGCATTTTCCGCCTGAATCTGAGCCATGGTCGGCATTCTCAGGCGGCTACCCGGGATCAGGCCATGAATATTGCTGTCAGTGAAGGCATTGGGGTTGGCACGGAAAATTGCCCCGAGGACCTGATAAATAGAAACGTTGTCATTGGGCTTATACCGCGACGCAATGGACCATAAGGTTTCGTTTTCGCCTGTCGGGCCGTAAATACCGACAGAGCGATTGCCGGGAGCCGTCGCTGGACGCGACGTGGCCGCGCGAGGCTGAGTCACAGCGGGTCGGGGCGATGGCGCGGGTGACACCGCAGGCGCCGGTGGTTGTACGGGCTCAGCAACCTGATCGGTCGGCCCCATAATTCGAACAGTGTTCGCTTGAACGGCGACAGGAAGCTGCAAAGCCGCCGATGCGATAACGACCGGTAAGATGGCACGTTTCATTTTATTTGATGAGTCAGACACTGCCTGCTGTCCTCTCTGGCAGAGATAGTAAACTAGGAATTCTTCGGCCTGTAGCCAGAATACTTGAGCGTAAATGCAAAACGACAGGCGTTTGTGAACATTAAAAGTGATTGTTGCCTGCCATGGCTTGATGTCAATCACCATGCCCGGCTTTTACTGTGAAGATCAAGAAATTGGCTAAAGGAACTCAAAGGCGTGCTCATTCGCACGCCTCTGAATCGCCGGGTGTATCCGGCCGCTTGGTGGCCGGAACAACTCGCTTTGTGTCTTACAGGTATTCCTGGATCAGTTTCTCTGCAATCTGCACGCTGTTGGTCGCTGCGCCTTTACGGACGTTATCCGCCACCACCCACATATTCAGACCACAAGGGTGACTGATATCTTCCCGGATACGGCCGACCATGACATGGTTTTTGCCGATAGCGTCCACCACCTGGGTCGGGTACTCGCTGCCGTGGAACACTTCGATGCCATCGGCATTTTCCAGCAGGCTGATCACTTCTTCAATAATCACAGGCTGACAAGTTTCCACATGCACAGCTTCCGCATGGCCGTAGAATACCGGCACACGGACACAAGTCGGGTTCACGCGGATATTGGCATCGCCGAGAATTTTCTGGGTTTCCCACACCATTTTCATTTCTTCTTTGGTGTAGCCGTTATCCATGAACTCGTCGATCTGCGGCAGGCAATTAAAAGCAATCTGCTTAGAGTAGACTTTGTTTTCCACCGGCAAACCGTTCAGCAGCTTGGACGTCTGGCCAGCCAGTTCATTCACGCCACTCTTACCCGAGCCTGAAACAGACTGATAAGTCGCCACGTTAATCCGGTCGATGCCATAAGCATCATGAATCGGCTTCAGGGCCACCAGCATCTGAATCGTCGAACAGTTCGGGTTGGCCACTATGTTGCGATTACGAAAATCGGCCAGCGCTTCCGGGTTCACTTCCGGCACAACCAGTGGGATCTCCGGGTCGTAGCGGAAGCATGAGGTATTATCAATCACCACCACACCCGCGTCGGCGGCAATCGGCGCCCAATGTTCAGAGGCCTCAGAACCGGCAGAAAACAACGCCAGCTGCACCTGCGTCCAGTCGAAGTCTTCGACATTGGTCACACGGGCACTTTTACCCTTAAATCGCAGCGTCTTGCCCGCACCGCGCTCGGAGGCGAGCAGATACAGGTTACGGACAGGAAAATTACGCTCCTCCAGCACCTCAACCATGGCTTCCCCAACGGCACCGGTGGCTCCGAGAATGGCAATATCAAATTCCTGACTCATGGTGTTTCCTCAACAGTAAAACCTAATTTAGCCAGCGACTCTAACCCAAAATGCCCCTGACCTTCTACCGTGACCGCACTGTATTCGCGTCGATCCCAGTAATTTTTTCGCATCTTATCGAATTCCGACGCCATAGCGGCATCATCGACCGCCTGCATCTTACGGCGAAAGAGGGCGTCATCCTTTCTGACATCATAGATCAACTGAATCAAGGTGAAGAGCGTGTCTTCATCCCACTCTCTGCTCAGCCGCACCAAGGGCACAGGCGCAACCGGTAACAATTCTGCCGCTTCTACTCTGTCGTCGCGGCCAAGAAATTCGCAGAAGCTATTGAAAATCATAGTCGTGCCACGGGCTTTGCCTTCCAGGCCGTAACCTGCCACATGGGGGGTGGCAAATGCCAGCAAAGGCAATAGCTCGCGATCAACCAAAGGCTCATGCTCAAACACATCCAGTACCGCCGTCAATGCTTTACCCTGACCGGTTTGCGACTGCTGCAGGGCATGTTTCAGTGCCTGGCTGTCGACTATAGGGCCCCGGGCGGCATTGATCAGAATCCCCCCGTCTTTCAGGCGGGAAAGAAACGCCTGATCCACCAGGTGATGGGTCGGGTAATCGCCCTGCTTTGTCAACGGTGTGTGCAGGGTGATGACATCGCATTGCTTAATCAGAGTGTCCAGCGAGGCAAACTGCCGCGGATCACCCTCCGCTTCTTTGAGGGGATCATTGAGCAAATAGCGGATACCTAAGGCATCCAGACAGCCTGCCAGATACGAGCCGACATTGCCGGCCCCGACAATCCCTACCGTTTTGTCGAAAATCGAAAAACCCTGCTGCTGGCCCAGCACCATCAGGCTGCTTAGCACATATTCAGCCACCCCGACCTTGTTACAGCCCGGCGCGGCTGTGTAGGCAATCCCTTTCGCTTCCACCGCGGCCTGATCAATATGGTCCTGACCGGCGGTTGCCGTGCCAATGAAACGCAGCTTGTCGGCTTTTGCCAGTAAATCGGCATTCACTTTGGTGACCGAACGTATCATGAGACCATCAATATCAACCAGATCTTCGGCTGTCAGTGTGCGGCCAGGCTTGGCGATAACCTCACCTAAACGACTGAACAGTTCAACCGCATAAGGCATGTTTTCATCTACAAGGATTTTCATTGGGGCTCCGAAAAAGTAGCGCGAATCAATTGCGGACTAGCATGGGAAAAAATTGGCTGATGTCAAGAAAAGCTCAGACTGACTAACCATTCTGTAACAACAAAAAAACCCGGTATAAATACCGGGTTAAACATCCAGGATGGGGAAGAACACTCGATAAGTGCCGCGTCTGAATACTGGCGCGATACAGGAAACCCTGAGTATCGCGCCGCCCTGGAAATCAGGGGATACAGACTCTGCATAAAGCATCATCTGTATGCCGGCTTATCAGGCTTCGTATTTCTTGATCACCAGCGTCGCGTTGGTGCCGCCGAAACCAAACGAGTTCGACATCACGGTTTTCATCTTGGCATCACGGGTTTCACGCACAATGTCCAGGCCTTCTGCCGCCGGGTCCAGATTATCAATGTTAATGCTCGGGGCAATAAAGTCATTGTCCAGCATCAGCGTGGAGTAAATGGCTTCATGAACACCGGCAGCACCCAGAGCGTGACCTGTCATGGCTTTGGTGGCTGAAATCGCCGGACTGTTCTGGCCGAACAGTTCCTGAATGGCACCCAGCTCTTTCACATCACCCACAGGCGTTGAGGTGCCGTGTGTGTTGATGTAATCGATAGGTGCATCAAGATCCTGCATCGCCATCTTCATACAACGCACTGCGCCTTCCCCTGAAGGGGCAACCATGTCATAGCCATCCGATGTCGCGCCATAACCGACGATTTCACCGTAAATTTTCGCGCCGCGTGCCAGAGCATGCTCCAGCTCTTCCACGACAACCATGCCGCCGCCGCCGGAAATCACAAAACCGTCGCGATCGGCATCATAGGTACGTGATGCTTTTGATGGATCGTCATTGTACTTGGTTGACAGCGCGCCCATGGCATCGAACATCATGGTCAGTGACCAGTCCAGCTCTTCACCGCCACCGGCGAATACAACGTCTTGTTTGCCCAGTTGAATCAGCTCCAGCGCGTGGCCGATACAGTGCGCAGATGTCGCACAGGCAGAACTCATGGTGTAGTTGACACCACGAATCTTGAATGGGGTTGCCAGACAGGCAGACACGGTGGATGACATAGTACGAGGTACCATGTAAGGACCGACACGCTTCACACCTTTCTCACGCAGAATATCTACGGCTGCAACCTGGTTATACGAGGATGCGCCACCCGAACCGGCCACCAGACCAGTACGTTCATTAGAGACCTGCTCTTCAGTCAGACCTGCATCTTCAATTGCCTGTTCCATAGACAAATACGCGAAGGCTGCGGCATCGCCCATGAAACGCATTTTTTTACGATCGATATGATCAGCCGGGTTCATTTTCAGGTCACCCCAGACATTGCTGCGCAGTTTTGCGTCTGCAAACTGCTGAGAAAAGTTAATGCCTGACTTACCTGTTTTCAGAGAATCCAGTACCTCTTTCACATTGTTACCGATACTGGATACGATACCCATGCCTGTAATTACGGCTCGTTTCATGATGAATTCCTACTGTCATTTAACGCGGTGATGATAACGGGTTTAGTAAGCTTAAGTGGTCAGCTTTCCCCGTGATCGGTTACAATCCGCTACTTATCGTGGTCAGTTGATGATCTTTTACCAAAGTTTGCCTGTAAGACATAGCGGCATTTCACATTTCTTGCTTAAAAAATCATCACGTTATCTTTACTAAGAGGTTTTCTTTTGTCCCATTCGTCGCCTAAACAGATTGAAAATGCCGTTCTGGACTGGAACGAAGCCGGTACGCCAGTTTCTCACGATTTCGACGACGTGTATTTCTCCAATGCCAACGGACTCGAAGAAACACGTTATGTCTTTTTGCAGCAGAATGGGCTGCCGACGCGCTGGGACACCTTTGACCGCCGCCGATTTGTTGTGGCAGAAACCGGCTTTGGCACGGGTCTGAATTTTCTTGCGGTCTGGCAGTGGTTCAAAGCCTTTCGTCAGGCGAACCCGGACGCCAGTGTTAAAGAGCTGCATTTTATCAGTTTCGAAAAATTTCCTGTCACCCGTGAGGATCTGATCAAAGCCCATGAATCCTGGCCTGAGCTGGCCGATCTTGCCCGTCAGCTCCATGCTCATTATCCACCGGCCGTTGCCGACTGCCACCGCCTGGTGCTGGAAGATGGCATGATCACCCTGGACCTGTGGTTTGGTGACATTAAAACCTCTCTTCCTCAAGTATGGACCCCAGCAGGCGGGTTAGTCGACGCCTGGTTTCTCGATGGTTTTGCCCCCAGTAAAAATCCTGAGATGTGGAACCAGGATCTCTTCAACGGCATGGCAGCACTGGCCCGCGAAGCCTGTACCGCCGCCACATTCACCGCCGCCGGTTTTGTCCGCCGCGGACTGAACGATGCCGGTTTTGACATGAAAAAAGTCAAAGGGTTCGGCTACAAGCGAGATATGTTGGCCGGCACCTTGTCTGAACGCCGCCAGGGAGCCAATTTTGCCCCCTGGTATGCCCGCCAGAGCGCTGCAGATTTATCCGATGTGGCTATCATTGGCGGCGGAATAGGATCAGCCGCGACCGCACTGGCACTGGTGCGGCGCGGCGTTCAGGTCAGCCTTTACTGTGCCGACGCCCTGCCCGCAGAAGGAGCATCAGGCAATCGCCAGGGTGCTGTCTACCCGCTGCTGAATGGTTCCAACGATGCGCTCAGTCGTTTCTTTGCCCCGGCTTATCTCTACGCCCGGCAGTTTGTCGAACAGGCTGCTGCAGTCAGTGATTTCAGCCATGACTGGTGCGGCGTCACTCAACTGGCCTGGAATGAGAAAACGGCAGAAAAACTGGATAAGATGCTGAACGGTGGCTTTCCGCAGGATGTCGTTCATGCCCTGGATATCGAACAGACTCAGGCCATCACAGGCGTAACAACCGGTCACCGCAGTGTGCACTACCCGCTTGGTGGCTGGCTGTGCCCGCAAGCGCTGACACGCGCCCTTGTTCAACAGGCACAGGCAACAGGACGTTTGTCGCTGCACACTGATACTGACATCACCAGTCTGAGCCAGAATGACAGCGCTCGGTGGTCGCTGATCAGCCGTGATAACCGGCAATTCATCCATTCAACCGTGGTTGTTGCCAATGGGCATCGCTTTGCAGAATTCGCGCAGACCCGGGATATCCCTGCCTACTCAGTCCGTGGTCAGGTCAGCCATGTGCCCAGCCAGGGTGAACTGGCGCAATTGAAATCGGTTCTGTGTTACGACGGTTATCTGACGCCGGTCAATCCAGACACACAGACGCACTGTATCGGCGCCAGTTATCGCCGCAACAGTACCGATCTGAGTTTCTCGCCAGAAGAACACCAGGATAACCAGACGCGGCTGGCAGAGTGTCTGCCCGCTGTTGACTGGCCAACAGCCATCGATGTCTCCGCACAGGATGCCCGAACCGGTGTTCGCTGCGCCAGCCGGGATCATTTGCCTTTCGTCGGGGATGTCTGCCGCTTTGAGACGCTGCTGAGTCAGTATGCCGAACTGCGGGAGCAGCAAAGCGAAGCCGCGGATGTACCTGTCTATTCCGGACTCTATGCCATGATTGGACTGGGTTCCCGCGGTCTCAGCTCAGCGCCGCTGCTGGGCGAAGTGCTGGCGTCCCAGTTATGCGGAGATCCACTGCCACTGCCTCTGAGTGTCCTTGATGCTCTGCATCCGGGACGGATGTGGGTACGCAAATTACTCAAAGGAAAAGCGGTAGAAAGCTGATTCAGCAATATGCGTCATGCAAAATGTGGTAGCGCTCAACCGTAATGGCTCTCCCCATTTATGTGAGGAGAGCACTCAATACCCGGCAGTGATACCGCTCAGGCGAGGTTCAGACTATTGCTGATTGGTGACCGGCGGCGCAGGGCTATCATCACCGCCGCCGGTGTCCGATAACGCAACACCTATCACCACAGCGGCCACCCCGACAGCAACCACAGTGGCCGTTAAGCCCCCTGCTGATGCCGCAGACGCCGTAGTGATGCCCGCCGCAGACCCTTTAGAGGCAGTTGCCGACGAGGTTGTCGCAGAAGATGTCGTTGCCGAAGAAGGGGTCGTCACTGGGGTTGATGTGGCCTTAGGCACAGCGGGCACTTCTGTTGCCGTTTCTGCCGCACTTACACCCACACTCATCATCATTCCAGCAACTATTACTCCAGCCGCCATTAGCGCAATGACGGGCTTTCGGGAATCGATCCCCGTAAGGATTCTTGCAAGAGTTCTCATAGCAGTCCCTGACCATCTCAAATAACCAAAGAGGTAACTCAAGTATAGACAGGGATGCTAATTTTCTGTGATCTATGTCGAAATCAAACCGCAAGAAAAGTAAGACACTCACTCATTTTGGTCGGAACTCTCTGATTAATCAGCCCCAAACAGATCACGGGTGTAGACTTTCTCAAGCACATCTTCCAGCTCTGGCGTCATTCGGTTCGACACAATGACATCAGACATTGCCTTGAACTCCGCTAAGTCACGAATCACCGCAGAATGAAAGAATTCATCGTCTTTCAGCACAGGTTCGTAAACAACAACATCCACACCTTTGGCTTTAATGCGCTTCATGATGCCCTGAATCGATGATGCCCGGAAATTGTCTGAGCCGCTTTTCATGATCAAGCGGTACACTCCCACCACCCTGGGCTTTTTGCGCAAAATGGATTCAGCAATAAAGTCCTTGCGGGTGGAATTAGCATCAACGATGGCCCGGATCAGGTTATTCGGCACTTCCTGATAGTTTGCCAGCAATTGCTTGGTGTCTTTGGGTAAACAATAACCACCGTAACCAAACGAAGGATTGTTATAGTGGGTGCCAATACGCGGATCCAGCCCCACCCCCTGAATAATCTCACGGCTGTCAAGGCCATGCGCGGCGGCATAACTGTCCAGCTCATTGAAATAAGCCACCCGCATCGCTAAATAAGTATTGGAAAACAGTTTCACCGCTTCCGCTTCGGTCGAATGGGTGAACAGCACCGGAATATCGTCTTTAACCGCGCCTTCGATCAGCAGATTTGCGAAGGTTTCAGCCCGCTGCGATTGCTCACCCACAATAATGCGTGATGGATACAGGTTATCGTACAGCGCCCGGCCTTCACGAAGAAACTCAGGTGAAAACAAAACGTTATCAGTACCGAACTCTTCTTTTACCCGTTGGGTATAACCGACAGGAACCGTGGATTTAATCACCATCACAGCATCAGGGTTGATGGTAATAACATCGCGTATCACCGATTCCACTGATGCAGTATTAAAATAATTGGTCACCGGATCATAGTCGGTTGGCGTTGCTATGATGACGAAATCGGCATTTTCATAAGCGAGGTGTTTATCTGTCGTGGCCGTCAGGTTCAACTCACGGTGTTTGAGGTATTCGCTGATTTCTGTATCAACGATGGGAGAGAGCCTCTGATTAAGCTGATTTACCTTCTCTTCTACAATATCCAGCGCAATAACCTGATGGTTTTGTGCCAGTAATACAGCATTCGACAGGCCTACATAACCTGTTCCCGCTACTGTTATTTTCATTATCTGTCCTCAAACTCTGCCTACTTAACAACAATGATAGCCCCAGCTTAATGGGTTGATATGGAATGCAGATGACAAAGCCCATTAAACGGATTGAATATACTGCTCAGCTATCACTGTGTTATCGCGCAGAATAGAGTATCGAAAGACAGTCCTGATGCAAGCTATGACTTAATCCTGGTTCAGGTTTGCGCAAACTATCACCTTTGCATCCGGTTTGACCTTTTGCAAGCGTCGCGCCAGTGCTTCCTGAGCGGGTCTGTCGCCATGAACCAGACGAATTTCAGCTGGCCCTTTTTCAATGCCCTTCACAAAACGGATCAGATCCCGTTGATCGGCATGGGCTGAATACCCCGTCATAGTGTGCACTCTGGCGTTCACTTCAATGCGGTTATTGTTAATCATCACTTCTTTGGCGCCATTTTGCAGCTCCCGGCCCAGTGTGCCCCTGGCCTGATAGCCAATAAGCAGCAGATCGGTTCTGGAATCAGGCAGCAAAGCCTCCAGATAATTCATGATCCGCCCGCCACTGCACATCCCGCTGGCAGCCACAATAACGGCCGGCTCTCCGCTGGCCTGCAGACGGTTAACCAAGCCGATATGATCGCTGTGTGCATCAATCTGGGTGCACTGATCAAAGTCCAGCGGGTGGCGACCGTTATCCAGCCTTGCCTTGGCTTCTTTGGTCCATAACCGCTTAAAACCCTGATAGGCTTGAGTGATTTTCATGGCTAAGGGGGAATCAAGCACAATCGGCAAATTGAGCCAAGGACTCTCCGCAGAGGGCTGGCTGATTTCATTGTTTACAATGTTTTCCAAATCAAAAAGCAGTTCCTGAGTGCGTCCCAGACTGAACGCCGGTATCAAAATAGCCCCGCCGTCTTTTAACGACTGCTCGACCACGCTTTTTAACGCCTGCTCTCTTGTTGCCACGCCAGGGTGACGCTTATTGCCATAGGTGCTTTCCAGCACCAGTACGTCAGCATGCAGCGGCGGTTCAGGGTCGACCAGCAGCGGGGTATTACTAGGGCCAAGATCGCCGGAGAACACCACTTTCTGGCGATCAGACAGCAGTAACTCGACATAAGCCGAGCCTAAAATGTGGCCTGCCTGGCGAAATGACAGGCTGACATCCTGGCCATCCGGCAGCATGATCTGCGCCCGGCAATCAAATGGCACAGGTTTTAGCTGAGAGCGCACCAACCGGATAAAGGCTTCGCACTTTTCATCGCTCAATCCCAGTTGCAATTTCAGTCCATCTTCGAGCATCAAAGGCAACAAGGCTGCTGTCGCTTCTGTGGCATAAATCGGCCCGCGAAAGCCAGCCGCTAATAACCAGGGAATACGGCCGACATGATCGATATGACAATGAGTCAGAATAAGTGCCCGAATGGGCTCAACAGGAAAGGTAATATCGTTGCTGACTTTGGCTTCCTCGCCCTGAAACACACCGCAATCGATTAGCAGACTGTATCTTCCTAGCTGTAGCTCATGACAAGAACCGGTCACCCCGTCCCTGGCTCCATGGTGTAAAATATTCACCTTATTCCCCTGGTATTAAGAGATTAAATAATTCACCCAGCATGACAAAGTTAATGACAGGTGAAACATTAACAGCAAAATTGCGCGACTGAATTCACGAAAAACTTTCATGCCCAACACAGGTTAATTTCAAATATTCGACGGCATGTCCGTTTAGTCAGGCCGCATCAGGTTCAGTCATCCTTTTGACCTTACTTTTCACCGGGCTTTTGTCCGTTTTTTTACTGGACGCTTGCCCGGCTTTTACCACGCTTTAAGTGCCATTGCGTAATTCGTCACCCGCTCAAAAAACACCCGATGCACAGAACCAAGGCTCTATGGCAGGTATCAAATTGCAGAAGAAACTAATGAAGCAATTCACAGTTTTCATCATTAAAAAATGAAATGCACATTGTATCTGGGATCAAGGCTTTATTTATTCAGCAATTCATTTATAAAGCTTATCGCAATAAATTACTGCGCGAACTGGCCGACAGACTAGCGCACAGATAGCAAGCTCGATTGCAGCCAATAATAAAAGGCACATTGAAAGTAGCCTCAGGCTCTCATATTTATTCAAAGGAAATATCATGAAAAAGTCAGTTTTGGCGACACTTATCATATCCTCGCTGGGATTAACCGCCTGTGGCGGTGGCAGCGGGAGTAATAACGATAGTACAGACTCCAACACTTCACCAACAGAGATCACCACGGCAGGTGTCGTCAATAAAGGGATAGTGAAGTCAGGCCAGGTCGCCGTGTGTGAAGCCACAGTCGCCAATACCAGCCAGCAACGCTGTGTTTCTCCGTTGCTCACGACAACAACAAATGAAAAAGGCCAGTTTTCTCTGACAGGTCTTCCAGCCAATAAAGCCCTGCTGGTTGTTGTGACCAAAGGCACAGGCACCCAAATGAAATGTGACTACGTTGGCTGTCAGGATGCGAGCGGAAATCCGATTGAATTCGGCGAGTGGATGACAGTTCCAGACGAATTCAAACTGCTGGCCGTTATTGCTTCTTCAGGTGAAATCAAAACCGCCAATGTTAACAGCCTGACCAATCTGGCAGCTAAAAAAGCCATTGAACTGACCGGCGCTTTGGATCTAACGACTGACATAGTCAACAACAGCAATGCCATTATCGGGAAAGCGCTCGGCCTGACCAAGCCTATTACGGAAATGGGCTCAGTAGACATTACCGATGCGAGTGCCATTGCCGGTTCAGACAACGAAGATCTGCGCGCTGCCATTCTGTCGGCATCGATAGAACAAAGCCGCAAGAGTGGCAATGTCAATATTGATGACTTAATTGACTATGATGCCAATGGCAAACTGGCCGTGAATAAAAATGTCGTCAGCCAGATCCAGGCGGATACCACTCAGGTGGTCGGTCAGGCAAAAGCCCATTCGAATAATCAGGGCAACACGGGTTCAAAACTGGATAATGCCGAGCAGGATGTTTCAGCCATTAATCCGGATAATATCGAGATTGGTATTGATATTGACAAACCCGTCGCTAACGCCGTCGTGCAGGCCAAAGACTTCATCAAACAAATCCGTACTGTCTATACTGCCGCGTCTGATGGCGGGGATCTGAATACCGGGCTGACAAACTTTGCTGACGAACTGGGCGATATAAGCAGTATCGCGCAGGAAGATACTCATGTACTTTTGGATAATGTCTCACAGGCTGCCATTGCTATCTTTGAAGCTATGCCTTCAAGTGATCCATGGATTCAAGACAAATTCACTGCTTCGAATGGAATCACTGTAACCAGGTCATATGGTTATTTCATTGTTTCCGAAGATAGTGAGGAAGGTAGTATTTACATGAAAGCATCTGGCACCTACTCATTTGACGTTAATGATGAAGAGGCCTCAGATTCTGACTGTCACAACCCCAATCAATATAACTATTATTGCTACACATATGGCAATGAACTCTCGTTTGTAAATATCTACGTTGACGAGCTTAAGGCCCAAAAAGGTGAGACCTCCTTAAACTCTGAAGAAAGTAATATTTACTTCTATGGTTCAGATAATTGGGAAAAACGTTCTTCGGCATCACACAACTTTGTCGAATATAGTTACTTTGGCTCTAGTGATAGAGATTACTTTGAGTCAAAAATATCACAACTTGACTCTGTCGAGCTGAATCTAACAAACGTCAGACTTGTACTCAATGAAAATGACTTGAACAGAAAACAGTTTGAAGGTGCAATTTCATTTGAGCTGAATGAATACAGAAATGAAAAACTTGATTCAGGTAATCATTCAGTTAATCTTGATGAGTTCGGCAGTGACAGAAATGGTTCTACCATTAATGAGAATCAGTTAACAGCCAAAAACTTAGCATTAACGTTCAAGGGGGAGCTGCAAACCGGTAATGATAAGGTGTCTGCTTTGCTGGATATCCGCCTTAATAACCCGAACAACTATATTCATAGTAATTTTTCATACTCCGAGTATTACGAAGCCGATTGTCAGTCTCACCAAGGTATGTATTGGTATTGCCTTGAGGACTACAAACTCTATGGTGATTACGAGTCAGAAGAATCTTCATATGACTTTATCCAGGCTAATGTCAAACTGGAACTTGGTGCCAATATTACAAATTCCAACGGTAAACAAGTTGCTTCTAAGGTCAGCGTTGACATCTCCCGCAACGATTACAACCTGATCGAAGTGGATGCCGGAGTGACTTATAACGGTAAAGACACTTACCTGAGCACCCGCTACAAGCCTGACAATGACACGCCTTATGTCTCGCTGCGCGATGGTAAAGGCCTGGTAGCGACCCTGACCGAAAAAGGGGAAGACGATATTGGCGGCACCATCTATGTGAACGGTAAATCGACCGGGACTATCAGCACGACCAACAATAATCTGTTGCTGATCCGTTATACCGACGGTTCCTTCGAGTCAATGTAAGCGATTTGCCCATTCATTCTTTTAGTCACGAGCCCTGATCTGTCAGGGCTATCTTGTTGTAATTATGATGCTGACGACCTTAACAACCCTTACCGGCCTGAGCCTGCTGCCTCTTGCACCAGGTACAGCGACCGACTCGATCGCCCCATTCGTTCAGATAAACTCGCAAAGCTACGCCGAGAACAACAGTATTTATGCTTTGGTCAAAGGCAAGGAAAGTGATTATCAGGGCTCAAATCACGCCTTCACCTTTAACGAAGCCGCCTTTGGGCTGCGCTATCACAATGTGACGCTCAGCTACCTTTACCGCTATGAATGGTTTCTCAAACATTCCCCGGATGCACTGTTGCTCTATGGGGATTCTCTGAACCGGACAGACATGGTGCCCGGTAAAACCTATCAGGTAGATTTGAATGTGAACCATACCATTCAGCAAGGCATCCGCCTCGGCTGGCGTATGGAGCCGGCTGACAATCTGGCTTTCTATGTCGCAGGCAGCTATCTGAAGGCCACCGACCTAATGGAAGGTCAGCTACATGGCCAGGTTCAGCGCAGTGCCAGCGATGATATCAGCGGCCAGCTAAACCTGGACTATGTCTATGGTGAAGATGTACTGCTGGACCGAATTGCAGACAAACCCACCAGCCGCTACGGCTTCAGTACCGATCTGGGATTTGACTGGCACATTAACCGACACTGGTTTCTGTCGGCCTTTGTGCAGGATGCCTATGGCGAGATCATGTGGGATCGTGCGCCTTACACCACAGCCGTTGCCAACACCGCCACGGCAGAAACCGACGAGAATGGCTACATCAACATCAACCCTATCGCGAGTGGCTTTGAAGGTTACAAAGAATACAAACAGCGGCTAACGCCCAAGTACACAGGCCGCTTAGCCTACCTGTTTGGTGATACCGCATTGTCGGCCAGCCATTTTTATGGCTATGGTGCGCAATTAACGGATCTCGCTGTCAGCCATGGCTGGAGTACGGTCAGCACCCGGCTCTCGTATACCCTGCAGAGTCAGGCCATCGGACTGGCCCTCACCCACAGATACTGGTCGATGCAGGTCGTCAGTGACAATCTGGACTATCAGCAAGCCAGTCAGCTGACCGTGATGCTGTCGGGTCAGATGCCTTTCTGACGGTGCCTTTATTGGTCATGACCTGGGAACAGAAAACGGCTGAAGCAACGCCAGCACTTCAGCCGTTTTCGTTTTCATCAGCGCGGAATCGCCACGGGACTCGACATTCAAACGCAAAACGGGTTCGGTATTTGATGCCCTGAGATTAAAACGCCAGTCAGAAAAACTCAGACTGATCCCGTCTGTCTGATCCAGTGCCAGTGCGTCCGGCTCGTACACAGCTCGGACTGTCGCGATGGCATCGTCAGTGTCAGTGACCGTCAAGTTGATTTCACCGGAGGCCGGATAAGCCCGAACCCTGCCCGCGACCAGCTCCGACAGACGCTGTCCTTTTACAGACAGCAACTGAACCACCAGCAGCCAGGGGATCATGCCACTGTCGCAATAGGCAAAATCGCGAAAATAATGGTGGGCACTCATTTCACCGCCATATAGGGCGTCTTCCTGCCGCATCCTTTCTTTAATAAAAGCATGACCGGTTTTCGACTGAATCGCCTGTCCGCCATTGGCCGTGACGATATCGATCGTATTCCAGGTAAGACGAGGATCATGAATGATTTTGCTCGGCCGGGCGTCCTTCTGATCTGCGGCTTGCTGCAAAAAAGCTTGTGCCAGCAAACCGACAATATAATAGCCTTCGATGAACCGGCCCTGCTCATCGAACAGAAAACAGCGGTCAAAATCGCCGTCCCAGGCAATGCCCATATCGGCCTGATGCGCCCTCACCGCTTGTGAAGTCGCCGCCCGGCACTCTGGCAATAACGGATTGGGAATCCCGTGAGGAAAAGTGCCATCGGGCTCATGGTGGATTTTCACAAACTCAATGGGGATCCGGCGCTGACCAAATTGCGCCTCCAGCGCATCAATCACATGTCCCGCCGCACCATTCCCCGCGTTCACTACCAGCCGCAGCGGTGTAACCTCAGACGGCGTGATATAAGACAACAGGTGGTCAATATAGTCATTCAGCACACACTGGTGACGCAGCTGGCCGAGCTGATCGGGCGCCGCAAAATCATTTCTTTCAGCCAGGATGCGAATATCGTGCAAGCCCGTGTCGCCACTGACAGGTATCGCCCCGGCCCTGACCAGCTTCATGCCATTGTAATTGATCGGATTATGGCTTGCCGTCACTTCTATCCCGTCAACGAGCAGGCTTTGCGCCGCGAAATATACTTCTTCGGTGCCGGTCAGACCGAGATCGATCACATCCACTCCGGCATCCATCAAACCTTGCGCCAGTGCCATTTTCAGTGACGGCGAGGAAAGCCGCACATCGCCGCCAATCGCCACCGTTTCCGGCCGGAAATGCTGGCCGTACGCCCGGCCGATCCGGTAAGCAATGTCCTCGTTCAGCTCCCGCCCCAGTTCACCGCGAATATCGTAGGCTTTGAAACAGGTGAGTCTTTCCATGCCGCCCTCCGTTTACCACTCGTACTTACACCCTTGCTACCCCGTCATTTCCCTGCTACCCCGTCATTTCCCTGCTAATCCGTCATTCCCCTCTAATCCGTCATTCCCCTGTTATTTCATCATTCCTCTGTTATTCAGTCATTCCCGCGGAGGCGGGAATCCAAAAAGCCAGGCACAAACATACCAATAGATTCCCGCCTTCGCGGGAATGACATCCCAAGGTCTGGATTGACATCATGGACTTACCCATAAATTACCGCCGTCGTGCTGAGCACACTCAGCCCCCCTCCCAAAAAGCACCTTTGCGCTATTTCCGGCCGTACCTGTCTTCAAAGCGGACAATATCGTCTTCACCGAGATAACTGCCTGACTGCACTTCAATGATTTCCAGCGGAATTTTGCCCGGGTTCTCCAGCGCATGCACCACGCCGACCGGAATGTAAGTGGACTGATTTTCCGTCAGCAGCCAGGTTTTATCCCCCTGGGTGACTTTGGCCGTCCCCGATACCACCACCCAGTGTTCGGCACGGTGATGATGCATTTGCAGCGATAATTTTTCACCCGGTTTGACCGTGATGTGTTTCACCTGATGACGGCCACCGCTATCAACCTGATCATACTTGCCCCAGGGGCGATACACCTCGCGGTGCAACTCACATTCCGGCCGCTGCGCCGCTTTCAGCTGCGCCACTATCTCTTTGACATCCTGAACTTTATCTTTAGCGGCCACCAGTACCGCATCCTTGGTTTCAATCACCACTACGTTGTCCAGACCGACAGTCGCCACCAGACGGCTGTCGGCCCTGAGGTAACAATGGTGGCTCTGCGCAGTCAGCACATCCCCGATAACCACGTTGCTTGCGGCATCTTTGGGACTGAGCTCCCACAGCGATGACCAGGCGCCGACATCGCTCCAGCCGGCTTCCATCGGCACCATCACCGCTTGGCGGGTTTTCTCCATCACCGCATAATCAATCGACTCGGCAGGACAGTTAGCAAAAGCTAAGCTGTCGATGCGAATGAAATCCCGGTCGCGCTCAGGCGAAGCAACAGACTGACGGCAGGCGGCCAGAATGTCCGGCCGGAACTGAGACAGCTGCTGCAAATAGGCAGAAGCGCGAAACAGGAACATGCCGCTGTTCCAGTAATAGTGACCACTGACCAGATACTCTCTGGCGGTATTGAGATCCGGCTTTTCGACAAATTGTGCCACCTCAAAACCAGTGCCAAACCCCGCACCAAGCGCCGCACCGCGTTTGATATAGCCGTACCCTGTCTCGGGCGACTGAGGGGGAATACCGAAAGTCACCAGCTTACCGCTGTCTGCCAGCGGCAGCGCTGTCCTGACGGCCTGAGTAAAAGCGGCGGTATCCAGAATCAGATGATCGGCCGCCAGCACCAGAAGTAAGGGGTCACTGTCTTCCAAAGACAGACTGTCAGGCGACTCCTGTGCCAGTAGCGCCGCCAGCGCAATGGCAGGCGCGGTATTACGACCCTGAGGCTCAAGCAGAAGGTGACTAGGCTGGCTGGTGCAGGATCTGAGCTGCTCTGCGGCAAGAAAGCGATGCTCTTCCTGACAAATCACTAATGGGGAGCGCGCATCCAGCTCAGCCAGACGGGCAAGGGTTTGCTGCAGCATGCTGGCCGGGAACGATGAAGAGGCAATAGACGGGTTGTCAGCAGGCTGAAGGGCAAGAAATTGTTTGGGATACTGCTCACGCGATAAGGGCCACAAGCGACTGCCTGTCCCCCCAGCCAGAATAACCGGTAAAATCTGCATACGCCTTTCCCCTTCGCAAAAAAGTGCAAGATGCTCGGTACTTCTTTGTCAGGTATTTATACCAATCTACATTAGTCTTTTTTTATCACCTGTTCAGGCAAGTATAGACAAGGGGATTGAAGGCGCGCGGATGAAAAAGTACCAGCCACGACTGTATTGCTGAATGCACTGGCGACTTCCTGCCAGTTCAGCCGATCAACTTGAGATCGTTTTTCCGTTGGGTCTTCAGGTCGGTATAAAAGTTTTCATGCGAACCAAGGCTTAACAGGTAGAGCCTTAATTCGTTATCAACCCAAGAGTAACCAAGCAGCAATTCTTGTTTGTTCACCTTGAACTGATGAACTCGTAAGTGTGATAAATCGCCTTTCTTTTGCTGCCCTATTTCTGGATTGGCAATAATCTTTTCGATCTCATCTTCAACGGTGCTGAGCTGCTTTGTTGGCAGTTTGCTCAGAGCTTTGGTGAAGCGCCTAGCCTCAAAGACCTCAATTTCTCTTTGTTCTTCGCTCATATGGCTTCACCAATCCTTGTTTCACCTCTTCTGTCGCTAATAATGATTCACGGACAAATTCATAAGACAGATCTGGGTTCTCCATCATGATTTTACCGATCTTGGCCCAGTACTCTATTTGCATAGGCACAGAGCGATTCTCCGCGATCCCATAAGCCTTGGCTTCGGAAACAAAGTCATCATTTAACCGGACGCTTGTTGCCATAGTTCAATCTCCTATTTAATAGTGATTTGAGTATAGACACAATGGCGCTAAACGCAATCTTTTGTCGCATTGAGAGCATTTAATCTTCTATCATACTCAGCAGCATCTGCGGATTCAGAGTCTGGGTATCGTCTTGCCCTGAAAGGACTTTTTCTGCCAGATCGCGTTTGTCCCGGTGAAGCTGGACAATTTTTTCTTCCACCGTATTTTCTGTGACCAGACGATAAACTGTCACCGGCCTGCTCTGTCCCATACGGTGCGCCCTGTCGCTGGCCTGATCTTCCACTGCCGGATTCCACCACGGATCCAAATGAATAACAGTATCGGCTTCAGTCAGGTTCAGGCCCGTTCCACCCGCTTTCAGGCTGATGAGAAAGACAGGATGCTTTCCTGCTTTAAACGCCTCAATCGCCGCTTTCCTCTGCTTACTGCTCGACTGCCCGTCCAGATAACTGAACGACAGCGAGGCTTGTTCCAGCTGCGCCGCAAAACGTTTCAACAATTGCACAAACTGGCTGAACACCAAAATCTGATGACCGCCTTCTATCGCTTCTGTCACCAGAGCCAGGGCCTCCCTGAGCTTACTGCTCTCTTCCGCAAAGGAATCAAACACCAGACTGGCGTCACAGCATACCTGCCTTAAACGGGTCAGTGCGGCAAGCACCTCGACCACACCCTTACTGTTTTTGGCTGTTTTCAGGGCATCCTTACGGACGGCTTCATAAGCAGCACTTTCTTTGGCCGATAAATAGACAGTGTGGGTGATCTCGGTTTTGCTGGGCAGCTCAGATAACACCTCACCTTTCATTCGCCGCATAATGAAGGGGCTGATCAAGGCTTTCAGCCGCATCATATCCTCGGCATTACGCGCGGCCTGACCGTATTTTTGCCTGAACTGCTTCAGCGAACCCAGCAGGCCCGGATTCAGGAAAGCAAACTGGCTCCAAAGCTCTGTTAAATGATTTTCAACCGGGGTACCGGTCAGGGTAAAACGCCGCTCTGCCGTTAAGCCAAATACCAGTTTTGCCCGTTTGGTCTGCGGGTTTTTAATCTGCTGCGCTTCGTCCAGCACTATGGTCTGCCAGTCTTTGGCTTGCATCGCTTCCTGACAGCGGGTCAGTAATCCGTAACTAACCAGTACAATGGTCTTTTCACCCACCGCGGCGATGGCTTCATTCCGGTTATCCACCTGTTCCAGATCCACCACTGTCAGTTCCGGTGCAAAGCGCTGACATTCTGCCTGCCAGTTGTGAATCACAGACTTGGGAGCGACAACCAATGCCGCGCCCTCGCACTGATAATGGCGGATCAGACTGATGGCCTGCAAGGTTTTACCCAGCCCCATATCGTCTGCCAGACAGGCGCCAAAGCCGTGGTGTGATAAGTGCGCCGCCCACAGGACACTGGTTTTCTGATAATCCCTCAGCGGGGCCAGAATATGCTCGGCAACCACCGGCTTCTCTGACCATTTTTCTTGCAGCGACTGCCATCCCGCATCGCCCTGATGGCTAAAGGTTTCCAGTACCTGTTGCAGGGGATAGGCCATCTGTACATCGACTTCCATCTCCTCATTGAGCAAACCGTCCAGCATACGTAATTGCTGCTGAAGCTCATCTTCCATCAGCACAACCAGATTGTCGCTATCCTGCTCAATAAATCCCTGGCGGCTATTTGCCAGCAACAGACGCAGGTTCAGCTCCAGATGCTGATCCGTGGACGCCTTGCCTGTGACAGCAAACCAGTTTTTGCGTTTCTCGATATCCAGAGTCAAATCCTGGCGGGTCAGCACCTTTACCTGGCTGCTGCGCTGGCGCCAGTGAACCGGCACGTCCTGCAAATTCTGCACGGCTTTTATCAGCGATAACGCCGCTTCACCAGACAAGGCCCAGCGCCGTTGCTTGTTCGCTTTCAATCCCAGATGCTTGCTCAGTGCCAGCGAATCCGCTTTTTCCTGGCTGAGATCACGCTGATACCATTGCTGATCCGGGCCGCTGATCCATGTCTCTCCCTGTCCCGAAGGCATGCTCATGCGATTTGCCGGCAGCTCACCGGACACATCATTCTGGTGCTCAATGGCCACATCCAGGGTGCCCTGATGCCAGTCCAGCCATAAATGCGGCCTCGCATCCCAGTGACCAGGTTTTATATTGCCTTTGTGCTGGCATGGGCTGTACCAGAGTAAATCCTTCTGCTGTTCCAGCGCCTCTGTCAGTGGCTGCAAATGCTCACTGCCCAGTTGCTCAGGTCTCGATTCGATGACTTCAATGAACTGAGGCGATATCGCTGAGGTATCCAGAAAACACCAGGCATCATCCATCACCTGCCGCAATGTTCCATTTGCCACTCGGGGAAAGACATCGAATGTCACCTGTTCACCGGCTTGCAACACGGCCAGCGGCTTGACACCGTGCAGACTGACGGACTGGCCGTCCTGACTGATGATGTTGTCACACGCCGACAAGGCTTTCAGTACCGGCAACACATCGGAAGCAGGTTGGCCCCAGCGAACCCTGTTCTGACGCTCCAGCTGCTGACAAACATTCCAGTCAGCATCTGACATCAAAGCTTCAGCCGCTGAATACTGGATGGAATACAGTTGAATCACCCGGCCTTTCGTCCAGCCACGTTTCCCCATTGACTGAATCCTTGGCTGAACTTTCAGTGATTTCAGGCACAACTCCCAGACCAGTCGCTGAGCTGCCTGATGCTCTTTATCTGACTGGATGGTCTGCGTCAGCTTTCTTAACCAGATATCCTGGCGGGCAGCCGGAACATAAAAAGGAGCGTCAGATTCGCTGATCTGTCCGGTAAGGTAACGCAGGGCGTGTTTGGCTCTGGCGGCTAACAGGCTTTCAGAGTGACGGGATAAAATCACTTCCGTCAGCGGGTGCGCTTTCACCTGAGCCACCCATTGCTGATACTGTTTCGGGTTCGCTTGCTGCCATTGGCAAAGCATCAGCACATCCAGCAATAATTTCCCCCAGCTCACGTAATCTGCAATCACCATGAGTGAATCAAACCAATCGTCAACACCCGCCAGATATTCCTCTTGCTCACTGTAAGGCGCAATAATGAGGTAAGCCTGCTGTTGCCAGAACTGGTCATACGCGATTTGCTGACTACGGTGAGCATCGAGGCTGTGCTGATAGCTTGCAACGGCTTCGGATTTGTCCAGTAAAGCCACCACAGCCAGATCAGCCAAGGCCGTATAGGAATAGCGTTTTGCCGTCATGGCGGAGAAAGCCGTGCGATGCTGGAAGTACTTGTCATCGAAAGGATCGCACAAGGGGTGGGAAACATTTCCGGCCCTGAGCGCCTGCCAATTATCCTCGGCAGGAGCCCAGACAACCTGCCTTCTGCCGTAATCTGTGATCGTCTTGCTGGCTAACGGCTCCCATGCAATATTCCCCGTCGTGTAAAGCTGATTTAACAGCCAGGCCCATCCCTGCAGACTGTATTTCAGCCTGTCGTCTTCAATCAATGCCAGTAATTCCCACGCATCAGGATGCAGGAATAAATGCATCAGCAACCCTTCCGCCTGCGGAGAAATCGCTGAATAGGCAAACATCCAGCGGGTATTTGACAGCACAGAATAGATTTCCAGTTCCACAGAGATCTCATCAGCGCGGGTCATCACGGCATAAAGGGTTCGCTCCCGGCTAAATCGCAATAAGCTCTGTAGTGCAGACAAAAAACCGTTCAGCGACAAGCTCCAGCTTTGTCTTTTTTTCATCACCAATCCTGCTTCCTGCATCGCAGACAGTGCTGCCTCGATCTCTGGGCCACTATGGCTATTGCTAATCTGCCGACACAGACTTTTGGTGGTGATGCCAGATGTAATGAGAATCTGGGCTAACAGCTCTTCAGTAACAGAAGCTTCAGACTGTAAATATTGCATGGATTTCCCTGCTGGATGATATCAAACCATTTATCAAACATTGTTGCGACGCGAGTGATTGTAGAATATTGATGCTGTTGCAACAAACACTTACAGCTACCTAGCCCAAATCATTGCGATCAGGCTTGCTGGTGTTGGCGCCTAGCTGCACTTGGGACGGAGGGAGCAAAAGTAATAATTTACTTAGTGAATATTTTTTCTTCTCTTCCTAGATAGACAAAATATTGGTAGTCTTTTTGCGTTTTGTATGCCTTCGGATAACAGCATGATAGCCGATTTTTTCTTTGTCTTTTTTTCTTCATTTGCCGCACTTTTTTTACTTCGAAAGGTCGCCAAACGTGTCGGTCTGGTGGATAAACCCAATGCCAGAAAACTGCATCAGGGGGCAGTCCCGCTTGTCGGGGGGTTGGCTATCTGTATTACGCTGGCCCAGTTTCTCTACTACTCGCCGACCATACTGGACGACGCCGGACTTTACGTTTTCTGTATTACCATTCTGACCATCATCGGCGCGCTGGATGATAAATTTGATGTGAGCTTCAAGCTCCGCCTGGCGATCCAAGCCTTGTTATCTGTCTGCATGATGGTTTTTGCCGGTCTGGAACTACATACGCTGGGGAATATGATCGGCTTTGGCACCATTGACCTGGGGATGTTTGGTTATCTAGTGACTGTACTGGCGGTGATAGGCGCTATCAATGCCTTCAACATGGTTGACGGTATTGATGGCCTGCTGGGCGGGTTATCTATAGTGACTTTTGGCGGGCTCGGTATCATGCTGTTCCACGATGGCCAGCAATCGCTGGCGTATCTGTGCGGCATCATCATAGTGGCAATGATCCCTTATATCCTGCTTAACCTAGGTGCATTTGGCCGGCAGCGTAAAGTCTTTATGGGGGATGCAGGCAGTATGCTGATCGGTTTCACTGTGATCTGGTTTTTACTGCTGGCCAGCCAGAATGGCAACCGCCCACCATTGCGGCCAGTAACGGCACTCTGGATAATCGCCGTCCCCTTAATGGACATGACAGCCATCATGATCCGCCGAATCAAGCGCGGTGATTCGCCCTTTAAACCAGACCGCGAGCATTTGCACCATATCTTCCAGCGGCTGGGCCTTAATTCACTACAAACGCTGATCGCTATCTGCACTATTGCGACCTTACTGAGCGCTGTAGGTATTTATGGCGAGATTGCCAATGTGCCCGAGTATGTGATGTTCTGGTTATTCATCCTGAGTTTCCTCATCTACTTCTTCACACTGTCGAAAGTAGAAAAGTACTCGCCTCCGCAAGAAGCCTCTTAACGAAGCAAACAGCCGTATTTTCTGTGCGGCTGTTACTTGTTCACTTCTGTATATGGCTGTTTCAGCCACCTTGCAAATATATTGGACAGCAGTTCCAGTTAATTCATCTTCTCTCTAGTCCATTAAGCATGTACTTAATGGCTGACGCATATTTATATATTCCTTCAGCACTCAGTCATGCGGGACATCTGTACTCGCTCATAGAAAAGCGAAACAACGAGAGTTCAATTACACGCGATGAAATCCCGTACATTACATGCCACCTTGAAGGGTTTAGAACAACTGGTCCAGATAAGTGCTCACTTCATCTTCGTCCTGTTCTGGGAGACTGCAGGCTGGCTCAATCGGCTGGAGCACTACGATAAAGTCGCCAAGCAGATAAGAAGAGAAGACAGGTGTAGCATTAGATTAACGGTAAACAGACAGACTCCAGAAAATTAGTTTAATACATCAGTTTGCATAACATGTTTTTTTGACTTTTTTATCAACTTTGATTCAATAAAATGCCAACTAAATAATGAAAGGGAAAACACAGAAATACTTGCGATGGCAAAACCAACATATAAGTTATCAAATAAGCCATACATGATAACAACCTGTATGACTGGAAAGTGCCATAAATATATACCGTACGAAATGTCGCCAATTTCCTTTCTTATTACAATAGGCTTAATAACAAAAGCGACTATATAAACAAAAGAACCAACAAGCAATGAATACAGTAGATAAAAATCATCCATTAAAAATAACAGCGGAATAATAAAAAGCAAATGACTTTTATTTAAGAATGAAAAGTTATAAAAATTAAAAAACGCGCCTACCATAAAGAATAACATTAGCGATGGAAGCTGATTATTCAAACTAGCATTAAGACCATAAGTCTCAACTAGATGCCCAATGACATAATAAGACAACAAGGAAAAAACAGCAATTACACATGTTAATATACGCTCTTGTAAATATTTATTTAAATAACCATAAATAATAGGAACAGATATATAAAACATCACTTCTACCTTTATCGTCCAAAGAGAACCATTGACAACTGCCATTGCATTATTCTCAAACAATCCTGGTAGAGTGCTAGCTAAGAAGTTAGCAAAAATGTAATTTGATAATAAATACTTCTCTGCACCACCATTCATATAAGCTTCGAATGATTGAGAGTAATTCAAGTAACCAAATACGAAACACACTGAAACCACAATAAAATACAAGGGATATATCCTAAAGAATCTTGACCTATAATAAGAAAAAATTTCAGGATTCCTTATGAAGCTTTTTACAATCAGATAACCACTTATAACAAAAAAACATTTAACTGAAAACTCACCAGGAAGATACGACAATAAATCTATATCAGCCAGTATTCCCATATGCATGTAAAAAACAGTCACCGCAAGAGCTATTCTTAAAAAATCAAAGTTATTATTAGCCATCAAGGCACACCATCAGAGTATAATAATTGGCCTAAGAACTCACTATAAACATTAGTGAGCTATTATTTAAACAAAAAGTCACTGACATCAAAAAGTTTCTTTTTGTAAGGATTTAATTTAAATCACATTAACAACAAAATGAATCAATATAACCATAAATATTAACAAACTCTTTCTATTATTATTTTGATATCATCTTTTCTACTGGCTCCTTTTGAGTTCGTCCAGTCAGCTTGTGTATCCAGGTGGTAATGCGCCAGATATGGCTGATCACGGAAAAATACACACCAAACATAATCATGAAGCTCAGTAACATCAGGGTTTCGTTAATCTGCAACATGTCAGACCAAATGCCGATTCCTGCCATACTGGCTGCCACACCACAGATCACTACCAAGGTAATGAAAGGTGACAAACCAATGCGCTGGCAAATATGGTGCAGGTGTTCGCGATCCGGCTTAAAGGGTGACTGGCCTTTGCGGATTCGGCGAATCATGATAGTGGCCATATCCATTAATGGTAAAGCAATTAACCACAAGGCAGTGACCGGGCGCATAGCACTCAGCTCACCCTTCTGGGTCGCTTCCAGCAATAACCAGATAACAGTAAAACCAATGAAAATACTGCCGGCATCACCCATAAAGACTTTAAACCGGCGCCCCAGAGGAAAACCGAGGTTCAACAGAATGTAAGGAACCATAGCGGTAACTATCATGGTGCAGATAACAAACAATTCCGTGTTACCCGACACATAGAAGACATAACCGAGTGCCGCAAAACTGACCGATGCCAGGCCGCCTAACAGGCCATCAATACCATCAACCATATTGAATGCGTTAATCGCGCCAATAACAGCAAAAATGGTCAGCAGCGTGCTGGCGACTACGGGTAAATCGAGAGGAAAATCCCCCAACATGTAACCCAGATAATGCAGGCTTTTATCGCCGATGAAAATCATCACCAGCGACACACAGGCCTGTACCAGCAAGCGTAATTTAAAACTGATGTCGTATCTGTCATCAATCACGCCGATAACCACCAACACAGTGGCACAGCTTAAATACAACCAGGGGTTCTGCGGAAACAGTTCAAAAAAACTAAAGGCTATCGCCAGAGTAACAAAGATCGACACACCACCCACAAGCGGGATCACACCTTTATGGTGTTTTCGTTCGTTAGGCGCATCGACCAGTCCAACCCATTTCGCCACTTTACGGCAGATAAACAGGCTGCAAAAGGACATCAGGAAAACAAATAAACAAGCAGAAGTCATGATAAATTCATCATCAGAATCAAAGCATATAAAGGTGGGCAAACTCTCAAAAGTCCAATCGTAGTAAAAATAACATTTAGTCAATCAAACTGGATTTATTACTAGTCAAACCATACTTAGTTAATATAAATCTTAATGCGCTCTTAAGATGCCAATAAAAATGTTTTGAAAAAATGCGTCTATTCGCATGCCTAGCTAAATGCAATGCCTTTACATGCGGGTAATATTTAACAGGCGTTCCAGACAATTTACTTCTAAAGCAAATGTCAACATCCTCACAATACATGAAGTATCCTTCATCAAACCCTTTCAGTTTATTATAATGTGACGCATTAAAAGCTAGGAATGACCCGGCAGCCCAATCCACTTTACAAGGATGATCGATTAAAGATTTATCGATAATAGTACCATTACCAAGGCCTAAAAAAGAACTTGCAAATGTCATCAAGGAAGGGAACTGTCTAATGGAATTATCTGATATATTATTCTCAAATGATTTGTAGAGATTTATAGCAACACAAGAATCACCATTTTTCTTCATCTCATTCACAAGCATTTCGATTTGAGATATATCCACATCAACATCAGGATTTAACACAATAAAGATATCATCAGCATTCATACCTAATTTTTTCAGGCAAAAAGAAAAAACCAAGTTATTATTCTCTCCAAAACCTAAAAAATAATCTGAATCAATAAACTCTATATTTTTTGATTTCAAATAATCAATGAGGACTATATCTTGCTTGTTATTTTTAACAACCACTTTGTAAGCATGATTAATCTTTGATAAAACATCAATTTGACTAATTAACTCACCATGCCCATGAGATACAACCGATAAGTAAACAGTCATAGTTTAAACGTCTCTAATTCCTTGAAATCTAGCCCACCTTCATCTTTTTGAGATAAGATTGGCTTACCCGACAAAGGCCAGGCTACATTTACAGTTTCATCATTCCAGCTCAGTGTAACTTCAGCACTCGGATTATAATAATCCGTACATTTATAAACAAACTCTGCTTCATCACTCGTCACATAAAACCCGTGGGCGAAACCTTCTGGCACCCAAAGTTGGAGCTTATTTTCTGCAGAAAGGTAAACACCAACCCATTGCCCGAAGGTTGACGAGTCTTTTCGGACATCTACTGCCACATCATAAACTTCACCCGAAATCACGCGAACTAACTTACCTTGAGTATTTTCTGTTTGATAATGCAGCCCACGTAGGATACCTTTTTTCGACTTAGAGTGGTTATCCTGCACAAAATGGCATGGCTTTCCTGTAACTAGTTCTTCAAATTTTTTTTGCTGCCAGGTTTCCATAAAAAAACCACGTTCATCACCAAATACAGCAGGCTCAATAATTTTCACATCAGGGATTTTTGTATCTATAACTTTCATATTAATATTCTTCAATTCGCTCTAAAGCATTTTCCCAATCGCTTGGATAAATCCCAAATTCATCCTGAATTTTTTCGCAATTTAGCTTGGAATTTGCTGGGCGTTTCGCAGGAGTAGGAAATTCAGTAGTCGTAATTGCATTTAACTGAGGTTTCTTATCGATCACCTGATGTTTTACTGCGGCATCAAAAATGACATTAGCAAACTCAAACCAGCTTACATGGGGCATACCTGAAAAATGATAAACACCATAACTTGTTGGCTGTCCGCTGCTAATATGCAGTGCTATTTGTATTAATGCTTTAGCAATATCACCTGCATAGGTTGGGCCACCATACTGATCATCGACAACACTCAGTTTATCTCGCTCTTTGCCTAAGCGAAGCATGGTTTTCACGAAATTGGCGCCATTTTCATGAAACACCCAGGCGGTACGCAAGATAATATGTTTTGAGCAAAACTTAGCAACTGCATTTTCGCCAGCTAACTTGGATGCACCATAAACGCTTTGCGGGTTGCTCAAGTCTTGCTCGCTGTAACTATCTTGCTTATCTCCAGAAAACACATAATCGGTAGATATGTGTAGCAATGCTGCATTGATGCTTTCCGCGGCTTTTGCCAAATATTCTGGTCCAAGCGCGTTAATTTGATGAGCCAGATCCTGTTCTTGTTCGGCTTTATCTACTGTGGTATATGCAGCCGCATTGATAATTACATCCGGTAAAAAATCATGAATTTGTGCGTTTACATCGACTTCACAGGTAATATTCAATTGCTCGCGTGCCAACGCGAGCAATTCAGCCTTCCCTTGAAGCTTATTGACGAGTGCCTGCCCCACCTGACCATTAGCACCCGTTATCAATATTTTCATGCTGGCTGACAATCCTTATTGATACTTAAATTTTTCGTCAATGAGTCGCTTCAAATATTGACCGTATTCATTCTTAAGCATTGGTCTTGCAATCTCCAGCATTTGTAAGTCATTGAGCCAGTTATTGCGCCAGGCAATTTCTTCCAGGCACGCGACTTTCAGCCCCTGGACATGCTCAATGGTCTGAACAAATGATGAAGCTTCGTGCAGGCTTTCATGTGTTCCTGTGTCCAACCAGGCAAAGCCACGGCCTAACAGTTCGACATTCAGGCTGTCATCTTCCAGATACATCTGATTGATTGAGGTAATTTCCAACTCACCACGCTCGGATGGTTCAACTTTCTTTGCAAAATCAACAACACGGTTGTCATAAAAATACAAGCCAGTCACAGCATAATCAGACTTAGGCTCTTGAGGCTTCTCTTCAATAGAGACAGCTTTCATTTGGTCATCAAACTCAACCACACCGAAGCGTTCTGGGTCTTTAACCTGATAACCAAATACAGTGGCGCCATGCTCTCGCTGTGCAGCATGCTTCAGTGTTTTAGAAAATGACTGACCATAGAAGATATTATCGCCAAGCACCAGACAACAACTGTCTCCGGCAATAAATTCTTCGCCGATTATAAAGGCTTGTGCCAGGCCATCCGGACTTGATTGCACGGCATATTGCAGATTAATCCCAAAATCTGAACCATCACCCAGCAGGCGTTTAAAGGATTCATTATCTTCCGGCGTAGTAATAATCAGGATATCGCGTACCCCTGCCAACATCAGCGTTGAAAGGGGATAATAAATCATCGGTTTATCATAAACAGGTAACAACTGCTTAGACACACCACGAGTGATTGGATATAGACGTGTACCCGAACCGCCAGCTAAAATTATCCCTTTCATGATGCGGTTACTCCCATACGTTCCATGCTGTAAGAACCATCCAGCACACGTTGCCACCAGGTTTTATTATTCAGGTACCACTCAACGGTTTTACGCAAACCCGTTTCAAATGTTTCTTCTGGCGTCCAGCCCAATTCACGCTCTATTTTACTGGCATCAATTGCATAGCGAACATCATGTCCAGGGCGATCAGCCACGTAGGTGATCAACGATTCGTAAGACACTACACCAACAGGTTTCTCTGGAACCAGTTCTTCAAGCAACGCACATAGCGTCTTCACCACTTCGATATTGGCTTTCTCGTTATGACCACCAATATTGTAGGTTTCGCCGATTTCACCTTCAGTGACTACTTTATAAAGTGCTCGTGCATGATCTTCGACAAACAACCAGTCTCGAATCTGCATACCATCACCGTAAACAGGCAGAGGCTTTCCGTCTAATGCATTCAAAATCATCAGCGGGATCAGCTTTTCAGGAAAATGGTAAGGACCATAATTATTGGAACAATTAGTGACTATGGTCGGGAAGCCATAGGTCCGCAGCCAGGCACGAACCAGATGATCGCTTGAAGCCTTAGAGGCAGAATACGGGCTACTTGGTTTGTAAGACGTGGCTTCAGTGAACAGCTCGGTAGTACCTTCTAGATCACCGTACACTTCATCGGTCGAAATATGGTGGAAACGAAAAGCCGTTTTACGTGCATCGTCCAGCTTGTTCCAATAAGCGCGCGACACTTCCAACAGGTTATAGGTGCCCATGATGTTGGTTTCAATAAACGCAGCTGGACCATCAATCGAACGGTCAACATGGCTTTCAGCCGCTAAGTGCATGACTAAATCTGGTTGATATTTTGCAAACACATTTTCCAGAGCCGCTCTATCGCAAATATCGGCTTGCTCGAAGCGATAGCGCTCATTATCAGACACTTCGCTGAGCGATTCCAGATTACCTGCATAAGTCAGCTTATCCAGGTTAATCACACTGTTTTCAGTGTATTGGATAATATGACGAACAACGGCTGACCCTATGAAACCAGCACCACCTGTTATTAGAATTTTCATATTAAAACTTATAAGCTCCTTAGGATTTTGACTGCAATGAAATATAATAATCCAAATGTCTTTCAGCCATGACTTTGGATGTAAAAAAACGCCCATACAAATTATATGACGACTGAGCATAATAATTTAAATTATTTGTAACTGTCGTGATTGCAGAAGTTAGAGATTCAGTATCATCCAAATTAAACAAACCTACATCATCATTGCAAAAAAAACCTTTATAAATATCAAGATTACTACAAACCAATGGTAGTTTGAATGATAAAGCCTCTAACATTGCGAGTCCAAAACCTTCTGAATATGAAGACATGCAATAAATATCAAAATATTTATAATAACTTATTGAGTTGTTGACAAAACCAACAAAAACAACTCGACACTCCAGTCCATTATCAGCAACTAATTTTTTTAGATCATTTAATTCTGGACCATCACCAACAATAATTAATGCATGTTCTTTCAAACTAACCAGAGAGTTTATTATTTGATGAAAACCTTTCCGATTTATTAAATGCCCAACTGCGCCAATTACAGTATACTTACTTGAAATCTCTTCTAATTCACTGTTCTTTAATGAGTTATCAGCACATGCTTTTGATATACCATACGGTATAACAATCTCATTATTTAAATGAAGTGAAGATAAATAATACTCCCTCATTTTCTTAGAGGAAAATATTACACCATCAAACCAACGCAACAAGTATACCCAGACAAATGAAATAGCACCTCCCTTTATGGAGCCATATGTAAAGCACATGTCTTTTTTAATTTCATTATGAATCCCAGTCACAACTTTGGCTCCAGATCTTTTTATTTTAGCTTTATGGAGAATCCCATAAAAATCAGGCCGTAACATTGTTGTATGGATTATATCGTAACATTCAAAATCAAACGGTTCAAAAATTGATATTTTCTTACAGGAACAACCTAAATTTATTGTTTTCTCATCAACATCATCAAAATAATAAACATCAATCCTAGAAGATATTTTACTTAACTCGTCAATTAAGTACTTAGTGAAAACGATTGGACCACGATTAGCTAATGATGGTAATACGAAAGCAATACGCATATAATTCTACCTATTTGAAATCTTTTTATAGAGCGAAATTCGAAAGCGCCTATACAGATATTTAAACTGGAAAGGAGATATTAAAGCAGAAAGTAAAAACAGACAAACACCGATCAACTTACAATTACTATGATAACTTTTACTTCCTTTTTCTAAGGTTTTCCTTGATATTTCGTAAAGCTTTTTTTGAATTACATTATTATCATCACAGTTTAAATCAAAACTTTTTTGTAGTAATATAGAGCTCTTGTAAGCATTACAAACTTTCTCGAAAGATTTTAATTGTTTATATCCATATGTATCAACTGTATTACCCCCTCTAACTCTTACACTATAAAGTGGTTCCGGATAATTATGTAATTTAAAACCTTTACTTATACATCTTAATAAAAAATCATAATCTTCAACTGGAGGAAATCGATACTTCCCAACTTCATCGTATAAGCTTTTTCTACACATCCAAATGTGCAGTACTGGTGTCGCCCAGGTACAAGTGTTAACCAAGTCTGAATGTTTAATCAAAGGCTCATACTGCCCTATGACTTTATTATTCTCATCTATAGTTTTTGTATAGCTTCCTACTAAATCTATATTTGGGTTATCCTGTAAAAAATTATATAACTTTTCAACTCTCTCGCTATCACAGATATCATCAGCATCCATTCTAACTATGAACTCACCAGAAGCTAAATCTAGAGCCCTGTTTAATGTATAAGCTATCCCACTATTAACATCATTTTTAAAAACAAGAATTCTAGAATCATTTTTCTTTAGAGCCATGCATTTCTGATATGTGTCATCAGTTGAGCAATCATCAATAATAATGATTTCAAGATTGGTGTAAGATTGATATATAATACTATTAATTGCATCTTCTATAAATGGAGAAACATTATATGCAGGAATTAAAACACTAATCATATTACCTTACACCAACCCTATCACTCATATTAACCCCTAATCTATTCTCTTTTAAGTGTTTTGCAAGGACCATCATGCAAAAAACATAAGGTATTGCTAATGATGAAGCCGATGATCCAACAAGGAAAATCGGTAATAAAATCATATAAACCTTATTCCGGACAAAAAGACAAAAATACAAAAAGAACGAAGTATATACGAATGCACCGATGAAACCTAACTCGACAACCCATGTTACAAATATATTATGAGTACCCATACCGATTGCATACTCACCATTACCAGCCCCAACACCAATTAAAGCTGTAAAAAAATCGACGTTGCTTAAATAATCAAAGGTTAGAGATATTATCTTAAACTTACTGAGAAAACTATAATCAGACAACAACCACTTTTCTGCCTGCCCAATCAAAAACAACATTGAAATCGGAACAGATATCAATAATAAGTAACGCATCCACTTTGTTTTATAATAAACCATGATTATTTGAAGAAAAATATAACCCGCATAAGCTGCCCGTGAAAAAGTCAAAAAAACAGCTACTGAAGCAAGCAAAAATATATAAAATGAAAACTTGGCATGATTACTTATTACCAACCAATAGTAAAATGCCAAAAATGCAACAACTTGAAGACCAACAGTATTTGAATCAATATACATCAAACTATTGGTTTTATAAATATGAAAAGATAGACCAAGCTCAGCTAGTTTATTTGCATCTACGGAGGTATCAGGATGTAAGACCCTCCAAAAACCATCCAATAAGCAATATAGCAAATTAATTACAATGAAACTAAGTAAAATCTTATCTGTTAAAACAGCTTTTTTTAGATGAAGCATTAATAAAAGGGCATACACGAAGTTAATAATAACCCCCGTGGCTAAAGATGGAGTTGTCAATAGGTATTGATAAAAGAAAGAAACCGATGGAATCAAACAGAATAAAATATACTTTTCACTTAAAATGTAGTTCCGTGTAAACACTGTAATCAAAGTAAAAAACAAAACTAAACTAAAAATGAAATAAATAGGGCTCAATGATGTAACCCCAGCAAGATAAAAACCAGAAAAAAGCAGCAGCATTTTTAAAACAAGCTGATTCATTTTACTTTTTCACCTTAAGTTTTTTGTATATAAACTCTTTCAAGAGAATATACATTTCCCGAATTACTTGTATTTCTGCTTGACCAGCATAACTATGCTTCAAACTTAAGATTTTTTTGACAACCACTGAAGACGGAGGTTCAGAAATAGAGTAACTGTTAGCTAAATGTGGGGAAATGTAATTTTGAAAGTCGGATACCTGAAAATCATATGTGTTTATATGGCATATTGCATTTTCAAGTTCCTCTTGGTTTTTAGCTTCAATCAAAACAATCCCGTCAGGTTTAAATTCATACCCCATATTTTCATTATGAGGATTGTAATAAATAACGGGTCTTCCTAATAATAAGGCTTCATGTATTAACGAACTAAATCTCGTAATTAAAAACTTTGAATTTATAACTTGTTTGTGCACTACACCTGCGTGTGAAGGAATAACATAATTTTCCAACCCCTCTAAATTTGAAAAATCTCTCGGATGTTTCGATATTTTAAATTCTACTCGAGTATTTTTTAATGCATGCGATACAGATTTTATCCAGTCATCCCTCACATCTTCAAATATACCATAAGTAAAATTACAATTAATTAGTGCACCATTGGTATTTCCGTGATGATAAGATAAGCTTTCATATCTTGGGTTACCAGTTATTTCTACATTAGACCGCCTCATGAGTTCTTTCGATATTATCCCTTGAGCGAAAACCATATCTGAAAACAAATATCTATTACTCGTATTGGATAAATCAACGACAGATTCTTGCAAAGCCACACTAACAATATTTAATTTACGTGCTAACTTTATAAGCAATTTAACTTCTGCTCCCCAATCATTCCCAACAATAAAAGCAGCATTTTTATTTTTCAATTTAAAAAAAATCTCCACTGGATTTTTTATACGACTGCTCTTACCTGGAAACAGCTTCAAAAATGCCTCTTTGGCTCCTTCATCTTTAACAATCGGGAATGAAACATAAATATCATTAAGTTCTAACATTTCCAATAAAACATTTTTAAATAGATAAACTAAAGTATCACTTCCTAAATAAAAAACACAGGGCTTATTTACTAACATATGATAATAAACCTAATAAGCTAATAATTGAAAAAGAAATAAATATGTTCTTATACACATAATTAGTACCGACAACTCTAACAGCATAAAAACTAGCCATCGGCAAATAAATAAACAAGTATGCTACAATCATCGAGATAGGAAAGGCATAAATCCCTATCGTCTTATATGATAAAGCGAAAATAATTATCATCGCCAAACCTGTAAAACCATTAGCAGTATGCCAGATGATGTTATTTGTAAGACTATATAATTGAATGTGCATCGCTCCAGTCCGCTCTATAAGAAATGCAATAGTTAATAGTAGCCAGAAAATAGCTGATGGCATCTTAGTGTTAAGCGAAATGACATTATCAACAAATGGAAAAATAAAATATGAAAACAAACATCCAAAAGAAAAAATTAGTATAGCGTATAACTGAGACTTACCAGCTAATGTTATCAATTTCTTCTCAGAATGATTAATATACAACGAAGCCATGATAGGAATCTTTGTATAAAATGGAGCTTGAGAAAAAGTGCTTATAGCTCTTATGATTTGTAATGAAAAAAGATATACGGCAGCATCAGTTGTTGACAAGAAATTAGCAGCACCAATACCGCTGAGGTGTACTAGCCCAACAGACATTAGTATTCCAACTGCACTTTTCCCAGCTGTCATATAGATCTTTTTCTTAACTGATTGAGGGTTATCAATTGAACCTAAAGTAAGATTTTTATGATCCAATTGATATTTCTTAATGTAATTGAAGTTAATAAAGACAGATAACAATGTTGAAATTTGATATACAAAAATCACCCAAAAAATATTTAGTCTCATCAAAACGCATATAGATGCTGCTATAGTCGCCAAGACTGATGATAGCATAATACTACGTTGACTATCAGCAACGTAACCCCAACCTTGTAATATAGCAATAAATTTATTGCCATAAAGTAAAGCCGCAGATGTCATACATAATATTATCCAAGCTGATATTGAATAAGGAATAGAGCTACTATTAGTCATTGGTTTTACAACCAGGAGACTCCCTATGGTCAACATTATTAATAACGATATAAATGAAATTTTCATATATATGTCATTCAGCAAGTTAAATAGTTTATTAAATTCCTTTCTAACTTCAACATTTGTTGCTATTTTTTGATTTTTTATACCAAAAGCAGCTTGTTCAACTTTAGCACCTCCTTTTACATAAGAGACTAATCTAATGAAAGTAGGAGTAAAACCGATATCAAAAAGTAAACAGATACCTAACATTGTAGTAAATGTATACCAAAGCACTATATCTTCTGGCGAGAAATGGGTGAGTATGAGTGGAAGTAATAGTGCTAATCCAAGTGTCTTAGATAACAAGCTCACCCACGTCATAATTGTGGGTGAGTGGTACACCTTGGTGAGAGTATATTTAAATTTAGACAGGATCATGCAATCTAGAGCCAATTCCACCATTTATATCAATGACAGAACCATTTAGGAACTGACAACTATCTGATATTACGAATTTAACCGCTTCAGCTATCTCAGATGGCGTAGCTATTGTTCTTGTTGGGTGAAACCCTTTCAATATTTCAAACGCATCTGGATTTTCTTTAAACCCATCCAGTAACATTTCAGTGGCAGTTGCAGCTGGTTGTATAGCATTCACTCTGATTACATGTCCTGAGTCAACTGCTAACGCTTGAGTTAAACCAAGAAGAGCCGTTTTACTTGTTGCATAAGAGACAAAACCAGGTTTAGTCAATTTTGAATGTATGCTACCAATGTTGACAATAGAGCCTTTAGATGCTTTTAGTTTTGGAAACAATAACTTTCCAAGAATCAATGGGGCATTTAAGTTAGTATCAATAGTTTCAATAAAATCTTCAACTTTAAGCTCTTCAAAACTTGAGAGTATTTGAACGGCAGCGTTATTTATCAGCGCTTTTAACTGATACCCATTTAATTCGTTCTCAAGATTTGATATAAAAATATCTCGGCCACTCGCGTTAACCACAATATCCCTTATATCAAGCTCAATAAAGCCATCTAGACCATTAATATCTGCTTTTCTATCTATCCCGACAACATAATAGCCTGAGTTTTTCAGCATATTACAAATGGCGGTTCCAATTCCACCATTAGAGCCAGTCACAATTACAGCATTCATTTTTTCAACCCGAGGAAATCAACTAACCTATCAATTGCAACTATATTTGTTCTTTCTACAGCATCTGATGTATTTGAGCTGTTATGTGATCCAAAAATACAAAGCGGATGCTCACGTAAATAACTATTCATTGGTAAAGGCTCTACCTCAAAGACATCTAATGCTGCTGAGTGTACCTTACCAGTTTTCAATGCTTGGCATAGTGCCATCTCATCAATTAAAGGTCCCCTAGCAACATTGATTATTCTTACACCATCTTTACATAAGCCCAAAATATCACTATCAAGCATATGGAAATTATGTTTATTTAATGAACATGTAAACAAAATAAAGTCACATTCATTTAAATTTTCTGGCCAGGTGTTTATTTTAATCCTGTCATCTTCTACTTCTTTAATAGCTGGATCATAAACGATAACATTCATTCCTAAAGCCAGAAGACGTTCGGCCGTATTCTTCCCTATATCACCATATCCAACTAAACCTACTGTTTTTTCAGATATTGATATACCTCTATTTTTTGGCCAGTTACCTTTTCTAACTTCTCGATCTATAAAAAATGTTTCTCGTGCCAATGCAATTAAATAGCCAACACCGATGTCAGCAACTTCTTTTCCAAACATGTCCGGAGTATTAATTATTGGGATATTTAGTTCAGTACACGCGTCAAAATCGACATTATCAACACCGATCCCCCACTTAACTGCAGCTTTTAAGTTCCCCTTCTTACCAGCTTCAAATACCTGTTTAGTAGCAGGATCATCTCCTATAATCCAACCATCAAATTCTGGTAGTAATTTAATCAACTCATCTTCGCTAAGTGTTTGTATAACCTCTGCGCATGTCACATCTACGTCAAAACTTTCTAAGTAGGGAAGAAACTGATCTTTCATGCCCAACATTGGTGGGCAAGTTACTAATACTTTCATAATTTTTCCTATTGTTATTTTTTCAATTGTTTTTCTGCTAGCGCTTCTGCTAAGTACCAGTCTTCAGGCTCATCTATATCAACAGATTCTAATTTTGATGTTACGAACTTAAGCGGCGAAACCCCAATCCTTGCATTTGTTGCAGAAAAACTATCTCTTGTAAAAATATATAAACAGGAGTTTTCTTCATACCAAGGTTCTAAATCTTGCGTTCTAATTAATTCTTGAGGATTATGATTAACAGGTACTAGTTCTTCTGTATAAAATCTAGTTTGTACTTTATTTACTGTAAACAAAGAATCTGCATCTTCATTTTTTTCAAATTCATCAATTGCATGTTTAATTGTAGCACTACTTAGAAGTGGATTCGTTGTATGTGTCATTAAATAAATATCAGCATCATTATGCTTAATATCATCTTCTAATATCGCATTCATACTAGTGAAATCACCACATAATTCAGGTTTTCGATCCCGAATTACTACGCGATCGGACTCTTCCAATCCATTTTCAATAAGTATTTCTCGCGCATCAGTATTAATTATTACTTGGTCAATTTCTTTTATTTCAAGCAATGAATCTAATATCCATTGAAATAATGGTTTGTTCGCAAGTAATTTAAAATTCTTACCTTTGACTCGCTCACTGTTTGCTTTCATTGGAAGCAAAGCTACGATTTTCTTTTTTTTCATGAGTAACATCCATACTTGTAATACGAGGATAGAAATATTTTATTTTCATTTCATGAGATAACTGACGATGGATATGATTCCCACAATATGCACCATAATACTGTGCGAATCTAAACCTTATTATTGATGTCAGTTCTGATGATAAAATCCCACGTTTGAATGCTTCTTTGCAGTCTTTCAAAACTGCGACAAAAATGAAAGAAAATAGATCCTTAATACTAAAGTGTAATTCTGGCAATATTTTTTGTAATGCTATAGCTTCTCGTTCATAGCGTATTTTAACCTGCGACCATGTTTCATCATGAATATGGTAAACGGCAGCACCGGATACGTAACCAATTCTTTCATTTTCATCTACTAACTGCTTAGCAAGATACATATCCTCAAGGCCAGTTAAAGTTTCATCAAACTTAAACTTATTCCATATATCTTTTCTTATGGCTGAGTTAGCATTATTACAAAAAAATCCCACTTGAGGAATCTTTGACTTTGCTGGGAAATATTTATCAAACAGTTGCTGCTCACTAAACTTCGTTGTATCGCGACCTAACTGACGTCCATAAGTATAGCTTACGACACCTTCATACAATGGAAGTACCAATTCATGAATCCAATTGTCATTCGCCGGTATACAATGTCCGCTAACGAAAGCAAGATAATCTCCCTGAGCAAATTCACAGCCTATGTTTAGTGACCGACCAAAAGTAAATTCACTTTTTTTGATATATGTAATTCTTGCTTTATAAGCTTTCGCTATATCCAATGTTTTATCTGTTGAGCCAGAATCTACAACTACTATTTCAATATCAAATAAATCAGACTTCTGATTTGATATTGAATTTAGAAGCTCTTCTAAATGCCTTTCTTCATTTAACGTTCGAATTACAACACTTACTAATGGCATCAAATGCTCTCCATATCTATCAAAAATACTGAACCTGATAATGGATACTCATTAATATCGTTTTCTTTTAACCCTGTGGTTGCTGATGTCACATAGATGGTTTTCTCATCTTCAGAAAAGCAACAATTGGTTGGTTGTAAAGCAGGAATATCAATTTTACCAATCAGGGTACCGCTAATATCAAACTTATAAATACCCGAACCTCCCCACATAGCTATATATATTTCATTTTTTGAATTAATATCACCGCCATCCGGAGTAAAACATTCACTACTAAAATCATTCCAAACACATTTTTTTATCACTTCTTTCTTTATAAAATCTATTTCATATCGGTATATTATTTTTTCAAATGAATCAGAAATTAGAAACTCACTTTCAGATATTTGAACAAAACTGTTGGGTATGCCTATATCTTGATCGATTATTTTGACATCTTGTCCATTAGATAGATATAAACTACCATTTAAACCTGTAGGTTTTTTTTCCATACTCCCAAACAGGTATATTCCCTGAGATTGAATGCCATCATTCAACCTCATTGTATGATCCAACCTAAATTCTTTTGTTCTTACCTTCCAGGTGCTATCTAAAAGATTAATATCTACAATTCCACTTTCAGAACCAACAGTAACCCAATTGTCAGATACATCAAAAATGACACTCACCATTTCAGGTAAATGAACTGTTTCAATCTGATTAATTTTGTTTATATTGACAAAATTAATCGCTTTTCTCTCTATATCTAACCAGTAAAGTACTTCATTTTTGAAGTATATCCCTTCACCTAGCAGGTTTTTGCTATTTATTACTCTAATCATTTTGATTCATAACTATAGTTGTAATAACCACCGCTGTAATGCGAACTCGCGGTTCGCAGTACCGCATTGAGAATAAAGCCTTTCACTTCAATGCCATTTTGCTCAAAGCGTTGCTTGGTCACTTCAATCTCTTTCACCGCGTTCTGACCAAAACGGCCGACCAGCAAAGTCGTACCAGCATGGGCACCCACTATAGCCGGATCGGTCACTGCCAGAATTGGCGGGGTATCCACCACCACAATGTCGTAATTGTCCGAGGCCCAGTCTAACAATTTCTTAAATCTTGGGTGCATCAAGAGTTCAGACGGGTTAGGCGGCACTTCGCCGCGGCCGATAAAATCCAGATTGTCCACACCAGGTTGCTTGATAACCTCTTCTATAGCAGCTTTATCAACCAGATAGCTCGACAGTCCCGGTGTGTGAGTGACCGCCATGTTCTTTTCCAGCCGGCCTTTACGCATATCGGCATCGATCAGCAACACACGCTGGCCGGTTTTGGCTATTACCGCGGCCATATTGGATGACACAAACGACTTACCAATGCCCGGGCTGGGGCCGGAGATCATCAGGATATTGTTTTTGGCTTCCATCATGGCAAAATGCAGGCTGGTGCGCAGACTGCGCAGCGCTTCAATCGACAGGTCCGCCGGGTTCGCCACTGCCAATAAACTCTCTTCCACGGTGAGCTGCCGTTTAGTTTTCTGTTTCTTTTCCATATCGCTTTGCCAGTCCGACAGCGGAATACTGGCATAAACAGGTAAACCAATGGCTTCAATTTCATCCGGGTTTTCCACCCCGCGGTGAAACGCTGCGCGTATCAAAACTAACGCCACCGCCAGCATACCGCCCAGCAAAGTCGCTAACACCACGATTAAGGCTTTCTTTGGCTTAATCGCGTTTGTATATGACTGAGCGACATCCAGAATGCGGACATTACCAACCGTACTGGCTTTGAGGATATTGAGTTCCTGCACTTTGTTCAGCAACTGAACGTAGATTTGCTGGTTGACTTCCACATCCCGGGTTAAACGCAACACTTCACGTTGGGTTTTGGGCAGCTTTTGCACCTGGCGGTTGAGTTTCTCGCGCTCGCCAAGTAAAGTTTTACGCTTATCCAGCAGCGCAATATAAGCTGGGTGCTCTTTGGTGAAGCGCTGGGAAATTTCACTTTCTTTAAAGGTCAGCTCATTGAGCTGGGACTCCAGAGTGACCATCACATCCAGGGTCGATTTAGCTTCCAGCCCCAGATCAATCGAATCGTTGGCCTGGCGGAACTGGTTCAGCTCGTCTTCGGCTTTGGTCAGGTGTACTTTGACATCCGGCAGGTGACCGCGTAAAAATTCCAGACTCTTTTCCGCTTCGGCTGAATTACGGGCCACGTTCTGCAGAAAATAGTTCTGGCTGATGTCATTCAAAATCGCGGTATTCTGCGCTTTGTCTGCCCCCGTGAAGGAGAGTTGCAAAATACCGGTTTGCTTACCGCGCTCCGAGACTGACAGGCTCTGCTGAATCCACTGGATGGTATCTAAGCGTGAACGTTTGCTGATACTAAACTCTGTCCCTGCCTGTTCGCTAATCAGCTCCGAGACAAAAAGCTGATACTCACCGGATGTCGCCAACTCGCCGACTTTACCCGATAAAACTTTCTGCTCTTCACTGTCGAACAGGATATAAGTCCCGCTGTCCGGGTCATCCACCACCAGGGTATACACCGGCTCTTCTGTGCCCTGAGGGATATCAAATCGACTGATCGCAATACTGTCTTTATTGCCGGTCAGACGATTTAAGCCCTTACCAATCAAAGGCAACGCAGCAGGTTCTGCCAGTGTAGTCAGGTTGAGTTTGTCCACGGTTTTGCCGAGGATCATGCGCGAGCGAATAATCTCAATTTCGGTACTGGAGGAGGACTCACTCGAAAATAAATCCCCCATCTCGCCCAGAGCAGACAGGCCATTGCTTTTCTCTTCAACCTGCAGCAGGGCATCGGCTTTATAGATGGGCGTCGCTAACAGCGCATAAGCAATGCCTGCAACCGCAAAGGCGAACGTAATGGCGATAATGGTCCAGCGCCTGTCCAGCAAAATGCCAAACAGCTTGCCCAGATCAATCTCGTCGGAGTCGGATTGTTTCACCGACACTTGTTGCGAAACAGTCATAGTGTCTATCTACTCAGGCTACTCATGATGGTGGATGTCATGGTGATCTTCCCTGTCTTAATTACTGTCGCTCAGGGTTCAAACCGACAGTTATTGATCACTCTCTAAGCATCACTCTGTAAACATCAGTCTGTAAAAACTGACGCCAGGTGTTACAGCTTTTGCGCCCAGGCACGGGCGGCTTTGTCGATCAACTGATAGGCATGTTCGTACGCTTCCCGGCTCAGGCGGTAGGGGTCAGGAATGTCCTGCTGACCAATCCATTGCCCAAACAGCATGGTTTTGCCTCTGGCTTCTGGCACTATGGACGCCACTGCATCCAAATGGCTTTTTTCCATCACCAGAATCAAATCGACGTCACGGCACATCGCTGAGGTCAGTTGCTGAGCCTGATGCCCATCAAGGGAAACTCCATTTTCGGCGGCAATGTCGCAGGCCGTGCGATCTGCAGGTTTTCCCTGCAGATTACTTTTCTCTGTGCCTAACCCTGCCGACTGAATATTTTTAGCCGGCAGCAATTGTTTCAGCAGCGCTTCCCCCGACGGAGAGCGGCAAATATTGCCGACGCACACCACAAGAATATTATTGAACATGGCTTACCAATCCCTCACTCGAACTGCCCCTTCGGTCAGCTGATTAAACCCGGTAATGGTTGGCAGCAACTGGCGCACTACACGGTTCCAGCGCGCAATCGGTGCCGAAGTCACATACACCACATCGTAGGGTTCCAGTTCAAACTCTGTCCCAAGCACCAGTGCCGCGGCATCTTTGATATTTAACTGATAAATGTCCGCCAGTTGCGTGTTGTCTGCTGTAGATACAGTATTTGCCTTGTTATTTTTGCGTACGTTACGAATCACAAACACACCGGTCGCGTCCGCTTCCAGCTCGTTAATGCCGCCAACACTGCTCAGTGCTTCCGTCAGCGTCATACCGGCACGGTCAATTTTCAGCAACTGTGGAGCGTTCACTTCACCCATGACAAACACTTTCTGCGCATCGTTTCGCGGCACATGCACTATGTCGCCAGGGCGAAGCAGGCGGTTTTGCGTCAGATCACCACGCTGCATTAAGGCATACAGCGAAATATCCTGTTCTATGCCATTGCGGGTCAGGGTCACATTGCGCCAGTCGGCCTCTTTTGCCAGCCCACCTGCTTTGTTAATAGCATCTAAGAGTGTCATCGGCACATTAGTAATCGCTTGCTGGCCCGGCGTGTTTACTTCGCCGGTCACGTACGCTTTTTGAGAGCGGAAGGCCGCGACATTGACATCCACTTGCGGGCTTTCTATGAAAGCCGCCAGTCGACGGGAGATTTCATCACGGATTTGCGTCACGGTTTTGCCGCCGACCTGAACAATACCGATATACGGATAGAAGATGCTGCCATCAGCATGCACCCAGTTACCAGACTCACTGGAACTGCGGTAAGAACCGGCAGGAATGGTCAGCTCAGGGTGATCCCAGATGGTAATATTCAGAATATCGCCGGGGCCAATATAGTACTCATAGCCCGTGAGTTCGGCATCCAACGCTGGATTGGTTCTGGCTGTCACTTCTGGCCGTTTTGACTGGTAAATAACAGAAGGTGTCAACGGATAGACGTTAACCTGCTCAGACACGTTGAACGCTTCATTGTCTGCTTGTTGTTTATTGTCGGGTAACGACAGATGGGAACCGGGAACAACCGTACAACCTGCTAATAACAATGACGCCACAGCAGTAAAAAGGAGCTTCTTAGAGAAATCCATATCCAATCAACGTTGATAAATAAAAAATTGAATTTTGATCGAAAAACTAATCGCAATACGCAAATTGCAGTTGCCAATAGATAAGTCAGTCGCACATTATGCAAACAGCTGAACACACTAGAGTGATTACAACCGCTTAATTAGATAAACCTGATGGAGTAATGAGCACGAACTGCCACTTAACACCCGGCACAGTGCATAAAGACAGGAATTGAATGCCTGTTAAAAGAGAAACTGCAAGGAATTTTGTATTTCAGCGGCTGCCAATATACAGCCTCTTGACCTTTCAGACACGCTACCGCCCTTAGGTTACAGCTCCCAAACGCCTTCAATAACATCCATGTTTTCTGCAAGGTGCAGGTTATCGTTTTCACATGACACTCGTGTCAGCCGGATGACATTTTATTAGAAAAATGTGATTTAGGTTACACTTGCCTGCGTTTTAAGCAAAACCTGTGAAAACGCCTGTATTACCCCATCACAATCGTTGCAGAGCGTGTAAAAACGCCCTGATTGACTGTCACTTTGGCTGCCGCATTCTACACAATCGCACCCCACTGAGAAACCATTAAATGCAACAGGTCTCAAATTAGAGTAATTAGTCACCGTCAGGTTATTGTTCACATGAAAAAATTCAATTTCCAGTGCATTCAACAGAATGTTCACCGAACCCCATGAACTTACAAATGAATGCAACGCTACTATAATTGTTAGTACAAATATTCTAACTGAGTGTTTTGTTTTAAAAGCGCAGTAATCAGCAATCTTCACATTCTATACATTGCTATCCTTTATATATCGAAATATCATTGAAAAGCGTTTTGCGTTATCAACAAGTCGCAATCTTTCATATTTATCACTTAACACAAATCAATAAGGGAATAGGATGAACAAGGTAATCGTTTCTCTGGCTGCATTGCTAATGGCCAGTTCAGCGTTTGCAGCTACCGGCACCACAGGTACTGCAGCAGCTACTACCTCTACGACCACAGCAACTACAGCTTCAACGGCTGCGGCCGGTACTGCAGCCGGTACTGCGGGTGCAACGGCTGCCGCTGTTGGCGGTATCACAGCTACCACTGTTGCTGTAGGCGCTGCCGTGGCAGTAACAGCAATTGCTGTTGTTGATGCCAACGACAACGACACAGCGACATCAACGTCTGTAAATCGGGGCTAAGCAAACACGCTTTGCTGTCTCTGATTCGATAACCGCACATCTGTGCGGTTATTTTTATTTCTGTCATTGACCAGTGACTACTATTGACCTGTGACTCCCATTGACCTATGACTAGCGGATACCTAATGTTCGACGCCCGTCTTTCTGTAAACAGACGCTTTCTGGTACTCATCACCCTGTTACCGCTTTTTTTATCCGGATGCAGCCAAAAATTTCAGAATGTGTCGGATACCTTTCGTCTTGCTGTCAGCGGTGATGATGACACGGTGAAACCCTCTGCCTGGATTGAACAACTCCCTTACGCCAGTATGTACGCCCGCATCGGAGACGGCCCTCAGGCCTTTATGGTGCTGGCACTGGCAGAGCCTGCTGCGGTTCTGACATCGTCAATCACAGCGACTGAGCCAAAAGCTGCTACTGAGCCAAAAACGGCTACTGAGTCAGAAACTACCGAGCCGGCTATGCAGCTGAAATGGCTGGCCGCCGACAAAGGCATGCTGGTGACGGAACACGGGCGGCTGGTGAAAACCCTGAACCTGCCCCTTGGTAATCTGGTACAAGTTACGGCAAAAACGCCAGACCCGGTCGCACTCGGATTGCAGTTGTCCACTACGCCGACAACCTGGACCCGCCGCATCGACTGGCAGCCCGGCTACCACTTTGGTTATCAGCTCACCTCCCGCTTCGAGGACAAAGGGCTGGTGACTATTAGGATCAACAATATTACTCAGTCTGCACGCTATTTTGTTGAGACGGTCAATGTACCCAGTCTGGATCTGCAGTTTGACAACGCTTTCTGGATTGAGCCCGCCAGTGGTCAGGTACTGAAAAGTCGCCAGCTTATCGCACCCGGCTTACCTGAAGTCGAAACACAATTGCTTAAAGCTTACGGACGATAACGGTTTATGAATCCAGATAATCACTTGCAGCGGATGTTTTCGCCTCGCCAGACATGGCTTTTCGCGCCAGGATCTATGATGAAAGCTTTGATACTAATAGCTTCATCAATTGTATCGCCCGCCATGGCGACGCCTGTTGAAACGGCACCCACCTTCGTCAGGGTACAGCTGAACAACGGCGATAAAGAACTGCAACTGCGCTACCCTGATACCGTCCGCCTGGATCGGGTTCAACAAGACGCCCTGGCCAATGTATACCAGTTAACGACAAAATCAGGCAATACTGCTCAGGCTCTGTACTGGAGCGGTTCCTTTTTATGGAAAGCCGATCACCGTGCTAAGCAGGCCATCGCGCTGCAACAGCAAACCGTAGACAAGCAGATCCGAGCGCTGGCCGATCACTGGCGCTACCGTCGCCCGGCTGCCAGTGAGACTCTGAATCAGCTGGCGCAAAGTCTGGCTTCGCCTATCCCGGGTGAGCGCATTTTTCTTCCGTTAGACAGCGATCGCGTGCGTATTGTGCCGGACAACAACCCTGCGCTGAACGGACCTTTTGTGTTGCGATTCGCCACCCGGCCCAATACCGTTAAGGTGACTGGCGCCCTCAAGCTGCCGGCCGGCAATACGGCTGAAATTTCCCTGCCCTGGCAGGAAAGGCAAGATGCCGCAGGCTATCTGAAACAGATACAAGCGTTAGCGGTTGCCAACCGGGATTACGTCTGGGTGATTCAGCCCGACGGCAAAGCCGAACAACACAGCATCGCGTACTGGAACCGACAACATAAAGATATCGCGCCGGGTGCCATTCTTTATCTTGCGTTTACCGATCTGCCAGCGAGTGCGAAGTCGTTAAATTCTCAAATTATTCATTTGCTTTCACAAAGGCCTTTCTGATGGATCAGCCTGTTATGTCTTCCTGTACCAAGCGCCTGGGTCTTCGTTTTCCGGGTCTCTGTTTTCTGTCAGGGTTATCTCTGGGCGTTATCACTTTTACGGCCCAAGCCGATGAATTCAGTTATCCTGATTTTTCCGTTTCCCAGTCTGATTTTGGTGGCGTAGGCCTAATCCAGATGCCTTCCGGTCGAGTTGCATCGGAAGGCGAATTCACCTTTGGTACCACCTATAATGAAGATTACCTGCATTACAATGTGTCATTGCAGTTGTTCCCCTGGCTGGAAACCACCATACGCTACACGCTGGTTCAGGATGTTCTCTACAGTGAGGACGAGAACTTCAGTGGCGACACCAAATACACAGACAAAGGCATAGACTTTAAGCTTAGGCTATTAGAAGAAAGCTTCTGGATACCAGAAACCTCTGTTGGTATTCGTGATTTTGGCGGTACCGGATTGTTTGACGGCGAATACATTGCAGCCAGCAAACACTGGGGAGCGCTGGATTTTACCCTGGGGCTGGGCTGGGGCTACATTGGCAACGGCGCCAGTCTGTCCGGCGATAAAAGCCTGAGCAGCGACTGCGGCCGAAATACCGAGTATAAAGGCAAAGGCGGCAGTGTCGATTTCGAGCGCTGGTTCTCCGGCTGCATGGCGTTATTTGGCGGAGTCGAATACCAGACGCCCTGGCAGCCTTTGCGACTGAAACTGGAATATGACGGCAACGACTATACCAGTGATTTTCCTGTGACCCGCGCGGACTCGGATATGACTCAGGACAGCCCGATAAACCTGGGGGTGTTATACCGTCTGGGCGACTGGGGCGATCTGCGGATCAGCTATGAGCGCGGCAATACCTGGACTGCCGGTTTTAACCTCAATACCAATTTTAATCAGCTGACCACCTCCTGGCGGGACACACCTGCTGCCACGTATGCGCCCGACAAGCAAAAGCGGACTGCCACCAGTGCAGACTGGCAGAATATTGCCAATCAACTGCATACCAACGCCGGTTATGAAAACCCGACCCTATACGCAGATGACCATACAGTGACTGTAGAGGCGCCGCAGAACAAATACCGGGATCGTGACCAGGGCTATCAGCGTGCGGCAACCCTGCTCAGCAATCAGTTACCAACAGATCCTGACACCGGTCTGCCGCTTTATAGCGAATACCGCCTGATCGAAACCAGCAACAAGCTGCCAGTCAAGGAAACCCGCATTAATGTGAAAGCATTTGATCAGGTCGCCAGTCACAGCTATGTCAATGCCTCTATCGACGATGCCATCACTCATCAGGTACCGGCACAACCACAAGGCCGGCTGATTGCGACAGACACTGACAAATGGGACCTGAGTGTCTCCCCGACCCTTCAGCAGTCTTTTGGTGGCTCAGAAGGTTTTTATCTGTACAACTTAGGGGTGACGGCCGGTGCCAGTTATCACATGACGGACCATTGGGAGCTGGGCGGCAGCGTCTATCTCAATCTGTTCGATAACTATGATAAGTTCCTCTACGATGTGCCGCCCGATGGCACAGATTTAAAACGTGTTCGTACTCTGGTTCGCCAGTACATTGATGGCAATCCGATCCGGGTCAACAATCTTCAGCTGACCTGGATGGATCAACTGGCGGATAACTGGTACGGGCAAGCGTACACAGGTTACCTGGAAATGATGTTTGCCGGTGCGGGCAGTGAAGTGCTTTATCGCCCTATGGGAAAGAACTGGGCGCTGGGTGCTGATATGAACTACGTGATTCAGCGAGACCCGGATACCCAGTTTGGTCTTTTCCATGACGAAGTGCATTTTGATCCCATCACAGGACGTGACTACAAAGTGCAAACTGGCGCGCTAACCGGTCATGCCACTTTCTATTACCAGCCACAGTGGACTTTGTTACCCAATACGCTGATGAAAATCAGCGCCGGGCGCTATCTGACAGAAGATGTGGGTGTCACCTTCGATTTCTCCAAGCAGTTTGACAGCGGGGTGATTGCCGGTGCCTTTGTGACCAAAACCAACCTGTCGGCCGAAGAATTTGGTGAGGGCAGTTACAATAAAGGCTTTTACATCTCGATCCCTTACGATCTGATGACAGTAAAACCAAGTCGCAACCGCGCCAATATTTCCTGGCTTCCTCTGACGCGTGACGGCGGGCAGATGCTCAACCGTAAGTACCAGCTCTACAACATTACCGATGCGCGTTATCCCTGGTACAGCCGGAAAATGATGCAAGCGGAATAAGTATAAGGATCATGGTTTTATAGTCAGGTGACACTGGATGGCCCGCCTCGGCGGGTCAGCTTACTGCTGAGAGCACAACCGCTCCTGCTTTTTTGCCCTCTTCGCTTTTTCTCCTGTTTTTTAGCTTTCTTTATATCCTTTCAACTCTTTTTTGTTGTTCTGTGTGTCTGATTTCGCCAACAATTAACCCTGAACATTAATTGGATTTATTGCACTCGTGCGCTGTGGTTTTACTAAGTCGATCAGCTGAACAGTTGCACCGGGATCCCGTATCGGCAATATAGAAAGTGGCTAAATATTAATCTTCATCAAATACTGTCGCCTTCCTGAACTGATGGAGTGATCTCGTAATCGACGTTTGTGAGGTAGAAATATGTTCAGAAAGTATGCTGTTTTTTCGGTAACATTTCCCGTACTGCATAAAATCAACCTGTTGCTGGCGATCGCGTTTTTTGCCACCTGCTGCTACCAACTGGTGGTTCAGGAAGATATCGTCTTCAGTCTGGGGCTATTGGCCGTCGTGTTCCTGCTGACTCTTTTTGCCGGTTCGTCAAATTACCGGCGTAAATATATCAGCTTCCCCTATTCAGTCGATTAACCCTGACATTCATTGCAAATGAAAGCGAACATCGTAAATCAAAGCAAGAGCCGGGATCGGCATCCCGTGTCTTTAGGCCACGCTTAGCTCATGTTACTTTTTTGTATAAAAAGTAACTTTTAATAGGCCTCGATTATCCGATTTTTTTGTCAGGGATCACGGATAGTAGAAACTTGTTCAATAATTTCCTGCAAGTGGCCTATGGCTGCTTGCTTCCGCTAAGAGCACCCACCTATAATTTGCCTTGTGAGTACATATTTACTTAATTCTAATGCTCTACTGAACGCATTAAGATAAAATTACAAAGATAATTTTTACTTTTCTTCTTTATCGCATCACAAATTGCAGTTATCAATGGAAGTGTCATAGTGACAGATACACACACAAAAGCCGTCCCGTCAGGCCCTCAACTTGTTCATCAATCTAATCAAACTATGCCAACACCAGACAGCACTGATGAAATCGATCTCGTCCAGCTGGTAAGAACACTGTGGCAAGAAAAACTGCTGATAGCGCTGATTACTGTTGTATTCGCCATCGCCGGTGTTGCCTACGCACTGACCGCACAAGAATGGTGGACGGCCAAAGCCAAAGTGATTCAACCTCAGATCACCGACTTTGCTCAGCTGCAACGCGAAATCAGTGCCTTCCAGCCTGCGTTTGATGTCTATCAGGCTGACGGTACCGTACTGGTCAGCACCCAGCTTCAGGATGTGGCTGATGCCGAAGTGTTGTTTAAGCATTTCATCAATGGCTTTAATTCGCTGGAAAACAAAAAAACCTTTTTGACAGACAATAGCGATTTTCAGCAATTTCTGACTGACAATAATGTTGCCTCTGAAGAAAATACCGATAGAGCCCTGGAAAACTGGTTCGATAAAATCACCGCTCAGCAGGCCAGCAAGCAGGAATCCGATACCTTCGTGATTAATCTGCAGGCGACTACCAGCAACAGCAGCTTTGATATGCTGAAACAGTACATCGATTTCGTGTCTGCCAAGGTCTATAACGATACGTTAGCTAACGTGCAGGCGCTGGTGTCAGCCAAAGAGTACGAGCTGAAACAACAACTTAAGGTACTGCGCAGTCAGGCCAGCAGTTATCTGCAGGTTGAAAAAGAGCGTACCCAATACGCCCTGAATATCGCCAGCGCCGCGGATGTCAACCAGCCAGTTCAGAACCTGGGTGATAACGAGATTTTTGCTATCAACTTAGGTGCCAAAGCACTGGCGGCCAAGGTGAGTGCCCTGGAATCAGTTAAGAACCTGAGCGTGGTTGAACCCCGCATTCAGCAGGTAGAAGCGCGTCTGTCTCTACTGCAGGGCACTGAGCTGGATAAAAATATCAAATTCAAAACCTACCGTTTTCTTGAAAACGTAGAAAAGCCGGTGACCAAAGACAAACCTAAACGCTCACTGATTGTGGTTATCGCCACCCTGCTGGGCGGTATGCTGGCTGTGGCCTTTGTACTGATCCGCTCTGCGTTCAGAAATCACGACTGATTGCCAACACAAGCAATCAGAGACGGCATAAACAAAAAGGCCAGTCCGTTACCCGGACTGGCCTTTTTGTATCTATTTGTACTTCTGTTTCAGTTACTGGCAATATGCCTGGATTACGGCAATCTAACCAGAGCGGTTATTCAACCGCCGACTGTTGCAACTGAAGCCACAGTGATTTCACCAGTTGCTGATCGGCAGGGTTCAGCTCAGACTGCGCATTCTTCAGGCTGTCGTTCACAGCCTGGTTCATCGCATCCAAAGACGCAATGCCGCCACGTTCACACTCTGCTGCCGACAACGAAATGTGGCCACGCAGGTAACCGCCTGCAAATAACTCGTCATCCGATGCGGTTTCCACCATCAGGTCAATCAGGGTGAGCAGCTTTTCTTCGTATTGCTGGATCATCTCGTCACTCTTTCGTTTTATCTGAATCTGGCCCTGTGCGGATCAGAATAGGTTTACTCACGCCACTGATACGCATTGCTGTGATGCGAATCAAAGCGGCTCAGGAAAATCGTCTGCGCTGAGCGGTTGGACACCATAATGCTGACGCAACACTTCTGACAGTATGCCTGCTCGCTCCGGTGTATTGCCATTCAGGTAATGCAGCACCTGCTGGCGGACTTTGCGGGTAAATGCTACCCGATCCGGCTCATGATCACCACTCAGGTTGTCGCAGCTGACCTGAAAACGAAAGCCGCAACTGGCCGACAACAGCCACTCTACCGCCTGAGGTTTCACTTCAACCTGCTCAAACACTGCCTGCTGATCAGCGTCCCGCCCGTCTGGCAAATACCAGTAGCCATAATCTTCCAGCAAGCGACGCTCGGGGCCGGCAATACACCAGTGCGCTATCTCGTGCAGTGCAGAGGCGAAGTAACCACGGGCAAACACAATTCTGTGATGCGGGTGCCCAGTATCGGCAGGAAGATAAACCGGCTCATCACCGCCCAGCACCAATTCGGTGTTGAGGCTGGTTAAGAAAGTGCGGTTAAAGAGTGTTATCAGGTCGTTATAATCGTGAGGCATGGACTGTGTGACTTCATTTAACATCTGGGAGGTCAGCACTGATTATCCCAGCCCCTCCCGCAAGAATGCCGCCGATTATAGCGGGTTTGGGATCATAGTGCTAACCACAACACATAAGCCTTACATCACGAGGAGACTCACGCTAGCACTGAAGCCCATGGTATGATGCAGCCTTCCTGAACGCCTAGTAGCAAGATAATGCAAATTATTATCCAAGCATACTGTTGCCCGTAATATCGACATCGCGATTTTCCATGCTCACAGAATCACTCATGCCAAAAACCACTATAAACATCGAAACATTGTTAGACCGTGAACAAGTGCTGCCTCTGACATCGCTCATGTCAAAAAATATTACCGGCAAAACCGTGATGATTACGGGTGCTGGAGGTTCAATTGGTTCAGAGTTATGCAGACAGATCATCCCACTGAAACCCAGAAAATTAGTTCTATTTGAGTTAAATGAATTTAACTTATACCACATTCATCAGGAAATCAGTTTGCAACTCAAAAACCTGGGCCTTGAGATTCCATTGGTCGCAGCTTTAGGTTCTGTTCAAAATCAGCAGAGAACTCAATCGCTGATGGTAAAACATCAGATAGACAACCTTTATCATGCTGCAGCATACAAACACGTCCCTATGCTTGAAGAAGAGCAAAACATCATTGAGGGATTGTATAATAATGTCTTTGGTACTTTGGCATTAGCAAAAGCCGCAATACAGGCTCAAATCAGCCACTTCACCCTGATTTCTACCGATAAAGCCGTACAACCTATTAATATTATGGGTGCCAGCAAACGACTGGCAGAGCTTATAGTGCAATCTCTGGCTCAGTATCAGAACACAACACTATTTACAGCAGTACGATTTGGTAACGTGCTTGATTCTTCCGGTTCGGCCGTACCGTTATTCAGGCAGCAGATCCAGCAAGGCGGACCAGTAACTGTTACGCATCCTGATGCAACTCGCTACTTCATGTCTATTCCAGAAGCTGCGCAATTGGTGATTCAAGCAAATGGAATGAGCGAAAACGGACAGCTGTTCGTTCTTGATATGGGGAAACCGATTAAAGTTTTAACATTGGTTAAACGACTGATTCAGCAATTTCACCCGGTGAATACTCACCAGGCCAGCCCCGAGATAGAAATCATTTTCACCGGGCTTCGGGCTGGAGAAAAGCTCGAGGAAGAGCCGCTTATCACAGACAATGCAAAAAGAACTGTGCATCCCAAAATCATGGTATTAACAGAAGAACCGAGCCCATGGTCTGAAACAGAAGCCTATTTAAACCAACTCAGCCAATATTGTGCTGACACAGATTTAGACGGTATTCGTTCCCTTTTAAGCCACTTTATGTGCCCAAGAGCCGCTGGCGATTGTCTGAAACAGTAACGAACAACAAAAAAAGAGGACGCCCCAACGTCCTCTTTTTGTTTAACTTGCCGCTCTGAATCAGATTATTCTATTTCTTTCAGCTTAGGCGTCGAGGTCATCACATCGGCGTTTTGCGCGCGGTGGCGCAGCAGGTGATCCATCAGGACGATAGCCACCATGGCTTCTGCAATAGGTACGGCGCGGATGCCGACACACGGGTCATGCCGACCACGGGTCACCACTTCAGCGCTTTCGCCCTGCTTGTTGATTGTCTCGCCCGGAACGGTAATGCTGGATGTGGGCTTGAGTGCCAGATGGGCGACGATGTCCTGACCGGAGGAAATCCCGCCTAAGATGCCGCCAGCGTGGTTTGATTTGAAACCTTGCGGTGACATAGCATCGCGGTGTTCGCTGCCGCGCTGTGTCACAACGTCAAAGCCATCGCCAATTTCCACGCCTTTCACTGCGTTGATACCCATAAGCGCATGAGCAATGTCGGCATCCAGACGATCAAACACCGGCTCACCCAGTCCAACCGGGACATTCTCAGCCACGACTGTCAGTTTGGCACCGATGGAATCGCCTTCCTTCTTGAGTTTGCGGATCAGCTCATCCAGCGCGTCGACTTTCGAGGCATCCGGGCAGAAAAACGCATTCTGCTCGATCTGATCCCAATCGACGGTATCAATACTGACGTCGCCCATTTGCGATAAGTAAGCACGCACTTCGATACCGTGAACCTGTTTAAGGTATTTTTTAGCGATTGCGCCAGCCGCCACCCGCATCGCGGTTTCACGGGCAGAAGAACGGCCGCCGCCGCGGTAATCGCGGACACCGTATTTTTGCTCGTAGGTATAATCAGCATGGCCGGGACGGAACAGATCTTTAATCTGGGAGTAGTCTTTTGAGCGTTGATCAGTATTTTCGATCATCAAACCGATAGAAGTACCGGTTGTCTGGCCTTCAAACACGCCGGCCAGGATTTTGACTTCATCCGGCTCACGGCGTTGTGTGGTGTACTTAGAGGTTCCCGGCCGACGACGGTCGAGATCGTGCTGCATGTCGGCTTCTGTCAGTGCCAACCCCGGTGGGCAACCATCAACGATGCAGCCCAGCGCCAGACCATGGCTTTCGCCGAAGGTGGTGACGCGAAAAACTTGTCCAATTGTGTTGCCTGCCATGACTTCCCCTGTAACTTTGCTTCTGGCTTTTTGTAATCATTGAATAGTGCAAAGTTGCGCAGGGGAATGCAAGCAGAATCGGCGTTGAGCCATTACTGGTCTTTCTTAGACTTCCATTTTTTAATGCCGGGCGATGTCGACTCATGACCTGAACGGTCCTGACGACCACCTTTCAGCCCTTTGCCCGCATGTCCGCCGGATTTCTTATCGTGCGGACGCTGCGGCGATTTGCCCGGTTTGCTGCCCGGACGACGACGCTCGACCTCGCCTTTACCTTTATAGGTTTTATATCTGACCGGCGCTTCCTGCTCACTCTGCTGGCGGGCATCGTACAGTTTAGCGTCTGTGGCTTTGCTGATGGCCTGCCCCTGGCTGTCGACCCGCGACGCTTCTTCTGTCTTGCTCGACAGCGCCAGTAAACGGTGAATCTCGGCCATTTCATCCTCGGTCAGATAGCGCCATTTACCGTTTGTCAGACCGTCAATGGTGATATTCATGATGCGGACGCGGCGAAGTTTATACACTTCAAAGCCCAGTGCTTCACACATACGACGGATCTGGCGGTTAAGGCCCTGCGTCAGCACAATACGAAAGGAATAGGTGGTTTCCTTGGTGACTTTACACGGCAGAGTGACGGTATCGAGAATCTCAACACCGGAGGCCATTTTGGCCAGAAACGCCTCAGTCACCGGTTTATCCACCCGAACTACATATTCTTTTTCGTGCGAGTTACCGGCGCGGAGGATCTTGTTGACGATGTCGCCGTCATTGGTCATGAAAATCAGACCATCAGACGCCTTATCCAGCCGGCCGATCGGGAAAATACGTTTGCGGTGGCCAATGAAGTCAACAATATTGCCTTCAACATGCCTTTCCGTGGTGCAGGTGATCCCGGCGGGCTTGTTCAGCGCAATATAGACAGGCTGCTCTTTGCGGCGCAGCGGTTTGTCATCCACCAGTACTTCATCATCCGGGCCGACTTTCACTCCCATTTCTGGCTGCTGGCCGTTAATCAGCACCCGGCCTTGCTCAATCAGTTTGTCGGCTTCCCGGCGCGAGCAGTAACCTGTGTCACTGATAAATTTATTCAGGCGAACCAGACTGGTGTCTGAGGATGGTGCGTCATTACGAGACTGAGGTTTATTTTCTGGCATGATGATCTTCTTCATTGTGCGTTTCACAACGCGTTCGGAAGCAGGGATTTTACCTAATGTCTGTTTAAATAGAAATCTGTGAAGCGGATAAGGGAATGTTGAGCATATACCGAATATGCTACAACCCCCTTATAGAATTCAGAAAAGTGTTGATATTCAATGTTTAAGTTACCCTCCATATTAATGTTGTCCTGTTTACCTCTGACTGTCTTTGCTAATCCGCACGATGTTTCCCCGCTTGTCATCTCTGCAAATCCGACCTTTTACCTTTATGGAGGAACAGGCACGCTGGGATTCGATGCCAAAAAAAGTACTGGGACCAGTATTGATAAACAGCATAATTTTACAGCGGGTATCGGCCATGATTTTTCGCCCTATATTGCTCTGGAAGGTAGTTATCAGTATCTGCTTACTGAAATAGAAACGGCTGAGTTAAGAACCTCACAAGTCGGTCTGAGTCTGATACCTTCGACCGGAGAGCTGGGGAACTCACGGCTGAAGCTGTTTGCCCGTCTTGCAGTCAATTTGACAGATGTCGAGTGTAAAGGATGCTCATCCGATTTCTCGGAAAACGGCCTGACTTTTGATGCTGGCTTGGGGGTTCAGTGGGATATTAATCACCGATTCCAGCTCAGAGGCGAATATATCAGCAGTATCGAACAAAGCTCGCTGAACAAGACATTTAAAGAGTTTGAGCTGGACGGATTCCAGCTCTCGCTCGGTTATCGTTACTGATCAACCATCAAACTGGTTTTGCTCGAACCTATCGGTCGGTCCGGAGCAGAGATTATGGATTCCCGCCTACGCGGGAATCCATAATACATTGATTTATATTCGAATTTTATTTTAAGCTCTTGAGTGGCAAATCACCATGGCTGCGACGTCCGACATAATCATGCTCCAGGGCTTTTTGCAGTTGTGCCGCGACATGGCCCGGTGACTGGGTTTTCGCGCACACCAGGCGATACATGGCCGGGATCACGAACAAAGTCACCAAAGTCGCAAACGCCATGCCGAAGAACACCACAGTACCGACCGAAATACGGCTTTCATAACCTGCGCCAGTCGACAGCAGCAGTGGCAAGGCACCAAACAAGGTAGTGAATGCCGTCATCAGGATTGGGCGTAAACGCCGTGCTGAGGCATCGACAATGGCCTGCTCAAAGGCGATGCCTTTATCCCGGAGCTGGTTGGCAAATTCAACAATCAGAATGCCGTTTTTAGTTACCATACCAATCAGCATGATCATGCCGATCTGACTGTAGATATTCAGACTCTGCCCCATCAGGATCAGTCCCAGCAAGCCGCCGAAGATCCCCAGCGGCACGGTCAGCATCACCACCATAGGGTTAATGAAGCTTTCGAACTGCGCCGCCAACACCAGATAAGCCACCAGCAATGCCAGACCAAAGATCATCGCCATACTGCTCTGGTTCTCGCGGAAATCTTTCGATTCGCCACCATAGTCGATAACAATATCACTCGGCAGCATAGACAAAGCCTGCTCATCCATAAAGTCCAGCGCTTCACCCAAGGTATGGCTGGGCAGCAGGTTGGCAGAAATGGTGATCGACTTCTGCTTCTCGTTATGGCTCAACTTGCGGGCCGCCGCCACTTCTTCGACTTTCGCCACACTGTTGAGCGAAACCAGCTCACCGTTCTTGGCACGGACGTAAATCCGGCTCAGATCCATCGCATTATTAAAACTGTTTTCATCTCCGCGCAAATACACATCGTATTCCTCGCCGCGCTCGACAAACGTGGTTTCACTGCGCCCGCCCAGCATGACTTCCAGCGTTTCTGCGATATCCGACTGCGGAATGCCCAGCTCGGCTGCCCGCGGGCGATCGACCGTCACCACCAGCTCTGGGGTGGTTTCGGCGTAATCTATGTCCACGCCGTCCATCATGCCGCTGCCCTGCGCGACATCTTTGAGTTTGGTGGCCCAGGCAAACAGCTCGTCGTAATCGGCACCATTGAGGATAAACTGCATCGGCTCGGAAGAACCGCCCCGGAATCCCGGCATGAATGGCCAGACACGAATATCCGGAATGCCCTGCAGGGCTTTGCGGATCACCCCGAGCGCCTGAGTCGCGCTGACATCGCGATCTTCCCAGTCTTCCAGCTGCATGATCACAAAACCGGTCTGATCCCCGGCCCGGCCGCCAAAGGCCGGGGTCTGGATGCTGACAGAGCGGATCAGCCCTTTGCCTACCATGGGCAACAAGCGCTGCTCAACCTGCTCGATATTGCCGACCATGCGGTTATAACTGGTCGCTTCCGCGCCGCGGACAAAGGCAAAGATCACCCCTCTGTCTTCAGAGGGCGCAAGCTGGCTCGGCACCATTTTGAACAGCCAGACACTGGCGCCAACCACAGCAACAATCAACAATGGCGCAGCCCAGCGCCAGCGAACGGCCTGAGTGACGGCTTTGCGGTACACAGCCTCCAGTGCAGCAAACTGACGGTCGACAAAGCGGTTAAACGGCCCGGGTTTGACATTGGCTTTGAGCAGCTTACTGCCCAGCACCGGACTTAAGGTCAGTGCCACCAGGGAGGAGAACAACACAGACATCGCCAGCAGCACGGAAAATTCGGTGAACAGCGGTCCTACCATGCCATCCATAAAACCGATAGGCAGGAAGACCATGACCAGTACCAGTGTGGTGGCAATTACGGCAAACCCGACCTCTCTGGTGCCTTTAAAGGCAGCCAGCAAAGGTGGCTCGCCCCTTTCGATATGGTGGTAAATGTTTTCGACCACCACTATGGCATCATCCACCACCAGGCCGATAGCCAGAATCAGCGCCATCAGGGTCAGCAGGTTGATGGAAAAACCGAGATAGTAAGCGGCCATAAAGGCGGAAATCAGCGACACCGGCACAGTGACCGCCGGGATCAGGGTCGCCCTTGCCTGACCGATAAAGACATACAGCACCAGCACCACCAACGCGCCTGTGATCAACAAGGTGTTGTAGACCTCGTTGATCGAGCGTTCAATAAAGATGGTCGAGTCATAATCCACTGCCAGCTGGGTACCGTCCGGCAGAAAACGCTGTAATCGGTCCACTTCTTTTTGTACCGCATCGGCGGCTTGCAGCGGGTTGGCGTCTGACATCGGCACTATACCCAAGCTCAGGCTCGATACACCATTGCTCTTGAAGGTGGCATCTTCGTTTTGCGCACCTATGGCCACATCAGCGACATCTTTGAGGTAAATCGGCGTGCCGTCTTCAGTATGCCGCACCATCAGGTACGAGAAATCTTCTGCGGTGCGGTACAAACGCGCGGTGCGCACCGACATAGTGGTCGCATCGTTACGCACTTCGCCGCCCGGCAGCTCGACGTTTTCATCACGCAGGGCGTCGATAATATCCGTGGTAGTCACGCCGCGTCCTGCCATCTGCTCAGGCAACAGGCGGACATACATGACTTTATACAGCGCGCCGGTCAGTTGCACTGAGCTGACACCATTGATCAGGCTGAACCGGTCGGTTAGCACCCGATCGGCGTAGTCCGTCAGCTGCGAGCGATCCATTTCACTTGAAGTCAGATTGATATAGATAGCCGCTTCGCCTGACCCGTCATCTTTGGAGACAATCGGCTCGTCTGCGCCATCGGGCAGACTGCGCCGGGCACGGGAAACGGCGTCACGTACGTCGCTGACCCCTTCGGTCAGGTTCCAGCCCATTTCGAACTCAACGCTGATCCGCGAGCTGCCGTTACGGGTGGTAGAAGTAATGCTTTCAATGCCGCTGATGCCCGACAGCTCGTCTTCAAGCACAGTGGTGACACGGCTTTCCATGATGGTTGCCGATGCCCCTTCGTACGAAGTACCTATGCTGATCACCGGATTTTCAACGTCGGGCATTTCCCGGACCGGCAGTTTGCTGAATGACACCAGACCAAACACCACCAGCAGCACGCTCAGCACAATTGCAACCACAGGGCGTTTTACTGCAACGTCAGATAACCACATCAGGCATTATCTCCCGCTTGCACTACACTGGCCGCTTTGGTCTCAGACGGGTTGCCAAGACTGACGTCCTGCACGGCCAGACCGTCGCGCATATTGACCAGTCCCTGAACCACAATACGATCACCGATCTGAATACCCGATTCGATCACCACTTCGTTTTTCACTCTGGCGCCCAGCGTCACTTCAGTTCGGTGTGCAATGCCTTTGGCATCAACAAGGTAAACAAAACGCTTGGTGCCGGAATACTCCAGCGCCTGAACCGGAATAATCGCGGCCTGCTGCGGGGTAAAATCCAATGCTGCCGCCATCAGCATGCCGGGTTTGAGCTTGCCGCTGGCATTGTCAAACGAGACGCGCACCCGAATATTGAGTGATTCGGCCTGCACCCGTGAGTCAATGGCCTGAATCGTGCCGTGAAAGGTGTCGTCCGGCCATGCCTGACTTTTCGCCAGTACCGCCATACCAGGTGCCAGTTTCGACAGATATTGCTCAGGCACTTGTACATCAAGGCGCATTTGTGACAGATCATCCAGGGTAAACAGCTCACTGCCTACCGTCACGGTATGACCTGCGCTGAAATCAATCAGGCCAACAGTGCCGGTAAACGGTGCACGAATCTGGTGATCATCCAGCTCTGCTTTGGCCGCATCAAGACGGGCTTTGGCGATACTCACGCTCGCCTGCTGCGCTATCAGTTCGGTCTGGGTCAGCGCCCCGCGCTTCACCAACCGCTGATATTCGATGTATTTCCGCTTTTCGTCGTCATAATAGGCTTTCGCTTCGTCGTAAGCGGCCTTGGGTTTGGCGTTATCGAGCTGAACCAGCAACTGCCCCTGTGTCACTTTCCGCTCGGTATCCACCACGATGCGATCCACCTTGGCGGCCACTTCCGTGGCAATGGTCACTGAACGCTGAGCGGCCAGTTTACCCACCAGAGAGACAGAACTGACCACTTCGTGTGACGTTACTTCGCCTGTCGCCACCGGCACGCTGCGACCAGGCTTGGGCTGGCTGGCGGCTTGGGCAGCATGAGACTGCTGCTGAAAATAGAAATAACCCCCGCCGGCCAGGGATGCCGCTACCACAACGGCCAAAACAACTTTCTTCATGCTTACGCATCCTGTTCTTTGTTATGGGCTAATCATATCTGACCCACAGAATAATCGGGGTAAAGAAATGTAAAGCTAAGCAAGTTTTCCTCACAAAAAAGCACAAACCGCAGACGTAACTTGCAAAACGACGAAAAATCCAGCAAGCAACGATGAATATTCAGAAAAAGGGTTTACAGTCTTCACCTGTTTGCTATTATCCGCACCGCACTTGTGGAGGGGTTCCCGAGTGGCCAAAGGGATCAGACTGTAAATCTGACGGCTCCGCCTTCGAAGGTTCGAATCCTTCCCCCTCCACCATTTTTTTATGAAAGTGGTACGCTGTACGGCTTTCACGGCTGATAAAGCCAGACAATACGTAAAAAATCCCGTGGAGGGATTCCCGAGTGGCCAAAGGGATCAGACTGTAAATCTGACGGCTCCGCCTTCGAAGGTTCGAATCCTTCTCCCTCCACCATCTTTTATGAGAGTGGCGCTTTGCTGCTTTCACGGCTGATAAAGCCAGACAATACGCAAAAATCCCGTGGAGGGATTCCCGAGTGGCCAAAGGGATCAGACTGTAAATCTGACGGCTCCGCCTTCGAAGGTTCGAATCCTTCTCCCTCCACCATCTTTCAAGCCAGTGCATCGCGCTGGCTTTTTTTATTCCTCTCTTTTTCTTTCTCTTCGTCGCAAGCCCTGCACAATTCTCACTTTTGCGACTTTATGCTTTCTTGCCCTCCAATCACCACATAGCACAATTTTTCACCACAAAAACCGACTACACTCAGTCTATCTAAAGTGTGACTGCCGCCACATTTGCATGCAGTTGCATCCTGGTTGCTCTGAGGACATAGGATGGCTACCCGATTGCACACCATGAGCCTTGCTCCCCCGCCCTGGCATAAACTGAAAGTCTTGCTGGTCGACGATCAGCCCAGTGCCCAAAGCCTGATGAAAGGGGTACTGGTGCAGATTGGCCTGCGTCACATTGACACCGCCGCCAACTATCGTGAAGCCATCAAGCATTGCCAGCGTTCGGCCTATCATCTGCTGCTGGTCGATTTTCATTTAGATAACACCCTGACCGGCAGCGAATTGCTGACCCTGCTGCGGAAAAAACAGCTGCTCAGTGCCGATTGCGGGATAGTGATTTTTTCGGCAGACACCAGTGCCCGAGTGGTGCTCAATGCACTGGCGGTTGAACCGGATGCCTTTGTTACTTTGCCGCTGCCGCTCAACACTCTTGAGCAAAAGCTGAGCCACGCATGGCGCAACAGTCAGGCCCGCCAGCCTGTGTATAAGCAATTGAGTGAGCATGGTCTGGATCAGGGGATCCGACACTGTAAACAGCAGTTGCTGCAACATGGTCCGGATTATCAGCTGGAAAGCCTGCTGCTCGATATGCTGATGGAGAAAAAAGACTGGGCGCTGGCCCGTCGTTATATCAGGCTATTTCAGAGCTATCACCCCTCAATCAAAGTCACGCTGGCGGAAGCCAAAGTTGAGCACCAGTGCGGTGACTCAGCCAGAGCCCTGCAACTGCTGACGCACCTGATCGGGAAACACCCTCTGTGCCTTGAGGCGATGGATTTGCTGGCAAACTACCAGGCCGAACAAGGGCAACCGCTGCAGGCACTGGCCACAGCCCAGCGGGCACTGAAACTGTCTCCCTCTGCCAGTCACAGGGCCCTGAAAGTTGCGCAGCTGGCAGCCAAGTGCCAACAACCAGAAGCATTCGCTCAGGCCGGGCTCTCGCTGGCCACCCATTTACCCATTATTGATGTTGGCTGGATTATCTGCCTGGCCGAATTCAGTGCCAGCTTCGAGCAATTGTATTTCAGTCTGGATGATCAGCGCACCCGCCGTCAGCTCCACCAGACGCTGAACCAGATAGCCCAGCGCGCGCATCACAGATTACTGCCCGCTCAGCGCCCTTTTCTTTATTGCTTCAAGCAGTTACTGAGCGCCCGATTGCTGCTGGCGCAAGGCAAACAGCTGAAAGCCAAACGCCGTCTGCTGCTCGGCTTATCCGGCTATTTTGAACGCCTCAATAAGCTGCCGTCAGTGATTCTGGCCGATGCGCTGCCGCTGCTGTTACAACTCGGCGAAACCCGTTTGATTGCGGATATCTGCCAGGTACTCAAACACAGAAACAGCTATGACGGTCACAGCCAGTTAAGGCTGCAGGCATTGCGGGAAAATACTCACGCTTTTGATGCATTGCGCTGGCTGGAGTCCACCTTCAAACGCGCTCAGGCCATTCGCCACTCGCAGCCATCCCAGGCGCTGTTTCATTTTGATGCCATCATTCACGACTATCCGCTCTGCAGCGAAGCGCATCTGGGACGTCTGGATTGCCTGCTCAGGCTTCAGGGGCCGGGTCTGGCAGCCAGTATCCGTCCCAGCCTGCTTGCCGTCAGCATGATGCCTCTGCCTGATGCGCTGGCTCAGTGGCGCGGCGAGATACTGAGCCAAATGCGCGCCGGCAGACAATCCAATCCGGCGACAGGCGGCCTGTCTGTGCCACTGCCTTACTCGGTGAATCGGGACTTGCCGCCGGTCCGCATTGAGGTCTGGGCGCCATTGCTCCATTAGGGGGTTGCGTCAGGACAGCATTAGGAGGTCAGGTTGAATCTGTCCCTGCCGTGCGGTGAGTCCAGATCCAGCTCTGGCCCCTGAGGCACCACGCCGGTTGGATTAATCATCTGATGGCTGAAATAGTAATGGCGTTTGATGTGGTAAAAATCGACCGTATCAGCCACACCCGGCACCTGATACAGTTCTTTCAGGTAGCCCTGTAAATTCGGATAATCAGCAATGCGCTGCTTATTACATTTAAAATGGCCCACGTACACGGCATCAAAACGGATCAGCGTGGTAAACAGCCGCCAGTCGGCCTCCGTCAGCCTGCTTCCGGTTAAATACCTGTGATTGGCGAGATGCGCATCGACTTTATCCAACGCCGCAAACAACTCAGAAAAGGCCGTGCTGTAAGCCTCCTGAGTGGTTGCGAAGCCGCACCTGTACACACCGTTATTGATCGACGGATAAATAAACGCATTCCACAGCTCAATTTCGGCCTGAGCCGATTGGGGGTAGTAATCATCCTGGTTACCGGTGATCTCGTTGAAAGCACTGTTCAGCATGCGGATAATTTCTGAGGATTCATTGCTGACTATGGTTTGGGTTTCTTTGTCCCACAGCACAGGCACTGTTACCCGGCCGGTATAATCGGTTTTGGCTTTGGCATACAGCTGGTGCATAAAGTCAAAGCCATACAGTGGCTCTGGCTGCGCAAACTCCCAGCCATGCTCCAGCATGTCCGGGCTGACCACTGTGACCCCGATATGCGGCTCCAGCCCTTTCAGGGTGCGGAATATCAGGGTCCGGTGCGCCCAGGGGCAGGCCAGTGAGACATAAAGGTGATAGCGGCCGGATTCCGCCTTGAAGCCTTGCTGGCCCTGTGGTCCCTGACTGCCGTCCGCCGTTAACCAGTGACGAAAGCCGGCATCTTCACGCACGAATTCACCGTCGCTTTTATCTGTGTCGTACCACACATCGTGCCACACACCCTTGATCAGTTTGCCCATATTTGCCTCACCGTTGATTTTCACTTGCCTTGATTATAGGTAAGGCAGAGTCACCAGTCGGCGCAGAAAATCCGGTAAAGATCATCAAGATATTCGAACAGCTCAGCGCTGGCCTTACGCTATGACAAGCAACTGTGCTAGGATTGCTTCATTCTAAACCCTGACAATACAGAATCATCAAATGAAAGTTATTTCTTTTAATATCAATGGATTAAGAGCAAGACTCCATCAACTGCAAGCAGTCATCGATAAACACCAGCCGGATGTGATCGGCTTGCAGGAAATCAAAGTGCATGACGAAGCCTTTCCGCTGGAAGACGTAGAAGCCATGGGCTATAAGGTCTACCACCACGGCCAGAAAGCCCATTACGGTGTTGCACTGTTGTGCAAGCAGGAACCGGTTCATGTACGCAAAGGGTTTCCGACCGATGATGATGAAGCCCAGCGCCGGATGATTATGGCCACTTTTGAGCAAGAAGACGGTAAAACCGTGACTGTGCTGAACGGCTACTTCCCTCAGGGTGAGAACATCAATCACGAAACCAAGTTTCCGGCCAAGGAAAAGTTTTATGCTGATCTGATGACCTACCTCAATACCCATCACAGCAGTGATGAAGAACTGGTGGTCATGGGTGATATCAATATCAGCCCCATTGATCTGGACATCGGCATTGGCCCGCAAAATGCTAAGCGCTGGCTGCAAACCGGTAAATGTTCCTTCCAGCCAATTGAGCGCGAATGGCTGAAAACCCTGATGGACTGGGGATTTGTCGATACCTTCCGTCAGCTTCACCCCACCGCGGATGACAAATTCTCGTGGTTTGACTATCGCTCTAAAGGCTTTGATGACAACCGCGGCCTGCGCATTGATGTGGTTCTGGCGACCCCGTCGCTGGCGGCCCGTTGCCAGGAAGCCGGTATTGATTACGAACTGCGCGGTATCGAAAAGCCGTCTGATCACGCACCTATCTGGTCTGTTTTCAAATAATTACCGCCATAAATCCCCTGCCAGCCCCTTTCATCCGGGCTGGGTTTGACGAGGTTTGAATAAATGAAACTCTTTGTTTTCGATCACTGCCCGTATTGCATTAAAGCCATGATGGTGGCCGGGCTGAACAAGGCCAATGTTGAGCTGGTTTTCTTACAAAACCATGATGTGCAGGCGCGTATCGATAAAGTGGGTGCCAACATGGTGCCTATTCTGCAAAAACCTGACGGCAGCTATATGGCAGAAAGCCTGGATATTGCCCGCTATCTTGACGAGCAGGACGGTCAACCTCTGCTGGCGAAGGCCCAGCATGAGGCACGCATTGCCGAATGGTACGACGCTGCCCGGCCTTTCAGCAGCCGTTTAGTGTATCCGCGCTGGCTGATGATTGACCTGCCTGAATTTCAGTGCCAGGAAGCCAAAGACTGGTTTGAAAACAATAAATCAGCCATGATCGAACAAAGCTTTGATGACGCCTTTGCGCAGACCGCTCAGTATCTCAGTGGCATGGAAGCGGTGCTGGCTCAGCTCGACTGGCTGACCCTGCCTTCCGAGCGCGGCAATGTGCTCAGCTATGACGACGTCAATCTGTTCCCGACCCTGAGAAACCTGACTGTGGTCAAAGGGCTGACTTTCCCTTCCCGGGTGCGCCAGTACCTTGATCAAGTGGCCGCCCTAACAGGCATCAGCCTGTACGATGCAGTGGCAGTGTAATTGCTGAGTTCGCCATACGATAAGCTGCCATAAACAACTAAGCCAAGGCATCAGCCTTGGCTTAGTGTTTGAAGCGTGAGGAGATCTTATCAGCTCAGCGCTTTCATGTGGCGCAGGAATCGCCCTTCAAGCTTGCGGAAAGCCCAGATCACAGTGAACGTCAGTACCATGTAACACAATCCAGCAAACAGGTAGGATTCAAAAGGTGCGTAGTAACGGGAGTTCACTATCCGTGCCGCACCGGTCAAATCCACAATGGTCACGATACCAGCGACCGCCGAGCCGTGAATCATGAAGATCACTTCATTACTGTATGCCGGTAAGGCGCGACGCAGCGAGCTTGGCAAAATAATCCGGCTGAATGCCTGCCAGTGACTCATACCATAAGCTTTCGCCGCTTCCACTTCCCCTTTCGGCATACTGTTGATGGAACCCCGAACGATTTCTGCCGTATAAGCCGCGGTATTGAGCACAAAGGATACCAGAGCACAAAACCAGGCTTCTTCCCAGAGCGTGCCTTGTACATTTAACAACTGGCTCATGCCGTAATAAATCAGATACAGCTGTACCAGCAGTGGCGTACCACGGAAGAAGTAAATGTACGCCCAGGCGGGCCCTGAAATCAGCGGATTCTTGCTGTTTCGTGCCACACCGATAGGAATGGAAATCACCAGACCAATGGCAAGTGCCAGCGCTACCATCCACAGTGTGGTGTAAAAACCTTGCAGATACAGCGGCCAGCTATCAGTCAGAATACTAAAGTCCATCTCTTACCTCGTATGGATACTGAACCGACGCTCTGCCCACTTCAGTACCGAAGTGGAAAGCGAGGTAAACACAAGAAACAACACAGCAATTGCCATGTAGAAGGTAAATGGCATCTGAGTCGTACCGGCGGCCAGTGCCCCCTTACGCACCATGTCATCCAGACCAATAATAGAGACCAGAGCTGTGGTTTTCAGCAACACCAGCCAGTTATTACCAAAACCCGGTAAGGCATGGCGGATCATTTGCGGCAACAGGACACGGCGAAACGACATCGCACTGCTCATGCCATAGGCTTTCGCCGCTTCCAGCTCACCTTTGTCCACCGCCATAATGGCACCGCGGAAGGTTTCTGCCATGTAGGCACCGAAGATAAAGCCAATGGTCAGTATACCCGCGACAAATGGGCTGACTTCGATATAGTCAGGCAGATAAGCTGTCCATTCATGGCTGGGATCTGATGACGCAAAATAATTGTTCAGCCACTCATTGATGCCATACAAACTGTTGTTCAGCAGTACCTGACCGCCAAAGAAGATCAGCATCATGAGTACCAGATCAGGAATACCGCGGATGACAGTGGTGTAAGTGGTCGCCGTTAAGCGGGCCAGGCGATAACGTGACAATTTTGCCAGCGCACCTATCATGCCCAATACCATCGCCAGCACCAAAGACAGCAAAGCAACCTGCAAGGTTATCCATGCGCCTTCGATCAACGACCATTCGTATCCTTTTAAATCTAACAAGGGGTCACTCCTTTAAACTGCAAAGAGTCAGCGACAGATAGTAAAAGTGCCGAGCCACCCTCGCCCCGGCACTCTTATTCGTCTCATCACATCGCTCGTACACCGGGAGACATATTGATGTCTCTGAGTCCACTGTCAGCGATTAGTCACCGTATACGTCGTAAGAGAAGTACTTAGATGCCAGTTGCTGATAGACGCCTTTTTCGCGCAGCGACAAGATGGCTTTATCCAGTTTTTCTGTCAGATCTTTATCCTGCTTACGGGTTGCAATCCCGAAGCCTTCACCGAACCACTTAGGATCGGTCAGAGAAGGGCCGATGAACTCATACCCTTCGCCGCCGTCTTTGTTCAGCAGACCTTCTTCCAGCGCCGAAGCATCACCCAGCACGGTGGCGATACGGCCGGCTTTCAGATCCAGATAAGCATCATCAAAAGAACCGTAACGTACGATCTCAACAGCATCACCATAGTTGTCGGTCAGGTATTTATCGTGCGTCGTTGCACGCTGAACACCAATTTTGACGCCTTTCAGACCTTCTTTGCTGAAGTCAATCTGTGTGCCTTTCTTGGCCACATATTTATTGGGGATCAGAGCGTATTTGCCAGTGAAGTCCACTTTCTTTTTACGCTCTTCCGTGATTGACATAGCGGCAATGATTGCATCGTATTTACGTGCCAGCAGAGACGGGATAATACCGTCCCAGTCCTGGGCGACGATCTTACATTTTGCTTGCAGTTCTTCACACAGCGCATTGGCCATGTCGACGTCAAAACCTTTCAGTTCACCGCTTGGTTCGGTCCAGCTGAATGGAGGATAGGCGCCTTCGATACCGAAACGAATTTCTTTCCACTCTTTCGCTTGAACTGAGGTGGCCCCCAGAGCAGAAACGACGGCGGCAGCCAAAATCCATTTTTTCATTGTCTTACTCCTGTTGTATTTGCATCCACCCCTTTGTGAGTCAGAGATGGTTGTAAACCGCTGAAACAGCGAAGTTGTTAATTATCGGGATTGAGTAAAACTCACATCCCTATTTTAGTAAATGGAGGAAATAAATTGTTTTAATCTTTCTGAATCCGGGTTCTGGAACAGCTTTTCAGGATGTCCCTGCTCTTCAACCAGCCCCTGGTGTAAGAACATCACCTGATTCGACACATCGCGGGCAAACGCCATTTCGTGTGTCACCACCAGCATAGTGCGTCCTTCCTGGGCCAGATCCTGCATGACGCCCAATACTTCACCGACCAGCTCAGGGTCAAGGGCGGAGGTAGGTTCGTCAAACAGCATCACTTCGGGGTCTACCGCCAGTGCGCGCGCAATGGCTGCCCGTTGCTGCTGACCACCAGAGAGGTGACCCGGGTAATAATGGCGTCTTTCGTACAAACCCACTTTCTTTAGTAAGGCTTCGGCTTTTTCGATAGCTTCTGCTTTAGGCACACCGAGGACATGAACAGGTGCTTCGATGACATTTCCCAGCACAGTCATGTGCGACCAGAGATTAAAGCCCTGGAAAACCATTGCCAGCCGGGAACGAATACGCTGCACCTGACGATCATCAACAGGCAGGAATTCACCCCGGCGATTGTTCTTCATTTTGATCAGTTCGCCATTGACCCAAATTTCACCCTGAGTTGGCGTTTCCAACAGGTTAATACAGCGAAGAAATGTACTTTTACCTGAACCAGAAGAGCCAATGATAGAGATGACATCCCCGCAATGCGCAGTGAGCGAAATCCCTTTCAATACTTCATTCTGGCCAAAAGATTTATGTAAATCCTTTACTTCAAGCGCTACTGCTTCTGTCATGCGCTTTGTCTCCTGTTGCTTGTCAAACCCAAATACTGCACCTGAAACAAATGATGCAAATGTGGCTGAGTGCGCTGAATACTGTCGGCTAAAGTCTTTATGCATGATAGTGAAAGTTCGTAAAACATCACTATTAACACTAGATCAACATTAGCAGAACGATATTTGTTACCCATTGTTATTCCTGGTAACTCATCACTAATACACGCCACGGATAACTTTATCTTTTTATCAAGCCAGTTAGTGACGCTACCATTCATCCTGCTCCTCTCGGTAATCCGACAGTGAGAAAGTCTGTTTTCGCAGCCCTTTGACGAAGGTATCACCACGAACTTTGCTTGACAACATTTTGTTAACTTTCGGATTTTAGCATTATAAGATGGAAAAATCGCATATTTAATCAATAAAACACTGCAAACGATTATTTAATAAGCGCAATAGATTCTCACTATTTTAGTATAAAAAATCAGTTTCATACATCCGGGAGAATTATCCGCTGCGTGCGATAAAAAGAATAAACATCAGACTCAGCTAAATAAAAGCACGACAGGGAGTCTTCTGAATTTACGGGTGATAAAGGCAACGGTTTGGATTACGCCAGGATGTAATCGATATCGCGCCATTAAGAGAATAATAATCCCGCCGTACCCAATCATTCCTTCTGTTTGCTTCAGCAAAATGAAAGTGGGCAAACATGCAGAATGAGTAACTGATAATGTGCTTTATGCTAAATATAAAATTCGTCATAACATGACGAGGCTTGCAGAAATTGAATTTGTTCATCCCGCGAAAATGGCCGCAGAGGATACGAGCATTGCGTTTTTCTGCGCCGTATCCTGTCCGTTTCCCCCTCCCCTTTACGTCACAAAGATATAAATTTACGTAATAAAATTACAAAAAAAGCCAAAATACCTACTCATATCTCACCGAAAACGGGTTTTTACGTAGTATTTCTTCATACAAGAGGCATGGATGATCAGGATCAACTTTTCCTGGGAATCCGGGGAGTAAACTGTCTTCATTATCAGTAATTGATACCAGAACATAAATCAGCACTGGATTCAGGCCATACCCCCGGTGCAGAACACAAGAATTATAGACTTGTAGAACGAGGCCCTTATGTCATCAAACCTTCATTTCGGTGACGTCCAAATCGATGTGGACTCCGAGCGTTATTCGTCCCATCACAAACCCGCCAGCTGCTTTCCCAGCCGCTCCCGGTATCTTGATCATGAACTTCAGATCCTGAATCCTCGCCGATGGGCACTGAACCTGCCCGGTCGAGATTTCCGTTTTGAGTGGGAAGATCTGGTGCCCGCAATAGCCGGTACTATCGGCATTATTGCGATGTATTCAGCAGTGATGTCCTCTTATGCCGCGGCCTACGGGCTTGGCCCGGATTTCGTGGTTGAGAACGTCAGGGTAGAGATGCTGATATCGGCATCGCTGTTTTGTATTCTGATATCCGGTTTTATGAACCCGCGCGCCAATCTGGCGGGCAACCATGGCCCGATGATCCCCATGATAGGCATGATTGCAGCCGCCGGTGGTCACCCGTTGGCACTGGCTATTTTGCTGGGCGGTTTCGGCCTGGCGCTCAGCCTGTGTAAAGGCGGCTCCCGACTGGTCAAACTCACCAGTGACGGTGTGGCTGGCGGGCTGCTGATTTTCCTTGGTTTTGTCGGCTCCAGCGGGCAGATAAAAAGCCTGCTGAGCTGGGGCAGCGACATCAATATGGGCTATGTCGCCACTTTCATCCTCTTTGTCTCTATTGTGCTTTATGCCTTTCTGGCCCGAATCGGCAAACGCTGGCTGGCGATTCCTGTCTGCGCAGTCACTGCCGGTATCATCGCCGCCATCATGGGTGCCCCGTTCGAGTTCCATACCACACCTGGCCTGCCTAATCTGAACCCGGCCTATTGGTGGGGATCGACTGAAACAGGCTGGAAACTGGGCATGCCGACTGTGGAGCACTTCATTGCGTCGCTGCCGTTTGCCCTGCTGGCCGTTGCCATGTGGTCACCCGACTTTCTTGGTCACCGCATTTTTCAGGAAATGAACTACCCTGAAAAAGCTGAGAAAGCCCTGATGGATGTCGATGACACCATGACAGGCTGCTCGGTTCGCCAGATAGTCGGCGCAGCATTTGGCGGCGGTAATGTCACCTCATCCTGGGGGACTTATATGATCCCAGCCGCCATCGCCAAACGGCCGATTCCTGCTGGTGCTATTTTGCTGGGCAGCATATGCATCGTTGTGGCTATTATCGGCTACCCTATGGATATTGCGATCTGGCCGCCGGTGATGACGATTGCCCTGCTGGCCGGTGTGTTCCTGCCGCTGCTGGAAGCTGGTATGCAGATGGTAAAAGATGCCAGGTCCAGCCAGTCGGCGGGGATCTGTATCTTCGCATCCATGGCGGTGAACCCTGTGTTCGGCTGGGCTGTCACTATGCTGCTGGATAACAACGGTCTTATTGGCGACAAAGAGCGGCCGAATCACCTGACACTGGCTGACCGCATCATCATCCCGGGTCTGACACTGCTTGTGTGCCTGGGAGCCATGCTGGCGGTCGGCATGATTCCTGGTATCCCCGCCCTTCTGGGATAAAGCAGGAAAACAAAACGTTCCGACCTATCAGTGCGGTAAATCAAAAAGCCGCACTGGCAGAAATGATACAAATTGCACAGGCTGCAGACTCATGGCAGCACTTGCAGACATTTTCTACTGACGAAAACAGGTAGGTATAATATGGCAGATCAATTTGCTACGGCTTGGGAAGGCTTCAAGGCCGGTGAATGGCAAAGCGAAGTCAACGTCCGTGACTTCATCCAGAAAAACTACACCCCTTACGAGGGCAATGAAGACTTTCTGGTCAGCGAAGGCACAGCGGCAACCCGGAAGCTCTGGGCTAAAGTGATGGAAGGCATCAAACAGGAAAATGCCACGCACTCTCCTGTTGATTTCGATACGTCAATCATTTCTACCATCACCGCACACGATGCGGGCTATATCGACAAATCACTGGAAACCATAGTCGGTCTGCAAACGGATGCCCCGCTGAAACGGGCTATCATTCCTAACGGCGGCATCCGTATGGTCGAGAGTTCCTGTAAAGCTTACGATCGCGAGCTGGATCCTCAGGTGAAGAAAATCTTCACTGAATACCGCAAAACCCATAATCAGGGTGTGTTCGATATTTATACCCCTGACATCATGAAATGCCGTAAATCAGGCGTGCTGACCGGTCTGCCCGATGCCTACGGCCGTGGCCGTATCATAGGCGACTATCGCCGTGTGGCTCTGTACGGTATTGACTATCTGATGCAGGACAAACTGGCTCAGTTTACCTCGCTGCAAGCGCGTTTCGAGCAAGGCGAAGATCTGCAGATGACCATGCAGCTGCGCGAGGAAATTGCCGATCAACACCATGCACTGGCACAGATGAAAGAAATGGCCGCCAAATACGGCTACGACATTTCGCGTCCTGCCGACACTGCGCAAGAGGCAATTCAGTGGACTTACTTCGGCTATCTGGCGGCGGTGAAATCGCAAAACGGGGCGGCGATGTCTCTGGGTCGTACCTCGACCTTCCTTGACATCTATATGGAGCGGGATCTGGCGGCCGGTAAGATCAGCGAAGAACAAGCGCAGGAAATGATTGACCACTTCGTGATGAAACTGCGTATGGTTCGCTTCCTGCGTACACCTGACTACGATGAACTGTTCTCCGGCGATCCCATCTGGGCGACAGAGTCCATTGGTGGTATGGGGGTTGACGGCCGGACACTGGTATCAAAAACCAGCTTCCGCTTCCTCAATACCCTCTACACCATGGGGCCAAGCCCGGAGCCGAACATCACAGTGCTCTGGTCTGATCGCCTGCCGGAAGGCTTTAAGAAATTCTGCGCCAAAGTGTCTATCGATACCTCGTCTATTCAGTATGAGAACGATGATCTGATGCGTCCGGATTTCAATTCAGACGATTACGCCATTGCCTGCTGTGTCTCACCTATGGTGGTCGGTAAGCATATGCAGTTCTTCGGCGCCCGGGCCAACCTGGCAAAAACCCTGTTGTACTCCATCAACGGCGGTGTGGATGAAAAACTGAAATTGCAGGTCGGCCCGAAAGCGGCTCCGATGACGGATGAGGTGCTGGACTATGACAAAGTGATGGCCAGTCTGGATTCTTTAATGGACTGGCTGGCGACACAGTACGTCACCGCACTGAACGCCATTCACTTCATGCATGACAAATACAGCTACGAAGCCGCGTTGATGGCACTGCACGACAGAGACGTGCGTCGCACCATGGCCTGTGGTATTGCCGGCCTGTCGGTGGCAGCAGATTCTCTGTCTGCCATCAAGTACGCCACAGTGAAACCGGTGCGCGACGAAGACGGCATTGCCACTGACTTTGAAATCGACGGTGACTATCCGAAATTCGGTAATAACGATGCCCGTGTCGATGACATCGCCTGCGATCTGGTCGAACGCTTTATGAATAAGATCCGTAAGCTGAAAACCTATCGCGATGCCATTCCGACTCAGTCTATCCTGACCATCACCTCCAACGTGGTGTACGGTAAGAAAACCGGTAATACCCCGGACGGTCGTCGTGCCGGCCAGCCCTTCGCACCGGGTGCCAACCCTATGCACGGTCGTGATGAGAAAGGGGCGGTGGCCTCGCTGACATCAGTGGGTAAATTGCCGTTCGCACACGCCAAAGACGGTATCTCTTATACCTTCTCTATCGTGCCCAATGCACTGGGTAAATCTGACGATACCCGCCGCGCCAATCTGGCCGGTCTGATGGACGGTTATTTTCACCACGATGCCGGTATTGAAGGCGGCCAGCACCTGAACGTCAATGTGCTGAACCGGGAAACGCTGGAAGATGCCGTGAAGCATCCGGAGAAATACCCGCAGCTCACCATACGGGTATCCGGTTATGCGGTACGCTTCAACTCACTGACGACAGAGCAGCAACAGGACGTGATTGCACGTACCTTTACTGAGTCGCTGTAACCCTTGCCGGGCAGCAACGGCCCGGCACTGCACTTTCCCCGCGGCTTGCAAGAGTCGCGGGGATTATACTTAAACCGCCATGCAATTTTTTATCTGGGAGCGCCACGTTATGACAGTAAAAGGCCGTATTCACTCCTTTGAGTCCTGCGGTACTGTGGATGGCCCGGGCATACGCTTCATCGTGTTTATGCAAGGTTGCCTGCTGCGATGCCAGTACTGCCACAACCGCGATACCTGGGATCTGGAAGGCGGACGTGAAATCACAGTGGATGAGCTGATGAAAGAAGCCCTCTCTTATCGCCATTTCATGACAGCCTCAGGTGGCGGTGTTACCGCATCCGGTGGTGAGGCGATATTACAGCCAGAATTCATTCGCGACTTTTTCCGGGCGGCCAAAGCCGAGAACATCCATACCTGTCTGGATACCAACGGTTATGTCCGTAAGCATACCCCTGTGATTGATGAGCTGCTGGATGCGACGGATCTTGTGATGCTGGATCTCAAACAAATCGACGATGAGATTCACCATGATTTGGTGGGCGTGCCCAATAAGCGCATTCTCGACTTCGCCCGTTATCTGCACAAGACAGGCCAGAAAACCTGGATCCGTCATGTCGTGGTACCCGGTTTTACCGACAATGACACCTCTGCCCATCAGTTGGGAGAATTCATTAAGGATATGGACAATATCGAAAAAATCGAACTGCTCCCCTACCATCAGCTAGGCGCGCACAAATGGGAAGCCATGGGGTATGACTATCCGCTGGAAGGGGTCAAACCGCCGTCAAAAGCTGTGATGGACAGGGTAAAAGCCATCCTGTCGCAATATCATCCCAATGTGATGTATTGATTGCGCTGAGTTCCCGGTAACAGGCCGTACCGGCCATTTTGCCGTGGCTGAGATATAGATTCCCGCCTGCGCGGGAATGACAAATTATCACATATAAATCATACTGTTATGTTTTATTAACAGCATTACTTATCCCGCTGGTAAATATAATCCCGTTCATAAAAGGTTCTCACCCACTCGGGTTTGTACACCACCAGCAAAGTGGTCGACATACCGTTGAGCAGCGCTTCAGGAAACAACAGCAAGGGAATGAGCAATAAATAGTTATCGACGATATATTGCCAGCTGTATTCTCCTTCAAGCCAGATCCAGCTTCCAGTCAGCAGCATATGAACCACTTGCGACAGGGCACCGTTAAAAAATGCTGCGACAAAAATATAAATAAAAAGATGCCGGCTCAGGTAACGGTAACTCAGCAAGAAAACCCAATAACTGATCAGTACGGGTACCACCACGCTGGTCAGATTCACCAGCCCCAGCTCTTGCCAGTCCTGAATACCGAAGGCCACCAGCAGCAAACCAGGCACCGCGGCTATCCATATGGCGATTCGCCAGCCATGGGTCAGGGTTAGTACAGTCAAGGCCAGAAAGTGGACTTTCAGCCCGTCGACCAGTCCGGCCCTCAGGCTCCATAACAAAAAGAGTATCACCACAGTCCCTGAGACCAGGTGCTGATAGTCTTTCTGGTGTTTGAACTTAGGATAGAATTCTCGCGGATAAGAGAAGAACAGCACGGCCAGCCATACGGCCCAGCCAGCCCAGGGAAGCATTGTCATTGCCAGCATCCTTGCATTGTATTCACCCAGTTGAATCACACTTCATTCTGGCCAGTGTAACGCAAATGCAGTCGGTTTTTCTGTAATGTCGGCCGCAAACCCGGCTCAGATCAAAGCCGCTCGACGACTTGCTGCTATGCTGAAACCAGTAAAATCATTGCAGGATACCCTTATGGAAATGACACATGCACAACGTCTCATTTTGGCTAATCAATATCGACTGATGGCACAGCTCGATCCCGAACATGCCGGCAAGTTTCAGCGTCTGCAAACCATAGTAGAGCGCGGATACGGGCTGCAGCTCAGAGAGCTGGATAAAAACTTCGGGGCGATCTCAGAAGATGAATGTAAAGAAATCCTACAAGTGATGGAAATGCACCATGCCATGCAAGAATCCTGCAAACAGTTAAACGCAGCCGAGCAGACCCGGATTGATACTCGCCGTCTGACATTCCTGGGCTTTGATGCCGCCAGTGAGCCCCAGCAAATGCATTATGTTCGTTTCCTGACAATGGTAGAAAATCTTTATCCGCATTTCCTGCCTTCAGAGCACAGCTTTAACAGCCATGTGCCAATGCAGAGTAAATATCGCCGCATGCTGGGCGTGTGGCAACAGTGCCCTCGCCAGTATCATCTCTCCGCCACCGAAATACAGCAGATACTGAGTGCCTGACAAATTAGCCCGGATGACGAACAATGTCTCCCGCATCGCGGCCTTGATTTGATTCGGGCCGCCTTCCACCCCTGAACTATCCCTGTATCCTTCTGAGACAACAGCAAGACGCCGTATTACTGGCATATCTTTTTTACAATTTCCCCATTGGCGAAATCTGCTGTTCTGATAGATTTGCGCGGGCTATCGCAAAGTGACTGATGATTGGGTCACGATTGGCACATTTTATGGCATGGAAAGCACTAAAGAGCTAGCCGACCATAACTTCAGCCATGATAATCGACTTTTTACTGTTCCCTACGGCCCCTTACTTGTATATAAGCGCGTAACGAATATCTCTTCTGTCTGCCATCTGCAAACGACGAGTAAAGGTGGGAAATAAGGAATGAATCAGGCTACGTAAGGAAGGATTCTTTGTCATGTTATACCGGCTTCTGATCTTAGCATTACTGGCGATCTCCCCCCTGCATGCCAGTGAAAAAAAGCAGCTGGTGATTCTGACCACCTTCAACCCTGCCCTGCTGAGCAGCAGCATTGAGATTTTTGAACAACAGCATGCTGGTTTGGATGTCACTATTCTGCAACGCCGGGAAAGTGAAGGACTGGCGTTGCTGGCGCTGCCGGATCATGGCGTGAATGTGGTGCTTTCCTCTTCCCGTCGTCTGTTTCAGCCACTGGCCGACAGCCATTCTCTGGTGCCTGTTGCCGAACTGACCGATGAGCACAGCCAGCTCGATTCAGACTACATTGCCGTTCTGGGGTACTCAGGCTGCGGCATCATATGGAACCAGCGTTATATCGACAGGAATGCACTGCCAGTTCCGTCGCGCTGGGAGTCCCTTATTGCCCCTGTCTACCACAGCCACCTGGTCATGAGCAGTCCCTCCCGTTCTGCGACCACGCACCTGATGGTGGAAAGCCTGCTGCAGCGTTATAGCTGGGATCAAGGCTGGCGCTTGCTTTTACAGCTGGGAGGCAACCTGAATGCCATTTCAGCCAACAGCCAGCGCGCCACCGATCTCGTCGCCAGCGGGCAATCTGGCATCGGTTTGGTTATCGACAGTTATGCCAAAGAGCAGCAAGATCATTTCCCGTTTATTCATTTTCAATATCAACCCAACAGTATTGTCCTGCCGAGCTATATCGCCGCACTGAACAGAAAACAATCCGATCAGCTGGGTATTGAGTTCGTGCGATTTATGCTGTCTGCCTCTTCGCAGGCGCGCATCGAGCAGTCCCCCAATTACAAGCATCGCCGAACGAAGATACCAACCATAGACACAGCGACTTTCACTGTCGATACCGGGTTAATGGAAGAGCGGGCGGTAGCTGTACAGCAACTCTTTGATATCAGCATCAGCCAACAGCAGCCCCTGCTGAACTATGCCTGGCAGCTGATCCATAAAATCCAGTTGCTGCCGGGCCTGACTCCTCAGCAAACCGAGCAACTGGAACGATCCGTTGCGCTGGCTTCAACCACGGTGATCAGCGCCGAGCAAGCCGCGACTGAGGATTTTTTGTCGCTGCAAGACCCTGTGCGTCACCCGGCATCTGCCCGTACCGTCGGGCTCTGGCAAGAACAAATGAGCCAGCAATTACAGCAATCCATCCGTTTATCCCAAGACATACTCATGTCGTACAAGCAGGAGCTGTGATGCTAAAGCGCAAAACGATCGGAAATCGCCTGATTAGCGCCATCAGCCTGATGGCATTCCTGAGTATAGGCGTCAGCCTCATCGCGCTGATTACCTGGGAAAACCTCGATGATCAGATAGATGCCATTGTCAGTAAAAACCTGCCAACGCTCAGATCCAGCTATCACCTGGAACGCAGCACAGCGGCGCTGAAAGACAGACTGCATAATATCGGGGGCAATCAGGACCCGGCCCGACATGCTGAGCTGAAACAACAAATTCAGCTCGAAGCTGAAAGGATCACCCATTCCATTGCGAACACAGCCAGCCTGTCTTCCTATCCGGCGCTGAAAATTGAACACGTCAGCTTGCTCAAAGACATAGAGACATACAGCAATTTGCTGAGCAAGCGGTCGACCTTGCTGCTGGCGTTGGCGCAATCGGAAAGCCGGATCAGCTGGTTGCACCAAAAAGTGGTGGATGAGCTTGCTCCCATTCGCCAGGAAGTGGAATGGCAATTAACGCGTACCACACCCCATCACCTGGACAGTGACACCATACGGGAAACGGTCAATGAATTTTCTCTCATTCAGTCCATCACAGTAAAAGAGAGTGAGCTGTACCAGCTTGTGCAGGAAATGTTTCATCGGGACGATAACCGGGACATCGCCAACGCTTTTCACTACATTGGCTTTAAAACCCAGCAACTGAAAACCATGAGTGATTCCCTCAGCCACTACCCATCGACGCTGGCGTTCCGGCAACAGCTCAACGAGATGATAAGCCAGGTTGAGCCCAATGGCCCGGTGGCAATGCAACTGAGCGTGTTGTCTGCACTGGAAAAAACAATCCGAAGTTATAAAAAGCGCATCAACAACCGTCTGATTTATCAGGAGGATCTGATCCAGACTATGGTTGACCAGGCAGATTCCTCTCTGCTCACTCTCAACGATCACACCCGTCGGTCTGTCATCATCAGCAGCTACATTCTGCTTGGCGTGGTACTGCTGGCCATTACGCTGTCCGTCTTTCTGTCTGTCTATCTGGTCAGCCGCGGGATTGTCGCGCGTTTGAATCAACTCAGCCAGGATCTGTATGCCGTGGCGCACGGCGATCTCAATGCAAAAATTCAGGTTGATGGTGATGATGAAATTGGCCTGCTGGGTGACAGTCTGCGTCAATTCCGCCAGCAAATGCTGGAAATGCAGCGAGCCAATGCACTGAACCTGATCAATAACACTCAGGCCAGTATCATCACCTGTGATTTATCCGGCATCGTAGAATCGGTCAACCCCAGTGCGTTATCGCTGTTTGATGCCGAAGCTATCCCCGCCAATCAGACCATCTGGGCGCTGTTTAACCGCGTCATGGAACCCCGTCTGAAACGGCTGTTTCTGCCCAGCAGCCCTTTGCAGTCCAATGGCGCCTGCAACCTCACCATCAAACAGACACATTCCAGCGAACCGCGCTATCTTCGTCTGGACTTTCGCCTGTTCAAACAGGGGCGGGAAGCCAAAGTCATCATCACTGTGACAGACATTACCGAACAGGAAAGCGCGGCCCGCTGGCTGGAAAACATGGTGCAGGAAAAAACCGAGTCACTGACCAAGCGAAACCGACAGCTGAAAGCCGAAATCGAAGACAGAAAGCGTATTGAGGAAGATTTACGGGCCACACAGGATGAACTGATCCAAGCAGCAAAAATGGCCGTGGTCGGGCAGACCATGACCTCGCTGGCGCACGAGCTGAACCAGCCGCTGTCGGCCATGACAACCCATATCTTTGCCACGCGAATGGCCGTAGATAAGAACAACCTCACTCAGCTTGCAGCCAGCCTGGACAAGATGGACAGCCTGACTGAACGCATGGCCCGTATCATTGCCAGCCTGCGCAACTTCGCGAAAAAACAATCGGCCAACAGAATGCTTCAGGCTGTTGATATTCAAGAGTCGATCAATCACGCCCAGCAACTGATAGAAAGCAGGCTGAAAGTTCAGCAGACCAGTCTGATCAGCGGAATAAACAGCCCGTTTCAGGTCATCGCCGATCCCGTTCAGCTGGAACAGGTGCTGGTTAACCTGTTCATCAATAGCTGTGATGCGGTGGCTGGCTGCGATACCAGAGACATTTACGTAGAACTGCTTAATCACTCTGCTGAACGCCAGACATTCAGTTTAGCCATTTGTGATACAGGCCCGGGTTTTGCGAGAGACATTATTGAAAAACTGTTCACCCCCTTTACCACCACTAAAGATGTGGGCCTGGGACTGGGACTGAACATTTGCCGTTCCATCATGAACCGCTTGAACGGCGATATTTTCCTTGCTTCCACCTTACAAGGAGGCGCAATGGTTGTTTTGGAGTTAAATAAATATGACGATTAGCGATAACATTGAAGTACTGATCATTGATGACGATCAGGATGTTGCCGATGCTTACCAGCACCTGCTGGAAGTAGCTGGTTATCAGACCCGGACAGCCACAGATCCGTTGCAGGCTCTGACCTTGCTTCATAAAGAATGGCCCGGCGTGGTGATTACCGATATGTATATGCCAGGTATGAACGGGAAAGAGGTGCTGCATCGCATTAAATCACTGGATAGCACCCTGCCTGTGATACTAATCACCGGCCATGGCGACATTCCTATGGCAGTAGACGCCTTGCAAAACGGGGCGGCCGACTTTCTGCAAAAGCCATTACAGCCCGCTGAGCTGATCACACTGCTGGACAAGCATCTGCCGAAGCGAAAGCAGCTGATTGAACACCGTAAAAGGCTCAGGCAAACAGCCAGCGACGTGCTGCTGGGTGACAGCCCGCTGATAGTCAAGCTCCGCCATCAGATTGCAGCAGCGGAAAACAATGACAAAGATGCCCTGATTGAAGGAGAAGCCGGAACGGGACGCCACACCTTGGCCCGTTTGCTTCATGCCCACACAAAAATGGGCAAAGGCCCGTTTATTAAATTGTGCGGCAATAAGGTGCAACGCACCTCCGATTTGCAACGGGCAATGCTCAATGCCCGCGAGGGCAGTCTTTGCATCAGTAACCTGCCGGCTATGCCGACCGACGCACAGCACTGGTTATGCCGCTTTCTCCTTGAACAAGAGCGCCTGGCGAAAAGAGAAGTACGTGTATTGGCGCTTGTTGAAGGGACGGCGGAACAAGCGGTCGAAAAAGAAACCTTAGTGCCTGAGCTGTTTTACTTTCTCAGCCAGGCGCGATTTGTCATACCGCCACTAAGGCAAAGGGCAAGCGATATTACACTGCTGTTCCGATACTTTCTGGAGGCCAGTTGCCAGAAACTGAACAAACCCGTCCCTGTGGTGGATAAAGCCTATATCAATACGCTGAACCGGCACACCTGGGAAGGTAACGTTCTGGAATTACGTAACGTGGCAGAGCTCTACGCTATCGGTATCGTCAAACTCACCGGACAAGAACGGACCAAGTCGCTGGATCAAATGAGCAGCCCGCTGGATGATCTGATTGATGACTATGAAAAACAGGTGATTGAAGATGCCCTGTACCTTTTCGGCGGCAGAATTAATGAGGTTTCAACTTACCTGCAGATCCCACGTAAAAAGCTCTATCTGAGAATGAAAAAGCACAATCTGGATAAAGCCGATTACAAGGCAGGATAAATCACCTCAGCGCAGAGACAACAAAGGCCGGAGCAGATCCGGCCTTTTTATTGTCTTTGTTGCGAGCGGCTTAGAACTCGTAACGGATACCCAGTTGATAGAAGTCTTCGTCAGCATCACCGCCGAAATTAACAACTTTACCGTTGCTGGGATTTGTACCGTTTGTACCGTCACGGAATACATAGCTGGTGAACAGAGAAGAACGGCTGGTCAGGTGATACTGAGCTTCCAGCGTAGTGTCTTTCAGCTCCAACTCGTCACCGTCTGTGTTTTCCAGGTTGCGGTAACCAGCACGCAATGTCCAGTCGGTGTTCAGATCATAGATGGCAACCACTTCCCACACTTCATCTTTACTCTTGCTTGGGCCGCCGGCATCAACTTCGTCTTCAGAGTACTCTGCACCTAAAGTGAATGCATTGATGCTGTAGGTGGCACCCACACCCCAGAAGTTATACTCATTACCGTCTTTGTCTTCGCTGTACTGATACGCCAGCACAGGCGCCAGGCGTCCGCCCTGTCCCAGATCCAGCGTATAGCGCAGCGCGGCGTTCATACCGTTATCCAGTGAATTACCGAACGCGTTTTTATCATTGTTACCAAAAATATAGCCAAGAGAGAAATCTAAGCCATTGATACTGTTTTGGTATTGCAGCGTCGCATCCTGACGGAAAACCTGGACAGCGGTACCATCGACCACCTCTGCCTGACGGGCTGCGGCGATATCAGACAAAGCAAACACATCAACGATGTCGGTAAACATGATAAGACCAGAAGCCACACGGCCACCCGTCACTTTACCCATTTCTTTACCGTCGATACCGGCCCAGACATAACGAGGGGACAGGCTGTCATCACCAGAGTTTTCGGCTTCTGCCGCATTAACCTGGTATTCAGCCCAGCCAATCACAGAAAACTGATCATTGATTGGCTGAGAACCACCCAGGCCAAGACGCGCATCAAATTCACCGTTGGTGTCGCCATCATCGGTTGCTTTGTCTGTAATGTTGTAGCCAAGACGGCCGTAAAGATTCACTTCACTACCATCTTCGCCTTGATAGATATTCGCCGCGTAGCTTGCGCCACTGGCAAACACGCTGGAGATAATTGCCGCTGCTAGTGTTTTTTTCATTTTGGTTTCCTTGAGTATGTGTTCTGAGTGACCACAACGCTGATGGCACTCATAAACGCAAAAAGCAGGTAAGTTACTCAGCCAGAAACAGGGAAAAGACAGCCAAATCCTGTTACTGGCGTCAAAAAAATTTCATAATCCAAGCATAGAGCAGAGGTTCACTTTACGCGCAACCAGAGTATCCTTTTTCCCTGAATAAGCCCTTAATAAAACTGGGTATATGGGTTATTGATTAAATAAGATATTTTTCTGTGAAAAAGATCATCTTTTGTCTCAGACTATTGGGCTTATTACTCAGGCCGCCGGATCTTTCCCTGCGCTTCTATGCCATACCCAAACAGGTTACAATCCTTTGTTTTCAGCGTTGGTGCTTTCTTATGTCCTATCAATGTCCCTTATGCCATCAGCCTCTTCATCATCAGCAACATCAATGGCGTTGCCAAAATAATCATCAGTTTGATCAGGCTAAGGAAGGATATGTCAACTTAATGCCTGTTCATCATAAAAGCTCAAAAAATCCCGGTGATAACAAAGAGATGATGCAGGCAAGAAGACAGTTTCTTGAGGCAAATCACTACCGGTTAATGAGAGAAAACATTGTTAAACTTCTGACTGTGCATCTGCCGGAGAACAGCCAGAAAATGCTGGATATCGGGTGTGGTGAAGGCTATTACACCTCATCCTTTACGGCTCTGAGCGCCAGCCACCCCAGCCTGGAAGTGCACGGACTGGACATTTCCAAAGTGGCCGTGCGTTATGCCGCCAAACGCTATCCCGATTGCCACTTCTGCGTGGCATCCAGTCACAGACTGCCGTTCGCCGACCAGAGTCTGGATGCCATGGTGCGCATCTATGCGCCATGCAAAGCAGAAGAAATTGTCCGCACGCTGAAACCCGGTGCGGTTTTATTAACAGTGACACCCGCTCCGCGGCACTTGTATCAATTGAAAGCACTCATTTATGACGACGTCAGGCTGCATGATACTCAGCCTGAAGCTCTGCCGGGTATATCCTTGGTGCAGGAAGAACGGCTGCATTACGCCATGAGCTTAAATGGCAGTGAAGCAACGGCACTGATGCAGATGACACCGTTTGCGTGGAAAACCAGTGACGCTGTCTGGCAGCACCTGGCGCAGCAGCACGCATTCAGCTGCGAGGCAGATTTCACCCTGCGCGTTTACCAAAAATCCGCAACAGTGGATGATTCCGAACAGGATAATTGCAACTAATTCTCATTTCTATTGAGTCTGCCGTCAGTCTTCAATATCATACGGCCCATGACATAACCCCCTGAGGCTATCATACTGATTCTTAATATAAGCTCGGTAAGTATGCTTCAGACAAAGGATGGTATACATGAAGACTGGCTACGCGATGCTATTAGCCGCCCTGCTGAGTGGCTGTGCCACACAGCCAACATCCAGCACGACAACGGCTGCGACTCCTCCAACTCTGTACGATTACACCATTCGATCTCCTTCCGGGGCCGAACTGACAGAACAAGCCCTGGCGAATGCGCTGTCCGATGCGGATATCGTACTGGTGGGTGAATGGCACAGCCATCCGGGCACTCACCTGCTGCAAGCCCGGCTGCTGGCAGCACTGTATGCCAATAGCCCCAGACTGGCTTTGTCCATGGAGCAGTTTACCCGCGACAAACAGCAGGTCGTTGACCAGTTCCTTCACGGCGAAATCGGTGAGCAGGTACTGATCAAGCAGGGCAATGCCTGGCCGAATTATGAATCCGATTACCGTCCCCTTGTCGACTTTGCTCGCCAGCATCAGCTTGATGTGATCGCCGCCAATGCGCCGAAATCCATCGTCCGCTGTGTCGGCCGTTACGGGGCTGAATACCTGAATCGACTTCCAGTTACTGAGCGTAAGTGGGTGGCCCAGTCACTTACACTGAGAAATGACAAATACAAAGAAAAATTCACTGAGTCTATGCATCATGGTGATCCTGCCCAGTCTGAACGACAATTTGCTGCTCAGACCAGTTGGGACGACACCATGGCTGAAAGCATGGTCAACTACCTGCAAGCCCACCCAGACCACCAGATAATGCACGTCGCCGGGCGCTTTCACACCGCAGAAGGATTAGGGACAGCTTCCCGTATTTTGTCGCGCAATCCGGCATTGAAAGTGGTGATGGTCACCCCGGTAACCGCCGACAACCCTATCGCTGCAGATGCACCGGATTTTCAGGTTGAAGTCATGCCTCTGCCGCCCCGTTATATTCAGGAAGCCAATATGAAAGCGGCTTTTGCCCATATCGGCAAGCGCAACAATACACTTCAATGTATTGCTGAATAACACCTTTTTCCTGTCATGGCAGTCTGTACAGACTGCCTTCCTCGAACTTCCCCTTGCTTTGCTCAGAGTCTCACCACACCAGAGAATTGTTCATAATTCATCCAGCCGTGCAGCCGAATTCGCTCCTGCTGAGTCATAGCTCATCATGCTCACAAAAATACCAATAAAAAACATGACTCTGATTTTCACTGACATTGTATATTTTTCAACCTAAAAATCATCTAAAACACAATATAATAGACCATGTATAGAGTATTTAGCAGTTACTTAGCCCCGCTCAATGTTACAGTGTTGTTAATTTTTGGATGTTCTTTCTTTTCTCATTGCGCTAAAACATTATGCCAATGATGGGTGTTTCTGATGGCACAGCTCGCCGGCCCATCTTTGTCATCACACCAGTACAAGGATTGCATACTATGAAGGGAAACAAATTGCTTTCGGCAGCCTGCATCGCTGCGGCGTTAGCCCTAACGGCGACACCAACCTTAGCCGAAATGGCCAAAGTGGCTGTGTCTCAGATCGTTGAACACCCGGCGCTGGACGCCACTCGTCTGGGCCTGCTTGATGGCCTGAAAGCGAAAGGCTACGAAGAAGGCAAGAATCTGGAATTCTCCTATCAGACCGCTCAGGGTAACCCTGCGATTGCGGTGCAAATCGCCAAACAGTTTGTCGGGGAGCAACCGGATGTCCTGGTGGGTATTGCAACACCAACAGCACAGGCACTGGCTGCAGCCACCCGTTCTATTCCCGTCGTTTTTACTGCAGTCACCGATCCTGTTGGCGCTAAACTGGTGCGTAATATTGATCAACCCGAGCGCAACGTCACCGGTCTGTCTGATTTATCCCCTGTCGCACAACACGTCGCACTGGTGAAAGAAATTCTGCCAGATGCCAAACGCATTGGTGTCGTTTACAACCCGGGCGAAGCCAATGCCGTCGCACTGGTTGATTTACTGCGCAAAGCCGCCAAAGAACAAGGCATGGAAGTGGTAGAAGGAACAGCCCTGAAAAGTGCTGATGTGCAGTCAGCAGCGCAAATCGTTGCCTCAAAAGCTGACGCGCTCTACGCACCAACAGATAACACTGTGGCCAGTGCCGTTGAAGGCTTAGTGAATGCCGGCAATCAGGCAGGCATTCCAGTTATCGGCGCCTCTACTACCTACATTGAAAGTGGTGCACTGGCGGCGCTGGGCTTCGACTATTATCAGGTGGGTGTTCAGACCGCAGACTATGTGGATGCGCTGCTCAAAGGCAAGAAAGTCTCTGAACTGCCGGTAAAAGTTGCTGTGGGTTCAGATCTGGCTCTGAACCAGAAAGCTGCCACCAAACTGAACATTACCTTCCCTCAGGCTCTGGTTGACCGCGCGACCTCTATCGCCAAGTAACCTTACCTCTCTATCGGGCACCGGCGTTCCAGCCGGTGCCAGCAAGGAATAAGGAGTTGTAGATGTCTTTCTTTGCTTTGATCGGTACCTTAGAAATCGGCTTGGTTTACGGCTTGGTTGCTCTGGGGGTTTACCTGACATTTCGGGTACTGGACTTTCCTGATCTGTCTGTCGACGGCAGTTTTCCAATGGGCGCAGCCGTTGCGGCAACAGCCATAGTGGCTGGTGTGAATCCGTGGATGGCAACCATGCTGGCAATTCTGGCCGGCGGTATGTGTGGCCTGGTAACAGCCTTTCTGGCAGTACGTTGCGGTATCTTGCACTTACTGGCCAGTATTCTGACCATGATTGCTGCTTTCTCTATCAATATCCGCATTATGGGTCGACCAAACCTGGCCCTGCTGGGTGACGATACTATCCTGACTCCATTCGAAAATTTTGCCTTTGAAACCGGCCTGGATGCGGGCCTGGTACGCCTGGCTGTGGTACTGGCTCTGGTGATATTCAGCGGCTGGTTCGTGACCCGGTTGCTGGCCAGTGACTTCGGCCTCGGACTGCGCGCTACCGGCGTAAACAGCCGTATGGTGAGCGCACAAGGCGGCAGTACGGCACTGTATACCTATTTTGGCCTGGCGCTGTCGAATGCCTTTGTCGGCTTCTCCGGCGCTCTGTTCGCGCAAACCAATAACTTTGCCGATGTCACCTCGGGTGTGGGTACGATTGTGGTGGGTCTGGCAGCGGTTATTCTGGGTCAGACACTGATTCCGGGCCGCAAGATCTGGGTGGCCGTTATCGCTGTGATTCTAGGCTCAGTGCTCTACCGGCTGGCCGTTGCGTTTGCCCTGAGCAGTGGCATGTTTGGCCTGCAGGCTTCGGATCTGAATCTGATCACTGCAGTACTGGTCGCCCTTGCTCTGATTGCGCCTAAGATGAAACGCAATTTTCAGCGAAAAAAGAAGCAAACCGTCGCAGCAAAGAAGCTCGCGTAAGCCGGAAAAGAAGGTAGTAACACTATGATTGAACTCAGTAATATCCGCGTTACCTTCAATGAAGGCACCATTCTGGAAAATCAGGCCCTGCGCGGGGTTAACCTGACAGTGCCGGAACGCCAGTTTGTCACTGTTATCGGCTCAAACGGTGCCGGTAAATCGACCCTGCTCGGTGCTGTCAGCGGTGAAACGCCTATGTCAGACGGCAAGGTGGTCATTAATGGTGTCGACGTGACCAGCAAAGCCGTGCACGAGCGGGCGCAATATGCTGCCCGGGTGTTTCAGGATCCACTGGCTGGCACCTGTGCTTCACTCACGATTGAAGAGAACATGGCGCTAGCTGTCCAGCGTGGCAGCCGCCGTACCTGGAAGCTGGCATTATCTTCCCAGCGCCGTAAGCTGTTTCAGGAACGCATCAGCATTCTGGGGCTGGGACTGGAAGATAGGCTGAGCGACAGCATTGGCCTGCTGTCCGGCGGCCAGCGTCAGGCTGTCAGTCTGGTCATGGCCACACTGGCAGACAGTAAACTCTTGCTGCTGGACGAGCATACCGCCGCGCTCGATCCGCGTATGGCCGCTTTCGTGCTGGAGCTGACCAAACGGGTAGTCGAAGAATTCGACCTGACCGTCCTGATGGTCACCCACTCAATGAAAGATGCGCTGGCATACGGCGATCGTACCGTGATGCTGCACCAGGGCAATATAGTGCTGGATGTGGCAGGACAGGAACGCGCTGATATGGACGTGAAGCACTTGCTCGACATGTTCAGTAAAGTGCGTGGCGAAGAGCTGGCCGATGACAGTCTGCTGCTGGGCTGATCCCGATACCCAGTTTTCGATAAGACCTTCAAAAGGCGGCTCATCCCGCCTTTTTTATTGCTCTTGTTTATTGCTCTGGCCCTGCTTTTTGTAATACCGCCCCTTCATAGCCTCCGAGCTCAATGTAATTCATCGGCTCGCTGGTGGTACCGTCGTAAAAGATCCGGATATAGGTACCCGGCAGGGAGATGCGCATCGGTTTCGCTTCCAGAAAGCGACTCTGACCCGCTTGCTGAACCGCCCGGTAAAGCACCAGCCCATGCTCATAGCGACGGGCAATCACCCCCTCTGAGGGCTGTTTGCCAAACCAGCCAGTGCGGTACAGCCAGAACCAGTGAACAGGCGCGACCTTGTAGCTGCCCAGCACAGAATCGCGACTGTCACCACTGAGCGGCTCAGCCTGCCACCAGACAGGCTTATAACCTTTAGGTGCGGATACCGGCTCGCCGAGATCCACCCTGAGCATGGCAGTCGGCTGATAGACCCAGTTTTTAGGCAGCCCTGGCCGGTACCAGTCCCGCATACTGGTATTGGTACTGTCAACGCTCAGGCTGCCGCTCCAGTTGTGATAGTAAGTCTGGCCCGGCAAATTAAACAGGTAATAGAGTGCAAGCCCGGTTTCGACATCCTGATGCCAGGCCCTTTCATCTCCCGGATGGAGATAGCTGTGGCCATCACGCATCGACACCATCAGCACACTGTTGGCTCCTTCGGTACTCAGCGCAAAATGTTGCCAGCTTTGCTGAATACGGGCCAGCCCCATTGCCGGTGTTAGAAAGCGAGGGCGAACCCAAAAATCAACCTGCGAGCGCAATGGCGCGGAAACCGTCTCATCGGGCCATAACGCCAGTCCGGAAGTTGAAACGCCAAGAAGAGCAGGATCGAGCTGTTGCTTTAACTGACCTAAAAACTCAACCAATTGTGCCAAATACCGCTCTTCTGCTTCCGTGGTGCCGGCCTGTAATGACAATTCCAGGATCTGACCACCGCTCACTACCGGCAGAATATCAGGCCCGAGCAAAGGCCTCAGACGAGGGGTATAACCGCCATCTGCTGCCATCTGCCGCCAGTGATAGCGATACCAGTTGATCAGTTGGGTTCGAACGGCAGAATCAGAGAGGTTAGTCCGAAAGGTGCAGATGCCGCCTTGCAGCTGGCCGGTCAGCAATACCCGGGCCTGATACGCAAACCGAGCGCTGGCCAAGGGGTTCAGCCGCTGCTGATATTCCGCGTCGCTCAGTTGTCCGTTACTGTCTGTGTCGTTCACCGGATCCCAGCCCGGAATGGTCAGGGTATCCGCGGTCCTGCTCAGCCAGGGTTTGGTTTCCAGCAGGCGGTCTAATTGCAGGTTTGTAGCGCTGAGTGACAGCCGGGTATCTTGCGCAAAATGCAGGAATGCACTTTCCGGATCCCGGCCATTTGCGCCGGCCTGCTGCGCCAGCCAGCGCTGTTGCTCATCGGGTTCACAAGACAGGTTTTGAGCGTGAAAAGGTAGCAGTACTGTACCAGCTTCATTCAGCGCGGCCGATTGCCAGTTACCCAGCACCAAATCGGCATGGCGGAACTCCCAGCGCGTCACCGCTTCGGCAGAATCAAACCGTGAGGTAGACAGCGGCTCTTCCCACCCTCCCGGTGTCAGCCAGGCACTGCCTGTCGACGGATACACCTGCGCCCGGGCAACACCGGCCAGCAACAGTAGAACGACAAGGATCAGATTCACTCTCTGCATCTTATTCTCCCAGGATCCTCTCCCTGGTTCAGCTTAAGGATAGTGTGAATCGTGCTGTGAAGTTGGGTTAAAAATTGGACAAAAAAAACCGTGCAGCTTGCACGGTTTGAGGGTTTTACCTGCTGTGATTCGCGGCTACCAGCCCATCCAGTGGCCCACGCCCCACAGGGTGATCATAGCCATAAAACCAGCGAGGATGTCATCGATCATGATACCCAGCCCGCCGTGGACATTTTTATCCAGCCAGCTGATCGGCCAGGGTTTTACCATGTCGAAAAAGCGAAATAAGATAAAACCGCTGACGACCCAGGGCAGACTCATAGGCGGGGCAACAGCCATGGTGATCCAGAAGCCGACGAACTCATCCCACACTATGCTGCCATGGTCATGCACGCCCATATCCTGGGCAGTATTGCGACAAATCAGCACCCCAATCACAGCCGCTGCCAGCGTAATGCCGATATAAGCCGCATATGGTAACTGAGCCAGCAAGTAATAGAGCGGGACAGATGCCAGTGTACCGACAGTTCCCGGAATCACCGGAGACAAACCGCTGCCAAATCCCGTGGCCAGAAAATGCCAGGGATTACTTAATTTGATATAAAGTTTGGGATCTCGCACTACTTACCCCGAAAAATGATCGTATCCACGCAGCTGCCAGTCCAATTGCAGCCCGTTTCGCTCAAGTACAACATTGCTGCCGGGCCGGATCTGGCCAATACAGGTTGCTTTCACCCCGGCATGAGACAGAGCAACATCCAAGGTACCACGGTTATGGGCTGGCACGGTGAAGCACAGCTCGTACTCCTCGCCGCTTGTCAGCGCCATCTTGATGGCCGCATCCCTGTCTCCGCCACAAAATGCCACCAGCTCGGGTGACAATGGCAGGCTGTCTGCATCAATCACCGCCCCCACCTGAGAGCGGTTAAGGATATGGCCCAGATCAGCAATCAGACCATCGGATATATCCAGTGCCGAAGAGGCAATGCCCCGTAATGCCTGACCGGCCAGCACCCGCGGCTGAGGTTGATAGTGGCGATTAAGAAGATGTTCAGCTAATGCAGCATCAATATGCTTTGCCTGCTCCAGCAACACCGCCAGCCCTGCCGCACTGTCGCCAAGACAGCCAGTGACATAAATCCAGTCCCCGGAACCTGCCCCGTGCCGCGTCAGCGCTTGCCCGTGAGGCACAAATCCCTGAATGGTTAGTGTCAGGCTCAGCGGGCCTTTGGTGGTATCCCCGCCAATCAACTGTACCTGGTAGTAATCGGCCATCTCAAAAAAGCCATCACAGAACCGGGCTAACCAGGCTTCGTCTGCTTCTGGCAGGGTCAGCGCCAGAGATACCCAGGCAGGCGTGGCACCCATGGCCGCTAAATCACTTAAGTTCGCAGCCAGGGCTTTTTTAGCCAGCAGCGCGGGATCCATACCGGGCAGGAAATGGTTACCGCAAACCAGTGAGTCCGTGCTGACCGCAAGGTGGCTACCTGCAGGTGCCTCAAGCAAGGCGCAGTCGTCACCGATGGCCAGCACCACATCCCGGCGCTGGACCGGCTGGCGGGCAAAATAACGGGCTATCAAATCAAATTCATTACTAGCCATAAGAGGTCAAGTCGGTTGCTGAAACTCAGAAAAAAGGCCAGCAGAGCTGGCCTCAGTTCGCATCGAAGCGATTATGCTTTTTTACGTAAAACCGGGGCCAGCTTATCCAGCACGCCGTTTACGAATTTATGGCTGTCTTCGGCACCGAAGATTTTCGCCAGCTCAATCGCTTCATTAATCACAACTTTGTACGGTACGTCTTCACGCTTCATGATTTCGTACAAGGCCAGACGCAGTAGCGCCAGTTCCATCTGGTCCAGATCCTGCAAAGGACGTGACAGATAGGGACGCATCTTGCTGTCCAGTTCCTGATAGTTCAGCACCACTCCGGTGAACAAGTCACGGAAGTACTCAACATCAGTGTGCGGTGCTGCCAGTACAGGAGCATCAGCCCGATGAGCTTCTTCTTCAAACTGTTCGCCAGACAGAAAATGCAGCTCGATATCGGCAGCATTTTCTTTGGTGATTTGCCAGGAATAAATGGCCTGGACGGCAAAGTGTCGTGCGTTACGACGTGCGGCTGGTTTCACTCTAACCCCCATTAGGATTCAATTTGGGACAGGACATTTACCATCTCAAGCGCGCTGAGTGCAGCCTCTGCCCCTTTATTACCAGCCTTGGTACCGGCACGCTCGATGGCTTGTTCAATTGTGTCTACAGTCAGAACACCAAATGAAACCGGAGTGTTGTACTCCAGAGCCACCTGAGCCAGACCTTTATTACATTCACCGGCAACATACTCGAAATGCGGAGTACCGCCACGGATCACAGAACCCAGTGCCACGATAGCATCGTAGCGATCGCTTTTAGCAACTTGCTGGGCGACCAGAGGCAGCTCATAAGCACCAGGACAACGAACAACGGTAATGTTGTCGTCGCTTACCTGTCCCTGACGTTTGAGTGCGTCCAGCGCACCCGCCAGCAGGCTGTCATTGATGAAACTGTTGAAGCGACTGATAACAATAGCAATTTTTGCGTTGGGTGCCGCAATGGCGCCTTCGATTACCTTCATGGGCCTTCCTGTGACTATGTCTTTTCTTTCCGGATTGAGAAACCGCGGGAGTCTATCACAATTTATACATGATACCAATTGACTTCACTGTCAAGGCACTCCCGGCAGCGTTATGCGATCTCTATTCCGGATTAGGGATTAATAAAAACAGTGCGTTAGGGTCAACAAACCTTAATCGCAAATATATTCCACCACTTCCAGTCCGAAACCGGACAGTGAGTGATAGCGCTGATTGCTGGACGACAGCAGACGCATTTTGCCAACACCTAAATCCGCCAGGATCTGCGAGCCGACACCCACCTGACGTGACGGGTTCTTCGGATTCAGTTTCACACCAGGCTGACCATCGGCCTGGGCTGCCAGATTCTTCACTTTGGTGATAATGCCTTCCTGGGTTTCATGGCGATTGAGAATCACCATCACCCCGCCTTCCTCAGCGATACGCTGCATGGCCATCGGCAAAGTCCACTGCGACGCCCCGGAATGCAGAATATCTTTGAAGGTGTCCTGCAGGTGAACGCGAACCAGCGTCGGATTCGATGGATTTACGTCCCCTTTACGCAAGGCATGGTGAATTTGGTTGTCGATAGTATCGCGATAGGTGATCAGATCGAAATCGCCAAACTCCGTTGGCAGACTGCATTCGGCCACACGCTCAATCGTGGTTTCGTTATTGTTACGGTATTCGATTAAATCGGCGATCGTCCCCAGCTTTAGGCCGTGCTCGGCGGCGAACACTTCCAGATCCGGGCGTCGTGCCATGGTGCCATCCGGGTTGAGGATCTCAACAATCACACTGGATGGCTCAAGACCTGCCAGACGGGCGATGTCACAACCCGCTTCAGTATGGCCTGCGCGGGCAAGCACCCCGCCTTCCTGCGCCATCAGAGGGAAAATATGACCAGGCATGACAATATCGGCAGGAGACGCATTCTGGGCCACCGCAGCCTGCACAGTACGGGCACGATCCGCTGCGGAGATCCCTGTGGTCACGCCGCTGGCAGCTTCTATCGATACGGTGAAATTGGTACTGAACTGTTCCGCGTTATCCTGCACCATCAGTGGCAGTTTCAGCTGCTGACAGCGGGCCTGCGTCAGTGTCAGACAGATCAGGCCGCGACCGTGAGTCGCCATAAAGTTGATCGCTTCAGGGGTAATTTTTTCCGCGGCAATGATCAGATCGCCTTCATTTTCCCTGTCTTCGTCATCCATCAGGATAACCAGCTTACCCTGACGTATATCTTCAATGATGTCCTTCGCGCTACTCAACGCCATGTTGTATTCCCTCTACCCAAATGATTGTCGTAGTACTTAATCTTGCTCAGGCTGCATCATCAGCCCAGAAACCCGCTACGGGCCAGCAGCGCCATACTGAGTTCAGACGATGGCTCAGACTCAGCCGCTTTCTCTCCCAGCATCAAACGCTCCAGGTAACGGGCAATCACGTCCACTTCAAGATTCACTTTACGGCCTGGCTTAAAGTGTTCCATAGTGGTTTCCGATGCCGTGTGAGGCACAATCGTCAATTTGAATTCCGCCCCGCGAACGGCATTCACTGTCAGGCTGATCCCGTCAATCGCCACCGATCCTTTCTCGGCAATGTAGCGGGCCAGGGTATCCGGTGCTTTGATCCAAAACTCAATCGCCCGCCCGGTCTGAGTGCGGGAAATGATCTCCCCGACATTATCAACGTGGCCGGAAACCATATGGCCGCCAAAACGGGTGGTCGGCAACATGGCTTTTTCCAGGTTGACCCACTGACCCGGGCTGTAATCGGTAAAGGCCGTGCGGTTCAGGGTTTCCAGCGACAGATCGGCGACATAGCCTTTGCCGGTCAGTTTCACCACGGTCAGACACACACCATTGGTCGCTATGCTGTCGCCCAGTTTGACATCCGCTAAATCCAGCTTGCCGCTGTCGACAGTCACGGACACATCTTGTCCGGTTGGCGTGATGGCCGTAATCGTACCTACGGCCTCAATAATACCTGTAAACATTCTAATTTTTCCTTACCCGGCACCTGTCGATGCCATACACAGACGTATTCTGTTACGCAGGGTGAGCTATAGTGCCACGGATCCGAATATCGGCACCAACCATGCGCACATCGCTCAGCGTCACATCCGGTACCTGAGACATAGCCGTGAATTGTGTCAGATCTATCAGGCTGCGACCATGGCTGCCCATGAGTTTGGGTGCCTGATAAAGAATGAATTCGTCCACCAGCCCGGCATTGAGCAGAGCCCCGGCCAGACTCGCACCTGCCTCTACCCAAATATGGTTAATATCTTCCGCTGCCAGCGCTTTCATCAGTGCTGTTAAGTCTAGCTGACCGTCCGGCTGAGCAGGCACCAGTAACTGCCGCACCTGTTCCGGCCATAGTGCTTCATCAGTTTGTGTTCTGGCCAGCAGCACTTTTCCCGGTAACGCGAATAAACGCTGTGACGGCAACAAGCGGTTCTGGCTGTCAGTAATCACCCGTACCGGCTGGCGTACCTCAGATTCCGGATAGTCAGACTGGACGGCTGCCCCTAATTCCTGCCAGCGCACATTCAAGGACGGGTCATCGGCGAGTACCGTTGAGCTGGTTGACAGAATCGCACCCGCCTGGGCGCGAAAACGCTGCACATCAGCACGAGCCTGAGAGCCGGTTATCCACTGGCTGACACCGTTTGCCAGCGCGGTTTTACCATCCAGGCTGGCCGCCAGTTTTAGCTGAACATAAGGCAGGCCGGTTTTCATTCGCTTGATAAAACCGGGATTCAATGACAGTGCATCGGCTTCAAGCAGACCCGTCTCAACGGCAATGCCAGCTTGTTTGAGCATCTCAACACCGCGTCCCGCCACCTTCGGATTAGGGTCAACCATGGCGCAGACAACCCGGGAAACGCCCGCTGCTATCAGGGCTTCGGCACAGGGCGGTGTACGGCCGTAATGGGAACAAGGCTCTAGGGTGACATAGGCCGTCGCCCCTTTGGCCTGCTCGCCAGCGGCACGTAATGCAAACACTTCGGCGTGCGGCTGGCCCGCGCGGTAATGATAACCTTCGCCAATAATGTCGTTATCTTTGGCGATGACGCAGCCCACATTCGGATTCGGGGCGGTCGTGAAACGGCCACGCCGGGCAAGGCTAACGGCTCGGCGCATCATGGCGTGATCAGTAGGCGTAAACATCTTGGTTTATTTTTCCAGTTTAGCTATGGCTTCGCCAAACTCGCGGAGATCGTCAAATGAACGGTAGACAGAGGCAAACCGGATGTAAGCCACTTTATCAAGCTCAATCAGGGCATCCATGACCAGATTACCAATCATGTCTGATTTTACTTCCCGCTCACCCGTTGCACGCAGACGAGATTTGATAGTGTTGATGGCGCGTTCAATGTCATCAGCGCTGACAGGCCGCTTTTCAAGCGCACGTTCTATACCGCCGCGCAGTTTCTCTTCGTTAAACGGCTCGCGGCTGCCATTGGTTTTGATGACATGCGGCATCACCAGTTCCGCGGTTTCGAACGTTGTATAACGTTCACTGCACGCCAGACACTGACGACGTCGGCGAACCTGATGTCCATCAGCGACCAGACGGGAATCGATTACTTTGGTGTCATTGGCACCACAAAACGGACAATGCATCTTGCCTCCTCAATTTCGTCGCCTCAGTGTACCCCAAATCAACCGCTATGCGAGGACTTAGCCCATTATTTTTATCAACAAAAACGGCATCCCAGGGATGCCGTTGAACAAGATAGACCCAAGAGCGGATCGGTCTTTAATGGTGTTTAGTGACACCCATTGTGCTGGCTTATGCGTAAACCGGCAGGCGCTGGCAGATTTCCAGCACTTTGGCTTTGGTCGCTTCGATAACCGCGGGGTTATCGATATTGTCCAGCACATCGCAAATCCAGTTCGCCAGTTCTTTGGCATCTTCAGTGTTGAAGCCACGGCGGGTAATTGCTGGTGTACCGATACGGATACCGGAAGTCACAAACGGGCTGCGCGGGTCATTCGGAACACTGTTCTTGTTGACCGTGATGTTGGCCGCACCCAGTGCTGCATCGGCGTCTTTACCTGTGATGTTCTTGTCAATCAGATCAACCAGGAACAGGTGGTTTTCGGTGCCACCGGAAACGATTTTGTAACCGCGCTCCAGGAACTGGCTGACCATGGCTTTCGCGTTATCCACCACACGTTGCTGATACGCCTGGAACTCTGGCTCCATCGCCTCTTTGAACGCCACGGCTTTGGCTGCAATCACGTGCATCAGAGGGCCGCCCTGACCACCAGGGAATACCGCAGAGTTCAGTTTCTTATACAGATCTTCACCCGCGTTTGACAAGATCAAACCGCCGCGAGGACCGGCCAGTGTTTTGTGCGTTGTGGTGGTGACCACGTGCGCATGCGGCACAGGGTTAGGGTAAACACCTGCTGCAATCAGACCGGCTACGTGCGCCATATCCACGAAGAAATAAGCGCCGGCTTTGTCTGCGATTTCACGCATCCGCTTCCAGTCAACGATTTGCGAGTAAGCGGAGAAACCACCGATGATCATTTTCGGCTTGTGTTCCAGTGCCAGCGCTTCAACTTCTGCGTAGTCGATCTGGCCGGCTTCATCAATGCCGTAAGGAATCACGTTGTATAGCTTACCGGAGAAGTTAACCGGTGAACCGTGCGTCAGGTGACCGCCGTGTGCCAGGCTCATGCCCAGAACGGTATCGCCGGCATTGAGCAGTGCCATGTATACAGCGCTGTTGGCCTGAGAGCCTGAATGCGGCTGAACGTTGGCATATTCGGCACCAAACAGCTGGCAGGCACGGTCAATAGCCAGTTGCTCGGCTTTATCAACATACTCGCAGCCGCCGTAATAGCGCTTGCCCGGGTAGCCTTCTGCATACTTGTTGGTCAGCTGTGACCCCTGTGCTTCCATTACACGCGGGCTGGTGTAGTTTTCAGAAGCAATCAGCTCAATGTGCTCTTCCTGACGGGCAGTCTCTTCCTGGATGGCCGCAAATAGTTCTGCGTCATAATCAGCAATATTCATGTCACGCTTTAGCATCAGTCTCTCCTGACTCAGATAGTTCTCAAATTCGTTGACCTAAGTATCAGACAAGGCCAGACACTTAGGTCAACGCGGGATAATTGGCATTTTTCCTCATTCAGACAAAAAACACAACCCCAGTAACCACGGCGACGCAAACGTTTTCGTCACACCGGAAGATTAAGCCGCATTTTAGCGAATTTGCTTCTCTACAGGTAGCCCTTTTCTGGTTTTTTAACCGGTTTTTTTGTTCGTTTTTTTCATCTGGAAGATGAATTTATTTCACCTTGTCACCGGTTCCATTAAAAACATGACAGAGAAACCGTGATTGCAACCATGAAGCGAAAATAATGATTTACAAAACAGTAAAGAATTCATTACGGGTGGTTTTTCTTTAAGTTAGATCACACTATTCTTTTTTTATTTTCACTCTATATCATATCGCGCGCATTACCTTTCAGCATCAAGGCCACCCCGACTGGCAGGCTGTAAAGGAACCATTTTGGAGGTACAGATTGAAACACCGCGGTCACTCTCGCAAAGAAAACCTAATCGCTATTCTTACTGGTACATTCATCGTCGCGCAAGGCGTTTTTTTCTTACAGCAAGCCCACTTACTGACAGGTGGTACAACTGGCTTAGCACTTTTGCTTACCCATTTTGTTGATTTCAGTTTCGGCCAGCTGTATTTCGTTATGAACATTCCGTTTTACATCATGGCTTGGTGCCGGATGAACCGCCGTTTCGCACTGTCCAGTATTTGCTGCGGCGCATTAGTGTCTGTGATTACAGATAACCTGCATCACTTTGTTGAGATCAGTCAGTTTGATCCTGTGTACTGCGCCGTGATGGGAGGGATGCTGATGGGACTGGGTATGCTGATCCTGTTCAGGCATAACACCAGCCTGGGCGGATTTAACGTACTGGTGCTGTATCTGCAGGAGAAATTCGGGGTGTCAGCCGGTAAGCTTCAGATGGGTATCGATATCAGTATTCTGCTCTGTTCCTATGTCCTGATGACACCCACCATTCTGATGCTGTCACTGCTCGGTGCCGTGATGCTCAATCTGGTACTGGCCATGAACCACAAACCTGGCCGCTACAACGACGGCAAGGCCGTGGCTAAAACCGCAGACTGATCACACGGCAACTGGCTCATGCAACAGTCCGGCATGGGCCAGTTTATCGAGTAATATTCCCCTCGCCTGGCGGCGTAAATCCCGGTCCAGCACATTGATGTTCACCGGCACCGTAATTGTCTTTCCTGCTTCAATATCGATCTGAATTCTAAGCTGGTTTTTAACAACCGCCACGGCAGACACCTGGGTATAAGGCACCCGATAGCAGCCCAGCCAGGGGTTAGGCGTAATAAATAATGCCTGAGGGGTCACCATCAGGGCTGTTTTCTTTTTACCGGCCAGGTTGCGGACAAAAATCACCACGCCCGCCACTACAGCCAGTCCGCCAAAGGGAATACCGACTATCATGGTCAGGATACCTATGCCGCACAGACCGAAAGCTAACGGGTCTTCATCGCAAAAACCAAACTGCGGATACTCAGGTTTCAGCTCGGGTTTGACTTCCTGCAACAGCCGCAGCTCCCAGCGCTTACAATCTGCCAGATAACAAATATGGAAGTACAGGCCAAAGGGAAACAGAACGAAGGTTGTCAGCAAACTCAGGCATTTTCCGGTGAGCGGGCTTCTTGTCAGTAGCCAGAGGCTCACGCCCTGAACCAGCACAGCGGCCGCCGCCAGCAAGGGCCAGAGTGACAGGATCTCCCGGTGCTCTTTGATAGCGGCAGCGATAAATCCGTTAGGGTTAACACTCAGGTTATTTGTCAGTAGTGGCGATGCGATCAGTACCGCGACTGCCGTCGTCAGCACCGAAATGGCAAGCCCGCCGCAAGTGGACAAAGACACGTGCTTCATGATGACTCTCCTTGAAGACACTGAAACAGAAGGATGATCAGACTGTTTTCAACGTCAGATACAGGCAACGTCAGCAAACAGGCAAAATCAGATTGGCTAAGGCATCAATGCGGCAGGGAAAACTGGATATTAAATAATCAGATCGAGAATCAGAGATGGCTCCATAAAGCACAGCCCCGGCACAAGGCCGAGGCTGCAAGGAGTAGCATAATGTTTGCGAAAACAATTCGTTACAGAGCAATCAGATCGCGTCTTCGTCTTCTTCACCGGTACGGATACGGACAACACGTTCAATATCAAACATGAAAATTTTACCGTCGCCGATCTTACCGGTTTGGGCCGTTTCGATGATGGTGTCGACACATTGCTCGGCCACATCATCGGTCACCACGATTTCCAGTTTCACTTTAGGCAGAAAATCCACCATGTATTCCGCACCGCGGTACAGTTCAGTATGGCCTTTCTGACGACCGAAACCTTTCACTTCGGATACTGTCATACCCGTGATCCCCACCTCTGCCAGGGCCTCACGCACATCATCCAACTTGAATGGCTTTATAATGGCTTCGATTTTTTTCATATCACAATATCCTTTGCTCAGCGGGGGTCGATTAAACAGGGACCGTTTTCGACGCCGGAAAGGCCCCATTATCACCGATTTTTCATAGAAAACTCAACGGCTCCCTATAAACTTACACCATTTTCTGATTCGCTGGCGCCTGCTGTCAGCGCAGAAAAAAACCGCTGCGAAATGCAGCGGTTTTCCTATCATCAGCCAGTCAGACATCAGGCTGTGAAAGATTAGCCCAGATTGACGCGCGCATTACGGAACATACGCATCCAAGGGCTGTTTTCGTTCCAGTCATCAGGATGCCAGGAGTTAGCCACAGTACGGAACACACGCTCCGGGTGAGGCATCATGATAGTCACCCGGCCATCCTGGGTTGTCAGGCCGGTAATGCCGTTAGGGGAACCATTCGGGTTGGCCGGATAGTTCTGCGTGACATTGCCGTAGTTATCAAGGAAACGCAGCGCAACCGTTCCTGACTGCTCTATCGCAGACAGATGCTCAGCATTACGCACTTCCACGCGACCTTCACCGTGCGACACTGCAATTGGCATACGCGAACCGGCCATGCCGTTCAGGAACAGTGAATCGCTCTGCTGCACTTCTACCAGGCTGAAACGGGCTTCAAAACGCTCCGACTCATTGCGCACGAAACGCGGCCACAGCTCAGCTCCCGGGATCAGGTCGCGCAGATTAGACATCATCTGACAACCGTTACACACGCCCAATGCGAAGGTGCTGTCACGGTGGAAGAAACGCTCAAACTGATCACGGGCCATGTTATTAAACAGCACAGACTTGGCCCAGCCTTCACCGGCACCCAGTACGTCACCGTACGAGAAACCGCCACAGGCCACCAGACCATTAAAGCCATCCAGTTCCACACGCCCGGACAGAATGTCACTCATGTGAACATCGCGGGCATCGAAACCAGCACGATCGAAGGCTGCTGCCATCTCAACGTGGGAGTTCACACCCTGCTCACGCAGAATGGCCATCTTAGGACGGGCACCGGTAGCGATAAATGGCGCGGCCACATCTTCGTTGATATCAAAGCTCAGCGAAGCACTCAGACCCGGATCCTGGCTGTCTTTCTTAGCCTCAAATTCCTGCACAGCGCCAGCAGGATTATCACGCATCGCCTGCATCTGATAGGTGGTTTCCGCCCAGATAGCGCGCAGCTCAGTGCGGTTTTGATCCAGCACCAGATCGTTCCCGTTCCAGATACGGACTGCGTCTTCGTCAACCACAGTCCCTATCACATGGCTGCACGATGCCAGACCGTACTTCGCCAGCTCGTTTTCAACCAGTGCCAGATCATCAGTCCGCACTTGCAGGACTGCCCCCAGCTCTTCGTTGAACAGCATAGCCAGTACATCGTCACAACTGTCGCCGTCTGTGGTGTTGATATCCACTTCAACACCGGTATGACCGGCAAAAGCCATTTCAGCCAGCGTCACATACAGGCCGCCGTCGCCACGGTCATGGTACGCCAGCAGTTTTTCGTCCCGCACCAGCTTTTGTACTGCGTGGAAGAAACCTTTCAGCAGTTCAGGGCTGTCAACGTCCGCAGGCTTATCACCCAGTTGTTTGTAGACCTGCGCCAGTGCTGTCGCACCCAGACGGTTCTTACCGCAGCCGAGATCGATCAGGATCAGGCTGGAGTCGCCTTGGTCGGTACGCAGCTGTGGGGTTACGGTTTTACGCACATCTTCCACGCGACCAAAGGCCGTGATCACCAGAGACAGCGGAGAAGTAACTTCTTTCTCTTCGCCGTTCTCCTGCCACTTGGTCTTCATCGACATGGAGTCTTTACCCACCGGAATGGTCAGGCCCAGCGCCGGACACAGCTCCTCGCCCACCGCTTTAACGGCTTCGTACAGACCGGCATCTTCACCCGGGTGACCGGCTGGTGACATCCAGTTGGCCGACAGTTTAATCCGCTTCAGATCGCCGATATCGGCACTGGCAATGTTAGTGAGCGCTTCACCGACAGCCAGGCGGGAAGAAGCGGCAAAGTCCAGCAGAGCCACAGGGGTACGCTCACCCATAGACATGGCTTCGCCATGGTAGGTGTCATAACTGGCTGCGGTGACCGCACAGTTGGCAACCGGCACCTGCCAGGGACCGACCATCTGATCGCGGGCAACCAGACCGGTCACCGTGCGATCGCCAATGGTGATCAGGAAGGTTTTCTCGGCAACGGCTGGCAGACGCAATACGCGATGGCTCGCTTCTGCCAGTTCGATCCCGTCACGGTTAATCGCACTGCCCTGCACCTTCTGTGTGGTCACATCACGGTGCATTTTAGGTGGCTTGCCCAGCAGAATGTCCAGCGGCATATCGATTGGCGTGTTATCAAAATGACTGTCATCCAGAGTCAGATGACGCTCTTCCGTTGCTTCGCCCACCACAGCGTACGGTGCACGCTCACGCTGACAGATAGCATCAAAGACAGCCATATGCTCAGGGGCAACCGCCAGAACGTAACGCTCCTGGGATTCATTACACCAGATTTCCAGCGGGCTCATGCCTGGTTCGTCGTTAGGAACATCACGCAGCTGGAACTTACCGCCGCGCTCGCCATCGTTCACCAGCTCAGGCAGGGCATTGGAAATACCGCCCGCGCCGACATCGTGGATAAAGGCAATCGGGTTGTCATCACCCAGCTGCCAGCACCGGTCGATCACTTCCTGACAACGGCGTTCCATTTCCGGGTTTTCACGCTGTACCGAGGCAAAATCCAGGTTTTCCGCCGACTGGCCGGAAGCCATAGAAGAAGCCGCGCCGCCGCCCAGACCGATATTCATTGCCGGGCCACCCAGCACGATCAGCTTGGCACCAACCGGAATTTCTTTCTTCTGAACATGATCTTCACGGATGTTACCCATACCACCAGCAATCATAATCGGCTTGTGGTAACCGCGAATTTCTTCGCCATTGTGGGAAGTGACTTTTTCTTCATAAGTCCGGAAGTAACCCAGCAGGTTAGGACGGCCGAACTCGTTATTGAATGCCGCGCCACCGAGCGGGCCTTCCAGCATGATATCCAGCGCAGTCACGATACGACCAGGCTTACCAAAATCCGTTTCCCACGGCTGCTCAAAACCCGGCACACGCAGGTTAGAGACAGTAAAGCCCACCAGACCGGCTTTGGGTTTACCGCCGATCCCTGTTGCGCCTTCATCACGAATTTCACCGCCAGAACCGGTCGATGCACCCGGCCAGGGTGAAATCGCCGTCGGGTGGTTGTGGGTTTCTACTTTCATCAGGATGTGCGCCGCTTCCTGATGGTAGTTGTACTGGCGGTTTTCCGCATCCGGGAAGAAACGCCCTACCTCAGAGCCGGTCATCACAGCGGCGTTATCTTTATAGGCCGACAGCACATACTCGCTGTTCTGCTCATAGGTATTTTTGATCATCTTGAACAGTGACTTTTCCTGATCGACACCGTCGATAGTCCAGTCAGCGTTAAAGATTTTATGACGGCAGTGCTCAGAGTTTGCCTGGGCAAACATCATCAGCTCAATGTCGTTCGGGTTGCGACCCAGCTTGGTAAAGTTCTCAACCAGATAATCAATTTCGTCCTCGGCCAGTGCCAGGCCCAGTGCGATATTGGCGTCTTCCAGCGCGCGGCGACCGCCGGCCAGGATATCCACGCTCTGCAGCGGTGCCGGTTCGGCATGACGGAACAGGGCTTCAGCCTGAGCAACATCGTCAAAGACGACTTCCATCATACGATCATGCAGCAGCCCTTTAAGCACAGACAGCTGGTCTTGGCTCAGCGCTGAGTCAGTTTCGACATAATATGCCGTACCGCGCTCAAGGCGTTTGATTTGCTCCAGACCGCAGTTATGGGCGATATCTGTTGCTTTGGAAGACCAGGGAGAAATGGTGCCGGGACGCGGAGTGACCAGGAACAAGCTACCCGTAGGTTCATGTTCGGCAATCGTAGGGCCATAGGTGAGCAGGCTGGTCAGCGTACCCAGCGCTTCGCTGTTAAGCGGCGATGCCAGCTCAGCAAAGTGCATGTATTCGGCGTAGATGCCGGTGACAGGCAGACCGGACTCTTGGCAACGCGCTAGCAGCTTGTTGACACGAAACTCAGACAGTGCGGGTGAACCACGCAAAATTTCCATGTGCGTACGACTCTCGATTAGCAGTTGAATGAAGGTGATATTGGCCTGCTCCCCAGCCGGGAATCACGTCAATGTCACCTTGTTCAGCGCCCTTTTTTCTCACTTGTCCGGGAGGAAAAATTACGATGGGCGATAGTATAAGGGAAAACACAGTGTGACGTAACACCTGACGCAACCGTTTGCGCTATTTTTTTTCAATCCGGCTGATATCCACAGCGATCTTTGACTACCAGCCCAAAATCGGACATTTTTTCACCTAAATCCAGACCGCCGGATAAGATCAAAGGGGGTCGGCTTTGTCCTGAATGCGACCTTTGGTATAAAGAACGACTGAATAAATAAATGAGCATGCATTATTGAGACGAGTAGTTTTTTCCACTAATCTCCGCGCCTTTGTCGCCATACTACTGACAGCATTCACATTATCTGGCTGTCAGTGGGAAAGCGACACCCGCACTGAGCTGGAACGGATACGCGACAGTGGCGTTTTGCGCATTGGCACGCTGAATAACCAGATTTCCTACTATATAGGTCCGGACGGCCCTACCGGGCTGGATTATGACCTTGCGCAGCGCTTCGCAGACAAACTGGGGGTAAAGCTGGAAATGCAGCCTTTGTTCTCCTTATCCGGCCTGTTTCCGGCATTGAAACGGGGTGATGTCGATCTGCTTGCTGCCGGCCTGACCATGACGCCGGAGCGTGTACGCATGTTCCGGGCTGCGCCGGCCTATTACTATGCCAGCCAGATCCTGGTGTACAAGAAGGGTCAATGGCGGCCGCGTGATCTTGCCGATCTGTCTCAGAACAAGGGGTCTCTGACCATAGTCCGCGACTCCAGTCATGAGAAAACGCTGGATGTTATCAAGAAAGACCACCCGACCCTGGTGTGGCAGACCATTGATGAAATTGACAGCGAGGAGCTGCTGCGTCAGGTCGCCGCCGGTGAGCTGGACTATACCGTCGCAGACTCGGTTGATGTCGCCCTCAGCCAACGTATCCACCCCGATATTGCTGTGGCCCTTGAGCTGACAGATGACGAGCCCATCGGCTGGTTCATGGAACAGAGCAATGACGATAGCCTTTATGCGCTGCTGATTGAGTTTTTCGGTGAACTGAAACAAAGCGGTGAACTCGCCAAGCTGGAAGAAAAGTATTTCGGCCATGTTGATCAGTTCGATTATGTCGATACGCGCGCCTTTTTAAGGGCGCTGGAAAGCAAGCTCCCTCGCTGGGAAGGCACATTTAAGAAATACGCCAGCGAATTTGACTGGCGATTGCTGGCAGCCCTGTCTTATCAGGAATCGCACTGGAACCCCAGAGCCGTTTCGCCCACAGGGGTGCGCGGCATGATGATGCTGACACTGCCGACGGCCAAATCCGTCGGGGTCCAGAACCGGTTGGATCCGGAGCAGAGTATCCGCGGCGGTACGGATTACCTGAGAAAGATGGTCGCCCGAGTACCCGACAGCATTGAAGAGCATGAAAAGGTGTGGTTTGCCCTGGCCTCTTATAATGTCGGCTTCGGCCATATGATGGATGCCCGCCGCCTGACCAAAAAGCAAGGCGGCAACCCGGATGCCTGGAGTGATGTCAAACAGCGGCTGCCGCTGCTACGGCAACGTAAATACTACCGGCAAACCCGCTATGGATATGCCCGTGGCGATGAAGCGCTGCTGTATGTGGAAAACATCCGTCGCTACTATCAGAGCATCATAGGCTACGAACAGGCGCACAGTCAGCCGGTGAACAGCGAGGGGATCCGTCTGGTTGATGACTGGCAGACAATTACCCCGGCCGAGCAGGAAGGCAACGCAAATAATACAGTTAGCGACACCGCCGAACAGACGCTGGATGAGGTGCTGGATAAAACCAAAGCTAACAAAAGCGTGAGCCGCTGATCCTTTCAGCGGCTGATCGTTTCGGGGAAAGGCGCGTCACTGCCGTAACAGGGAGTGACAGAACGAAGTAAACGGGTGGCAGGCATTGTCACCCGTTTTTTATTGGTCTTTTTTGTGGCTGTCCTGAGTTGCAGGGGCCTGATCGGCCTGCTGCCTCAGGGCTTTTTTCTCGGCACGGCGGCGTTTAAAAAAGGCCTGCAGCTGCTGGCGACACTCAGCATCCAGCACCCCGCCCTGAAACGCCACATGGTGATTCACCCCTGAATAACTGAGCAGGTTCATCACACTGCCCGCGGCCCCGGTTTTCGGATCCGACGCGCCGAAAACGACCCGGCCGATGCGGCTGTGCACCATGGCCGCTGCGCACATAGGGCAAGGTTCCAGCGTGACATACAGCACCACATCCAGCAGGCGGTAATTGCTGCATACTTTTCCGGCCTGACGCAACGCCATGATTTCTGCGTGTGCCGTGGCATCATGCTGACCGATGGAACGGTTCCAGCCTTCACCGATCACCCGGCCATTGAGTACAGCAACTGCGCCGACAGGAACTTCACCTTCGGCTTCAGCCAGGCTTGCCAGTTCAATGGCACGCCGCATAAAAAATTCATCCTGACTGTTGATGTCACTCACCACGGGGTCTCTGATCTCACAAGGTTTGGGCGGAGGATTATAAGCCAAGCGCCGCCTCCTCTCCAGTGCCTAAGCGTCATGATGACAGCGACCCGCCCCGCAGTGGGCACAATGGCTAAATCTCTCCTACTTTATATGAATAGTTACCGCTGCTGAGAGACCACCATCATGGACACTATTAAATCCCGGGCCGCCATTGCCTGGGGACCGAATCAGCCCCTGACCATAGAAGACGTCGATGTCCAGCTCCCCAAAGCCGGTGAGGTACTGGTGCGTATCGTCGCCTCAGGCGTCTGCCATACCGATGCATTTACCCTGTCGGGAGAGGATCCGGAAGGGATCTTCCCCGCCATTCTCGGCCACGAAGGGGGCGGCATTGTTGAGAAAATCGGTGCCGGGGTCACCACAGTACAAGTGGGCGACCATGTTATTCCTCTCTACACCCCGGAATGCGGAGAATGTAAATTCTGTCTGTCGGGCAAAACCAATCTGTGTCAGAAAATTCGCGACACCCAGGGCAGAGGGCTGATGCCGGACGGCACCACACGTTTCTCCCTCAATGGCGAGCCGATTTATCACTACATGGGCTGCTCAACCTTCTCTGAATACACTGTGCTGCCTGAAATTTCAGTGGCGAAAGTGAATCCGGCCGCCCCGCTGGAAGAAATCTGCCTGCTCGGCTGCGGGGTCACAACCGGAATGGGGGCCGTGCTCAATACAGCAAAAGTGCATAAAGGCAATACAGTCGCCATTTTCGGCTTAGGCGGCATTGGCCTGTCCGCCATTATAGGTGCCACCATGGCCGGGGCATCCCGCATTATTGGTATTGATATCAATGAGCATAAGTTCGCTCTGGCTAAAAAACTGGGCGCCACCGACTGTGTGAATCCCAAGGATCACGACAAGCCGATCCAAGAAGTCATCATTGACATGACAGATGGCGGCGTCGATTTTTCTTTTGAGTGTATCGGCAATGTCAACGTCATGCGCTCAGCACTGGAGTGCTGCCACAAGGGCTGGGGAGAGTCGGTTATCATAGGCGTTGCCGGTGCGGGTCAGGAAATCTCCACCCGGCCATTTCAGCTGGTCACCGGACGGGTCTGGCGCGGCACCGCCTTTGGCGGCGTTAAAGGCCGTACCCAATTGCCCGATATCGTGGAGCGTTACCTTCAGGGTGAATTTCAGCTGCACGATTTCATCACACATACCATGCCGCTGGATGATATCAACCAGGCCTTTGAACTGATGCATCAGGGTAAGAGTATACGTTCTGTGATTCACTACTGAACCGGGACCATGGCATGAAGCTGGACAATGTCAGTGACAAAAAATGTTTTATCGCACAACGCCCGGCAGGTACCGGGCGCTGTAGTATCTGACTGGCACTTGTGCCTGATCAGAAACCCAGGGGCAGACCGAAGGCAAAGAAGATCACCAGCACAACTGTCCACATCAGCAGGAAAGCCGCCGAGTAAGGCACCATCATGCTAATCACATCCCCGAATTTCAGTTCAGGTTTATATTTGCGCATAAAGGCCAGCACAACACCGGCATAGGTCATCATAGGGGTAATAATATTGGTTGAAGAATCGGCAACACGGTAAGCGGCGGTCACCAAATCAGGGGTCATATTCGGGTTCACCTGATACAGCATGGGCACAAAGATCGGCCCCAACAGCATCCATTTCGACGTCATGCCGCCCACAAACAGGTTGATGAAAGCCGTGGTCAGGATAAAACCGATAATCAGCGCAACCGGGAATGACTGCAGTCCCAGCGAGCCTAAGAAGGTCGCGCCCAGATAGGTCACGTAAGTGCCAAGGCCGGAGTAACTGAGCATAGCCAAAAAGTTATAGCAGAAGAAAGTCAGCACCAGAATATAGCCCATGGTATTCATTTGCTTGACCATGGCTTTGACCACATCCTGCAGCGATGTGAACTTGCGGGTAGTCACCCCATAACAAAGGCCCACCACAACAAACACAAACGAAATCAGCAGAATGACATTGTCCAGGTATGGCGTAACTTGCTGGCCAGCAGCATTGGTATAGGGAGCCAGCGGGCCTGTCGCCAGCAGATAAATACCCAGCAGAGCCGCAAGCAGCCCTAATCCCGCCATCCGCAACCCTTTTTGCTCTTGCGTCGTCAGCTTGAAATCATCCAGTTTGAGATCATCCGGCAGTTCATAGCTCATGGCAGACAAGCGCGGGGCCACAAAACGTTTGGTCACCCAGGCGCCAACCAGGGTCAGCATAATGGTCGAGACAACGATAAAGTAATAATGCATGGTGGCAGGGTTAAGTGGCTCACCGCTGGCCGTGGTAAATGGCACACCCTGCGATTCGGCAAAAATGCGTGCGTTGACCCCTAGAATGACATCAGAAGGTGTTGCGGGGATCAGGTTCGCACTAAAACCCGCCGACACACCGGCAAATGCCGCGGCCATACCAATCAAAGGGTTCTTGCCCAACCCGGCATACAAAAGGCCAGCCAGCGGGATCAGCACCAAATAACCGGCATCGCTGGCAACAGATGACATGATGCCCAGAAAAACGACCATATAAGGCAGCCAGCGATCACTGATGTGCAGGCCGACTTTCTTGATCAGCGCGGCCAGTAATCCGGAATGTTCTGCAATGCCCACCGCCAGCATCACAATCAGAATCACGCCCAGCACACCGCGCCCAAACGCCAGCCAGTTCTGCAGCAATGCATTATCGAACAGCCAACGGACATGCTCAGTATCCAGCATATTCTTAATACTGTGTGTGACTGCACCGCCGTCAAACTGCATACCGCCAATCAGGCTGGTCAGCACCAGCACAACGGCGAACAAGAACATGAAAATCACCACAGGATCGGGGATTTTCTGCCCGGCGCGTTCAATGAACGCGATAATGCCCCGCGATTTTTGGCCAGGACTCAAGGCTTCACTCATAGTCGTACTTCCTTATTAAATCGAATGAGTATAAAAATCGCTAAAGACTACCCCATCAATGCAAGTCAGTAAAACCATTAATGATTAATATAGAAGCATAAAGATAAGACAAAAAATCAAATAATTAGAATAAATAACCAAACGGTGATTTATTTAAAGTTTGTTAAACCGCAATAAGTCTTAAGGTATTCCTGATGACAGGAAAAAGAAAAAGGCGCCTTGCAGGCGCCTTTCTTCAATAATTATGACTGTATTTGAATAAGGAAATTATTCCCACTCAATCGTCGCTGGTGGTTTACCTGAGATGTCATAAACCACGCGGGAGATACCGTCCACTTCGTTGATGATGCGGTTGGATACCTTACCCAGGAAATCGTATGGCAGGTGTGCCCAGTGGGCTGTCATGAAGTCGATGGTTTCTACCGCGCGCAGCGATACCACCCAGTCGTACTTACGGCCATCGCCCATGACACCGACAGAACGTACCGGCAGGAAGACAGTAAAGGCCTGAGAAACCTTGTTGTACAGGTCGGCTTTATGCAGTTCTTCAATGAAGATGGCATCCGCACGGCGCAGCAGGTCACAGTATTCTTTCTTCACTTCGCCCAGCACACGCACACCCAGACCTGGTCCAGGGAACGGGTGACGGTACAGCATGTTGTACGGCAGACCCAGTTCCAGACCAATCTTACGCACTTCGTCTTTGAACAGCTCTTTGAGCGGCTCAACCAGACCCATAGCCATATCTTCCGGCAAACCACCTACGTTGTGGTGCGACTTGATGACATGTGCTTTGCCGGTTTTCGACGCCGCAGATTCGATCACATCAGGGTAGATAGTGCCCTGAGCCAGCCACTTGGCGTTTTGCAGTTTCTTCGATTCTTCATCGAACACATCAACGAACACGTGACCGATGATCTTACGCTTGGCTTCCGGATCCGCTTCACCGGCCAGAGCCGACAGGAAACGCTGTTCTGCTTTGACATGCACAATGTTCAGACCAAAATGATCGCCGAACATTTCCATCACCTGCTCACCTTCGTTCAGACGCAGCAGACCGTTATCAACAAACACACAGGTCAGCTTGTCGCCGATAGCACGGTGGATCAACATAGCCACAACCGATGAATCAACACCGCCGGACAGGCCCAGAATCACTTCATCGTCACCTACCTGATCTTTGATGCGAGCAATGGCATCCTCAATGATGGTAGATGGCGTCCACAGCTTCTCACAGCCACAGATGTTGAGAACAAAGTTTTCTAGCAGACGCAGCCCCTGACGGGTATGAGTCACTTCCGGATGGAACTGCACACCGTAGAAGTGTTTCTCTTCGTTCGCCATCGCAGCGTACGGGCAGGTCTCAGTGGCGGCGACTTTCACGAAATCAGCAGGGATTTCGACTACTTTGTCACCGTGGCTCATCCAGACGTCCAGCAGGGCGTTACCGTCTTCTGCCACAGCGTCTTCAATATTTTTCAGCAGCGCCGTTGGCTCAATCACTTCAACCTGCGCATAACCAAACTCACGCACGTGGGAACCGGCCACTTTTCCGCCCAGTTGCTCAGCCATGGTCTGCATGCCGTAACACACACCCAGAACAGGCACACCAGCTTCAAAAACATACTGAGGGGCGCGAGGTGAATTCTCTGCCGCGACACTCTCCGGACCACCAGACAGGATAATACCGTTAGGATTGAAATCGCGGATATCCGCCTCTTCCACATCCCAGCTCCACAGTTCGCAGTACACACCGATTTCACGGATACGACGCGCGATCAGCTGTGTGTATTGGGAACCGAAGTCCAGGATAAGAATACGTTGATCATGAATATTTGTGGTCATTCGGGCAGTCTCAAATATCAATTGCAATCAAAAGGGGCGGCTCACCACCCCAGGAAAAATCGTCGGATTAACGCAGACCGGCTGCCTCAGCAACCGGTCCAGTGCGTGCGTTATGAGCCCATACGGTAGTTAGGCGCTTCTTTGGTGATAGTCACATCGTGAACGTGCGACTCTTGCATACCCGCACCGGAGATACGGACAAATTCCGCTTTGGTGCGCAGGTCTTCAATCGTTGGTGAGCCGGTCAGGCCCATGCTTGAGCGCAGGCCACCCATTTGCTGGTGTACGATTTCTTTCAGGTGGCCTTTATAAGCGACACGCCCTTCAATACCTTCAGGTACCAGTTTGTCAGCCGCATTGTCCGTCTGGAAGTAACGGTCAGAAGACCCTTTAGACATCGCACCCAGAGAGCCCATACCACGGTATGACTTGTAGGCACGACCCTGATACAACTCGACTTCACCCGGCGCTTCATCGGTACCGGCAAACATAGAGCCGACCATAACGCAGGATGCGCCCGCCGCAATGGCTTTACACATGTCACCGGAGAAACGGATACCGCCGTCGGCAATCACAGGGATATCATATTCATTAGCGACAGCCGCTGCATCAGCAATCGCCGTAATTTGAGGTACACCCACGCCGGTCACGATACGGGTTGTACAGATTGAACCCGGGCCAATACCCACTTTCACTGCACTGACACCGGCTTCGATCAAGGCACGCGCACCTTCTGCCGTCGCCACGTTACCGCCGACAATCGGCAGCTCAGGGAAAGCCGCACGGGTTTCGCGGATACGCTGCAGTACGCCTTCAGAGTGACCGTGAGACGAGTCAATCAGCAGCACATCGACACCAGCTTCTACCAGCGCTTTCACGCGCTCTTCGTTACCGGCACCTGCGCCAACGGCAGCACCCACACGCAGACGACCCTGCTCATCTTTGCAGGCATTCGGCTTACGCTCGGCTTTCTGGAAGTCTTTGGCAGTGATCATGCCTTTAAGCTGGAACTGGTCATTCACCACCAGTACTTTCTCGACGCGATGCGCTTGCATCACGGCTTCTACTTCTTCACGGGAAGCACCTTCCGTCACAGAAGCGAGACGCTCTTTCGAGGTCATCACGCTTTCTACTTTCTGTGTCAGGTCGGTCACGAAACGGATATCACGGCCGGTAATGATACCCACCAGCGCGTGGTTGTCATCTACAACAGGGAAACCGGCAAAGCCGTTTTCTTCCGTCAGACGTTTCACATCAGAAATGGTTTGGTAAGGCTTCACCGTCACCGGCTCTTGCACGACACCGGCTTCAAATTTCTTCACCATGCGCACTTCACGTGCCTGTTGCTCAATTGACATATTCTTGTGAATAAAGCCAATTCCCCCTTCCTGGGCCAACGCAATTGCCAGTCGGCCTTCCGTTACTGTATCCATAGAGGCAGATACCATAGGGATATTCAGAGTAATGGTCTTGGTCAGACGGGTGCGCAGATCGGCAGTGTTAGGAAGAACAGTCGAATGTGCCGGAACTAGCAGGACATCATCAAAGGTCAAAGCTTCTTGTTTGATACGTAACATCGCAATATCTCACACCATGTAAGGTTTTAAAGAAGGGATAAAATATTGCGAACAAATTATACGTACGAAGCAAACGTTTGGCTAGAAAAAATTAAATCTTTTTTATTGACACTTTTCCGTTGATACGTAATATATTCCGGTTTAAGTGACCAAGCTGCGGGCCGTAGTTCAGGGCCTCTCTGCGCCTGTACGCTTTTCAGCCTTCCTTGCGGCTACATTCATTTGATACTGCTATCAAAATCGTGCACCATCCTCTTCAGAACTAATGTCCTGCAACCACAGGTTTCCTTGTCGTGAGTCTTTACAGTACTGCCTCATCCCAGAATTCACGTATCTATACAGTGTCCAGTCTGAATGCTCAGGTTCGCCTTTTGCTTGAGAATGAAATGGGGGTTGTCTGGCTGGTCGGTGAATTGTCTAACTTTTCAGCGCCGGTGTCCGGTCACTGGTATTTCACCCTGAAAGACGCCCGGGCACAGGTTAAATGCGCCATGTTCCGGGGCAACAACCAGCGTGTCACCTTTCGCCCGGCGAACGGCAACCAGGTGTTAGTGAAAGCGCGGCTGTCGCTCTACGAGCCACGGGGCGATTATCAGCTGATTATCGACAGCATGCAGCCCGAAGGGGATGGCCGTCTGCAGCAGCAGTTCGAAAAACTGAAAATGCAGCTGGCAGCAGAAGGATTGTTTGCCCAGACACTGAAAAAAACACTGCCTGAGCAACCTAAACGGGTGGGCATTATCACCTCAAAAACCGGGGCTGCCCTGCACGATATTCTCCAGGTGCTCAAGCGCCGGGATCCCAGTTTACCTGTCGTTATCTACCCCACTATGGTGCAGGGTGAAGGCGCCGCTATCTCGATTGCGCAGGCCATAGGCCGAGCCAACACACGTCAGGAATGTGATGTGCTGATTGTGGGACGTGGCGGCGGCTCACTGGAAGATTTATGGGCCTTTAACGAGGAAATTGTGGCCCGCACCATCGCAGCCAGCCAGATCCCCATTATCAGTGCGGTCGGTCATGAAGTGGATGTGACGATCGCAGACTTTGTCGCCGACATGCGGGCACCCACACCTTCCGCCGCCGCCGAACTGGTCAGCCGCGATCTCAGCGCACAGATGCAGAAAATCCATCAGCACCAGCAACAACTGCGGCATGCAATGCGGCACTATCTGTCCGTCAGGCAAAGCCAGCTCGTTCGCTGGCAACACAGGCTGGATCGCCAGCATCCGCAAGTACAACTTAACCAGCAAAGCCAGCGCCTGGATGAGCTGAGAAGCCGTCTGGAACGGGCGATGCGCAAGCAGGTGTCAGACCGTCAGCAACACCTGCATCGCAGTGACTATAAACTGGCGCTGCATTCACCGGCCCATCAGCTGGAACGGTTAGGTACTCAGCTTGCTACCAACCAGCGTCGTCTACTCGATGCCATGGACCGCAGGCTCGTTAAAGCCAGCCACCAGCTGGCTCTGGCGACTGAAAAACTCGATGCCGTCAGCCCGCTGGCAACACTGGCCCGGGGTTATTCGATTACCCGCGACGAGAACGGCCAGGTGATCCGCAGTGCCAGCCAGGTTAACACCGGTGATACACTGCAAACCACGCTGGCCGATGGCAATATACGCTCTATAGTCAGCGACTAGCGTCATCGCTCATCCTGTCAGGCAGCGTCTTCGACCAACATACAGGCGCTGATCAGACGTTGGGTATACGCCTGCTGCGGATGGTCAAAAATCTGCTCAGGCGTACCCTGCTCGACCACCTCACCACGCTGCATTACCATCACATGATCTGAAATGGCACGTACGACAGCCAGATCATGGCTGATAAACACATAGCCGATGTTATGGCGACGCTGAATGTCTTTGAGCAGCTCCAGCACAGTGAGCTGTACCGAGCGGTCTAATGCCGATGTCGGTTCATCCAGCAGAATAAACTTAGGCTCAGAGACCAAGGCGCGGGCAATCGCAATCCGCTGACGCTGACCGCCGGAAAACTCATGCGGATAGCGGTTGATACTGGCGGGATCCATGCGTACCTCGTCCAGTGCTTTTCGCGCCTTCTGGATGCGCTCACTTTTTGTCATTTGGGTAAAAACAGTCAGAGGTTCAGTGATGATCTCACCGATGGTCATCCGGGGTGACAGTGAACCATAGGGGTCCTGAAAGACCATCTGCATGTGACGCTTGAGTTCAAAACGCTCTCTGGCCGTCATCTCGCCCAGTTTCCTGCCATCAAAGCTGACAGCACCACTAAACGGCAGCAATTGCATCAGAGCGCGGCCGAGAGTGGATTTTCCCGAACCGGATTCACCAACAATTCCCAGCGTTTCTCCCTGCCGTAATGTCAGACTGATGCCCTTCACCGCATCCAGGTGTTCGATCGGCTGGCCCAGCCAGTTTGACTTCAGCACATAGCTGACTTTGATATCCTGGGCGTCCAGGATAACGGGGGCGTGATGCTTATCGCTCACCTCGCCCGGCTTAGGCTCAGCGTCAAGCAGCATTTTGGTGTACGGGTGCTCTGGCGCATGAAAGACCTTGTCAACATGACCGGCCTCAACCACTTCGCCTTTACACATCACCACCACATCATCGGCAAAATGGCGCACCACACCAAGGTCATGGGTAATAAACAGAATTGCCATCCCCATCTCAGCCTGGATCTCTTTAAGTAACGACAGCACTTCTGCCTGCACTGTGACATCCAGCGCTGTGGTCGGCTCATCCGCAATCAGCAGGTCAGGCTTATTCGCCAACGCCATGGCAATCATGATCCGCTGTAGCTGCCCGCCGGAGAACTCATGAGGATAGTGACGAAGTCGCTTGCGCGGATCAGGAAGCTGTACCCGCTCAAAGAGCACCAGCGTTTCTTCCATCGCCTCTTTTCGCGTGACATCGCGGTGGCAGCGAATCGCTTCAGCCACTTGCTCCCCAATTGGCATATAGGGATTGAGCGAAGTCATAGGCTCCTGGAAGATCATTGCTATCTTACCACCTCGGTAGCCCCGCAACACGTTTTCCGACAGCGATAATAAATCGGTTCCCTGAAAATGAATCTGGCTGTCGGGATCGACCCAGGCATTTTTCGGCAGCAGCCCCATGACAGCGCCAGAAGTGACGGATTTACCTGAACCCGACTCCCCCACCAGTGCCAGAGTCTGGCCTTTGTCCACACTAAAGCTGATTTGCTTTACCGCATCAACGATGCCTGTCTCCATGGTGAATGATACTGACAGCTTGTCTACCGTCAGCAGCGGACACTGCTTATCCATACCGGAATCCTTTTCCTGATCTTAATAAATGATAATTATTAGCAAATGAGAATAAATCAAAGGAGTGGAATTGGCTATCAATGAGTATGGTTCATGCGGTAAAAAGTGAGAAAACCCGTCACAGATCGGCTTTCGCACTGGTAGTAACAGGTCACTCCGTGGTTTTATCTGCCAGAGTATAAGTGATCAAGGCTTGAGACTTTGACTTGAGTTCATTGCAGTGCGCACAGAAATAACTGGTGGCACCACAAGCATTGAGGCTTTCTAACGGGTGTCCGCAATCGTGACAAGTGGCATGTTTTATCGCCCTGCGTTCGCAGTGAAGACAAAAATAGCCTTGATGCTGCCAGACAAGATTGAGCCGGCATTCCGGACAAAGTGGCTGAGACATATCGCACGCTCCTGAGTATGCAGATCAGTGTTATCTGCTTAAGTGTATCAATAGCAGAGATCGGCAACAGTGGCTTGATCAACGACAAAGTCCCGGCTGATCAGCGATCACCTCCAAAAAGAACATTTATCAATACAGTTCCCGAAAGCATAAGTTACATGTTCTGTATATGAATTTTAAACAGCACAAAAGTCTAACCAAGTGTTCTATTTAGATAAGATCCAGCATATATGGAAATTCGAAATCAGTTCGCTTGCTCGCCTGTCAGTGCTGTATTTACAGGGGCTTAGCGTCATAGTGATACGATCAAAAACAAGTCTGCTAACAGGATAATCTTCGCTCATCGATCCCTTTCCCCCGGTAACATGATCCTCTGGCGGTTTGCTCTGATCAAAAAAAACCCGGCTCAATCAGCCGGGTCTGGGTGTTTACTGGTTGCGGTCCCTGTTCTTCAGGGCATTGGTCAGGCGTTTACGCTGCCGCTCCTGAGACACAGTCAGCTTCTGACGTTTCTCATTACCAAATGGGTTATCACTGTTATGGAAGTGAATCCGGATCGGTGTTCCCATCATGTCCAGTGTCTTACGGAAGTAGTTCATCAGATAACGCTTATAGGAACCCGGCAGGTCGTTCACCTGGTTCCCATGCACCACAACAATGGGCGGATTATAACCCCCTGCGTGGGCATATTTCAGTTTCACCCGGCGGCCGCGGATCATAGGCGGCTGGTGGTCATCCTGTGCCATTTGCATAATACGGGTCAGCAGGGAGGTACTGATACGCTTAGTCGCCGACTGGTACGCTTCCTTCACAGATTCGTACAAATGGCCCACACCCGTGCCGTGCAGGGCAGAGATAAAGTGGATGCGAGCAAAATCGACAAAGCCAAGCCGGCGATCAAGCTCTGATTTCACCCGCTCTTTGACTTCGTTATCCAATCCATCCCACTTGTTCACTGCGATAACCAGCGAACGGCCGGAATTGAGCGCAAAACCAAGCAGGCTCAAATCCTGATCCGAAATATTTTCACGGGCATCAATGATCAGCAGCACCACGTTGGCATCTTCAACGGCTTTCAGTGTCTGGATAACCGAGAATTTCTCTACCGCTTCATTCATATTCTTGCGGCGACGCACACCTGCGGTATCAATCAGCACGTACTCCTGACCGTCCCGCTCCATCGGAATGTAAATGGAGTCACGCGTGGTGCCGGGCATGTCGTAAACAACAACACGCTCTTCACCGAGAATCCGGTTAGTCAGAGTCGATTTGCCCACATTCGGGCGACCGATAATCGCCAGTTTGATAGGTTGTTCCTGCAGTCGCTTATAGGCAGCTTCTGCATCTTCTTCTGTCAGGTTAGCCTTTTCGATGGCATTGGCGGAATCCAGGCTTTCGATATCGACAAAGCCGTCATCTTCCTCGGCCTGGCGTGCTTTCCATTCTTCAACGAAAGGTGCCAGTGCACGCTCCATCAGCGCGGTCACACCACGGTTCTGGGCTGCGGCGATCTGATACATAGCATCCACGCCCAACTGCCAGAAATCCGCACAGGCGCTGTCGGCATCAATACCGTCAATTTTATTCACAACTAAAAATGTCGGTTTCTGACGGCTGCGAAGGTGCTTGGCAATGGCTTCATCCGATGCGGTAAGGCCAGCACGGCCATCAACCAGAAACAGTACAACATCTGCTTCTTCGATGGCGGTTAGCGATTGCTCCGCCATTTTGGTCTCGACACCTTCCTCGGAACCATCAATACCGCCGGTGTCGATGACAATGAATTCGTTCTCTTCGAGCTCTGCTCGACCGTACTTACGATCCCTGGTTAGGCCAGGAAAGTCAGCGACCAGCGCATCCCGGGTGCGGGTAAGACGGTTAAACAACGTCGATTTACCCACATTCGGGCGCCCGACAAGGGCAACTACAGGAATCATAATGAGTTTACCTCTATCTTTTTCATCATCTTAATGACAGTAATGTCTGTCTCAAACGACAATCACTACGTCAAGGGTAGAATAACAACGGCCCCTGATGTGAATACAAACAGGAGCCGAAGCGTTAATCTTATCACAGAATATGCCTGTGACTAAGGCAAATGCATTTTGCTCAATTTGCCTTCTCGGGTCACCACCAGGTAGCCATCTGACAGCGCTAACGGCGGGATAGCAATGCCGCTGCCATCGGTTTGCTGCTGGGCAAGAAATTCACCCGTATGGGTATCCAGCCAGTGCAGATAGCCCAGGCTGTCACCCAGCACTAATTTCCCATTGATCACAGACGGAGCACTGAGAATGCGGTGAGCAAGCTCAGTATTTTGCCACAGCTCTGTGCCACTGCGAATATCCACGGCTACCAGGTGATCCTCTGCCGTTACCAGAAACAGCAAGCCGCTGTCGATCACAAAGTCAGTCGCTGAAGAGTAGTTGCGTTTCCACACCTGTTGGCCACTACGCAGATCAATGGATACCAGATTGCCGTTGTATCCGGCAGCATACAGGCGGTCACCGTTAATCACAGGTGCAGCATCGACGTCGACCAGGCGATCAATTTCCGTCGCTCCCTGCGGCTGGCCGATAGGCTGTTGCCACAAAAGCTGGCCGTTACGAATGAAAGCACCCGCCAACCGACCGTTGGCCTGCCCCCAGAATACTCCGCCGGAGATAGACACAGGCGAGCTGTCACCACGCAGCGTCAACGATGGTACTTCGCTGCTGATTTGCCATTTAGACGCACCGGTTTCTGCATCTAAAGCCTGTAGAATGCCGCGGCTGGTGTTCACCAGCAGCAGGCCTTCATCCGCCAGTGGTTTAGCCAGCACTTCGCCATCAATATCAACACGCCAGGCTTGCTCACCGGTTTCTGCATCCAGCGCAATAACTTCAGCATTTTCACTGCCGATAAAGACTTTGTTGTAAGCCACCGTCAGGCCGCCAGACAACTTAGCATTGTCGCTGCCGGCAATCTCGTGCTCCCACACGCTCTTACCCGTCGCCGGATCTAAAGCTTCCACCTTGCCTTCACGGCTGGCTACAAACAACTTCCCGTATCCCGTCACCGGAGACAGACGCGAGTAATAATGCTGTACGCCTTCATCAATATTGCGTGTCCAGTCCTGAACAGGCGTGAACTGGTTTTCAACCGCAGGAAGAGGTGCCATTTGCACCGCTTCTTCTTCACTGGCACAGCCGCTCAATACACCAATAGCGACAGCGAGCGCTACAGCTTGCTTCAATAGCTTTCGCATACTCTGTCGCCTTTACTGGGCCAGATCGTCAAGTTTAATTTGCAGTGCCGGAGAAGCGCCCAGTTGCTGTGCGCTGATATAAGCATCACGAGCTCCTGATTTATCCCCTTTCTGCAGCAAAATATCACCGCGCAGTTCAGCCACTTTACCCTGCCAGCTTTCCGCTTTCACTTTGTCCAGTTCCGCCAGTGCATTGTCGTAAGACTGCTGAGCCGCCAGAATTCGCGCCAGTCGGGTGTGAGCCACAGGCAACAGAGCAACATCTTCTGTATGACTGATAGCCCAGTTTAACTGCTCTGCTGCAGCGTCCAGTTCACCTTTATCCACCTGCACTTTGGCCAGTTGCAATGCAGCCAGCACCGCATACTGACTGCTTGGGTTATCATTGATAAACGTCTGAGCCTGACTGACAGCCTCGTCGCTGCCACTGTCCAGAGCCTGTACAGTCTGAGTATAAGCTTCAGAAGCCAGTTCCTTAGCAGCCTGCACTTCTCCCTGATAATAACGCCAGCCATACAGGCCGCCCAGGCCAAGTACGGCACCAAGCACAACGGCTTTACCGTTCTCTTTCATCCATGCCTTGATGGATTCAATCTGTTGCTCTTCTGTGGTATTGACGTCCACGTCCTGTCCTCTCTTAAATCAATTCTGCCAGCTTAGCGGCAACCTCTGCCTGAGCCAATGTTTGCTGCTCACCGCCACGGAGATCCTTAACGACTACAGTACCTTCTGCAATTTCGTTCTCCCCCAGAACCAGAGCAACAATCGCACCCACGTTATCTGCGCGTTTAAACTGTTTCTTGAAGTTACCGCCACCAAAGTGATTCATCACTCTCAGTCCCGGTACGGCTTCGCGCAGGGTTTCAGCCAGCTTCATGCCTGCCATCAGTGTACCTTCACCGGCAGTCACTACGTAGACATCTACACTGCGGCGAACGTCGGTCAGCTCCAGGGTTTCCAGCATCAGTACCAGACGCTCCAGGCCCATAGCAAAGCCCACGCCTTGCGTCGCTTTGCCACCCAGCTGTTCAACCATACCGTCATAGCGGCCACCACCACATACAGTGCCTTGGGCACCCAGGCTGTCGGTGATCCACTCAAAAACCGTGCGGTTATAATAATCCAAACCACGCACAAGGCGTTCATTTACCTGGTATTCGATGCCAGCAGCGTCTAATAGTTCACACAAACCTGAAAAATGCGCCTTGGAATCATCATCCAGATAGTCAGACAAGGTCGGCGCATCGGTCAAAATCGCTTGTATATCTTTATTTTTGGTATCCAGCACACGAAGAGGATTGGTGTACATACGGCGCTTGCTGTCTTCATCGAGCACGTCAAGATGCTGCTCAAGGAATGCAATCAAAGCATCGCGATACGCGGCACGGGCTTCAGAAGAACCAATAGAGTTCAGCTCCAGGCGTACATGCTTATCAATGCCCAGTTCACGCCACAAACGTGCCGTCATCATGATCAGTTCTGCATCAACATCCGGCCCTTCAATGCCAAACACTTCTACGCCAAACTGATGGAACTGGCGATAACGGCCTTTCTGCGGACGCTCATGGCGAAACATGGGGCCCATATACCACAAACGCTGTTCCTGATTGTACAGCAGGCCATTTTCTATACCGGCACGTACACAACCTGCTGTCCCTTCAGGGCGCAGTGTCAGGCTGTCACCGTTGCGGTCTTCAAAGGTATACATTTCCTTTTCGACCACATCGGTCACTTCACCGATGGCACGCTTAAACAAATGCGTCATCTCGACAATCGGCATACGAACTTCATTGTATCCGTAAGCGCTGACGACTTGTTTCGCGGTATTTTCCACTTTCTGCCAAAGCGGAGACTGAGTTGGGAGGCAATCGTTCATGCCTCGAATTGCTTGAATTTGTTTCGCCACGTTGATTCTCAATTAACCGATGGGGATTAAGTTCGAATGAATAGAACTGAATATATAAGTTATGCAGGACGTTGTGAACCTTACCCCGAAGGATTCCGGGGTAAGTCAGACAGAAAAGGCTTACTTTTCGATGACGTCAATCCGGTTCCGCTGATCCATCATGGACGCTTTGGCCCGGATCTTGGTTTCCAGCTGATCGATCACATTGTCATTATCAAAACGCTCTTTCTGGCGCACACCGTCTTCATAGAAGGCGCTCTTACGGTTACCGCCGGCAATGCCCATATGGGACACTTCTGCTTCGCCCGGCCCGTTAACCACACAGCCAATGACAGAGACGTCCATAGGAATAGTGATATCTTCCAGGCGCTGTTCCAGCTCGTTAACTGTGCCAATCACATCAAATTCCTGACGTGAACAGGTTGGGCAGGCAATAAAATTAATGCCGCGGGAACGGATTCGCAGGGATTTCAGGATATCAAAACCGACTTTAATTTCTTCGATGGGGTCGGCGGCCAAAGAGATGCGCAGCGTATCGCCAATCCCCTCAGCCAGCAGCATGCCCAGGCCAACGGCAGATTTGACGGCGCCGGCACGCGCGCCACCGGCTTCAGTGATACCCAAATGCAAAGGTTGTTTGATCTGCTTTGCCAGTCTGCGGTACGACTCCACAGCCAGAAATACGTCAGAAGCTTTAACACTGACTTTGAATTGATCAAAATTCAGCCGATCCAGAATTTCAACATGACGCATCGCCGATTCAACCAGCGCATCAGGCGTTGGTTCACCATATTTCTGCTGAATATCTTTTTCCAGCGAGCCGCCGTTTACACCGATCCGGATTGGAATATTGTTGTCGCGAGCACAGTCCACCACAGCACGGATACGATCTTCACGACCGATATTGCCAGGGTTAATGCGCAGACAGTCCACGCCATACTCCGCCACTTTCAACGCAATGCGGTAATCAAAATGAATATCAGCCACCAAGGGCAGATTCACCTGTTGCTTAATCGCTTTAAAAGCTTCAGCCGCATCCATAGTGGGCACTGAAACGCGGACAATATCGGCACCGACTTTTTCCAGTGCGCGGATTTGTGCCACCGTCGCTGCCACATCTGTGGTACGGGTGTTGGTCATTGACTGCACCGCAATCGGTGCACCATCACCAATTGGCACCTTACCCACATAAATTCGGGTGGAAGGACGACGTTTAATCGGAGACTCGTTATGCATCTTTCATTCTCTGTTTACAACGGCAACTTCAACCTGGCGACTCTGCCAGCCGGGTAGCCGCTCAGATCAACTGGTTCACCTTTGAAGCTCATTGTAACAACACTCGGCGCACCGAGCACTATCTTAAACGGAGCCTGTCCTTCAATAGAGACAACATCGCCGCTGGATTTGATACCTGTATCAAGTTGTTTGCCGTTGGCATCACGGATATCAATCCAGCAGTCACCGTTAAAAGTCAGTTGCAGATCAGGTGCCGGCGCTTCTTCCGCAACCGGGGCTGCATCGGCAATCAGTGAGTCATTGGCTTCATCAAAGAGCACATTGCCGTCATCATCAATCACACTGCCCGCAGGCATCTCGCCGGCGCTATTGCTGGCGGCTTCATCGAAGGTGTTGAGCGGTAAATCATCACCACCCGCAGTATTGCTGTATGAGTCGTCAGCGGGACTCTCTTGCGTTGCTCCTTCCGCAATCGCACTCACGTCGTCTGTGTTCAGCGTTCCCGCCATATCATCGACCGTACCGGCCAGTGATTCATCCAGAGGCAGATTCGCTGGCGATACTTGCTCAGAAATAACCGGGGTTTCCGTTTTTTGCTCAGTTTGCCACCACCAGGCTGCTGTCATACCGACAATCACAGCCCCCAGCAGCCAGGTCAGGCCCATGACACGGTTATCGTGTTTGTCACGCTTGGTTTTACGGGAAAAACTTTGCATGGTCTGGGCTTGCGGCTGCCCCTGACCAATGCTTTCAAGTTTGTTCAGTACTTCGTTAACATCAAGACCGACAAATTTTGCATACGAGCGGACATAACCACGGGTAAAGGTGGCCATCTGAGCTTCATCAAACCGGTTGTTTTCAATGTCATCGATTACAGACATCCGCAAGCGCAGTCGGCTCGCTACATCCTTTTGAGAATAGCCAAGCTGCTCACGCGCCTGGCGTAGCATATCTCCGGGACGAATGACGTCTTCCGTTACTCGTTCTTCGTTCTGTTCAGTATTCATTGGCTAGATAATTCTGATATTGCTGAGAATCAGGAAATTGTTGTCGCAACAATTCGGCATATTTTTCCACCCGATCAAGGCGACCGCTCTGGCGTGACGACTGAATTTTAAGAACAAGACTATCAGCAGTCTCTCCGTATCGCAGACTGAATGCATCCAGTCTGGCATCGGCCTGCTGGTAATCACCACCAGTCAACTCCAGTCTTGCCAGCTGCAACATAGACAGCGGACGGTAAGGCTCATGATCCAATGCTTTTCTGAAATAATCTGCAGCTTGTGTCGCATCACCATGTTTTATGCTGCACAAAGCCGCATTTTCATACGTCGCTGAAGCCTGAAAATAATCCGGCTGTAAAACAGCACGCATAAAGGCGTTATCTGCTTCATCAAACCGTGCTTCATTACACAAGAATACACCATAGTTATTAAGCACATCGCCATTTTTGGGGGAATATTGCAATGCTCGGACATAGAGCGCTTCAGCTGAACGGTTTTCACCCACTTGTTGGTAATAATGTGCCATGGCAAGTTGTGCTCTGGGGTGATCCGGCGCAACGTCTAAGGCTTTCTGTAAATTTTGCTGTGCTCTCTGCCGCTGACCTTGCTCAAGGTAACTGAGTCCGAGTGTCACTCTGGCATCCGCCACCGCAATGGGATCCACACTGCGCTCCTTCGCTGTCGGGTCAACGGTTACACAGCCCACTAGCAAACAAGCGGCAAAAAAGCCGCTTGTGATCGGATACAGGGTCCAGCGTATCATAACAACTCCTTGCTCACATCCATTTCGAGCTTTATGTTATTGTTATCAGACCGCTTTTACTGGGATTGGTTCCCCTTTAGCTTGTTTTGCCAGGGTACGTTTTGTGCGGTCAATCACATCACCAACCAATTGTCCGCAGGCGGCGTCGATATCATCACCACGTGTTTTACGCACAGTCACAGTGAAGTCGTACTCCATCAGTGTTTTCATGAAGCGGTCAATCCGTGAATTGCTTGGCTTACGATAAGGGGAACCCGGATACGGATTGAAAGGGATCAGGTTAATTTTCGCCGGGGTGTCTTTCAGCGTATGCGCCAGTTCCCGCGCGTGTTCCATGCCGTCGTTCACATGATCCAGCAGTATGTATTCCACCGTGACTTTGCCGCGGTTGGCATTCGACGATGCGATATAGCGACGTACCACATCCAGGAAAGTTTCGATATTGTACCTGTCGTTAATCGGCATGATTTCGGAGCGCAACTGGTCATTACCGGCGTGCAGAGAAATAGCCAGTGCCACATCTATCTTACCTATCATCTGCTCAAGACCAGACACGACGCCTGACGTTGACACAGTGACACGGCGCTTCGACAGACCAAAACCCAGGTCATCGAGCATGATTTTCAGCGACGGAATCAGGTTTTTCATGTTCAGCAATGGCTCACCCATGCCCATCATGACCACGTTGGTGATAGGACGACGGCCCGTTTCTTTCTCAACACCGATCTCTTTGGCAGCGCGCCATACCTGACCGATAATTTCTGACACTTTCAGGTTACGGTTAAACCCTTGCTGTGCAGTAGAGCAGAATTTACAGTCCAGCGCACAGCCCACCTGAGAAGACACGCACAGGGTGGCACGGTCATCATCGGGAATGTACACAGTTTCAACATCCTGATCGCCGACACGCATGGCCCACTTGATAGTGCCGTCTGCCGAGTGTTGCGCTTCAGATACATAAGGGGCACGAATCTCAGCCACGGCTTTCAGTTTCTCGCGCAGCTTCTTATTGATGTTGGTCATTTGATCAAAGTCATCGCAACCGAAATGATACATCCACTTCATGATCTGATCCGCGCGGAAGGCTTTTTCGCCCAGCTCTTCGGCAAAATACTGCCGCAGTCCTTCGCGATCGAAATCCAGCAGATTGATTTTGGCATTCGTCATCGGTTGTCGCCTCACTAAAAAATGACAGATCCTGCACCCGGTATGTCAGGGAACGCTGACCCAGGGTGGCCCCAAATAGCGGGAAGATTCAAGGCGCGAAATTGTACAGACTTTATCGGCGTGTTTCCACTTTTGCTGCTAATGTCAGCTAAGCAGCTGATTACAGCTTAGCTGACGCCAGCCAGCGCCTCCATCAAACCTTAATAGATAAAAAAGATAAAAAAACGGGAAGCCTTGGCTTCCCGTTGTATCCGGCTTTCAGATCATGAATCAGTCACGAGGACAAATTTCATCCTCGGAAAAGAAATACGCAATTTCACGGGCTGCAGACTCTGGGCTGTCAGAACCGTGTACGGCATTCAGGCGAGTACTTTCTGCGTAATCGGCACGCAGTGTACCGCACGCAGCTTCTTCCGGGTTGGTTTTACCCATCAGCTCACGGTAGCGCGTAATCGCATTGTTGCCTTCCAGTACCTGTACCATCACAGGGCCAGACGTCATGAATTCAATTAACGGCGCGTAAAACGGCTTGCCTTCGTGCTCAGCGTAAAACCCCTGTGCCTGCTGTTCAGTTAAACGCAGCATTTTCGCCGCAACAATCGTCAGACCAGCGCTTTCTAAACGATGATAAATTGCACCGATCTGATTACGGCCTACTGCATCCGGTTTTACAATTGAGAAGGTACGTTCAATTGTCATTATTATATTCCTTATACTCAGTTCACTTCTGGCAGGCAGGTTTCCCTGTCCCATAGCGCTTACTGTAACAGCAACGCGGCAATATTTGCCACCCCAAGCCCCGTCGCGCCCGCTGCCCAGCGTGCATCAGCACCGTCACGGAAGCAAGAGGCCAGATCGAAATGAACCCAGCGGCTGTCATCGCTGACAAAACGGGACAAAAAAGCAGCAGCATTCGAAGCACCGCCCATACCACCACCTTTCACAGCACGGCTGTTGGCGGTGTCTGCGTAATCAGACGGACAATTATTCTGGTGCCATTTTTGCAGCGGTAACGGCCATGCGGGCTCATTAACCAGCTCAGACAATTGCTGCGCTTTGCGCAGCAGCTCAGGCTGCATGGAGAAGATAGCGTTATAATCCTGACCCACAGCCATCATAGCCGCACCGGTCAGCGTTGCGGCATCTATGATCAGCGGTGCCTTCATTTCACCGGCTTTGATCAGGCCGTCTGCCAGTACCAGACGCCCTTCAGCATCGGTATTGACCACTTCCACCGTCAGACCATTCTTATAGGTCAGAATATCGCCCAGCTTGTAGGCATTACCGGCGACCATGTTTTCGGCACAGCACAAAATCAGTTTAACGCGCTTTTTCAGGCCTTGTTCAATGGCATAGGCCAGAGCAGCTGTCACTGTTGCCGCACCGCCCATGTCGCATTTCATCGCCACCATACCGGCACTGGACTTGATGCTGTAACCACCGGAGTCGAACGTAATTCCTTTACCGACCAGACAGGCATGCACAGGTGCATCCGCATCCCCAGTAGGGTTAAAGTCCAGCGTCAGCATCACAGGCGGACGACTGCTTGCACGGCCAACACTGTGCGTACCAATCCAGCCTTCGGTCAGTAGTTCGTCGCCAACCAGTACCTCGTGGGTGATATTGTCGCCGGCCACGCTTTTCAGGAAAGTTACCGCATCCTGCGCCAGTTTTTCCGGGTACATGTCTTCCGGCGTCGCATTAACAACCTGACGTACCCAGTCTGCACTGCGACGGCGTGCGTTCAGCAACTCCAGCTCGTCGTCATCCTGGGAAGCCCATTGCACGTCCACCGATTTGCGTGTTGCGGCAAAGCCACAATAAAACGCCCACTGGCGCTCGTAGCTCCAGCCCTCGCCGCTCAGGCTGACCTGAGTCGCCCCCTGAGAAGAAAGCTGACGAGCAGCCTGCTGAATGCGGCGCAGTACAAAATCATCCTGATAGTGAATGAGCACGCTGTCCTGCTGGTAAGAGACCAACGCTTTATCGCCCCAGGCACCCTGACTCGGTTCTGCGGAAAGTAGTACGGTAAGCATATCTGTGTTCCCTAAGTTGAAAACGCACAACAGCGTGAACTGTTGTGCGTAAAAATAGACCGGAGAATGAAATTAATCCTGGGCCAGAATGTTCGCCAGTGTGCGTACACCCATACCCGTTGCGCCCACGCCCCATTTATCACTGGCCGATTTACGGTAGGTACCGCTGCAGTCTAAGTGCAGCCAGCCATGCTTATAGTCTTCGACAAAGTAAGACAGGAAAGCCGCCGCTGTACTTGCACCCGGCATGAAATCGCCGGTTGAAATGTTGGCCAGATCAGCAAAGCTGGATGGCATCATACGACGGTGATGTTCGCCCAGAGGCAAAGGCCACAAACCTTCGTGCTCTTCACTGGCGGCAATCAGTGCTTTCTGCGCCATGCTGTGGTCAAAACTGAACAAGGCATGGTAGTCATTACCCAGGGCATTCTTCGCCGCGCCGGTCAGGGTCGCACAGTCAATGATCAGGCCCGGCTTTTGGGCACTGGCATAAATCAGGCCATCCGCCAGTACCAGGCGGCCTTCTGCGTCTGTGTTGAGGATTTCAACCGTCTTGCCATTTTTGTACGTGATGATATCGCCCAGTTTAAAGGCACGACCCGATACCATGTTTTCCGCACAGCACAAGATCAGCTTAATGCGCTTTTGCACACCGCGGGCAATCGCCAACGCCAGACCACCGGTGGCCATTGCTGAGCCACCCATGTCGGCTTTCATCGCCGCCATCCCTTCAGAAGGCTTCATGCTGTAGCCGCCGGAATCGAAAGTAATGCCTTTACCGACCAGGCACGCAGCAACAGGTGCTTCGGCGTCACCGCTTGGGTTGTAATCAAGAATGAGCATCGCAGCCGAGCGTTCTGAGCCACGGCCAACAGTATGAATACCGATCCAGCCTTCATCCAGAAGATCGTTGCCTTTAATCACTTTGTAACTGACATGATCAGGGGCCAGTGATTTGATAAATTCACCGGCACGGTTCGCCAGATGCGAAGGATTCACCACTTCTGCACTCTGGTTGATAATATCGCGAACCCAGTTGGTGGCGGTCAGACGCGCCTGCAGTTCCGCTTCATCTTCATCATCCAGCTCAGGCCAGCTGACACTGTTGCCCGGCTTGGCATTACGGTGTCCCTGAATGAAAGACCAGATGGTTTCCAGATCCCACTCTTCGCCACTCAGAGTGACTTGCTTGATACCCTGACCGTCCAGAGTCCGGCCGGCACGCTGAATCAGATTCAGCACATCATCGTTGGTCACATGAATCTGAACACCGTTAGCGGTATAAGAAACCAGTGCATTCTCACCCCACTGCTCAGCAGCAGCGTCCTGAGTCAGAAATACTGACATAGTAGAAGACATGTAAAACTCCTTGAGTATATGCCCAACGAGCACTCACAGCTCGTACAGGCGGCATGCTTAAGACTTCCAGAAAGCCGGATTCTGTCCTTCGGCTGTCTGTGCCTGATAGGCCATAGCCCGCATCCAGTCACACTGAATTTACTGTGTTTATGGTGCATGAATGCGTAATTTCAAGTTAAGCAATGCGAAAATACAACAAAGCGGACCTTTTGGTCCGCCATTTAGTTTTGTCAGTGCAGGCAATTTGCTGGCTGTCACTCACATATCAAAGCGATTGGTTTACCTTGCCGTCAAATAGACAAATAAACAAGGCATTTGCCACAAGATTAAGAGAATGATCGACTATTAACGAATATCCACTCAGTCCTTTTCTTCCATCCAGCACAATTGCACCGCTTCCAATACTTTTTCCCCGCAGTGGTTTGGGTCATCATCAAACTCGTCCAGCGCCAGAATCCAATCCCGTAACTCGACAAAATGAATGCTTTGCGGGTCAACGTCCGGATGCTCTTCCAGCAAGGCAATGGCAATGTCTCTGGAATCAATCCACTTCAGTCCCATGATTCACCTGCCCCCGTTGCAAACAGAAAGTATTAAAAGTGTAGCAAGCCCGTCACCAAAGGGGGACGGGCTTGCTGATTAATGGTTTTCGCTGGCCAGATTGATGGTGTAGCGAGGAATTTCAACCACCAGATCTTCATCAGACACTCGGGCCTGACAGCCCAGACGAGACTCAGGTTCCAGGCCCCATGCCTTATCCAGCATGTCATCTTCCAGTTCTTCACTTTCGTTCAGTGAATCAAACCCTTCACGGATAATGACGTGACAGGTTGTGCAAGCACAGGACTTTTCACAGGCATGCTCAATACCAATGCCGTTTCGCAGTGCCACATCCAGCACAGTTTCGCCACTAGATGCATCCAGCACAGCGCCTTCTGGGCAAAGTTCTTCATGGGGTAGTACAACAATTTTAGGCATGCCTAAACCTCATCAATCGATTGACCGGCCAGTGCCTCCCGAATGGATTTATCCATACGGCGTGCGGCAAATTCCTGGCTTGCTTTATCAGTTTTCTTAATACCGGCTTCAATCGCACGCGGGTCTTCACCCTGACGCAATTGAACCAGCTCCATCATGGCGGTTTCCAGTGCTTCACGCTCTTGTTTCGACAGCAGAGTCTCGCCATCGGCAGCCAAGGCAGCAATCAGCCCTTCCAGTACCCGATCCGCCTCTACGCGCTGCTCAGCCAGTGCACGGGCATCTTTATCTTCACGAGCATGTGTCATCGAATCGCGAATCATGTTGGCAATCTCGTCATCCGTCAAACCGTAAGACGGTTTGACCTGAATGGACGATTGTACACCAGAGCTTTTTTCCATCGCGGTGACCGACAGCAACCCATCCGCATCTACCTGGTAGGTGACGCGCACATGTGCCGCGCCCGCGGCCATCGCAGGGATACCACGCAGGGTAAAGCGGGCCAGTGAACGACAGTCTGCGACCATTTCACGCTCACCTTGTACCACATGTACAGACATCGCCGTCTGGCCGTCTTTGAAGGTGGTGAATTCCTGCGCGCGGGCAACCGGGATAGTAGTGTTACGGGGAATGATCTTTTCGATCATGCCGCCCATGGTTTCAATACCCAGTGACAAGGGAATCACATCCAGCAGCAACATCTCAGAATCGGGTTTGTTGCCGGCCAGAATATCGGCCTGAATTGCCGCACCGATAGCGACCACTTTATCTGGGTCAATCGATGTCAGCGGTGTTTTGCCAAAGAATCCGCCCACCATCTCACGCACCAGTGGCACGCGTGTTGAGCCGCCGACCATCACGGTTTCAATCACTTCATCAAGTTCGATACCCGCATCTTTCACCGCCCGGCGGCAAGACATCAGCGTCTTTTTCACCAGCGGCTGAATCAGGGCTTCAAACTGAGCTCGGGTAATCTGCCCCTGCCAGCCCAGCACGTCAATCTCAGCACTGTCGCTGTCGGTCAGAGCCACTTTGGCGTCTGTGGCCACATCCTGCAGTGCACGGCGCTCGGACGCTGTCAGGACGTCACTGTGACCACTTTGTGCCAGAATCCACTCCGCCAGCAGATGATCGAAATCATCACCACCCAGTGCTGTATCACCACCGGTTGCCAGAACTTCAAATACGCCTTTAGACAAACGTAAAATCGAGATATCAAAGGTACCGCCACCAAGGTCATAAACGGCAATCACACCTTCCTGACCAGAATCCAGACCGTAGGCAATGGCTGCGGCGGTGGGTTCGTTCAGCAAACGTAATACTTTGAGGTTGGCCAATGACGCCGCATCTTTGGTACCTGCACGCTGAGCATCGTCAAAGTAGGCAGGAACCGTAATCACGACACCTTCCAGCTCACCGCCCAAGGTCGCCTTCGCACGCTCAGTCAGGGTTTTCAGAATATCCGCAGAGACCTGAACTGGATTGACCTTACCGCGGCGAGTCAGCAATTGCGGTAAACCTGACTCTGATGCCTCAAACTGATAAGGCAAATTAGGGTAACGTTGCTGAATATCGGTCAGCGAGCGTCCCATCATGCGTTTAACGGAAATAATGGTATTCGCAGGATCCTGCTGGGCCAGTTTTCTGGCTTCGTCGCCAACGAGAATGCTTTGCTCATTATAATGAACAACAGAAGGTAGAATTGACTTGCCTTGCTCGTCGGGCAGGGTCTCGGCCACGCCACTACGCACAGCAGCAACGAGAGAGTTGGTCGTTCCCAAGTCAATACCTACCGCCAGTTTATGTTCGTGCGGTGCAGCGCTTTGACCAGGTTCAGCAATCTGTAACAGTGCCATTGTCCTTCCTGTGGGCTTTAAGCTGATAAGTAAATAAAATCAGTCGAACAGCGTCTCTTCCAGACGTTCGACCTCGACTCGCAGCTTTTCGATGAATTTGAGTTTACGTACTGCGTCTGCTGCTGGTTCCCACTCGCTAGCTTCCAGCAATTGTTTCAACTCACTGAGTTGGGCTTTCTGCAAACTGACTGCCTGCTGTTCAAAATCAAACAGAGCGGACTCAGGATCCTCAGCGGAAGGGATCTCTTCCAAGGCCTCACGCAGTTCCATTTGCTGCATCAGAAATTCAGGATCCTGCAAGGTCTGCTGTTCGGCGCGAATATCAACGCCGTTTTCCGCCAGCATATACTCAGCACGAGTCACCGGGTTTTTCAGGGTCTGGAATGCGTCATTGATGTGAGCAGCTTTTTGAACGGCCATCAGTCGATCGCGCTCAGAAGCTGTAGCAAAGTTATCCGGATGAAAACGTCGCTGCAGGTCACGGAAACGTGTGGCAAGAAGGCTACCGTCCAGTTCAAACTGGAAAGGCAGGCCAAATAGTTCGAAATGATTCATATGGCGTCTGATATCGGTTTACAAGCAAGAGGCGCGAAACAGAATGCTCGCGCCCAGGCAATGTCTCGCCGTCAGCGAGTATTAAACGTTGAAGCTTTCACCACAACCACATTCGCTAGACACGTTAGGGTTGTTAAATTGGAAACCTTCATTCAGTCCTTCTTTGACGAAATCCAGCTCTGTCCCTTCCAGGTAAACCAGGCTCTTGGCATCGACGATCACTTTGACGCCGAATTGCTCAAAGACCTCATCGCCCTCGTCGATATCATCAACGAACTCAAGGACATAGGCCATACCAGAGCATCCTGATGTTCGGACACCCAAGCGCAGGCCTAAACCTTTGCCCCGATTTTCCAGGAAAGCCGCAACACGGCTCGCTGCAGTTTCAGTGATGGTAATGGCCATGAACAACAACCCTTATTTCATTAATTACTTTGATGTTTCTTTTTGTAATCGCTAACAGCGGCTTTAATGGCGTCTTCAGCCAGAATTGAGCAGTGAACCTTCACTGGCGGCAGCTCAAGTTCTTCAGCAATCGCTGAGTTTTTGATCGATGCTGCTTCGTCTAAGGTCTTGCCTTTCACCCACTCAGTGATAAGTGAGCTGGATGCGATAGCAGAACCGCAGCCGTAGGTTTTAAAACGTGCATCTTCAATAATGCCTGCATCAGACACTTTGATTTGCAGTTTCATTACGTCGCCACATGCTGGCGCGCCAACCATACCGCTACCGATATTTTTATCATCTTTATCAAATGAGCCCACGTTCCGCGGGTTCTCGTAATGATCAATTACTTTGTCACTATAGGCCATGGTAATTTCCTCGAATTCGTGAAGACCGCAACTTAGTGGTGTGCCCACTCAACTGTGTTCAGGTCGATTCCCTCTTTGTACATATCCCAAAGCGGTGACATCTCACGCAGTTTATCTACTGCGGTACGGATCTGCGAAATTGCGTAGTCTACTTCTTCTTCTGTCGTGAATCGACCAAAAGAGAAGCGAATTGAACTGTGAGCCAATTCATCATTCAGGCCCAAAGCACGCAGTACGTACGAAGGCTCCAAACTGGCTGATGTACAGGCAGAACCGGACGAGACCGCCAGATCTTTCAGCGCCATCAGCAGTGACTCACCTTCAACAAACGCAAAGCTGATGTTCAGATTGTTAGGAACACGCTGCTCCAGATCACCGTTGATTGTCATCGCTTCAATGTCTTTTACGCCGTCCAGCAAGCGGTTACGCAGAGCCAGAGCATGCTGACGGTCCAGGTCCATATCTTCTTTCGCGATACGGAAGGCTTCGCCCATACCAACGATTTGATGGGTAGCCAGGGTACCGGAACGCATACCACGCTCATGACCGCCACCGTGCATTTGTGCTTCCAGGCGAATACGTGGTTTACGACGCACATACAGTGCACCGATACCTTTAGGACCGTAAACTTTGTGCGCAGACAGGGAAATCAGATCAACTTTCATTTCCTGTACATCAATCGGCAACTTACCAGCAGACTGAGCGGCATCAACATGGAAAAACACGCCACGTTCGCGGCAGATTTCACCAATCGCGGTAATGTCCTGAATCACACCGATTTCGTTGTTCACATGCATAATGGAAACAAGGATGGTGTCTTCGCGGATGGCGTCACTCAGCTTAGCCAAATCGATCAGACCGTTTGACTCAGGCTCCAGGTAAGTCACCTCGTAACCTTCACGCTCCAGCTGACGGCAAGGATCCAGAACCGCTTTATGTTCTGTTTTGCAGGTAATGATGTGCTTACCTTTTTTGCCGTAGAAGTGCGCAATACCTTTGATCGCCAAGTTATCAGATTCTGTTGCACCTGAGGTGAACACGATCTCACGTGGGTCCGCATTCAGCAGGTCTGCCACTTGCTCACGGGCATTATCAACCGCTTCTTCAGCCTGCCAGCCAAAACGGTGGGAACGGGAAGCCGGGTTACCGAAGTTACCGTCCATTGTCATGCATTGCACCATTTTCTCGGCAACGCGTGGGTCTACAGGGCAAGTAGCGGAATAATCTAAGTATATTGGCAATTTCATCTTCATCTCCAAAAACACGGGCCGCTGGGCGCTAGGAGCGAACATCGACACCTATAGTGGCGCTGTCGTGTGTATTCTTATGTCCAAAAGACGACTTCTGAAGGCGCTGATCCTGGCGGTCTGACACCGTCAGTACGTCGTTGTCCTGCATCAGTTCACCGAGCGTAATATTGTTCAGAAAGTCACTGATGCGCGCGCTGAGGTCATGCCACAGGGTATGAGTCAGACAGCGTACACCACCCTGACAATCCCCTTTACCGTGGCACTTCATGGCATCAACTGATTCGTCGACGGCCGCAATTACAGTGCCGACAGCAATTTGATGCGCCTCTTCGCCCAGTCGGTAACCACCGCCCGGACCACGCACGCTGGCCACCAGGCCGGCTTTACGCAAGCGAGCAAACAATTGCTCCAAATAAGACAGTGAAATCCCCTGACGCTCTGAAATATCAGCCAGAGGTACTGGACCTTCCTGAGAATGCAGCGCAACGTCCAACATGGCCGTGACTGCATACCGTCCTTTTGATGTCAATCTCATAACACACCGCTACCTACTCGAATCTATGGCAGCAGTGTCGCATACCCGACTAAAATGGTCAAGTATATACCCGACTAATTTAGTCAGGCATTATCTGTACATTAAACAACTACTTTTTCTGTCCGGCGAGGGATTTTTGTACCGATGACAGCACACCGCGCAGGATATTCAGCTCCTGCTCTTCGGGTCTGGCGCGCACAAACAGGCGCCGTAATTTTGCCATCACCATGCCGGAACGGCTGCTGATGAACTGTGTCTGCTCCATGACGTCGTACAAATGGTCAAAGAACTTTTCCAGTTCCATGGTGCGCGGGTATTCAGGCAAACTGTCATCGGCAGGAAACGCTTGGGATTCCTTATCCAGACAGGCCATGCGCACTTCATAACTGATCGTCTGCACAGCCATCGCCAGATTCAGCGAACTGTATTCCGGGTTAGCGGGAATATACACGTGGCAGTGGCACTTTTGCAGCTCTTCGTTGGTCAAACCAGTACGTTCACGACCAAACAGCAATGCAACCGGGTGAGCCGGCGCTTCCTGAATGGCTTTAATGCCACATTCGCGGGGATTGAGTTGCGGCCATTCCAGACTGCGGGAACGGGCGCTTGAACCGATCACCAGGCCGCAATCGGCAATGGCTTCATCCAGGCTGTTAACAATACGGGCATTTTCGACAATATCTGCCGCGCCGGCAGCCAGCGCGATAGCCTGGCCATCAATTTCACAAGCAGGCTCGACCAGAACAAGCTGGCTCAACCCCATCACTTTCATCGCTCGTGCCGCTGAGCCTATGTTGCCTGAATGAGATGTGCCCACCAGCACCACGCGGATTTGATCTAACATGACGGCCTGTTTTCCAACTCTGATTCCAAAACCGGGGGATTTTAGCACAGCCTTCTGTAAAGTGGGGAAAACATTGTAAGCGAAGCCTGGCAGTTAATTCCGTCCTTATGCTGGATAAAAAATCACCACTTCCTTTTTACTCAGGCTCTGATATACTCGCCGCCGCTTTTTAGTTCTTTAACATCCGTTGGGAAGATCCTATGCATCCGATGCTAAATATCGCGATCCGTGCTGTCCGTAAAGCCGGTGACCATGTCGCTAAGTCTTTAGAAAAACCGCAAGGCATTGAAGTAAGTAAAAAAGGCAACGACGTTGTCACCAATATCGATCACGAAGCAGAAGCTATCATCATCGATACTATTCTGAAGTCTTATCCTGATCACTGCATCGTCGGTGCAGAGTCCGGCACCAAAGAAGGCCGCGACAAAGAATGCCAATGGATCATCGACCCAGTGGATGGCACCAATAACTTCGCTCGCGGTATCCCGCATTATGCAATTTCCGTTGCCCTGCGTATGCGCGGCCGTACTGAAGTCGCCGCTGTTTACGATCCTGCCCGTAACGAACTGTTCACCGCAACCCGCGGTTCTGGCGCACAGCTGAACAGCCAGCGTATCCGTGCCTCTCAGCCACGTAATCTGGCCGGTACGGTTCTGGCAAGCAGCCTGCCTTTCACTGCCAAACAACACTCTGAAAGCTACGCCAAAATTCAGCAGGCGATGTTTGTTGAATGTGATGACATGCGTTTGTCCGGTTGTACCGCTTTGGATCTGTGCTACCTGGCCGCCGGCCGTGTAGACGGTGTGTTCAAGCTGAGTCAGAAGCCTTGGGAAATGGCAGCCGGTGAGCTGATTGCCCGTGAAGCTGGCGCCATCTGTACCGACTTCACCGGTAACACCAATTACCTGACCTCTGGCAACATAGTTGCCGGGAATGTGCGCGTCGTGAAGCCTATGCTGGCGAAAATCCGTGAACACGGTGGCGAAGCACTGAAAAAATAATACTGCACTGAAAACCACTGTCTGTACGGTGGTTTTCAGCAGCCATACAAAAAGCCCCGGCAATCAGATTGCCGGGGCTTTTTTACGTCTTCGCCAACGTTTAAGGGCAGAATTTAACCTGCCCCAATCGCCATTACGGCATGGCGTCGAATTCTTCGCCTTCTTTTTCCACTTTTGGCGGCATCAGGTGCTCACGGGTTATACCCAGTTTCAGCGCCAGTGCCGAAGCGACATAGATAGAAGAATAGGTACCGACGGTAATACCGATCAGCAGTGCTGTGGCAAACCCGTGGATCATAGTGCCACCTTTCATAAACAGGGCGATCACCACGAACAAGGTGGTCCCTGAAGTGATCAGGGTACGGCTAAGGGTTTGAGTAACAGAGTTATTCATCACCTCTGCCGGGCCACCTTTACGCATCTTGCGGAAATTCTCACGGATACGGTCAAACACCACTATGGTGTCATTGAGTGAATAACCGACAACCGTCAGCAGCGCGGCGACAATCGTCAGGTCGACCTCAATTTGCAGCAGTGAAAAAATACCAATAGTAATGATGACATCGTGAGTCAGCGACAGCACAGCACCGGCGGCCAGACGCCACTCAAAACGCATGGATACGTACAGCAGAATACAGATCAATGAGACCAGAATAGCCAAACCGCCCGCTTCCGCCAGCTCATCACCGACGTTCGGGCCGACAAACTCAATCCGGCGCATTTCGACACTCTGGTGCGTGCCTTCACGGAGTGCATCCAGGATTTGATTGCCCAGGGTTTCACCTGCCACGCCTTCACGCGGCTGGAGACGCACCATGACATCACGGGCCGTTCCGAAATTCTGAACAATAGCATCGCCAAAGCCGGACGCTTCGAGTGAATCACGAATCTGGCCCAAATCCGCAGGCTGTTCAAAACCCACTTCAATCAGGGTACCGCCTGTGAAATCCAGCCCCCAGTTCATGCCTTTAGTGACAACAATAGAAATGGAAGCAATGATCATCACTGCAGACAAAACAAAGGCCAGCTTCGACCAACGCATAAAGTCGATCACTTTATCCGCTTTCATTAATTGAAACATGTCAGCGTCTCCTTAGATCGACAGTTTATCGATGCGCTTACCGCCATACAGCAGGTTCACCAACATACGGGTGCCCACGATAGCCGTAAACATAGAAGTCAGAATACCGATAGACAGCGTCACCGCGAAGCCTTTAATCGCCCCCGTACCTACCGCAAACAAAATAATAGCGGTGATCAGCGTGGTGATGTTGGCATCAGCGATAGTGCTGAAAGCATTGGCGTAACCTTGCTGAATCGCCTGCTGCGGGCTGCGACCATCACGCAGCTCTTCACGAATCCGCTCGAAGATCAGCACGTTGGCATCCACCGCCATACCTACTGTCAGTACAATACCGGCAATACCCGGCAAGGTCATAGTGGCGCCCGGAATCATGGACATCACACCAATGATCAATACCAGGTTCATCGTCAGGGCCAGGTTGGCAATCAGACCGAACTTGCGGTAGTACAGCAAAGTGAACAACATCACGGCGACCATACCCCAGATACAGGCCTGGATCCCCATGTCGATGTTCTGCTGACCCATAGAAGGACCGATAGTGCGCTCTTCCACAATTGAAATTGGCGCGATCAGTGCACCAGCACGCAACAGCAGTGCCAAATTGTGCGCTTCAGCCTGGCTGTCAATCCCGGTAATACGGAAATCACGTCCCAGCGCGGTCTGAATAGTTGCCTGGTTAATCACTTCTTCGTGTTTTTCCAGAATCACTTTGCCAGCCGGGGAACGCTTGCCGCTGTCTTTATATTCAATGAACAGCGTTGCCATCAGCTTACCCACGTTATTACGGGAGAAAGCTGTCATTTTATTGCCGCCTTCACTGTCCAGCTTGATGTTCACCTGCGGGCGACCATACTCGTCATTGCTGGATGTGGAATCGGTAATGTGTGAACCTTCGAGGATCACCCGCTTTTTCAGCACCACAGGATTACCGTCACGGGAGGTTTTCACCTCGCTGCCCGGTGGTACACGTCCTGCAGCGGCGGCAGCCAGATCCACATTGGTGTCCACTTCACGGAATTCCAGGGTTGCGGTTGCACCCAGAATTTCTTTGGCACGTGCCGTATCCTGTACGCCCGGCAGTTCCACAACAATGCGGTTAGCGCCCTGACGCTGAACCAGTGGCTCTGCTACACCCAGTTCGTTAACCCGGTTACGCAGAATAGTAATATTCTGAGCAACGGCATAGTTCCGAATTTCCTGCATCCGCGCTTCAGTGAAGCTGGCGGTGAGTGCAAAACCACTGCCTTCAACGAACAGCATGTCCGGGTGCGAAGCCGACAGTGTACGCTTGGCTTCTTGTACTTGCTCGTCGTTACGAAGCCGGATTTCCACCCCGTCGCCTTTCACTGAAATCGCACGGTAACGGATACGGGCTTCACGCAGCTCAGTACGGAAAGTATCTTCTTGCTGGCCCAGCAGTTTATCCATCGCAGCATCCATATCCACTTCCATCAGAAAGTGCACACCGCCGCGCAGGTCCAGGCCGAGTTTCATTGGGGTGGCGCCCAGGCTTTCCAGCCAGGCAGGAGTAGAAGGTGCCAGGTTCAGAGCAACAACATAGTTATCGCCAAGAAATTGATTCATTAAATCGCGGGCACTGATTTGTGTCTCAGTGTCTTTGAAGCGGACCAGAATAGCCCCGTTTTCGAATGCGACAGATTTGTAGGAGAGTTTATCTTGATTAAGCTGCTCGGTAACTTTATCCAGCGTGGCCATTTCTACCGAGGCGCCACGCGCCCCGGAGATTTGAATCGCTGGATCTTCACCGAACACATTGGGAAGTGCATAGAGCAAACCGATGAGCAGTGCGAACACCACCATCAGGTTCTTCCACAAGGGATACCGGTTTAACACTGAGAAGATCCTTCAAAGCCATAAATTACAGTGATTTCATTGTGCCCTTTGGCAGAACGGCAGAAACAAAATCCTTTTTGATGGTAACTTCAGTTGTGTCGTTCAGTGCGATCACAATGTAGTCATTTTCCGCTGAGACTTTGGTGATCTTACCCACCAGGCCGCCATTGGTCAGCACTTCATCACCTTTGCCCATGGCAGACATCAGGTTTTTATGCTCTTTCACCCGCTTGGCCTGCGGACGGTAGATCATGAAGTAGAAAATTACAGCAAACAGAGCCAGCATGATAAACAGCTGCATGCCGCCACCTTGTGGAGCGCCTTCTGCTGCTGCATGTGCCTGAGAAATAAAAAGACTCATTTATTCACGTCCTCGTTATAGTTAAACGTTTTTTAATGGTGGAACTTCGCGGTCCCGGCGCGCGTAGAACTCTTCTACGAATGCGTCGAAACGATCTTCTTCAATCGCCTGACGAATGCTTTCCATCAAACGCTGATAGTAGCGTAAGTTGTGGATTGTATTAAGGCGTGCACCCAAAATTTCATTACATTTATCCAGATGATACAGGTACGCCTTCGAGTAATTGCGACAAGTGTAACAGTCACAGTGCGGATCCAGTGGACTTGTATCCGTTTTATGTTTCGCATTACGGATCTTGATCACACCGCCAGTCACAAACAGGTGGCCATTACGGGCATTACGGGTTGGCATCACACAGTCGAACATGTCGATACCACGGCGCACACCTTCAACCAGGTCTTCCGGTTTACCGACACCCATCAGATAACGCGGCTTATCTTCCGGTAATTTCGGACAAGTATGCTCCAGCACACGGTGCATATCTTCTTTCGGTTCGCCAACGGCCAGACCGCCCACAGCGTAACCGTCAAAGCCGATCTCAGTCAGGCCTTTGACCGATACATCACGCAGATCTTCATAGACGCTGCCCTGTACTATACCGAACAGAGCATTCTTATTACCCATTTTATCGAAATGGTTACGGCTGCGTTTTGCCCAGCGCAGTGACATTTCCATCGATGTCTTCGCTTCGTCATGCGTCGCCGGATAAGGCGTACACTCGTCGAAAATCATCACCACATCAGAGCCCAGATCGTACTGAATTTCCATCGACTTTTCGGCGTCCATGAAAATCTTGTCACCGTTGACCGGGTTACGGAAATGCACCCCTTCTTCGGTAATTTTGCGGATATCACCCAGGCTGAACACCTGGAAACCGCCTGAATCGGTCAGAATCGGGCCTTGCCACTGCATAAAGTCATGCAGATCGCCGTGCAGTTTCATCACTTCCTGACCAGGGCGCAGCCACAGGTGGAAAGTATTACCCAGCAGGATCTGTGCACCTGTGTCTTTTACTTCTTCCGGCGTCATACCCTTTACGGTGCCGTAAGTACCCACAGGCATGAATGCCGGCGTTTCTACCGTACCGCGTTCAAAGACCAGACGGCCGCGACGTGCACGTCCCTGGGTTTTATCTAATTCAAATTTCACAAAGCCTCCAAAAGCCAGAGAAACAATCTGACGTTAAGTCGATGCAAAAGGCCCATCGCCTGATGCACTGCAACCCCCAATCAATCAGGATCGCGAACTGTCCGGCCCAAGACCAGACAGTGATATTGAGTAAAAGTTCAGCTATTCAGGCTGCCGCGCCAGAATTCACGCACACAGCCAGACACTGGCTCAGCGCAGCCGATTCAGCGCTGACGCCGGGTGATGAACATAGAATCCCCGTAACTGAAGAAACGGTAACTGTGTTCAACAGCCTGCTGATAAGCGCCCATGGTATTTTCATAACCGGCAAATGCGCTCACCAGCATGATCAGGGTGGATTCCGGCAGGTGGAAATTGGTGATCAGCACGTCCACCAGCTGGAACTCGTAGCCAGGGAAGATGAAAATATCCGTGTCGCCAAAGAAAGGGACCAGTTCGGTACCGTTCTTCAGGGCATCCTGAGCCGCACTTTCCAGCGAACGAACAGAAGTGGTTCCCACTGCAATCACCCGGCCGCCACGGGCTCGGGTGGCCTGAATCGCATCAACCACCTCTTGCGGAACTTCGACGTATTCTGCGTGCATATGGTGATCATGAATATTATCAACCCGGACTGGCTGGAAGGTGCCGGCACCTACGTGCAAGGTCACGAAGGCAAACTCGGCCCCTTTTGACTTGATATCCGCCAATAGTTGTTCATCAAAATGCAGCCCGGCGGTCGGAGCAGCCACTGCACCGGGTTTGGCATTATAAACCGTTTGATAACGCTCTTTGTCTGCTTCTTCGTCCGGACGGTCGATATAAGGCGGCAAGGGCATGTGACCAACCTGCTCCAGAATCTCCAGTACCGTCAGCGCACTGTTGAAGCGAATTTCAAACAAGGCATCGTGGCGGGCAACCATTTCGGCTTCAAACTCGTCATTTTCGCCCAATAACAGTTGGGTGCCCGGTTTGGGTGCTTTAGAAGCCCGAACGTGAGCCAGAATGCTCTTATCATCAAGCAGTCGCTCGACCAGCACTTCCAGCTTACCGCCACTGGCTTTACGGCCGAACATACGCGCCGGGATCACCCGGGTATTGTTAAATACCAGCAGGTCACCGGGACGCACCAGATCCAACACATCTCTAAACGATTTATGGCACACATCACCGCTGTTACCATCCAGTTGTAACAGACGGCTGGATGAACGCTCCGGCTGCGGATAACGTGCAATCAATTCATCGGGAAGGTCAAAGTGAAAATCTGAAACTTGCATTTTTTAGGCCCTAACTTACAGCAGGCAGCTAGTATAGGCCGCCACACTGCAATATCAAGCCCGGAGAAATGTTATGAAATGATTTGTTGTCAGCCTTTCTTGCGCGAACGCCACAGAAGCAGGCCGACGAGTCCCAGCAGCCATGCCAGCGAATAGCTTCCCCCGCTGTCATCGCTACCACTGCTCTCCACCCGAAACTGTTCCAGCCCCGCATTGCTGTAGTCTTTCAGAAAAGGATTCACGCTGAACACAGCTGCCGGATTGGGACGGAAATCGCTGCCAGCGACAGCGGCTATCCAGTCAAAATAGGAAGGGACTTGGGTATAGACTCCGGGCAGATTGCCGGCACACCCTTCGCCGAAGCTCACCAGCCCCAGCAGACGCAGGCCAAAATCCGGATCACTGCTGGCCTGCGGATCCTGCCAGACTAACGGCCCGCCTGAATCACCAAAGCAGCTGTCGCGGGATAAATTAGGTGACGGAGGAGAGGCGCAGACAAAAATACTGTACACCCCGGGGTGCACCGAACTCCCCCACAAGTTGTCACAGACCCGGTCGGGTACGCCAGACAATACCGTCTGTTGCAGCTGAGTTGAACCCGCAGAATCCGGATCCGGTGTCACACTGCCCCACCCCGAGATCAGTAAATTGGCTGGACGGTTGCTGTTTGCCACCCAAGTATTGGCAAATTCAGCATCCGCCCGGTTCTGGGTCGGGACAGACGCTATCTGTATCGGGATCGCAGTTTCCGGCAGATCCAGGCTCAGGCGGATGATGGCAATATCGTTGTTAAAATTACTGCTGTTGTAACTGGGATGCACATTGATTGCGCTGACAGGGGCAGCATTTCTGCTTGTCGCACTGAATACCGAGGTAATACCGGCCCAGACTTTCACACGCAGGGGAGTGGCAATTCGGCCGCCATTGATAATGCAATGCGCCGCTGTCAGTATGATGCGAGGAGCAATCACCACACCGCCACACAGGTACACTTCTGTGCCGTTATCAGAAAAATCAATATTGATAAACGCCTGCCAGGGAATATCTCCGGGCACAGCGGATATACCACCAACAATTCTGGCTGTTGGTTCGAATTGCTCCGCCTGGACAGGCGACTCATCAGTCTGTGCCTTCGCCAGCCCTGACACAAAAAACAGGAAAGCCAGCAATAACAGACTGTTAGTTATGGGGGCTTTCATAACTGCTACCCTCATGATTTACAGTCGCTTAATTATAATTCTCACTGTTATTGCGCCATTGTCACTTATTGAGAATTTGGACGGATAGTTCATTGCAGAGGATAAAGCAGGCAGAGTGGCATCAGGCTCTGGAGGGACAAGCATTCGATACCGTTGATAATAAAAATAATTTTACGGGGCAGTTGTTAATACGCCTCTCAGATACTGAGCATACTGAACTGCCCTTGTTCAGCTTTCACCGCCCTGGCTTCTGCGCCACCAGAGCATCCCCAGCAGTGCAAGCATGCCTCCTGCCGTTACGCTCCCCCCCGATCGACTCGCCATAGCGCCACTCAATGCACTGATAGCACTGTCTTGGCTGTTCTGAGTGTCTGTCTCAGACGTCACTGAGGTATTTTCGGCATTGAGGGCAAACGGATTAAATGCAAAAACAGAGTCCGGGTAAAAGTTAAAACCGTCTCCCGCTATCAAAGCAATCCAATCACGATAATGAGAAACCTCAGTATAAACAGCAGGGAAATCCGCTCCGCATTCCGCCCCAAAGCTGACTAAGCCCACCAGCCGAAAACCCAGATCACTATCGGCGCTGGCCTGGGGATTCTGCCACACCAATGGACCGCCGGAATCGCCCTGACAAGTGTCACGCTTAACCGCAGGATCTGGCGACATCGCACACACAAACATTGCACTCTGAGACGGTTCAACCACTGAGCCCCATACCTGTTCGCAATAATCGTCCGGCACGCCAGCAAGCAACGCATGCTGCAACTGCCGGGCCGAGGTGGCCCCGGGTTCAGTTGAGGTCCGGCCCCACCCGGACACCAGTAAATTCTGACCGCGCTGGCTGTCGGGCACAAAAGTATTGTCAAATGCCGTATCGGCCTGTTGCTGTTCACTCACAGTGGCCAGTTGGATGGGCTGGGCACCTGCCGGAATATCCTTGCCCAGGCGCAGCAAAGCAATATCATTGATAAAAGTCTCTTCATTAAAACCCGGATGTAGATCAACCGCTGTCACCGGCAGGGCATTGAAAGCAGTCACTGAGTCCGTCGAGGTAATACCCGCCCAGACAAATATCTCATCTTGCTGCGCTGCGACTGAGTTTTTGATAATGCAATGTGCGGCTGTCAGTACTGTATTCTTATCTATGATGACACCACCGCACTGAAAGACATCATGGCCGTCGTTGCTGGCGTCAATATATACCAGCGCCTGCCACGGAATGTTTTCCTGATATGCCGGGTTGCCGCCAATGATCCTGGCTACCGGTTCAGTACGGGCTGAGGCACTGGCTTGCTGCACTTGCTGTTCGGCCAACACAGTGCCTGAAATCAGCGGCAAGGCCAGTATTGCGGCTAACAGCATGAATGAAAAGGCGTTCATAGTATTCCCTCACTCCCTGGGCAATGCATTGCAGCAAAAGGGTTACATAGGAACTCATGAGTCTATTAATATGACTCAGGCAATGCGACTAAGCTAAGACGACCAAACTGCTTGCTTTAACTAAGGATAGTGGCGTTTTTTCGCAATAAAGTCCGCAACTGCGAAAAGAGATCCAAAAAGTTTTACCAGTGCCTCAGAATGACAGCATCATTATGTTTCACTCTACACTGTATCTGATACTGCACGCAGTCACTGCACCGCAGCCCGGTATTGCTGCTACAGTGTCAGGCTCACTCTTATCTAACGGCAGCAATAGATGTTGAATTCACTACTATGAACTTCCTGGCACACCTTCACTTGGCTGATCATTGTCAGAGTCATCTGGCGGGTAACTTGCTGGCCGATTTTGTTCGCGGCGATCCCTACCGCGATTATTCTTCTGATGTGGCAGCAGGTATCAAGCTTCACCGCTTTGTCGATAGCTATATCGACAGCCAGCCTGAAATCAGAGCCTGGCGCAGAGCATTTCCGCCGGACATCCGCCGGGTAAGCGGTATCGCTCTGGATATGATCTGGGATCATTACCTCGCCCGCCACTGGCAGACTTTCCATGCCTTACCCTTGGCCGCATTTGTTGAACAGGCGCGTAAAAACGTTGAAGGCTTTGAGGGAAATGAACCGGACCATTACCGGCAAATGACGCAACGTATGTGGCAGCAAGAATGGCTGATTCAGTATCAGCAGGTTGCCAGTATTCATCAGGCATTGGAACGCATGGCAATTCGCCGCCCGAAGTTAAGCTCGCTGGCTGAATGTCCGCCTTTTCTGGCCGGGCATTATCAGGAGCTGGAACAGAGCTTCTTCATTCTCTATCCAAGGCTGATGGATGCATCCCAAGCATTCTGGCTGACGCACAAAGAGGTACTGCTACGCTCGGAAAAGTAAGCGAAGGCAAAAAGCAGAGATAAGTCGAAAATACCGATTAGAAAAATCAGAAAAGAAAAAGGGGAGCCAGAGGCTCCCAAGGCGATAACAATTCGTTAAGTGAAAGCGTTATCAGACTAGGCTTGACGTAAACAAGCCTGATCACAGTCGATAACGTTAATCGCAATCCCCTCTCGGGTAACAGCTGCGAAACGGTCTTACTAGGATAGATTGCTTATTGCCGGTCAATTCAATCAGAATTGATCTTCTTCAGTTGAACCTGTCAGCGCAGTCACAGATGAGTTTCCGCCCTGAATGACGTTCGTCATTTTGTCGAAGTAACCAGTACCCACTTCCTGCTGGTGAGCAACAAAGGTATAACCCTTCTCTGCTGCCGCAAACTCAGGGCGCTGTACTTTCTCAACATAATGGCGCATACCTTCACCCTGAGCATAAGCGTGTGCCAGCTCGAACATGTTGAACCACATGTTGTGGATGCCCGCCAGTGTGATGAACTGGTACTTGTAGCCCATGTCAGACAGCTCTTGCTGGAATTTGGCAATCGTATCGGCATCCAGGTTCTTCTCCCAGTTGAAAGAAGGTGAGCAGTTATACGCCAGCAGCTGATCCGGGTATTTAGCATGGATAGCTTCAGCAAACTTACGCGCTTCTTCCAGACAAGGCGTCGCTGTTTCACACCAGATCAGGTCGGCATACGGAGCATAAGCCAGACCACGGGCGATAGCCTGATCGATACCGGCACGAACGCGGTAGAAACCTTCCTGTGTACGCTCACCGGTAATGAAATCGGCATCATACGGATCGCAGTCTGAGGTCAGCAAATCGGCAGCGTTCGCGTCGGTACGGGCAATCACTAGCGTCGTTGTGCCGGAAACGTCCGCCGCCAGACGGGCAGCAATCAGTTTTTGTACCGCTTCTTGCGTAGGTACCAGAACTTTACCGCCCATGTGGCCGCATTTTTTCACCGAAGCCAGTTGATCTTCGAAGTGTACGCCGGCAGCTCCTGCATCAATCATGCTGCGCATCAGCTCGTAAGCATTCAGTACCCCGCCAAAGCCGGCTTCCGCATCTGCAACGATAGGCAGGAAGTAATCAATGCCGCCTTCTTCCGGGCTGTTGCCGTTTGCCCACTGAATCTGATCAGCGCGGCGGAAAGAGTTATTGATGCGCTTTACAACCGCTGGCACTGAATCGACCGGGTACAGGGACTGGTCTGGGTACATGGATGATGCCGTGTTGTTATCAGCAGCTACCTGCCAGCCTGACAAATAAATAGCTTCAATTCCCGCTTTCGCCTGCTGAACAGCCTGGCCGCCGGTCAGAGCGCCAAGACAGTTCACATAGCCTTTCTTGGCAGAGCCGTTAACTAAATCCCACAACTTATCAGCACCGCGCTGTGCCAGTGTGTTCGCCGGTACGACCGAACCACGCAGATTAACCACTTCTTCCGCAGTATAAGTACGCTTAACATGTTTCCAACGTGGGTTCTCCGCCCAATCCTTTTCAATGGCTTCGATCTGTTGCTGGCGAGTCAGTGTCATAATAAATCCCTCGTATTATGTGGCGATATTTCGCAAAATCTGGACGTTCTGCGCTTCAGTTCTACTCAGTTTTCTTGGGCTTCCTCTGCCCGGACTAAGCCGGGCAGTACTTGTTGCACTATGTGCTTTTTGTTATGTGTACAGTTCCGGTTTGAATGCTTGCTTCACTGTTATTCCAGGTATTCATAACCAGGCAGTGTCAGGAAGGTGACCAACTCATCACTGGTGGTCAGGCGCGCCATCATGGCAGCCGCTTCCTGGAATTGTCCTTTGCTGAAACGCTCAGTACCGATTTCCTGCTCCAGGACTTGCATTTCTTCATCCAGCAGCTGTTCAAACAGTGCTTTGGTAACTATCTGGCCGTTACTCAGCGACTTTCCGTGCTTCATCCATTGCCAGATGGAAGCACGAGAGATTTCAGCGGTGGCAGCATCTTCCATCATGCCGTAAATCGGCACACATCCGTTGCCAGAGATCCAGGCTTCGATGTACTGCACAGCAACACGAATGTTATGACGCATACCGTCTTCTGTTCGTTCGCCGTCGCAGGGTGCCAACAGCTCAGCCGCCGTGATCGGTGCATCCGAATCACGCGTCACATCCAGTTGATTTGAGCGTGCACCCAGGCACTTATCAAAAACGTCGCGGGCGGTATCCGCCAGCCCCGGGTGGGCAACCCAGGTGCCGTCATGGCCGTTATTGGCTTCCAGCGCTTTATCGGTCTGGATCTTGTCCAGTACCCAGGCATTACGCTCGGCATCCTTAGAAGGAATAAAGGCTGCCATGCCTCCCATTGCAAACGCTCCGCGGCGGTGGCAGGTTCTCACCAGCAAACGTGAGTAAGCGTTGAGGAAAGGTTTTTCCATGGTCACCACCTGCCGATCCGGCAAGATACGATCCGGGTGGTTACGCAGTGTCTTGATATAACTGAATATGTAATCCCAACGGCCACAGTTCAGACCCACAATGTGCTCTTTCAGGCTGAAAAGAATTTCATTCATTTCAAACACTGCCGGCAGAGTTTCAATCAGCACAGTGGCCTTAATCGTGCCTCGCGCCAGGCCAGCCTGATCTTCGGCAAAACTGAACACATCACTCCACCAGGCCGCTTCCTGGTAAGCCTGCAGCTTGGGAACATAGAAGTACGGCCCGCTGCCGTTTTCCAGCAATTGCTTATGGTTGTGGAAGAAATACAAGCCAAAATCCAGCAGCGCACCCGGAATCGGCTGACCATTCCAGAAGAGGTGTTTTTCCGGCAGGTGCAAGCCACGGACGCGACAGATCAGTACTGCTGGGTCCTCTTTCAATTCATACACTTTCCCTGTGTCAGGGTGGGTGTAAGAAATAGTGCGCTTCACCGCATCCCTAAGGTTACGCTGGCCGTCAATCACTGCACTCCAGGCGGGGGCAAAGGAGTCTTCGAAATCCGCCATGAATACTTTTACATTGGCATTCAGCGCATTAATCACCATTTTGCGATCAACGGGACCTGTGATTTCCACACGGCGATCCTGCAGATCAGACGGAATGTTCTGAATGGTCCAGTTACCTTCGCGGATATCCCGGGTGTCAGGCAGGAAGTCAGGTAACTGCCCGGCATCAATAGACTGCTGACGAACTTCACGTGCTGCCAGCAGTTCCAGCACACGGGAAGCAAATCGACTGACCAGTTGCTCAACAAAAGTCATTGCGTCATCACTCAGGATGTCTCGCTGTGACTCTGAAAGCGGTGCGACCAACGTCAGCTGACCAAACTGGTGGTGATTTTCCATACTCATTTATGACTCCCCATTTACCCAAATCAGCCAAGTGTAACTAAATCACGACTTAAACTATGCATCGGCTGATTTCCATCATAGACCACTTTCGGCCTCAACATGGCTATTACGTTGCCTTAACAAATCGGAAAAGGCAAACCCCCTCAAAAAGCAACAGAATCACAAAAACCAAACAAACACAACAAAATCAATAATTTACAAAAAATAGAGTTATTACTCAAAACACTAAATTAAAACACTTTAAGGCGATATATTCGGTTTTTAACCTCCAGTCTGTTTCTCAACCAAAAATGTAAAGTATTACGTAATTAAATTACCAATTAACACCAAATTAACAATTGAAAATATGCCGTTTTAAACAAGATAAAATAGCAAGATGGACTGTAACGCACTCAATCTACATACATTTATAGACAAGATTTGGCAGAGTCATACATTGGAGGAATAATTTTGCGGACGAAGCGGGGAATTGTTTTACAGTACGAAACAGAAAAAACCTACAAAATGAAGCACTTGGCAAAACGACCAAACAGAATAAAGTATCAAACAAACCAGAATTCAGCAGAATATTTCACCAAAAAATAAAAACATGTCTACTGAGCGTCCTGAATGTTGTTAAAGCAGCTCTGTGACTATCTCTGCCAGGCATTGAAAAGTGGGTACACGACTGGATGTCGGTCGCCAGACCAGACCTATTTCACGATAAGCGGCCTGCCCTGGCGGATCTAAGATCACCAGATCCGGGCTATCGACCAAGCCATGCTTGATCGCCATGTGCGGAATAAAGGTAGAGCCAAGACCATTCGATACCATCTGTACCAGGGTATGTAAGCTGGTCGCCGCAAACGGGTTAATCTTTTCTTTACTGGTTAGCTGGCACGCAGACACCGCATGGCCAGTGAGGCAATGTTCTTTCTCCAGCAAAAAGACAGATTCATCCGGTAAATCGGCATAGCGCAGCGGAACATTCACCTTGGCGGCCTGATTTTTACTGATCACCATTTTGAAGGGATCGCGCCCCACTACCTGGCTGTGCATACCGCTGATTTCAACCGGGAGTGCCAGTATCAGCACATCCATGTCACCATTGCGTAACGCGCTCAGCAGGTTGTCCGTTGTATCTTCGCGCAATAGAAGATGGAGTTGCGGGTGCCTGCGATTCACCGCCTGCACTAAATCGCCCAGCAAGAAAGGGGCAATGGTCGGAATACACCCCAGCCTGACCTGACCAGCCATCTGGTCTTCACCGCTTTTCGACAGTTCCATCATATCTTGCGTTCTTGCCAGCAGTTCACGGCTGCGTACCACGACTTCTTCACCTGTGGTGGTAAAGACCAGGGCTTTGTTGTCCCGCTCAATCAGCTGGCAGCCAACCAGATCCTCAAGATTCTGAATCCCAGAGCTTAATGTGGATTGACTGACAAAACACTGCTTGGCCGCTTCACCAAAATGGCGGGTTTCATAAAGTGTCACCAGATAATGGAGTTGTTTCAGAGAAGGAAATTTGCTCATCGTATTTTTCGATTGTAATAATCTATTTATTCCACTTTTTTCAATGTAGCACTTTCGCTATAGTGTGTCCTGATTTATGAAGGAACTGCCCTTACGGGGTGGTACACATTCCAATATTAGGAGCACCAATATGGTACTAGTAGGTCGTCAAGCACCTGATTTCACAGCTGCTGCAGTTCTGGGTAACGGTGAAATCGTTGATAACTTCAACTTCAAGCAATTCACTGAAGGCAAAAAAGCGGTTGTTTTCTTCTACCCGCTGGACTTCACTTTTGTTTGCCCATCTGAGCTGATCGCTTTTGACAAGCGTTTTGCTGATTTCCAAGCGAAAGGCGTTGAAGTTATCGGTGTATCGATCGATTCTCAGTTCTCTCACAACGCATGGCGTAACACTGCTGTTGAAAACGGCGGTATCGGCCAGGTTAAATACCCTCTGATTGCTGACGTTAAGCACGAAATCTGTAAAGCTTACGACGTTGAGCACCCAGAAGCTGGCGTTGCTTTCCGTGGTTCTTTCCTGATCGACGAAGAAGGTGTTGTTCGTCACCAAGTGGTTAACGACCTGCCTCTGGGCCGTAACATCGACGAGATGCTGCGTATGGTTGACGCGCTGAACTTCCACCAGAAAAACGGTGAAGTTTGCCCGGCACAGTGGGAAGAAGGCAAAGCAGGCATGACTGGTTCTCCAGAAGGTGTTGCTGCTTACCTGTCTGAGCACACTGCAGACCTGTAATACAGCCTTGCGCTGAATGCATAGCCCGGCCATAGTGCCGGGCTTATTTTTATCTCATTTTCATCACTGAGATTGATCAGACACTTCGACAGCCTTCCCCTCTCCGTTTACACTCTGCCAAGGTTTACTGAACAAGGCACCCTCATGTCCGCATTTCCCCTGACTCATCTTGAAGTCTGTATTGACAGTATTGAATCCCTGCATGCCGCCCAACTAGGCGGGGCAAGCCGTATAGAATTATGCTCGTCACTGGCCTTGGGTGGCCTGACACCCAGCGTCGGTTTAATGCATCAGGCTGCCCGTATCGCTAAGGTGCCCGTCTATGCCATGATCCGCCCCCGCCAGGGCGACTTTCTATTCTCCGGCGAAGATATGGAAGTTATGCTGGCAGATATACATGCCGCCAAGCAAATAGGCCTTCAGGGCATTGTGATAGGCGTGCTGACGGCGCAAGGCAAAGTGGACACCGCACAGCTGACCGAGCTGATGAAAGCGGCTACAGGGCTGGGCGTGACTTTCCACCGGGCTATTGATCAATGCGACAACTACACAGAAGCACTTGATGCCATTATGCGCGCAGGTTGCGAACGTGTTCTGTCTTCCGGGCTGCAGTCCACGGCGCTGGAAGGGGCTGAGACACTGGCAGACATGGTACGCTATTGCGGTGATCGCCTGAGCATCATGGCCGGCGCTGGGATTACCGCCAGCAACGCCGCTAAGATTGTCGCGCAAACCGGAGTGAAAGAGTTGCACCTGTCGGGTAAAACGACACGGCCAAGCCTGATGGAGCATATCGCCGCTGGCGCCCACATGGGCAGTCAAGAGGTCGATGACTACACCATTCCGGTGACCAGCTGTGATAAGATCGCCGCAGTCATCACAGCACTCAAGTACTGAGCACATATTCAGGGAGCGAGTCGTCAAACTTTTCATCCCTATAGTCAACCGATCACATAACACATGACTCAAACAGGCTATTATTAGCGCAGAGTCCAGTAAACAGGAATGTGATTTACTTATGTCTGACAAGCCGTTACAAAGCAAGCTCAAGAAGAAAAACTATGAGAAAGAGCTTGAGCGTCTGCAAATTGAACTAGTGAAGTGCCAGGAGTGGGTCAAACAGGAAGGCCTGAGAGTGCTGGTGATTTTTGAAGGCCGGGATGCGGCCGGCAAAGGCGGCACCATTAAGCGGATCACCGAGAAGCTCAACCCCCGTGTCTGTCGGGTGGTCGCCTTACCAAAACCGACAGAGAAAGAGAAAACCCAGTGGTATTTTCAGCGCTATGTGGAACAGCTTCCCTCTGCCGGCGAAATCGTACTGTTTGACAGAAGCTGGTATAACCGTGCCGGGGTCGAGAAGGTGATGGGCTTTTGCAGCGAAGAAGAATACGAAGAGTTTCTGCTGGCCTGCCCGGAATTCGAACGCATGCTGCAGCGATCCGGCATCATACTGATCAAATACTGGTTCTCGGTATCAGACGAAGAGCAGGAAAAGCGTTTTCTGGAACGCATCAATACCCCGATCAAGCGATGGAAATTCAGTCCGATGGATTTGGAATCACGCTCACGCTGGGCGGAATATTCGGCGGCAAAAGACAAGATGTTTGCCCACACAGATACTAAACAGAGCCCGTGGTGGGTGGTTGAAAGTGACGATAAGAAACAGGCCAGAATCAACTGTATTTCGCATTTCCTGAGCCAGATCCCCTATCAGGACATCCAGTATCCGGAAGTGATCCTGCCCGAAATCAACAAGAGTGGTTACACGCGACCGCCCATGGACGAGCAAACTTTTGTGCCGGATCGCTTTGATAAAAGCGACGATTAAGAGCAAACCGGGGAGCCGTATGACTCCCCCGATAACCTTCAGCGGTTATTATCCATGAAAATTTCCATTTCCTGTGGACTGGTATGGCGAATATCTTTGCCTTTAACGAAGTAAATGATGTATTCGCAGATATTCTGGCAGCGATCCCCCACCCGCTCAATGGAACGCGCCGACCACATCACTTGCAGCACATTCGGGATAGATCGCGGATCTTCCATCATATAGGTCATTAATTGCCGGATGATCGCCTCGTATTCTCTGTCAATCCGGTCATCTTCCTGATACACCCGAATCGCCGCTTTCACATCCATTCTGGCAAAGGCATCCAGTACTTCATGCAGCATACGGGCAGCATGCTGACCAAGGGCTTCCAGCGACACCAGCAGGTTGTATTGCTTATTGGTGAAGTTTTCCAGCGCCACTTTAGCAATGCTTTCTGCCACATCACCAATGCGTTCGAGATCAGTAATGGTTTTGATAATGGCAATCACCAGACGCAAGTCACTGGCGGTCGGCTGACGTTTGGCAATAATCCGGGTGCAGGCTTCATCAATCGCCACTTCCATCGCATTGACTTTATGATCATCTTTAATGACCCGGCGAGCCAGATCGACATCCTGCCTGTGCATTGCCTTGAGCGCATCTGTCAGCTGTTGCTCAACCAGTCCGCCCATAGCCAGGACATGGGTGCGTATACTCTCAAGCTCGGCATTGAACTGGCCGGAGATATGACGGCTAAGGCTCATATTGTCTAACATTGTCTCTACTCCTTATCCGTATCTGCCGGTGATGTAATCTTCCGTGCGTTTTTCTTTAGGGGTGGTGAAGATGTCATTGGTTGATGCGTACTCCACCAGCTCGCCCATGTGCATAAAAGCCGTGTTGTCTGAAACGCGGGCGGCCTGCTGCATATTATGGGTAACAATAATAACCGTGTACTTTTTCTTCAGATCATTGATCAGCTCTTCAATGGTCAGCGTGGAGATCGGATCCAGGGCGGAGGTCGGTTCATCGAGCAAGATGACTTCCGGCTCAATCGCAATGGCGCGGGCAATCACCAAACGCTGCTGCTGGCCGCCGGATAAACCAAATGCATTCTCATGCAAACGATCTTTCACTTCATCCCACAGCGCGGCGCCGCGCAGTGAATTTTCTACCGCGTCATCCAGCACCCGGGTATTTTTCACCCCTTGCAGACGTAAACCGTAAACCACGTTTTCATAAATGGATTTAGGAAACGGATTGGGCCGCTGAAAGACCATGCCGACGCGACGGCGCAGGGCCGCCACATCCACATTCTGATCATAGATGTTTCTGCCATGCAGCATGATCTGCCCTTCAACCCGACAGCCTTCCACCAGCTCGTTCATCCGGTTAATACAGCGCAGCAGGGTGGATTTCCCACAACCGGACGGACCGATAAAGGCCGTGACCTGGCCTTTGGCAATCTTCATGTTGATAGTAAACAGCGCCTGCTTCTGACCATAATACAGATCCAGCCCGTCTATTGTCAGGGCGGTTTTTTCTTCTGGCAGTGCGGTCAGATCGACTGGCTTAAGCCAGTCCATACTGGCGTTGAATGAAAACATCTACGTCCTTCTCGTTATTGTTCCAGATCGCGGAATTTCTCCCGCAAATGATTACGAATACCAATGGCGGTCAGATTCAGACCAATAATGACAGTGACCAGCAGCAAAGAGGTCGCATAAACCAGAGGGCGCGCCGCTTCTACGTTCGGACTCTGAAAGCCGACATCATAGATATGGTAGCCAAGATGCATGAACTTTCGGTCTAAATGCAAATACGGAAACTGTGCATCTATCGGTAACGATGGCGCCATTTTCACAACACCGACTAACATCAGTGGTGCCACTTCTCCCGCCGCTCTGGCCACCGCGAGGATTAACCCCGTCATGATAGCCGGGCTGGCCATGGGGATCACAATCCGCCATAAGGTTTCGGCTTGTGTCGCGCCCAATGCCAGCGAGCCGTGACGAATAGAGGGCGGTATACGGGCCAAGCCCTCTTCGGTTGAGACAATCACCACAGGCAAGGTCAGAATAGCCAGTGTCAGCGCAGACCAGAGAATACCCGGCGTACCAAAAGTCGGCGCGGGTAACTGATCCGAAAAAAACAGCTCGTCAATGGTGCCGCCCACCATATAAACAAAAAAGCCCAGACCAAATACGCCATACACGATAGACGGCACACCCGCCAAATTGATCACAGCCACGCGAATTAAACGGGTAAAGCGGTTCTGTTTGGCATATTCATGAAGGTAGATCGCGGCCAGTACTCCCAAAGGCGTCACAATCACGCTCATCAGCAGTACCATCAGCACAGTGCCGAAAATGGCCGGAAACACGCCCCCTTCGGTGTTCGCTTCACGAGGCGCATCAGTGACAAAGTGACCGAGCTGACGTCCCCAGTGTGCCACTTTTTCAGAGAATGACATATCGTTGGGGTACCAGACGTCCAGTATATCCGCCAGCGGTATCTGTACCTCACGCCCTTCAGCGTCCTTCATCAGCAGCGACTGACCATCCAGTACCTGACGGACTTGTCCTAGCTCGTGCTCAACCTCACGCAGACGAGCCAGCAACTCCCCCCGTCGCGACTCGGACGCTTTATCACTGCTAGCTGCCAGCGACGCCAGTTGACGATTCAGCGGAATATACTGATTTTGCTGTAGTTCCAGTATAGCTTCTTTGGCGGCCTCAGCCTGGCTCAGCCAGTCAGGTAATAAAGCGGCACTGTGACTGCTGCCATTAACCATCACTGCCTGCGGATAACCGTAAAACTTGCCGTTACGCAGCCTGTCAATCACTGCAACCCCATGCGCCACTTCCTTTGACCGGATTTGTGTATCGAGCAGGGTCACAAAGTCTAAATCGGCTAATTCACGGTTGCCGGTTTTGATCAGATAGCGGGCAATGGTCGTATTATCATTGCCCGCCAGCTCATACCCGGCTTCCAGTAACTGCTGGCGGGGCACCTGTTTGGTTTCATAAATTTCACCCACGATCACTTGCTGATGATCAGCCAGACTGACGTCAAACCGATACACCTGTGCCGGCCAGAAGTAACTCAATCCTTTCCAGCCTATCATGAGTAACAAACCCAGCACCGCCAGCAAACTCAGGCTGACAGTACCAGCCGTCAGCCAGATCCAGGGGGAGCCGGAACGCATCCATTTCAACATCTAATCAGTCACACAGCCTCTGCCCCGGTGATCATAGCGACTTGTATTTTTCACGCAGTCGCTGACGCACAATTTCAGCCAGGGTATTGAAGAAAAAGGTAAAAACAAACAGAACAAATGCCGCCAGAAACAGGACACGGTAATGCGCACTGCCGACTTCCGATTCCGGCATTTCTATAGCAATGGTTGCCGACAGCGTACGCAAACCTTCCAGTATGTTCCAGTCCATAATGGGCGTATTGCCTGTAGCCATCAGCACTATCATGGTTTCTCCCACCGCCCGTCCCAGCCCCATCATCACAGCGGAGAAGATCCCCGGGCTGGCGGTTAGCAGGACAACCCGGGTCAGGGTCTGCCAGGGGGTTGCCCCCAGTGCCAGCGAGCCGCTGCTCAGATGCGACGGTACCGAATAAATGGCATCTTCGGCAATGGTGAAAATGGTCGGGATCACCGCAAAGGCCATGGCGATCCCCACCACCAGCGCATTTCTCTGATCATAACCAATCCCCCAGTTATTGGTCAGATAACTGCGTATATCCCCGCCAAAGTAAGCTTGTTCAACCACAGGGCTTAGCGAGAAACAAAGGTAGCCGGCCAGCACCAGCGTTGGCATCAGCAACAAAATATGCAGCCCGGTTGGCATTTTTCGCTGCCAGCCGCCTGGGAGCATAGCCCAACCCAGACCGACAGCCACCATCACCAGAGGCAGCACCAGCACGCTGAGCACTATGCCTATCAAATTATTTTCAACGATAGGCGCCAGCCAGATACCAGCCAGAAACCCCAGAATGACAGTCGGCAGGGCTTCCATGATCTCTATCGTCGGTTTCACCACTTTACGCATCGAAGAAGACATAAAATAGGCGGTATAGATAGCACCAGCCAGTGCCAGAGGAATCGCAAAACACAAAGCGTAAAAAGCCGCCTTCAGGGTGCCGAAAACAACAGGTATCAGGCTCAGCTTAGGCTCACTCTCGTCAGTACCAGAAGTGGACTGCCAGACATAATCCGGTTCCGGGTAACCTTCATACCAGACTTTCTGCCACAGGCTGCTGAAACTCACTTCCGGGTAAGGGTTGGAGACCTTAAATAACTGCCACTGCTGCTCTGAGATCGCCAGCAACCTGTCGGCACGGGGCGAGACAGCCATCAGATCGGGGGGTTGACTGAACAGCCGGGATTCCAGTACAGGAGCAGGTGAATCCGCCATGTAATATCCCGTCAGCCTGCCGCCATCCTGAACAGCGAGAAAGCCTTTGCGGTAATACTCAGGCACCACCAGATGCAGAGCACCTGAATCGGCTGAAAAGGTGCGAGCAGGTATCAGCTGGCGTTGCCCCGTACTCACCACTTCAAACCATTGCGTGACTTTGCCGTCATTACCGGTAATTAACAGCGAATTAGCACCAGAAAGTGCCGTCATGGCGACCGGATCCCCCGCCCCCTGACTGACATCTGTTTGTTGGCGAATCCGCCCTACGGTATGCCGCAGATCAATCACAGTAACTTGTCGGCCATTAAGCACATACACAGTGCGGCCATCCGGCGTCACCACCATATCCGTTACCGGATGCCCGATTGCCGGCATAGCAAGCTGGGTTTCCTGCCACGCCTGTTCACCGGTATCCAGACCACTGCCACGATGGAAAACCTTGGCAACGAGCCGCTGATCCTGTGTGACACCAACCAAAGCCGCGACCTGGCGACGCACTGACACCGCCAGCTGAACCAGAGGCTGCCCCTGAGTATCAAGCTGAATATAAGAGGATGTCAGGGGCTTGCTCATCATCAGCTTACCCTGTCTGATCAGCGGCTTCACCACAGTGACGCCACCTGACTGATCACCATAGGCAAACACGTGCTCGTTAGGCAAAGCCGCAGCGAAGCTGGTCGGGTTAGCCATCACAGCCTGCTGCTGTGTAACCGCTTGCTGTCCCTCACGGGCACTGAGTGCGACCAGGCTGATCTGCCCCTCAGAGGAGAAGTGAAAAGCATGGGTGTTCTGTTCATTGACACGCACTGCAGCGGTTTGTGTCAGCGGAATAGAAAACGACTGAACAGGCGTGATCCTGGCCGGTGCAAACACAGGCACGATCACATAAAGCAGATAGAAAAAGATCAGGACAAGAGTCAGAAGGACAGATATTCCACCGGCAATCACTCCATAACGCGCAAACCTGTCTTTTCGTTGACGGTTACGGTTATTGTCAGTCAAAAATGCACCGGCATCTGCCATTCTCACCCCATGTAAGTTACAAACTGACAAAGTATATGTCTGTTAGATGACAGTAATATTACAGCGACTTGCGGTTTATTGCTGCCCTTTTTATTGTGAGAGACTGATGGAATGACTGACATCAATTTGCAACAAAATTTCCGTATTCTTAATGATTTATGACGGTAGCCGAATTCCGGTGACTCAGTAGGTATCCTGTCTGGACATAATCTGATCGTGGTCAGATAATGAATTTAACCGCTACCAGAAGGAGACGCGACATGAAACACCTTGTCATTACAGTCATTGGTCAGGATCGCCCGGGATTAGTGGGGGCATTATCAGATACTGTTTATCAGCATAAAGGCAACTGGCTGGGCAGCAGTATGAGCAAATTGGCAGGTCAGTTTGCCGGTATTCTTCAGGTCGATATCCCGGAAGAGTCCGTCAAGCCCTTACGGCAGGCTATGTCCAAGCTTGATGGTCTGAACATTCATATCGCCGAGGATACCAAGATCACGGCGCCTCCCGCTCAACTGCAGCAGCTCACAGTCACAGGCAACGACCGCTCAGGCATCGTCAAAGAAGTCACCACTCGCCTTGGCGAGCTGGGGATCAATATTCACAAGCTAAAAACCGACACACACAGTGCACCCAACTGGGGCTACCCCATCTTCACTGCCTGGTTTGAACTTGAAATCCCGGCAGAAGTGGCTGTCTCGACCGTACAGCAGCAGCTGGAAAGTCTGGCCGATGATCTGACAATAGATTTCGAAGAACCCGAAAGTAGTGAAGCGCACTAAAGGGCTGTTGTCCTTTCAAAACTGAAAGACAGGCCGCTCTCTCTGCTGTTGATTCTGATGTTAGGAAAACCATGAGTACTGAACCGCTGTATATTGACAAAGAACTTAGCTGGCTGTCTTTTAATGAACGTGTCCTCCAGGAAGCGGCGGACAAATCAGTGCCGCTGATTGAACGAGTCCGTTTCCTGGGTATTTTTTCCAGCAATACCGATGAGTTTTATAAAGTCCGCTTTGCCGATGTCAAACGACGTATTCTGATCACCCAGGAGCAGAGCGGCAACACCAATGCCAAGCACCTGCTGAGCAAGATCCAGAGCCGGGTTCTGAAAATGAATCAGGACTTCGATACCCTGTATAACGAAATCCTGCTTGAAATGGCCCGCCGCCATATTTTCCTCATCAACGAACAACAGGTCGATGATAACCAGGTTGAGTGGTTGAAACGGTATTTCCGCCACACCATTTTGCCTCACGTGACACCGATTTTACTGACTGACGATATCGATCTGCTGCAGTTTCTCAAGGATGAATATACCTATCTGGCGATCGACATGAAGCAGGGGGACAACAGCCAGTATGCCTTGCTGGAAATTCCGACAGACCAGCTACCGCGATTTATTAAAGTTCCTGAGTCCAAAGGTAAAAACAGAAAAACACTGATTCTGTTAGATAATATTATCCGGCTGTGCCTGGATGATATTTTCAAGGCTTTTTTTGATTACGACAGTCTGGCGGCCTATTCGATGAAGATGACCCGGGATGCCGAGTACGATCTCAGCCAGGAGGTTGACCACGGTATCTTGGAACTGATGTCAGAAGGGCTGAATCAACGCCTGACGGCTATGCCGGTACGTTTTGTCTATCAGCGCGATATGCCGGGGGAGCTGATCGAAAAACTGTGCGGCTTGCTGAAAGTGTCCAGCTACGACAGCATTATTCCCGGCGGCCGCTATCACAATTTCAAAGATTTCATCAGTTTTCCGAACATTGGCCGAAGCTACCTGGAAAACAAACCCTTACCGGCTCTGGACAGTTACCATTTTGTCAGCGCCAGAAATGCGTTTGAAGCCATCAAGGCGCAAGATATCCTGCTGTACTACCCGTACCACAAATTCAACCACATGACGGAATTTGTCCGTCAGGCCGCGTTCGATCCTAAAGTCCGCAGCATCCATATCAATATTTACCGGGTCGCCAAAAACTCGCGCATCATAGATTCTATGATAGATGCCGCCAATAACGGCAAACAGGTCACTGTAGTGGTTGAACTGCAGGCGCGTTTTGACGAAGAAGCCAATATCGAATGGGCCAGACGCCTGACCGAATCGGGTGTGCGTGTCGTGTTCAGCGTACCCGGACTGAAAATTCACTCTAAACTGTGCCTGATCACACGCCAGGAAGACGATGCCATCGTCCGCTACGCACACATAGGCACAGGCAACTTCCATGAGAAAACAGCACGGATTTATACCGATTTCTCGCTGTTCACCGCCGATCCTGAGCTGACCAACGAAGTGCGTCAGGTATTTAGCTTTATTCAGAACCCGTACCGGCCGGTAAAGTTCAATCAGCTGATAGTCTCGCCGCGCAACTCGCGCAGCCGTCTGTATGAACTCATCGACAGAGAAATTGCCAACGCCAAGCAAAAACTGCCGGCAGCCATTACACTCAAGGTAAACAATCTGGTTGATAAGGGACTGATTAACCGCCTCTATCAGGCCAGCAGCGCCGGTGTTCGCATTGATATGATCATTCGTGGCATGTGTTCTCTGGTGCCGGGTATTACCGGTATCAGCGACAACATACGGATCATCAGTATCGTTGACAGGTTCCTGGAACACCCCAGAGTCATGGTGTTCGAAAATAATGGCGAGCCCGAAGTGTTCATCTCGTCCGCAGACTGGATGACACGCAATATCGACAACCGTATTGAAGTTGGCTGCCCGATAAGGCAACCTGAGCTGAAGCAGAAAATCATCGACATACTTAACATCCAGTTCTCAGACACAGTCAAAGCAAGAATTCTGGATAAGTCGATGAGCAACAATTACGTACCGCGCGGTAACAAGCGGAAAATCAGATCGCAAATTGCCATCTACGACTACCTGAAACAGTCTGAAAAAAAGATGCAAAAACAAGCCAGCCAGATAGCTGAAACGATGGCCTCCGAAGAGAATAATGAAAACGCAGCATGATAGAAATTGAGCGTCCCCGCGAAATAGCAGCAATAGATATGGGCTCAAACAGCTTCCATATGGTGGTCGCCCGGGTAGTGGGCCATAGCCTGCAGATTGTCAGCCGGCATAAACAGCGTGTGCATCTGGCTGAAGGACTCAACGACAATATGGATCTGGATCAGGCTGCCATTCAGCGCGGCCTGAGTTGTCTGACAATGTTTGCCGAACGCTTGCAGGGTTTTGCGCCGGAAAACGTCCGCATCGCGGCGACCTATACCCTCAGGCAAGCAAGGAATGCCCATGTTTTCCTAAAACGGGCTGAACGCGTACTTCCCTATCCCATTGAAATCATTCCCGGCACAGAGGAAGCGCGTCTGATTTATCTGGGGGTCGCCCATACACAGCACGAACCGGGCCGCAAACTGGTGGTCGATATTGGCGGCGGCAGTACCGAACTGATTATCGGCGAAGGCTTTGATCCCCAGCTTCAGTACAGCAAACACATGGGCTGTGTGAGTTATAACCAGCACTTTTTCCCCAACGGCAAAATTTCCGCCAAAGCCATCACCAAAGCCCAGATGGCAGCGCTACAGAAAATGGAAAGCATCGCCAGCAAGTATCGCAAAATGGGCTGGGATACGGCCATTGGTTCCTCGGGTACCATCAAAGCCATTCGGGAAGTGGTCATCGCCCAGGGACATGCCGACGGGGTGATCACCAGAGAGCGGCTGGACGAGGTGGTCAAACAGGTTTCCGCCTGCAAACAGAGTTCTGAGTTAAACCTGCCCGGACTGACCGAAGATCGAAAACCGGTTTTTGCGGCAGGTGTCGCCATCTTAAGCGCGGTATTCAGCGCACTGAAAATCGACACTATGATTTTTTCCGATGGCGCGCTGCGTGAAGGGCTGCTGTATGAAATGGAAGACAGGTTCCGTCAAAGTGATATCAGAAGCCGGACGGCCACTGCGATGGCAGCGCAGTATAACGTGGATATCGATCAGGCCAACCGGGTAAAAAACACAGCAGAGCACTTGTACAGCCAGATTGCTGATCCGTCCGCCAGTCATACGCCTGAGCTGGCATCGCTGCTCAGCTGGGGCGCATTACTGCATGAGGTCGGGCTGAGTATCAGCTATCCCGGCTTTCACCGCCATTCCGCGTATCTGTTGCGCCACAGTACTATGCCAGGCTTCAATCTTGAGCAACAGACAGTACTGGCGACCTTAGTGCGCTTTCAGCGCAAACCACTCAAGCTCGATGAAATGCCAGAGCTGACCATTTACAACCGCAAACACATCTATCCGATGATCCGCGCCTTGCGACTGGCCGTCGCCCTGCATGGACAGCGCTCTGATGAGCCGCTGCCAGCACTTACCCTGAGCGCTGATAAAGAAAAATGGCAGCTCACCCTGCCTGATGGCTGGCAGGGTAATAACCGTTTACTGGCGGCCGATCTGGCGAAAGAGCGGGATTACTGGCAAAAAACCGGTTGGGAGCTGTCAATTTCGCCGGAAGAAGAATGTGAATAGACAGGTCAAGCGAAAACCATCGCAGTCTTAGTAACCTACCCAATCCCCGCTTTGGCGGGAATTATCGTTTGAGCCTTTAACAGATACTGAGACTTACTCAGCATCTGCCAGCCCCAGCGCCGCCAGCTCTCTGGCGATCACAGCCGCGGGTAAAGGCACGTAGCCGTCCTTATCCACCAGTTGCTGACCGTCACTGGATAAAATGAACCGCAGGAATTCCGCATCCAGTTTAGGTAAGGGTTTGCCAGGCGCTTTATTAACGTAAATCAGCAGATAACGCGCTAGCGGGTAGCTGCCGTTGGCCGCATTGGCTTTGGTGGCCGCAATAAAAGGACCATCCCCCTGAGCGATAGGCAATGCCCGGATCCCTGAGGTCCGATAGCCAATGCCCGAATACCCTATGGCATTGAGCGAGGTCGATACCGACTGCACCACAGAAGCCGAACCCGGTTGCTCGTTGACATCATTGCGGAAATCGCCGTTGCACAAGGCTTTTTGCTTGAAATAGCCATAAGTGCCTGAGACGGAGTTACGGCCAAAGCGCTGGATATCACGCTGCGCCCAGCGGCCGGTTAACCCCAGCTGCCCCCAATGTGTGATTGGCGAATTGGCACCGCAACGCAAAGTACGGGAGAACACCGCATCCAATTCCCGGTATCGCAGCCCCTGCAAGGGATTATCTTCATGCACAAAGACAGCAAGTGCATCAATCGCAACCCGAACCGCCGTAGGCTTATACCCGTAATTCTGTTCAAAAGCGGTCATTTCCCGGCTCTTCATCGGGCGGCTCATCGGGCCAAGCTGGGCTGTGGCCTCGATCAGTGCGGTCGGCGCGGTGGATGAGCCCGCCGCCTGCACCTGAACGTTCACATTAGGATAGCGCTGCATAAACGCTTCCGACCAGTAAGTCACCAGGTTGGCAAAGGTATCGGAGCCGACAGACGTCAGCACACCGGCTACGCCTTCGACGTTCTGATAAGGAGCAGGCGCCGGCGCATCTTGTGCAAGAGCATGGCCACCACTCAACAGGCTCATCACGCCCAGCCAGCCCCACTTCAATGTCGCCACCCAGCCTTTGTGTCTCATTTACCGCTCTTCTCCTCTGCCGGCCCCCAGGGTCGGCTATATATCATCCCAATCTGAATCAGGCTGCCTTCGCAATCAGGCGCTGCGGCAGCGTAAACGAGAAAGTACTTCCCTCGTCAACCACACTTTCAATTTCGAGAAACGCATCATGGTGACTCAGGGCATGTTTCACGATTGCCAGCCCCAGGCCGCTGCCGCCCGTTTCACGCGAGCGTGCTTTATCAACCCGGTAGAAACGTTCGGTCAGCCGGTGGATATGCTGCGGCTCAATGCCACTGCCGGTATCTGTGACCTCCAGTCGCGGACCTTTAGGCGACAGAAACCAGCGTACCGTCACTTTGCATTCAGGCGGCGTGTGTTTAACTGCGTTATAGACCAGATTCGAAATGGCGCTACGCAGTTGATCGGCATCACCAAAAACCTGAAGTGACTCATCGACATTAAATTCAAAGAGTTGATTTTTATCGCCACTGAGCGAGATGGCCTCTTTTTCGAGCACATCCAGCATGGCGGGTACATCGACTCTGTCTTCCAGCTCCAGATGAGGAGCCGCTTCGATCTTAGACAGGGTCAGTAATTGCTCCACCAGCGAATTCATCCGCGTCAGCTGCTCTGTCATCACGCCGTGGGCTTTTTCCCACATCGGGCCAACCAGCATATCCGGGTCCCGTGACATTTCCAGATAGCCCTGCAGTACTGTCATAGGGGTGCGCAGTTCGTGCGAAACATTGGCAAAAAAGTTGCGACGCATCCCTTCCAGTTGCTTGAGCTGCGAGATATCACGCACCACCATCAGGTATTCACCTTCGGTATAACGCATGATACGTAACTCCAGCGTCCGGTCGTAATTGAGCGGCGAGGTGATTTCCAGCGGATCTTCAAAATCCTGTTTGGCCAGATAGCGGACAAAATCCGGGCTGCGCAGCAGGTTACTGACCGGCTGGCCGGCATCGTCCGGCCAGCGAAGGCCCAACAGATTCTGCGCCAGTTTGTTACACCAGACGATATTGCCCTCGCTGCGAAAAACCACCACCGCATCCGGCAGAGATTCAGCGCCATTGCGAAAGCGGCGGATTAAGGTCGCCAGTTCGCGGCGGCGGCGGCGGTTTCTTTGCTGCAGGCGGTAAATACCGTTAAACAGCGGCTCCCAGCTGCCCGAACCGGATGGCGGAGTCAGGCTGCGATCCGTCCACAGCCAGCGGGACATTTTAAGTTGATGGTGACAGTGCCAGCCCAGCAGAATCCAGCTGGCCGCCAGCAAAAACCAGGGCATGTAACCAAAAATCAGCCCGAGGATAACCCAGGGGAAATAAAAAAAAGCCAGTTCCCGGACCAGCTTTTTCCATGACAAGCGTTCTACCATTCACCTCTCCCGCCAGTAACTGCGGCTTAACCCGGCCGTACAACCAGCTACTGACTCATCGTCCTTTTGTGTGGTCATTACACCCTTGTTGAAAAACGGTATCCGGCACCACGCACCGTCTGTACCATTTTATCGTGTCCGCCACACTCCAGTGCCTTGCGCAAGCGACGGATATGCACATCAACCGTTCTGTCTTCAACATAGACATTGGTGCCCCAGACATTGTTCAGCAGTTGTTCGCGGCTGTATACCCGCTCCTGATGCGTCATAAAGAAATGCAGCATCTTGAACTCTGTCGGCCCCATATCCAGCGGGTCATCATTGGAAGTCACACGGTGTGAGACAGGGTCCAGTTTCAGTCCCTGCACGTCTATCACATCATCCAGTGACGTCGGTGACACACGGCGCATCACGGCTTTCAGACGAGCCATCAGCTCTTTGGGAGAGAAAGGCTTGGTGATGTAGTCATCCGCGCCCACTTCCAGCCCACGTACTTTATCTTCTTCCTCACCACGCGCTGTCAGCATCACAACGGGAATGCTGCGGGTGACCTCATCGCGCTTGAGGTGTTTAATCAGATTGATCCCTGACCCGCCCGGCAACATCCAGTCGAGCAGAATCAGCTCAGGAAAAGGTTCACAGATCTTCTCCAGCGCAGAATCATAGTCTTCTGCTTCAATTGTCTGATAACCTTTTTGTTCCAGCACAAAGCACAGCATTTCGCGGATCGGTGCTTCATCCTCAACCACTAGAATCCGTCTAACCATAATCTCGATACCTAAGTCATAGCTCTCTGTCTGGCGCCATTATCCGAATAAAGTATGACACTTTTGTGACCAAGAGGCGAAAAGCTTCACCCGATTGCTATCAAACTGTCATGATATCCGCGATTTATCCCGCTTAGCCCAGGATCCGTACCCGACTGCGGCCACCGCCCATGGCTTCGACCGCCACCTGGACACCAATGCGTTCCACCAGGGTGCCGACATGGGAGATCACCCCAATCTGGCGGCCATCGGCCTGTAAGGCGTCCAGACAGGCCAGTGCCATTTCCAGGCTGTCAGGATCCAGGGTGCCGAACCCTTCATCGATAAACAGCGAACCCAGCTGGCGGGTATCAGCCGCCAGTGAAGCCAGCGCCAGCGCCAGTGCCAGCGATACCAGAAAGCTCTCCCCGCCGGATAATGACTCAACACTGCGCACTTCATCGCCCATATCATGGTCGACAACCTGCAACGCCAGCGGGCTGCCCGGCACAGGCTGAAGGGCATAGCGCGGCGCCAGATCCTGCAAATGCTCATTGGCCAGAAGTACCAGTTGCTGTAATGTCAGTCCCTGCGCCAGCGTTCTGAATTTATTCCCATTGGCAGAACCTATCAGCTCACTCATTTCCAGCCAGAGTTCAGTACTCGCTTGCTGCTGTTGCAACTGCTGAGTCAGAGTACCGGCCAGTTGTTCGGCCTGCTCCGCCTGCACCACACGCTGTCGCTGGGTAAAATGCTGCTCTTCCAGTGCCTGCTTGTCCGCTTGCCACTGAGCCTGATGCTCACTCTGGCGTTCAGCCTCCGGCGCCATACCCTGCGCGGTCAGCCAGGCTTTGGCGGCATCCACACTGGGCTGATGATCTTTCAGCGACTGCTCCCGCTCGGACAACCGGGTCTGGGCGGCGGCCTGTGCCTGCTCAATCACTCGCAGCGCCGCTTTTTCCTCAGCCAGCCACGCCTCATCCTTGCTTAGCAAGGTCATCAGTTCCTGCTCCGACATCCCCAGCTTCTGATGCCAGCTCTGCCAGCGCTGCAGCACTGAACTGTGCGCTGTTTGGGCCTCTTGTAATTGTTGCTGCGTGCTGTTTAAGGCCGACTGAGTGGCGGCATGGCGCTCACCGGCCTGCCGCTGCTGCTGCTCGCTGGTGCTGAGTGACTGACGGGCCGCTTCCACTACGGCTTTATGCTGCGATTCTATAGGAGTGAGTGCCTGCTCACCCACCAGTGCTTTTCTTTCCTGCCATAGCTGCTCAAGCTGGCTCTTGAGTGCCGCTTGTTTGTTCTTCGCTTCTGCCAGTTGTGTCTGCAGATTCTGAATGCGGGTCAGGCGCTGCGCCAGCTCCGGGGCCAACGCATGCAGCTGTTTGTCTGTGGTGATCAGATCCTGCTGGCACTTAAGGTAATCCTCCGCCTGCCGGGTTAACTGCAGGGTATATTGCTCTTCTCCCTGCTGACGCAAGCCCTCCAGCCAGACCTCGCTGCCGAACTGTTTGTTCAGGGTCTCGGCTCGCTGACCGAGCAGGGTCTGCTGTTCAGCGCACTGCTCTTCCAGCGAGGTCAGTCTGGCTTGCCGGCCTGCTTCTGCCTGAGCTAACTGGTGGATGTCATGCGCGAGTTTGTTTTCAGCCTGTACCACTTGCTGATACTGCTGCTCCAGTTCTCTGGCCTGCCGCAAGTGTAACTGACCGCTTTCATACTGCTGCTGAAGCTGACGCAGTTGCGGGGATAATTGCCCGGCTTCATGTTGCCAGGCAGTCAGCTGTTCACGCAGTGAGGCCAGGGGCATCTGTTCAGTAAACTCAATGTGCAATGCCTTGGCGCAATCGGCTGCCTGAACCGCCATCTTCGCAGCTACCGCAGCGATACTGGCCAGCTCGTCATTGATCACCGCCAGGCGTTGAGTGTATTGCGGTACCAGCTGCGCCAGATGATGGCGTTCACCTTCCAGCGCTTGTAACTGCTTCGCCAGTGCCTGCCGGCGTTGATTATGCTGTTCCAGCACGCTATCGACTGCCGGATGACTGGCGGCATAAGGATGATCAAGCCCGCCGCACAAAGGACATGGCTCATCCTGTTTCAGCAGGCTGCGGTAATCGCTCAGCTGCAGCACGGCCTGACTTTGCTGAAACTGATATTCAGATTCTTCCGCCCGTGCACTGAGCAGACTCAGCTCGGGCACTAATGCCTGCAATTTCTGCTCTGTCTGCAGGCGGGCTGACTCCAGCTCCTGTCGCTCCTGCATCAACCGGCCTTGCTGATCCAGCAAGCCACACCATTCCTGTGTGGCGGCCATCGCCTGACGCAGATCATCAAGACGTTGCTGATGGCGGCGGTAAGCCTGCTGACTCTGCTCCTGCGCCGCGCTCACCTCGTCGACATTCAGCTCAGCCCGCTGTTTTTCCAGCTGTTGCCGCTGTGTCAGCAGGTGCTCACTCTCTTGTTTCAGCTTGCTGTCATTGAGCCGGTATGCCTGCTGCTCCTGCAACACTTGCTGCATGTCTTTTCTGAGCCGGGACAAGGAACGGTGGGCGGTCAGATATTGTTTCAGGTTATCCAGCACAGGCTGGAACTGTTCGGCTACCGCAGCCAGAGTACGATTGTCTTCCAGTTGCTTGGACAACTGCTGGCCCTGCGCCTGCAACTGCTGCTGTGCACTCTGCTGGTGCCGGTATTCCCTGTCTTCCTGCTCCAGTTGCTGTTGCAGCGCCTGAGCATCCTGCACCAGCAGTTGATGTTGCTGCTCCAGCCCCTGTCGCTGTTGATCCAGCATCTGTGCCTGTTTCAGCCTGGGCTCCAGCAGCAGCCAGTCTTGCTGTGCCTGTTCGAGTGAGTGCCGGGCTTGAACTACGGCTTGATCGGCATCCAGTCGCTGCTGCTGATCCTGCGCTAACGCTTGCTGAGCGTCGTTCAGTGAGGCCTGCAAACGGCCGATTTGCTGCACAGACTGGGTCAGCAAAGTAAAGTCTGCCCGCGCCGGCTGGGCTGTCTCAAGCTTAGCCAGATATTCAGTGCGGGGAGTGGCCTGCGTACTGTGTGCGATCGCCTCAGTCAGCGCCTGCTGACTCTGCGCCACCCGCTCCTGCAGCGTTTTCTCTGTGCTCAGCGTCTGATGATGCTGGCTCAGCGCCGCCAGCCGCGAATCAAGCTCGGCCAGTTGGGTTTTCAGGGCAGTGATCTGCGCGTTCAATACCAGTTTTTCATCGTCACTGAGTAAGGCAATATCACCCAGCTTTTCCTGCAGCTGTTGCAGTTTCAGTTTCTCTTCTCTGGCTCTTTCGTAAGCGGCCACCGACAGCCGGCCGTAAATTTCACCGCCTGTCATGCGCTCGAGCAAAGACGCGCGCTCATCAGAAGCCGCTTTCAGAAATGCCGCGAACTCGCCCTGCGGCAACATCACGGCCCGGCGGAACTGCTCAAAGGTCAGGCCGATCAGACGCTCGATTTCCAGCTGCACTTCTTGTTTTTTACCCGCAAACCGCTGCCCGGACTCCAGGTTTTCCAGCCATTGCTCAGAAGGCTGCACGCGCCCTTCCGCATTGCCTCTGGCCCGGCGGACCTGCCAGTGTGCCCGCCAGCGGGAGCCATCATTGGCCTGAAAGTCGACCTCGGAAAACGCTTCCGCCTTGCCCCGCGACAGAATACTGCGGACATCGTTGGCTCTGATGCGGTTCTCATCGTCGCCGCGTCCGATTTCCGCATCATTTTTTTTGTTCGACTGTAAACGCGGGATGCGGTCGTATAACGCCAGACAAATCGCATCCAGTAAGCTTGATTTGCCTGCCCCGGTTTTGCCGGTAATGGCAAACAAACCGGCCTCGCCCAGACGCCCGTTGGCAAAATCAATCTCAAACTGTGTTTGTAAGCTGGCGAGATTTTCGCCCCTCAAAGCCAGAATTTTCATCGTCTCTGTCTGCCGTTATTTATCTTCTTCATCGTCAATGCGCGTGAGTAATGTCTCGAATGCCTCACACATCGCACTGGGTGGCTGTCCGTCATATTTCTGTTGCCAGCTCAGGGCAAAAACCTGCTGCGGACTCACTTCAGACAAGCGCTGATGTTCAAGCGAAGGCGCGTCTTGCTGCTGACGATAATGGGTGGTTATCTTCGCCAGCCGGACTGCTTTCCCCTCCAGCGCCTGCAGCACTTTCTCCCGCAGCATCGCCTGAGGTTTATCAAGCAGCACCGGCACTTCCAGATAAGGCTGGGTTTCCCTCGGACCATCCCCGCTTGCTAACGCTTTCAGGGCGTTCAGAGCCTGATCCAGCGGCTGAGGTTCAGCCGGAACTCTGAGCATATCAACCACTCTGGGTACCGGGATCGGGGTAATACCCGACAGACTTTCCCCGTCAAGCTCCAGCAATACCACCTGGTGCTTGTAGTGGCGTTCAGACATCGACAAAGGCAGCGGCGAGCCGCAATACCGTATGTGCTCTTTTTTCGCGACCCGCTGGGCAAGATGGAGATGGCCCAGCGCGGCATAGCAGAGATCATCAGGGAAGACAGAGGCTGGCAATGCATGCTGGTTACCGCCCAGCACCCGGCGCTCAGACATTTCAGATAACTGGCCGGAAGCCATATAGACATGCCCCATGCCAATCAGTGCCTGACCTGGCTGCTGAACCTTCCGGGCGGCGTCGGTCACCTGCTGATAGAGCGTTTCGACGCCTTTGATCAGGCGATCGTCATCTTCGCTGAGATCGTCAGTACGCAGATCACTGCTGCGCAGAAACGGCACCGCCAGCACCCAGGCTGTCGTAGCGCCGCTGCGGTTGGTCAGCGGCACCAGCAATCTGTCCATCTCCAGCCGGCCCTGATCATCGCGGCTGATACCACCGACCAGATGCAGGTCAAAGGCTTTTAACAGTTCATGAGGCGCATCCAGCTTGCTGGGCGAATCATGATTGCCGCCCGTCATCACCACGTTCAGCTCTGGCAGGGTTTTCGCTAACCGGGCCAGAAAACGGTACAGCATACGCCAGGCACTGGCCGGCGGATTGGCGCTGTCGAAAATGTCGCCGGCCACCAGCAGGGCATCGACCTGTTCGCGTTCCAGCGTATCGGCCAGCCAGTCGAGAAACTGCTGGTGCTCATAATCGCGCTGATAGCCATGTAATTGATGCCCGAGGTGCCAGTCTGAGGTGTGAAGTATTTTCATGCCGTTAGTGTAAATACTGAGAGATCCAGAGAAAAGATAAGGGCCGATTGTACCTCAGCCAAGTGCTATCACGGTCAGATCAACAGAAAAAATTGCGACTGCCAGACACGATTTTCTGCCGCCAGGCCACGGGGATACCGACGGCAGCCTCTGTCCGTGCTGCTTGCAAACCTCACTGAACCTAGCAAAGTGAGGCAACTTGGGTATAAGATTGTCGGCCCAATGCACACACCTAGGATCAGTCACAACTATGCTGTGGTTTAAAAACCTGCTTACCTATCGCTTCAGTCGCGAGATTGACTTCAAACCGGAAGAGCTTGAGAAGCAACTGGAAGAATTCCGCTTTACCCCTTGTGGTAGCCAGGATATTCAAAAATTCGGCTGGGTTTCAGCACTGGGCAAACACGGTGATATGTATACTCACCTTGCCGGGGACAACATTCTGATCTGTGCCCGCAAAGAAGAAAAAATGCTACCCGCCTCTGTGATCAAAGAATCACTGAATGCCAAAGTGGAGATGCAGGAGAAAGAACAGGACCGTAAACTAAAGAAAAATGAAAAAGACACCCTGAAAGATGAGATCGTGATGGATCTGCTGCCTCGCGCTTTCAGCCGTCAGAGCCACACCTATGCGCTGATCATGCCTGCGCAGGGATTGTTGCTGGTTGATGCCGGCAGCTTCAAAAAAGCCGAAGATCTGCTTGGCTTGCTACGTAAATCCATCGGCAGCCTGCCGGTTGTGCCTGTGACTGTGGCCAAACCAGCCGCGCAGACACTGACGGAATGGGTGCGCTCCGGCGAGTCCCCTAACGGTTTTACCATAGGTGAAGAAGCCGAGCTGAAAGCCATTCTGGAAGACGGCGGCGTGATCCGCTGTAAGCAGCAGGACCTGAGCTGTGATGAAATTCTGGCCCATATCGAAGCCGATAAAATGGTAACCAAACTGGCTATCAACTGGCAGGAGCGCATCGATTTTGTGCTGGGCGACGATCTGTCACTCAAGCGCCTGAAATTTTCCGATGAGCTGAGAGAGCAAAATGACGACATCGACCGTGAAGACATGGCGCAGCGTCTGGATGCTGATCTGTCATTAATGTGCGGTGAGCTGTCCGCCATACTGCCTAACCTGTTTGAAGAACTGGGTGGCATGGAAGAACGCGTCTGACAACGCATTGCCTTTTCAAGGGGGCGGCCAGGCGGGGGGTTACCGAGCACAAATGCCAAATCTGTGCACATTTCACGAACCCCGCCCTAACCCTCCCCTTGCCAAGGGGAGGGAATCATTGTGATTCCAGCAATCTCGATTCAGTCCCTCCCCCTTTTCAAGGCAAGAAATCCTCACAAGCACTCGCTTAAGCGTGATTCACCGGCTTGACAGTAAAGCGACCGACATCCACCGCCACCACTTCCACTTCCCGGCCTTTTTCTACCTGCTCACCGGTGTAATCGCTGCTGAGTACCAGTTTCCAGCTGATGCCGGAATACTTTACTGTCCCCGGCTGTTCATGGCTGAGTGCGGCATCAAGCCGGAACGTCAGGCCGATAAAATCACTGCTGATATTTTGTTTCGGTTTTTCCGCTTTCTGCGAGCGTTTCAGCGGTTTCCACAACAGCAGCGTCAATACGCCCGCGCCGATACCGCTGACCGCCACCAGGGCTGTCATGGTTTCAGGTACCACACCCACCAGTGCCAGCGTACCGGTCAGGATGGCTGACACACCAAGGGCCAGCAAAACAATAGTCGACAGCCCCAGCATCCAGACCTCGACGGCCAGCAGGATAAGGCCGATCACTATGGTCAGCTGAGCCGGGCTCAGTCCAAAAAAATCCGTCATCATTACTGTTCCTCGTGCGGGTCGGTTCTTTTAGCCGAATTGCCCTGCTGACGGTTGAGCTGGTGAATAATGGTCATGGCTTCTGCCACTATGTTTGACGCAGAAGAAGAAGCATCAGGCAGCAGAACAACAGAGGATTCTTTCGCAATCGCTTCTTTGGCCTGAATGGCCTTGCCCGCCAGATCCAGCTGGATTGCCTTCTGGCCTTCTTCGGTAGATGCCACCCGGCCGATAATCGCCAGCGCATCGGCTTCGGCTTTCGAGACCGCCAGAATAGCCTGTGCTTCACCTTCGGCTTTGAGAACCTGCTCGGATCTTTCCGCTTCTGCTGCCAGTACCCGGGCCTGCTTCATACCCTCGGCAATATTGATCTCGCTCTGGCGCTTACCTTCAGATTCAAGAATAACCGCCCGCTTTTCCCGCTCGGCTTTCATCTGGCGCTCCATGGCGTCCAGTACTGAACGTGGCGGCTCAATATCTTTGATTTCATATCGCAGTACCTGAACACCCCATGGCAAGGCGGCATCGTTGATGGCAGACACAATCGCCGTATTGAGATTCTCACGCTCTTCGAACGTCTTATCCAGGTCCATTTTCCCCACTTCACTGCGCATGGTGGTCTGCGCCAGCTGGGTGACAGAGAAAATATAGTTGTCGACGCCATAGCTGGCTTTGTAAGGGTCGATCAGCTTGATATAGAGCACCCCGTCAACAATCAGGGAAATGTTATCTTTGGTAATGGCCGACTGGCTCGGGACATCGTACGCCTGCTCTTTCAGGGTCTGGGTGTAGGCAACCCGGTCAATCATAGGCACGATAAAATTCAGACCCGCTTCCATGGTTTTGTGGTATTTACCGAATCGTTCAACGACCACAGCAGTATTTTGCGGAACAAACTTAATAGAAGAACGCAGTATGACAATAACCAGTATTGCCATCACCACCCAAATACTAAACACAGACGAAATGATCGACACTATATCCATTTTTTTATATCCAACTCAATGCAATAAGAAAACACCGTTAATAAGTAAACTTAAACGGCTAAGACCCCTAATACTCTTACCGCTAACATAAAAAGTATGAGACATGGCTCACATCCATTTTAAGCAGCTGTCATCTTTTGTGCTACTTAATACCCTTATCAAGATTCAGGATATTTGCCAGATCCCCGCCTTCACAGTAAAATTCGCCCTCTGTTTTCCGCCTCCCATGAATTCGCCCTGTCGGTGAGCAGGAGTGCGGCCTGATCTGACATCAGACTTTGACCCAAAAGGGAAACCCGAGTTATGTTTAAACCTGAATTGTTATCGCCTGCCGGCAGCCTGAAGAACATGCGCTATGCCTTCGCCTACGGTGCCGATGCCGTGTATGCAGGCCAGCCCCGTTACAGCCTGCGTGTACGCAACAATGAGTTCAACCACGACAACCTGAAGATAGGTATCGACGAAGCCCATGCCCAGGGTAAAAAGTTCTACGTGGTGTGCAACATTCAGCCGCATAACTCCAAGCTTAAAACCTTTATCCGCGATCTGGCCCCGATTGTCGACATGGGCCCTGACGCCTTAATCATGTCTGATCCCGGCCTGATCATGATGGTCAGAGAAAGCTTCCCTGACATGCCTATCCACCTGTCGGTGCAAGCCAATGCAGTTAACTGGGCGACGGTAAAATTCTGGTCAACGCAAGGGATTGAACGGGTGATTCTTTCCCGCGAGCTGTCGCTGGAAGAAATCGAAGAAATCCGTGAAAAATGCCCGCAAACCGAACTGGAGATCTTTGTTCACGGCGCGCTTTGCATGGCCTACTCAGGTCGCTGCCTGCTGTCTGGCTATATGAATAAGCGGGATCCCAATCAGGGCACCTGTACCAACGCCTGCCGCTGGGAATACAAGGCGGAAGCCGCCAAAGAAGACGATGCCGGCCAGATTGTAGAAGTGCAACAAGCCGCTTCCGCGGTACAGATGCAGGACGTCGCGCCCACGCTGGGTGAAGGCAAGCCGACTGATCAGGTCATTTTGCTGAGCGAAAGCCACAAGCCGGATGAAAAAATGGCCGCGTTTGAAGATGAGCACGGCACCTATATCATGAACTCCAAAGATCTTCGCGCGGTTCAGCATGTTGAGCGCCTGAGCAAAATGGGCGTACATTCGCTGAAAATTGAAGGCCGTACCAAGTCTTTCTACTACTGCGCCCGCACGGCACAGGTGTACCGTAAAGCGATTGATGATGCCGCGGCCGGCAAGCCGTTTGACGAAAGCCTGATGTCGACACTGGAAAGTCTGGCTCACCGTGGCTACACCGAAGGCTTCCTGCGTCGTCACACCCATGATGCTTACCAGAATTACGACTATGGTTACTCTATTTCGGATAACCAGCAGTTCGTGGGTGAATTTACCGGCAAGCGCCGCGGTGCACTGGCGGAAGTCGAAGTCAGAAATAAATTTCTGGTGGGTGACAGCCTGGAGCTGATGACACCGAACGGTAATGTCACCTTTAGGCTGGAACACATGGAAAACCGTAAATCCGAAACCATTGAAGATGCCAAAGGCAGCGGACATTTCGTGTTTATTCCGGTTCCGGAAGATCTGGCGCTACCGTTCGCGTTACTGATGCGCAATCTCAACGCTGGCGCTACCACCCGTAACCCTAACGCACTCTGACAGGCTTCTGTTCGCCACCGTATTGCTGTTCCTCTGCAATACGGTGGCAGACTAACTACTCACCGTCACATTGGGAATATCTGAGCATTTGATAGGAATAGTGTACCGCACACCCTGCTGCACCATTTCCTGCTGGCATACAGGCTCTGTCGTTACTTCCGTCCATCCCCAGCCCAGTAAGATAGAAACAACGATCAACGCTATGGGGTCTAATCGCACCTTCATTTACCACTCCCCCGCACAATCCAGGAGCCACTGTTCACAATGGCCATTGATATAATGCACTCAATTTCAACAATAATGTCGGATGCCGCTTTGTCAGCCATGGCATAAAAAACCAACATTGCCAGAACACTATTGATTTGCGGCTGAGGAAGAAACAACGTTAAATCACTAAATTAGCCCGTTCTTGGCGATAACAAACCCGTTTCCCCCAATTTATTGGGCGTTCCTGACTTCTGTGCTACACTTTTTGCCGCTTTAACTCCTTTCATTTTTTGGGGAAACATCACAAAGCACAGTTAACTGGCAAAGGATCGCACACCCGCTTTACCCTGTGACAAGAACCTCCTCGGACGTAAAAAATTATGGCTTTATTGATTACAAACAAATGCATCAACTGCGACATGTGCGATCCCGAATGTCCGAACGATGCCATCAGCATGGGGGCAGAGATCTATGAGATTGATCCTGACCGCTGCACTGAATGCCAAGGCCATTACGACAAACCGACCTGCCAGTCAGTCTGCCCGATCAATAACTGCATTATCCTCGATCCCGCACATGTCGAGACCGAGGAGCAATTGCTTGAGAAGTTTGTGGTGTTGCAGGGAATGGCGTAACTGCGCTACTGAGACTGCTCCCTGAGTGCGCGCTGCTCTTTGGCGTATTTGTCTCTGTCCGCATCCTGAGCAGGGGCATTCAGCATCGCCATGCAACCCGCAGGCGGAAGCGGTTTCAGCACAGGCCGTTTCTTAACCGGCTTGGCGCTGGCCGTTTTCTTTTCCGCAGCAGGTTTGGGTTGCCAGGAAAGCAGCTCTGCACCGCAGCCATCGCCCGGAGGCGGCGGTAACTGTTCCCTGCATTGCTGACTTCCCTGCGGGCAATGCAGACGGACATGAAAATGGTAGTAATGTCCCCACCAGGGTCTTACCTTGCGCAGCCAGCTGCGATCTGTCCATTGCGCGTCACACAGCTGTTCTTTTATAACAGGGTGGACGAATATGCGCGCCACGTTAGCATCTGACGCTGCCAGCTGGATCAGGTTCGCCTGGCTGGCCGACCAATTGTCTTTAATAATGCGGTATGCCTTGAGATCAACCATAGGTAAAGGTTGCAGCTCAGGCAGTGCCTGCTGAGAGGCCGGTTGATCTAAAGTCGTCAGCCAGATATCGGCATCCAGTCCGGTCTGATGACTGGCATGCCCTGAGCGAAATCGACCGCCGCGCGGCATGGCGATATCACTGACCAGTAAATTACCCAGCTGCAATTTTTTCGCCTTCGCCGACAATTGCTCCAAAAAAGTAATCATGCTCTCATGACCGTAAAAGCGCCCGCGCTCCGATCTGACCCTCTGATAGCCTTCTCCCTGTTCGGGCAGGACTTTCGCACCGGCCAGACAGCCATTGCTGTAACTGCCGATCGACTGCGGACTGCCTGCAGTCGGGGCACGAAACTGCTCCCAGGGCGTCGCAGCCGCCTCTGTGCTCAGGCCCAGTCCGCCACCAAAGCACAGCAGGCAGGCAAGCAAAGCCGCTCGCCTGTCAGCCGCCAGACAAGCATGCCTTACACCACCAAAACACTGCCAGAGGGCAAGTTGACTATTTACGCTCAGCACCGGACGCCACCTTGTAATAAATTTGCGATCATAGTCACATAAGCATACACCATGAGACTGACTTTATTTGCTGTTCAATATTGAGACTGGCGTGCTGTGGCCGCTTCAGTGTCAGATGTAACAAACTACCATGTACAGCTTTTCAGTTAGCTGCCAGCTCTGTCTTGTACAGCATTTCATACAAAAGGATCATGGCAAGCCAAATTAATATAACCAATTGATATTTAATGAATGTTCAGCTTGTGCAGCTTTTAGAGTATTATAACCCCAAAGCTCATTCCTGCGTATTCTACCCTGCTATAACCTTAACCGCGTACCGGCAAATTCTGCCCGTCCGCACTGACAGACAGAACTCAGTCACAGCAGAAAATTACCGCTGAGACTTAATACAGGGCAAGCAGCATTCTGGTCTCCAGAGTCACCTGATGTTCCCGGTGCCAGCGATCTTGCCAGCTTGCCTGTACTGTCACCGTTGAGATGCCACCAGGCTGAGTGTCATGACCAACCACAGCCTCCAAAAGGATAGTGACACTATGCAAAGCATGCTGCTCTGTGTGCGTATGCTGTCCCGGCTGCGGATCAGCGCGCAGACTTGCTAAGTGCAGGCTCTCCAGGTGCAGGTGTTCTAAGTGCGATTCCGCCAGATTCACCGCAGTAAGCATGACCAGAGCATTATCTGCCTGTAGGTTGAGATAAGCGTGCAGCTTCATCAGCCCGGCCAGACCGACACTGACCAGCAGCAGCGACACCAGTACTTCCACCAAACTGAACCCCCGCTGTTTGTCCGCTACCGGCTTTATGGCATCAGACATCACGCCAGGACCCGTGCAGCCAGCGAATCTGATAAACCAGCCGCTCTTGCGCTTGCGGCAAAGATCCCAGAGCCACGCACTCTGGCTCTTCGCTGGCCGATAACGGCTCAGCACCTGAGTTGCACACCCTCACCACAGCAATCTGCTGAAGCCTCACCCTAGCCCTGCCATCCACTCTGGCTTCGGCGCTCACCTGATAGCTTCCGTTTGCCAAAGGTGCGATCCGCACCGCTATATGTCCGTCGCCTTGTGTTGACGGGCAAACCGCAGACCCGCTGTCAGAAAACGCCTGTGGATCGGTACTGACCGGCTGGCGCTGAAAATGCTCAGCTATCAGGCCAAGTCCGCAAGCCAGAGCGCCTTCTGCCAGCCAGAATGCCTGACGTGAAAATACAGTATTCTGAGCGCGTTTGACCTGATAAAAGCTGGTGCTGTAGCTGGTCATTACAAAGACCATGGCCACGGACAGCATCAGGCTGCTGATCAGTAAAGTGCTCATGCCTTGCTGAGTCCTGACAGCGGCTCGCTGAAATTTCATCACGGATTCCTGACCCTCAGTGCCATCGTTTCATTAAGCTGCGCGGAGCTATCCAGCGATGAGACAGAAAGACGGACAGACAGTAGCTGACCCGGAATACCTGCTGCCGGAGAAGTGTCATACTGAACCTGCCAGCCTGTCACTGTCATCCAGCGCGAATCCAGCAGCGCCTGCCCGCCCTGACATGCCTGATCCGGGGTAGAAAAAGTGTCGTGCGACGAACGCACTCTTAATTCACCGTCTTGCCGGTAGTAGGCCTTCACCACAGTACGACCTTCCAGCTCGTAACTCATCACCAGACAGTGTCCGGCCGTAACATGTACCGTGTGAACCGCCCCCGGCGGTAAAAGCGGTGTCCCGGACTCTGCAGTCTGAAAACCGGCCCGACGCACATCCCCCGAGAGCATGCGCCACGCATCCTGCACATCCTGAGCCAGGATCAGCTGCAGCGAACGGCTCAGTGCCGCCTGTTTTCCGGCCATCAGCAAGTGCACCAGTAAAGACAGCACCATCAGGCTCAATGCTGTCGCAACCGTCAGCTCTATCAGACTGAACCCGCTCTGCCTGCTGAGGTTTTCAGCACCGGGCATAACCGGCCTCCGCGCTCAGGCTGCAGACATAGATTCTGCCGGTGACATTGCTGAAAGTGATCCTGACCTGCGACTTGCCGTCCCGGCCGACAAAAAAGCTGCCTGCGGCGTGAGGGCGTCCTGTCAGGCTGTCCACTGTCAGAACATCACTGGCAAAGCTCCGCGACAGTGTCAGGTGCGGAAAATCAGTGGCGGACAGCGGTTTTAGCACAGGCTCGCCTTCTGCCAACCTGGCAAGGATTATCCAGTCGTCAGACCCGGGCTGCGACGTCGTCATAGTATGGTGCAGAACGGTATGGTGCAGAACGGTATGGTGCGGGACGGTCTCTAAACCAATCGATACATCTTCGCCGCGCATCACAGCTTCCGATTTGGCCAGGACCAGCAGCCATTCTAACTCACTGACCAAACGGTGCAGGCGCTGAGTGGCAAAGACGTCGGAAAATGAAGGCGTGGCCACGGTAGCTATCAACATGATGACAGATAACACCACTATGGCTTCAATCAGCGTCATCCCTCTGACGCTCGCAACACAATGTAACCGCATTTGCCTGAGTGGCATGTTTTCTGTCGCTGACTCCCAACTTCTCACCTGACCTGCTCCCGAACCTTTTTCACCGCGCAATAGGATGGCAAAACAACGGCAAGACGCAGCTGCAAAGCACCGACTTAGTGACATGAATCGAAAGGAAAAAAAGATGAGGAAATCAAGAAACCAGCAAGGAGTGACGCTGATCGAACTGCTGATTGTCGTTACCCTGGCTGGCATACTGGCGATGTCAGCCCTGCCGGCCTATCAGGCACACCAGCAAAAAGCCTATCTGCGTCAGGCCCAGGCCGATCTCATTATGTTGCAGCTCGCCATTGAACAGCAGCGCTCTCAGGGTCAGGCATATCCGCCGCAGTTGTCCGCCGCACTCTGTCCTGCCTGCCGTTATGACAACCCCTTCTATTCCTACCGGATTGCACTGGAGAGTGGCACATACCGGCTGTGGGCCGAAAGCAAAGATGGGGCGCAGGAATGCGGCTCTATTGCGCTGTTACACAATGGCACCACTGTCCCGTCTGAGTGCTGGTAAAGCGGCTGGCACAAGCTGGCAGCGGCAGAAACGACAAAGGCCAGCATAATGCTGGCCTTTAAGGTATATGACTCAGAGGTTAACCGGTCAGATCATCAAAGAACTTTTTCACGCCGTCGAAGAAACCTTCCGAACGTGGCTTGTGCTTTTTGGCATCAGAGCCCGCCAGCGTGTTCTCAAACTCCTGCAACAGTTCTTTCTGGCGAGTGCTCAGGTTCACCGGTGTTTCAACCACCAGCTTACAGATCAGATCGCCAACTGCACCGCCACGGACAGACTTCACGCCTTTACCGCGCATACGGAACATGCGTCCGGTCTGCGTTTCCGTCGGTACTTTCAGGCTGACACGACCGTCGAGTGTCGGTACTTCCACTTCGCCGCCCAGTGCCGCCATGGTAAAGCTGACCGGCACTTCGCAGTACAGGTTGTTGCCATCGCGCTCGAAAATCGCGTGCTGCTGCACATGCACCTGCACGTAGAGATCCCCGGCTGGTGCGCCGAATTCTCCGGCTTCACCTTCACCGGTCAGGCGAATACGATCGCCCGTATCCACACCGGCAGGTATCTTCACCGACAAGGTTTTGGTTTCCTGAACCCGGCCCTGACCATGACACTTACCGCAAGGATCAGAAATGATCTTGCCGCGGCCATGACAGTGAGGACAGGTTTGCTGTACCGCGAAGAAGCCCTGACGCATCTGCACCTGGCCAGCACCGTGACACGTTCCGCAGGTCGTTGGCGAGGAACCTTTCTTCGCCCCTGAACCTTCGCAGGTATCACAGTTTACCAGGGTTGGAACGCGAATTTCCTTGCTGCAGCCGCGTACCGCTTCCTCCAGCGTCAGCTCCATGTTGTAGCGTAAATCGGCGCCGCGCTGAGCACGATGCTGACCACCACCACGACGGCCACCGCCACCAAAGATATCGCCGAACACATCACCAAAGATGTCGCTGAAATCTGCACCGCCGCCGAAGCCGCCGCCACCGCCCATACCGCCTTGTTCAAAGGCTGCATGGCCATACTGATCGTAGGCCGCTTTCTTCTGAGGATCGGTCAGAATTTCATAGGCGGTTTTCACTTCTTTGAACTTGTCCGCCGCTGTTTCATCGCCCGGATTACGGTCCGGGTGGTACTTCATCGCCAGACGTTTATAAGCCTTTTTGATGTCACGCTCATTGGCGTCACGGCCTACGCCTAACACTTCGTAAAAATCACGTTTTGACATAATTAAACTGTCACCTGCTTATACAGCTACGGGCGTAAGAGTAACCCCAAACGCCCGTGCCCAAATAAGATTATGAGATCACACTCTTATTTTTTATCGTCTTTTACTTCTTCGAACTCGGCGTCTACAACATCGTCGTCTTTCGACTGAGTCTGCTCACCGCTGTCCGCTTGCTGGGCCTGAGCTTGCTGCTGGGCAATTTCCATCAGCTTCTGAGAAGCCGCGATCAGCGCCTGTACTTTGGCATCAATCGCTTCTTTATCTTCGCCTTTACGTGCTTCTTCCAGTTCAGAAACCGCGGCTTCGATCTTCTCTTTCTCATCCGCAGGCAGTGCGTCGCCCGCTTCTTCGATTTGCTTACGGGTACCGTGTACCAGCTGGTCAGCCTGGTTACGGGCAGAGACTAACTCTTCGAACTTCTTGTCCGCTTCTTTGTTAGCTTCTGCTTCCTGTACCATTTTCTCGATTTCGTCGTCGCTCAGACCGCCAGATGCCTGGATAGTGATCTTCTGCTCTTTGCCAGTGCTCTTGTCTTTTGCAGACACGTGCAGGATACCGTCAGCATCCAGGTCAAAGATAACTTCAATCTGAGGCATACCGCGAGGTGCTGCCTGAATACCTTCCAGGTTGAACTGACCCAGAGACTTGTTAAAGTTCGCCTGCTTACGCTCACCCTGCAGAACATGGATAGTTACCGCGTTCTGGTTGTCTTCTGCTGTCGAGAACACTTGCTCCGCTTTGGTCGGAATCGTGGTGTTCTTCTCGATCAGCTTGGTCATCACACCGCCCATGGTTTCGATACCCAGAGACAGCGGGGTCACGTCCAGCAGCAGAACGTCTTTAACTTCACCGGCCAGTACACCCCCCTGAACCGCAGCACCTACGGCAACGGCTTCGTCCGGGTTGACGTCTTTACGTGCTTCTTTGCCGAAGAACTCAGCCACTTTGGCCTGAACCATAGGCATACGCGTCTGACCACCCACCAGGATAACGTCAGTGATTTCGCCTACAGACAGGTCGGCATCAGCCAGTGCCACTTTCATTGGCTCCAGAGAACGCTGTACCAGATCTTCAACCAGTGACTCCAGCTTGGCACGGGTCACTTTGATGTTCATGTGCTTAGGACCTGTCGCATCTGCAGTGATGTACGGCAGGTTCACGTCAGTCTGCTGGGCAGATGACAGCTCAATTTTCGCTTTTTCTGCCGCTTCTTTCAGACGCTGCATGGCCAGTGGATCTTTACGCAGATCGATGGCCTGATCTTTCTTGAATTCGTCAACCAGATAGTTGATCAGACGGTTATCAAAGTCTTCACCACCCAGGTGTGTGTCACCGTTGGTTGCCAGTACTTCAAACGTCTTCTCGCCTTCAACTTCATCAATCTCGATGATAGAGATATCGAAGGTACCACCACCCAGGTCGTATACCGCGATAGTGCGGTCACCGCCTTGCTTGTCCAGGCCATAAGCCAGAGCAGCAGCAGTCGGTTCGTTGATGATACGCTTCACTTCCAGACCCGCGATGCGGCCGGCATCTTTGGTAGCCTGACGCTGAGCATCGTTGAAGTAGGCAGGAACAGTAATCACTGCGCCTGTGACTTTCTCGCCCAGGTAGTCTTCAGCGGTTTTCTTCATTTTCTTCAGCACTTCTGCTGAAACCTGAGGCGCGGCCATTTTCTGACCTTTCGCTTCCACCCAAGCATCACCGTTGTCTGCTTTCACAATTTTGAAAGGCATGATTTCGATGTCGCGCTGTACTTCTTCGTCTTCGAAGCGGCGACCAATCAGACGCTTGATTGCATACAGGGTATTTTCTGGGTTTGTCACCGCCTGACGTTTCGCAGGCTGACCGACCAGTGTTTCGCCATCCTGTGTATAAGCGATGATAGAAGGCGTAGTGCGATCACCCTCTGCGTTCTCAATAACGCGTGGCTTATCACCATCCAGTACAGCTACACATGAGTTGGTTGTACCCAAGTCAATACCAATGATTTTACCCATCTGGCTTTCTCCGAAATTCGTTGGTTTACTGGCTTCGTTCTGCGTAATGCAGAATCGAGCATGGGGGCCAAGGCCCTCAATTAATTCAATTACGCTATCGTATGACTACTAAATAAGGCCATCAGAGACCTTTTCAAGGGGCAGGTCGAAAAAAAATGTAAAAAATAAAAACCCACCCGAGTGGGCTTTCATCACTCGGCCTGCCCGTCAGGCACATCAGGCCTGAGTGTCGACATTGCTGCCAGGTGCAGCCTTAGCGACCATCACCATAGCCGGACGAACCACACGGCCGTTCAGCTCATACCCTTTCTGCAGCACCATCATTACGGTGTTAGGCGCATGCTCTGCGCTTTCCTGCATCGACATCGCCTGGTGGAATTCCGGGTTGAACGCTTCACCCATAGGGTTGATGGCTTTCAGACCGAATTTCTCTACCGTGTCCGTCATGGTTTTCAGGGTCAGCTCAACGCCTTCCAGCATTGGCTTTAATGTCTCGTCGGTTTTATCAGCCAGTTCCAGCGCACGCTCCATGTTGTCGATCACAGGCAGCAGTTCACCGGCAAATTTTTCCAGCGCAAACTTACGGGCTTTGTCGATTTCCTGCTCGGTACGACGGCGCATATTCTCAATATCCGCGCGGGCACGCAGTACTGAATCCTGCTGCTCTTTCACTTTGGCTTCACTGACAGCCAGCGCGGCTTCCAGTTCTTCAATACGGGACAGTGCCAACTCGTCCAGCGTCAGGTCTTCCGCGCTGTCTGCAGCCGCTTCAGCGCCTGCTGCTTCCGTCTGCGCCTGCTGCAGTTCTTCTTCGTTCAACACTTCGTCTTTCTTGCTCATGCTTTCGCTACTCCGCTAAGCTCAAAAAGGGTGATATGCATGGCCGGTAGGTTACGCAAGGCGCAACTTGCCGGCCACTATTAAAACGTGATGGGCATATTATGGGGATGAAGTTCAACGATTCAACCCGATATCGACGACAAAGGGCGACATTTCCTTATTGCTAAGGCTATACTGGCCCCATTCTTACCCGTTGGATCAAGGACATGACGCGCCCTTTTGAAATCATCGCCCTGGTTGGCAAGCCGAGAAATCCTGATGCGCTTCACACCCACACCAGCCTTTATAACTGGCTGACCGCCAAAGGCTACCAGGTACTGGTTGATCATCGTCTAGCCCATGATCTGGATGTGCCCGCTGAAGCGCTGTGCGATTTGCTCACCATAGGTGACCGCGCCAGCCTGGCGATTGTCGTCGGGGGGGACGGTAACATGTTAGGCGCCGCACGGGTACTCTCGCGCTTTGATATCTCGGTGATCGGCGTTAACCGCGGTAATCTGGGCTTCCTGACTGATTTAGATCCGGACAACTTCGAGCAGGAGCTGGAAAAGGTGCTGGACGGCGAGTTCGTCACCGAGCAGCGTTTCCTGCTGGAAGCCGAGGTTCACCGTCATGGCCTGATAAAAAGCCGCAACACCGCACTCAATGAAGCCGTACTGCACCCGGACAAAATCGCCCATATGATTGAGTTCGAGGTCTATATCGATGAAAGCTTTGCGTTTTCGCAGCGCTCCGACGGCCTGATCATCGCTACTCCAACCGGTTCCACGGCCTATTCGCTGTCCGGCGGCGGCCCGATTCTCTCGCCGAGCCTTAATGCCATCACACTGGTGCCTATGTTTCCCCATACCTTGTCATGCCGCCCGCTGGTGGTGGACGGTAACCGCAGGATCAAGCTGATTGTGCCTGACGACGGACGGACACTGGAAGTGAGCTGCGACGGACAGGTGTCGCTGCCTGTAAGCCCGGGTGATGAAATTCACATCTATCAGAGTCCGGATCACCTGCAGCTGATCCACCCGAAAAGCTACAGCTACTACAACATACTGCGCGGCAAGTTAGGCTGGTCGAGCAAGCTGTTCTGAAATCAAACCTATGTCTTTGTTAAGCCAGCCCTGCGCTGGCTTTTTTCATGTCAGCAGAAACTTAACCTTAATCACAATTTTCACCATAAATCCGTTCACCGCCACTTTACTGTATGTAGATACAGTATATACTGTTCAAATAAACAGGTGTTGATTTAGACAGGTGAACACAGATGCTGGCACACATGACGATCTCTAATTTTGCAATTGTCAAAAATCTCGAGTTTGAAATGAAATCTGGGATGACAACCATCACAGGTGAAACCGGTGCAGGTAAATCTATAGCGATTGATGCCCTTGGCTTATGCCTGGGCGACCGTGCTGAAGCCAGCATGGTCCGCCCCGGTGAAGTCAAAGCAGAAATTCACGCAACCTTCTCGCTGCGCAACAATCAGGCTGCCCGCCGCTGGCTGGAAGACAACGAGCTGATTGAAGGCGACGAGTGTATCCTTCGCCGTGTGGTGACCAAAGAAGGCCGCTCCCGTGGCTTCATCAATGGCAGCCCGGTGCCCGCCTCTCAGCAAAAAGCGCTGGGCCAGCTGCTGATCAACATCCATGGTCAGCATGCACACCAGTTGCTGATGCGCCCGGAGCACCAGCAGGAAATGCTGGACAACTATGCCGGCCATCATGCCCTGATGGAAAAAGTCAGCAGTGATTATCAAGCCTGGCGCCATGCCAAAAACGAGCTGAACCGCCTGAGCCAGAGCCGCGCCGATAACGAGGCGCAAAAACAGCTGATCCAGTATCAGGTCAAAGAGCTCAATGATCTGGCGCTGGGTGAAGACGAATTTGCTGAGATCGAAGAAGAGCACAAGCGCCTGTCCAATTCCGGCGATCTCGCGCTTACCAGTCAGCATGCCCTCGCTTTGCTGTACGAAGGAGATGAGGTCAATGCACTGCAGCTACTGCAGCAAGCCAGTCAGCAAGTGCTTGATCTGGGCGAAATGGACAGCAAGCTCAGCACCCTGGCCCCGATGCTGGAAGAAGCCATTATTCAGGTCCAGGAAGCCAGCCAGGAGCTGCGCGGCTATATGGACGATCTGGATATGGACCCGCAGCGTCTGGTCTATCTGGAAGAACGCCTGGCGAAAATCATGTCGCTGGCCCGTAAACACTATGTGATGCCTGCGGAACTGTGGCAGAAACATCAGGAGTTGCTGCTGGAGCTTGACAACCTGGACGGCAGCGACGAAAAACTCGATGCCCTGGCCGATGCCGTGGAAGCCAAGCGCCTGAGCTTTCTCGACAGCGCGGAAAAGCTGAGCAAAAGCCGCCAGCGTTACGCCAAAGAGCTGAACAAGAAAATCTCGCACAGCATGCATGAGCTGAGCATGGAAAAAGCGATTTTCCAGATTGATATCCACAGCGATCCGGAACGTATGCTGACCCCGCTGGGTTTCGACACCATTACCTTCATGGTCTCCACCAACCCGGGCCAGCCGCTGCAGCCACTGGGCAAAGTCGCCTCGGGCGGTGAGCTATCACGTATCTCTCTGGCCATCCAGGTGATCACAGCCCAGAAAGTAGAAACACCCAGCCTGATTTTCGATGAAGTGGATGTCGGTATCAGTGGCCCGACGGCTGCAATTGTCGGCCGTATGCTGCGCACCCTGGGCACATCGACGCAGGTGATCTGCGTGACCCACTTGCCGCAGGTTGCCGGTTGCGGGCATCAGCAGATGTTCGTTGCTAAAAAGACCGCCAAGGGCCAGACCGAAACCCAGATGAAAGCGCTGGATGAAAGCTCACGGATCAGCGAACTGGCCCGCCTGCTGGGCGGGAGTGAGATCACAGAGCGCACACTGGCCAATGCCAAGGAATTGCTGGTAGCAGCATGATCCGGCGCAGAAAGTTGGCGGTTAATCGCACCACTGATGCAACTTTCTGACCATTCCAGCGTCTGAACTCCCGCTTAATCTTTGCATTATGCGGGCGTTACCCGTCGAGTGCTTTTACTTCTGCCACTAACTTGCTTATCATCACAAGCAGAACTGATTATTTTGCCGGGATGCTATGAACTGGAAAACTTTTGCCGCGTTAGCGTTGAGCGTCAGCCTGCTGGGCGGCTGCTCTTTGGTTGAACGCTTGGTCTACCGTATTGATATCAATCAGGGCAACTATCTTGATGAAAAAGATATCGATAACCTCAGATACGGCATGAATCAGGAACAGGTGCGTTATGTGCTTGGCTCGCCGATGCTGGTAGAGCCTGAATACCCGAACACCTGGTATTATGTGTTCTATCACAAACCGGGCCACGATGAGCCGGAACAAAAAGATCTGGTTTTAACCTTTGATCAAAACCGCTTGCTGACCCGCATGACAGGGGATTATCAGCCAGGTCCGAATTTCAACGACCCGTTAAATTAAGCGGTTAAACCTGCCGATTCAGCGCCAGAACACAAAAAAGCTCGCCAAGGCGAGCTTTTCTTATTCTTATCCGGCTGTAAATCCGACAGTAAATTGAACTGTGGCGGCGCATGAAGCGCTTTTAAGAGACCGCATCAGGGCTCAGCACTGCTGTCCTACTCGTCTGTCGCGTCTGGCGCATCGGATTCCGGCGCAGCGTCGCCTTTGGCTTTCTTGGCCGCCAGGGCTTCCTGCTTAGCCTGCTCGGCGCGCTTGCGGCGGATCTCTTTCGGATCGGCCAGCAAGGGGCGATAAATCTCTATCCGATCCCCTTCATACACTCTGGCATCCAGCTTCACCGTGCGGCTGAACACCCCGACCTTGTTCTTTTTCAGGTCGATCTCCGGATACATTTCCAGCACCCCGGAGCGTTCAATGATCTCCTGCACGGGCGTATCCGGGGTAATCGCCAGCTTGATCACCCGCTGGGTATTGGGCAGCGCGTACACGACTTCTACATGGATCAGATTATTCTGCTCAGAGCTCATAAACTTCCCTGGCCCTCTGGGTAAAGGCATTCACCATGTTGCTGGTCAGCTCATGAAACACCTTGCCAAACACCGCTTCCACCAGCGCATTGGTGAATTCAAAATCCAGTTTCAGCTCCACTTTACAGGCATCGACATCCAGCTCGGTAAAGTGCCAACCACCCACCAGTTTACGGAACGGCCCTTCCACCAGCTGCATGCTGATCTTATGAATGCCTTCTAACTGATTACGAGTCACAAAGGTTTTTTTGATCCCAGCCTTGGAAACGTCTACTGCCGCCATCATATGTTCAGTAGAGCTTTCCAGAATTTTGGTGCCAGAGCATCCCGGCAAAAACGCCGGATAAGACTCAACATCGTTCACCAGGTCAAACATTTGCTTGGCACTGAACGGGACCAGTGCAGAGCGACTGATTTGAGGCATAGTTTCTCCTTAACCCAATATCGCTGGTAATGATACCATTAGTCGGCGATCTGCCAAAGATTCAGTGATAGTGTGTCTCCATGGCCTATTGCCTCTGGGAAAAACGTTCCCCTAATAACTTGAATCCGTATAATAAGAAGCTATGGCAAAGAAAAAACCAAACAAGCCGGGCAGCAACACCATTGCGCTGAATAAGTCTGCCCGCCATGAATTTTCAATTCATGATGAATATGAAGCCGGCATTTCGCTCCAGGGTTGGGAAGTGAAGTCCCTGCGTGCGGGTAAAGCCAACATTTCCGAAAGCTACGTGTTTATCCGTAACGGCGAGGCGTTTCTTTCCGGCGCCACCTTCACGCCGCTCAATGCGGCCTCGACCCACGTGGTGGCTGAGCCGACCCGTGTGCGTAAGCTGCTGCTGAACCGCCGCGAACTGGACCGCTTAACCGGGGCGGTGAACCGCGACGGCGAAACCATTGTGGCACTTTCCATGTACTGGAAGGGTTCATGGGTTAAACTTAAGTTAGGTACCGCGAGAGGTAAAAAGCTTCACGATAAACGTTCAGACGCCAAAGACCGCGACTGGCAGCGCGATAAAGCGCGAATCATGAAGCACAGTTCGCGGTAGTCATTGACCTGGCAGAATTTTCTGCTAGTATTGAACACCTCACTGGGGCTGATTCAGGATTCGACAGGATCAAGAAGGCCCGTGGAGCATGCAGAGGTGCGGTTTGCCTCTTTAAAAAGCCGCAAAAAAATAGTCGCAAACGACGAAAACTACGCACTAGCAGCTTAATAACCTGCTCAGAGCCTGCCCTCCCTAGCCTTAGCTCGTAGGACGGGGAATCAGGGCAGTCAAACCCAAACGAGATCGCGTGGAAGCTTTGACCTGGGAGCGGAAGCGTTAAATTTAATTCAGGTGTGTCTCAGCATAGCGTGTTTGTTCGCAGTGCTTTGGCGAGATTAAAGACAAACTAAGCATGTAGCGCCATTGGTTAGACTGATTTTGGACGCGGGTTCAACTCCCGCCAGCTCCACCAAATCGTATACGAAGACATCTTCGGATGTCACAAAGCCCGCTAAGGTCCTGACCTAGCGGGCTTTTTGTATATACCTCCACAAATATTGCCCTCTTTTAGCACCAAACTCGCTCTGTGAAGATCCCAAAACTAATACTTTCAAATGCATTCTTCTCATCACTTGGCTAGCAGCATTAACGCGGCATTTATCATAAAATTAATGCATTCATACTCTTGAATGGAATAATTATTTCATGACACATCAGGTGCCTTTTGGTTTAAGAGTCGTCGATAACACTTTTGTAGATATTGCTGATGTGCCCAGAGGGAATAAGTGCGAATGTGTCTGCCCCTCCTGTACTACGCCGCTGATAGCCAAACAAGGCCAGGAAAATCAATGGCATTTCGCCCATGCAAGTCGAAAAGTCTCAGGAACGAGCAAAGACTGCGATTTCTCTTTCTTTGTTTCCGTGCGCATGATGGCCAGACAAATTTTTGAAACAGCCATCACAATTGATCTGCCTGATTACAAATATTCTTTAAGTAAATGGCGTAGTGGTTTGAATTTCAAAGAAGATTTCCTCATCACAAAAGCGACAACTATCCAGCTTGAGAATTGCTATAAAGAGGCATCATTTGGAAATTGCATCGTTGATATCATGGGGGAAGTCAAGAATTTCTCGCTCATCATCTATTTCACTCACCCGAATCGAGCACTTCCCTCTCACCTCAAAAACCCACGCTATCAACAAAGCGGGATTCTCGAAATTCAGCTAGATCATACACACGATTTATTTTCAGATAGAAAGGATTCAACTCTTCGGCACATTGACCTATTGAAGAATTTTCTTCAGCATGATCTCCACTCAAAAAAATGGATATACCATCCACGAAAAACCAAGCTTGAGCAACAGGCAAGTGAACGTTTGGATGCAAAAATTACTCAATTTCAATCAGAAAAACGGAGTCAACCATCATACAAGCCGCAACATAGTCACGCTAACAATGATGCTGATCCATATTTGATATCAGCAATAAACTCACCTGTTGCCCCAATCCCAAAGCGTACTGCAATGTTTCGGTGTATTCTCTGCGAATGTAAATGGGAGGTTGTTTTACCAGGAAAACCCACCTGCCCAAAATGCCATACCCACCTTTATGCAGCCGAAATAAATCAGCTAAACGAATGAAGAATAATATCCAAGTTTCTACTCCCTTTAGATAAAGCTTGGCTGCTCATTGAGTTCCTTACAAGCTTTCAGAGTGAGTCTCTGCCGTAACATCCCGGATGGCGAACCCGCAGCACTCATCCCAAAGACGTTAGGATCACCAAATACAATCAATGAATCTTTTGCGCGAGATACAGCCACGTTCAGCATATTTGATCCAGCGTCATAAAACTTACCGCTATCTTTATCGTTTTCCCCATAAACACTGGAAAACAATACAATGAAACGCTCGTCGCCTTGCAAACTATGTACTGTGCCTACGGTAATATTTTCTATCGAATGCTTTGTCAGCTCAGAGCGTATGAGTGCCGCTTGCTTGCTAAACGGCGTAATGATTCCAAGGGCTTTGGACAGTACTACAGCATCAGTCTTATCCTTCAATTTCTCATCTTGCTGCCTGGCATACTCGACAATTTTTTTCTTCTGAGAAAACACCCAATCAGCAATAACTTTTGCTTCACCAGGGTTCCCACGACTGCCACCATATGAGCGAGAAGCAGAAACGACGGGTTCCATGGTCATCGTTCCCCAGGGAACGTCGTGCTTTGCATTTCCTCTTAATGGTTCAAGCACCCCCTGATAAACAAGATCGTTACAGTAACCCACAATGTCATTAAAACAGCGACGGTGTTCCGTCAGATATAAACCGCGCTGGAGCTGCTCAATTTGATGATAGCGACACTGCCTTTGGGCCACTCGCATCACATTACCACTGCTTACCAGCAAACCACTGTCCAGCCAGCTTTCGTAATCAGCGTCATCGCCGAGCAACCCATATAAAGCTAAGTTGGATCGGTCTACACCTGCAGGAATACTCCAAACAGGCTCAATCTGGTCGGTATCACCAACAATCAGTGCTTTTTTCGCTAAAGCAAAACTTGCTGCTGATACATCCGGCAATGCCTGACCTGCCTCATCGACAATCAGTAAATCAATTTCTTCCAACTGAGGAAGATCCTGCCAGACATTATCCTTGTACTCTCCGGCCATAAAGGTGCTCGGGACCATATAGAAAGTGGATACAAAGCAAGGCGTTAACTTTGCGTAGCGACGAAGCTTACGTAATAGCTTGAAGGGTGATTTCTTATCTGCATCATTCGACTCGACAAATGCCTTCGTTTCTTTCAACCAACGAGCTTCAAAGTAATGCGTCGCTAATTTGAACAAACGAAAACGGTAATAGCGGTCATTCAGCTCCTGCACCTGTTCCGGTTTCGTTTTACTGAACAGTTTCAAATGCTTCGCGGGTGCCATCCAGCACTCTAGCCTGCCCTGTTGCGTTAAAAAGTGGTCTAACGCTTTTTCCGCAGCCAGCAACTCTTTTTGCAAGCCGCTCGTTTGAGTCGCAATTTGAGTCATCTGCTGATTGATATACGATTCAACCTGATCATCCGAGCTGACCTCAATATGTCTGTCCCACTGATTGAGCAACCTCGCCGTTTTACGTTCTTCTTGCTTTCGTATATGAGGGAGCCAGATGAAACAACGGACCCACCAAGAACGTGATTCCCAAAGGCCATATAATTCATCTAACCGTTGTTTCTCTTGTTGATAGGCCTTTGCTTGCTCTTCTAATGCGACCTTGTTTTCCGTAATCGTTTCTCGTAAACCATCTAAAGAGCCGTATTTATTATCGATGAGACTTAATGCAGACTGCCAGTTTTCCAGAAAGTCGAAGCCCTGAGAAATTTGTTTTTTCACAATCAACATTTCACGGTGGAGTGCCTTCAAGGCATCATCCACCGACTGACATTCACTTTGCTGCCATTGGCCGACTTGATTCAAAAAGTGTGACTGCGCTTCTGTGATAAAGGTTTGTGTTTGCCATGCCTCCATACAGCCTTCCCCTTTCGGGCCTGCATAACGGTAGGGATTTTTTGAGTTCGCTTTGGCGCTTGAACAGAAATACAAACCATAGCTGTCGACTTCAGGCAACCATCGCCCCTTTAATGATTCATCCAGACCATCTTCATCAATGCGGGCAAAGCTTTCTAGTATGTTGGTCACAGCCTGATTGTTATGTGAGGTCGCGACGATGAGCGGCGGTTCAGACTGATTTAACGCAGCCTGCGTCCATAGGTTGGCAACCACTGAACGTAGGAGAGTTGTTTTCCCTGTTCCCGGAGGCCCATTAACAGCCAGCACCTCACCATCAACTTGTTCAATAAAATGATGCAATGCATTGCGTTGTTTTACAGAAAGCGGAAACTCACCTGACATTTGCCCAAGGTGCTGTTGCGCTAGACTGACTGAATCTTGCTTGTTCTCAAAGGTTGAAAGCCTGGCATTCTTTCGCTCACTATAAGCCTGATAAAGTTTTGGGTAGTGTTTTCTATCGATCAGAAAATCCAGCACCTTCAGTAAATTAGCTTTTGCGCCAACAACTGGTGTATCAAGCTGAAATAAGCACTGAGCGCTTTGCGAAAAGTCATCTGAAACCAGAATCTCTGCGACTTGAGTCGATGCTTGCTCAGCTGAAGGTTCCCGAAAAGGTGTTCCTGTTGCGTGACACAACAGCCTTGCACAATAAGCCATTAACTGTGGCCAATCTTCAACCCCCTCAAACGGGTGTTGCGTGAAAAATTCATCGATTTTCGCCATTTCAGTAAACGGCTCCGTTGATTCCTCCGAAGGCCCAATCCAGATGCGAGGGATCCAAGGAGCTTTTTTTGTGGGTTGAAGTGTGCCGTCACGGTGCAAATTAGCAAACACGACCAAAGGCAGCAGCACCGTCCGTTTTCGCTGATCATGAGCACCCCCTTGGTATTTGAGATAATCAACACGAGGGAAAATCACAATTTCAGACTGCTGCAAGGGTTCCTTGTTTTTCCCCTGCCTTGCATCCAGAATTTGTGCCGCCAAATTCGGATTGATTCGTCCCTGCTGCCAAATCGATTGGTCGAATGCCAGATACGCACCTTTGGGATCTTGTTTCTTGTCCGGCCCCAACACCGGAAGAATATCCTTGTCTTCTGGGCACAGCCTGTCGGCATCGATAAGTGATTGGCGAAAGTAACGGCTGATTTGCGTGTGATATTGGCTCATCCCTGATCCTTCTCGTTTGAATCTCATTGTGTCAATCGATCCCTAAGGGCTGTTTTGGCAAGAATTTTTACGCGCCAGCTTCTTATAAATCCATCCAATAATCAACAGATCTCATAGCCGATCATGAGTGACACATCTCTGATTCCTGTTCCGGAACAATCAAACACACTAAAAAGCACCACACTCAATCTGTTATCCAAACCATGATGCATACTTTGCACTCCCTATCAGACACCGCCGGAATCCTTCTGTATAATCGCCGGCAGTTTAACTTTGGCTAGTTCCGAGATTCTTCATGACCAACAATAATTTCTCTCAAACCGCGGCTTTTATCTGGTCGGTGGCTGACCTGCTTCGCGGTGATTTCAAACAATCTCAATATGGACGGGTCATCCTGCCATTTACACTGCTGCGTCGTCTGGAGTGTGTACTGGAGAGCAGTAAAGACGCGGTGGTTACCGAATATCAGCGTATTCAACCGATGAAACTGCCGGAAGAAGCGCAGGAAAAATTCCTGCTGCGTGCAACGCAAACGCCGCAAAACGCGGATGGTCTGGCTTTCTTTAATACCTCGCCAATGGATCTTGGCAAGATGGGCCAGACCAACATCAAGTCGAATCTGGAAAAGTATATTCAGTCCTTCTCGAAAGACGCGCGCGAGATTTTTGAGCACTTTAAGTTTGATGAGTTTGTGGGTTTGCTAGAAGACGCCAACCTGCTGTACAAAATTGTGAAGAAATTTGCGACCACCGACCTCAGCCCAAAGACCATTTCGAACCATGACATGGGCCTGGTGTTTGAAGAACTGATCCGTCGCTTCGCAGAATCTTCCAATGAAACGGCAGGTGAGCACTTTACCCCGCGGGATATCGTGCGCCTGACCACCTCACTGGTGTTTATGGAAGACGATGAAGCCCTGACCAAAGATGGCATTATCCGCACCATTTACGACCCGACAGCAGGAACCGGTGGCTTCTTATCCTCCGGGATGGAATACGTTCATGAGTTAAACCCAAATGCCGTGATGCGTGCCTTTGGGCAAGAGCTGAACCCGGAATCTTACGCGATCTGCAAAGCCGATATGCTGATCAAAGGTCAGGATGTCAGCCGTATCAAGCTGGGCAACACCCTGTCGAACGACCAACTACCTGCTGACGCATTTGATTACATGCTGTCAAACCCACCGTTTGGGGTTGACTGGAAAAAGATCGAAGAAGAAATCAAAGCTGAGCATCTGCAGAAAGGCTTTGATGGTCGCTTCGGGCCGGGCTTACCCCGTGTTTCCGACGGATCGCTGCTGTTTTTGATGCACCTGATCAGCAAAATGCGTGATACCCGCAGCACCGACGGTGCTGTGACTGACGGCGGCCGTATCGGCATTATCCTGAACGGCTCTCCGCTCTTTACCGGCGGGGCCGGCAGTGGTGAAAGTGAAATTCGTCGTTATATTCTGGAAGCCGACCTACTTGAAGCCATTGTCGCGCTGCCGACCGACATGTTCTACAACACAGGCATTGCGACTTATGTTTGGGTGCTGACCAATAAGAAAGCTCCTGAACGCAAAGGCAAAGTACAACTGATCAATGGTGCCAACTTAAGCAGTAAAATGCGTAAATCGCTTGGCTCTAAGCGTCACTTCCTGACCGATGATGAAATCCGCGCTATCACGAAAAACTTTGGTGAGTTTGTTGAAACCGACACCCTGACCGAAAGTGGCAAGCCACTAACCGCTAAGATTTTTGATACGCACGAGTTTGGCTACCGCCGCTTAACCATTGAGCGCCCACTGCGCCTGTCTGCACAAATCACCGATGAAGCGGTGGAATCACTGCGCTTTGCACCTAAGCCATTTAACGCCGTGATGCAGGCAGTCTTTGATCAGTTTGGCACTGCGTGGAATGACGACACATACGGCACACTGATTGACGTAGAAGCCGAAGTACGTGCGTTAATCAAAGCTGATTTTCCTGAGCTGAAAGAAAAGCAAATCAAAGACGTGCTGGACAGTAAACTGTGGTTAAGCCAGAAAGCCCTGATGGATGCGGCGAAAGCCCTGCAAGTTGCCGTTGGTGAAAAACTTGGTGGAAAGGCGCAACAATCAGACGACTTTAACCAGTTTGAACTGACCCTCAAAGGTGCGTTCAAGGCTACTGGCATCAAGTTCGACGCTAAGCAGAAGAAACAGTTTACTGATGCGATCACCTGGAAGAACCAAGACGCCGAGCCTGTTATCAAAAAAGTGCTGAAAGAAGACGCACAGCCGCTTTACGGAGCTTTTGACTACAAAGGCAAAGTGGTTGAGTTCCAACAAGATGGCGACCTGCGTGATAACGAGAACGTACCACTTGACCCAAGCGTAAACACATCAACGCTTATCGAAAGCTACTTCAAGCGTGAAGTGCAGCCACATGTTGCGGATGCGTGGATAAATGCTGATAAGCGCGATGACAAAGATAATGAGATTGGTGTGGTGGGTTACGAAATCCCATTCAATCGCCATTTTTATGTTTACCAACCACCACGCGCACTGGAAGCGATTGATGCCGATCTGGATGCGGTGAGTGCCGACATTATGAAACTGCTGCAAGAGGTGCATTCGTAATGGGCAAATATCAGGCGTATACAGAATATACTGCTTCTAATGCTGCATGGCTTGATGAATATCCAAGTCATTGGAGATTGACGCAAGTTAAGTATGGGTATCAGGTTGTTTTAGGGAAAATGCTTCAAAAAAGCCCCAAGTCTTCCGCAGACTCACTAAAACCGTATTTAAAAGCTCAAAATATCCAACCGAAAGGTGTGGATATATCAAGAGTTGATAGCATGTGGTTTTCTCCAGAAGAACTTCACAAATTACGTCTACAGAAAGGAGATGTATTGGTTAGTGAGGGTGGAGATGTTGGGCGTTCCGCTATTTGGAATGATGAATTAGCTGAATGCTACATACAAAACGCAATCAATAGAATAAGACCATTGAGTCAGAATTGCTCTCGATATTTTAACTATTGGATTGGTAACTTAAAATCATCCGATTTCATTAACATTCTATGTAACAAGGCAACGATCGCTCACTATACAGCGGAAAAGTTAGAGGCGTCTCCATTGCTTCTGCCATCGAGTATCGAACAAACCCAAATCGCCAATTTCCTCGATCACGAAACCGCCAAGATTGACACCTTGATCGAAAAGCAGCAGCAACTGATTAAATTGCTGAAAGAGAAGCGCCAAGCGGTGATCAGCCATGCGGTGACCAAAGGGTTGAATCCGCAAGCGCCAATGAAAGATTCTGGGGTGGAATGGTTAGGGGAAGTGCCAAAGCATTGGGATGTTAAACCTCTTCGCTACTTAGGCATGTGTCAAAATGGAATAAATATCGGTGCTGAATTCTTCGGGTCTGGCTATCCATTTGTAAGTTATGGTGATGCATATAGAAATTACTCTTTGCCAACGAGTGTTGCTGGACTAGTGCGTTCGACAGAGAAAGACAGAGACGCTTATTCGCTTCTACGTGGAGATGTACTGTTTACTCGAACGTCGGAAACGATTGAGGAAATTGGATTATCATCTGCTTGCCTAGAGTCTATTCCTGAAGCGACTTTTGCAGGTTTTCTCATTCGTTTTAGACCCACAGAGTTAACTCTGCACCCAGAGTTTTCAAAATTTAGCTTTAGAAACCAATTAACAAGAGCATTCTTCGTAAAAGAAATGAACTTGGTCACTAGAGCCTCATTGAGCCAAGAGTTACTGAAAAAACTCCCAGTTCCACTTCCTCCTTTAGAGGAGCAAGTAAAAATTGCTGAGTTTCTTTGTTCTCAAGAGGCACGCTTTCAAAGCTTGTTTGACAATGCAGAAAACGCGGTTCAGCTCCTAAAAGAGCGCCGTACCGCACTAATCTCAGCCGCTGTCACTGGCAAGATTGATGTGCGCAACTGGCAGGCGCCAGACGTTCAACACGCGGCCAGTGTTCATGAGACCCCCTTGGAGGCGATGGCATGACTCAACCCACAGCTGCGTTCGAACAGGATGTGATTGCGCTGATCCAGGCAGCAAAACAACAGGCAGCGGTGGCGGTGAATGCAGAGCTGACGCTGCTGTATTGGTCTGTCGGGCAACGAATTCATGAAGAAGTATTGGGCGGCAGCCGGGCGGATTACGGCAAGCAGGTAATTGCCTGGCTCGCCCAGCGGCTGACCACACTGTTCGGCAAGGGCTGGAGCAAGGCGCAGCTAAGTTACTGCATTAAATTTGCAGAAGTTTTTTCTGATATCAAGATTGTTCACGCAGTGCGTGGACAATTGATTACTGAGGTAGAGTAATGGACTTGTCATTATGGGAACGGATTTCTGGTTTTATTGAGTTGGATTGTTATCCCAACTTACCTTGCCCATATTGTAAAAAAACAGAATTACAACTAGAGCAAGACAGCCTTCAAACGAAACCAATATCCCAAGAAACACTCTTATCAAGCAGTAAAAAATATAAATTAGAGCACAATAACAAGAGAAATACGCTCAAATCAAAACAAGAAACTTTAAGCCAATCTGATGGTTTTTGGTTGCCATTGATTGATGCCATTTCAGTGGCTTATCAAGATTTAACTCATCCACTAAACGGCGAAGCATACCTCATGACAGCCTTTTTAACATGTCATAGTTGCTTAAAACATGTATCTGCGTCTGGTGTGTTACTCAAACCCCAAAACCCTTTTGATAAAAATAAAGTTAAACCAGACCATATAAAAATTGAGCATTTTTCACCAACCATTCCTATCTTCCCACTATCATCCAACATACCTAAAACTATTTGTGATGAGTTAATCGATGCTTTTAAGCATTTTCATTTTGATCCGTCATCTTCAGCATCAAAGCTACGCCGAGCAATAGAGCAGTTTTGTAATGACATGCAGGTTGAAGGTTCAAATTTAAATCGCAAAGTGCAAAGTTTAGCAAAGGTCTATCCAGAAGAAGCTTCATATTTAGAGCCGTTAAAACTGGTCGGGAATGAAGGAACGCACGGATCAGGTGTTGAAGAACTTGACTTATTGTATTCATTTCAAATTTTCCAATTTGTTCTGGAACTCTATGATAGAAAACAAAGATTTGATGCGTTACAAGACACTTACAAGAAGCTGGCAGAAAAAATGGGTAGCAACAAGCTACAACTAGAACATAAAAAATCACTCCCATCAGCAGTTAAACAATAAATTGAATCACAATATGAAAGACGCAACACAGGAACGGATTTTTCAGGACGATATCATTACCCAGATGGTGGCCAATGGCTGGAAGCTGGGCACCGGGACAGATTACGATCGCGAATCAGCCCTCTATCAGCAGGATGTGCTGAGCTTTGTTCAAGACACACAACCGCAAGCCTGGGAAAAATTCTGTAAAGTTTTTCCTGTCGATTCAGAGCGTCATTTTTTAGAAGCTCTGGTCGCCCAGCTCAAAAAAGCCGATATCAACGCAACCGATCGTGCATCCCGCACCTATGGCACCTTGGGTGTCTTGCGTCACGGGCTGAAAATCCGCAATGCCCGGTTTGAATTGTGCCAGTTTAAGCCAGAACATACGCTGAACCCGGAAACCCTCGCTCGCTATCAGCAAAATATTTGCCGGATTGTGCCGGAGCTAGTGTACAGCCCTTATGCCAGTGCCGAGCATCTGGCAGAAACCGGCCAGAAAGCCAAGAACTGGCGGATTGATTTAGTCTTGTTCGTCAACGGGCTGCCAGTGTCGACACTGGAGCTGAAATCTGAATTCAAGCAATCAGTGAACAAGGCCATTCAGCAATACAAGGCCACTCGCCTGCCCAAAGATCCGGCGACCAAAAAGCCTGAGCCTTTGCTGACCTTCAAGCGCGGTGCTTTGGTGCATTTTGCAGTCAGCCAGTATGAAGTGTATATGGCCACCAAACTAGCAGGAGAAGACACCTTCTTCCTGCCATTTAACAAAGGGACATACGAGGGCGGCAAAGGCAATGACATTCCCGAAGATGAAAACCGCTACGCGACTGATTACCTGTGGAATCAAGTCCTGACGCCGGATAATCTGCTGAATATCCTGGGCCGTTTTGTTCATCTGCAAATTGAAGAAAAAGAAAACTGGGAAGGCCTCAAAACCAAGAAAGAAACGCTAATCTTCCCGCGTTACCACCAGTGGGATGTGGTCACCAAGCTGGTTCATGCAGCCATTGCCGAAGGCAGCGGACACAAATATCTGATCCAGCACAGTGCAGGTTCCGGGAAATCCAACTCCATTGCCTGGACAGCCCACCAACTGTCAACACTGCACGATGCTGCAGGCAACAAACAGTTCCACTCCGTGATTGTAGTGACCGACCGGACGGTGCTGGATGATCAGTTACAGGACACCATCTACCAGTTTGAGCATGCCGATGGCGTGGTCGGACGGATCAACAGAAAGGAAGGCGATGGTTCTAAATCTGAAAAGCTGGCGGCAGCATTAGAGTCTTCTCAGCCGATCATTATCGTCACCATTCAAACCTTCCCGCATGTGCTCAAAGCGATTGAGCATTCAGCATCGCTGAAAGAACGCCGCTATGCGGTCATTGCCGATGAGGCGCATTCCTCGCAAACCGGTTCTACAGCGCGCCAGCTCAAAGAAGTGTTGATGACCGATGAAGTGGATGACGACACGGAACTGTCTTCCGAAGATATTCTTGATGCCACGGTTGCCGCGCGCCAGGGCAGCCAGAACCTGAGTTACTACGCCTTTACGGCTACCCCTAAGCCTAAAACCTTAGAGTTATTTGGCCGCTTGCCGAACCCTGAGCTGCCCGCATCTAAACAGAACAAACCAGAGGCGTATCACATCTATTCAATGCGCCAGGCCATTGAAGAAGGTTTTATTCTGGATGTGCTGAAGAACTACACCAATTACAAGGTGATTTATCAGCTCAAGCAAAAGCTCGATGCTGCTGACATTGAAGTCGATGCAGGCAAAGCCAAGGTGAAACTGAACAATTGGGTGCGCCTGCATGATCACAACATCTCACAGAAAGTGAAGGTGATTGTGGAGCACTTCAAAAAGAACGTAATGGGCTTATTGGGCGGTCAGGCGAAAGCCATGGTGGTGACCAGCTCACGCAAAGAGGCAGTGCGCTATAAACTGGCTTTTGACAAATACGTGGCTGAAAACGGTTATTCCGGCATTCAGGCCATGGTGGCTTTCTCTGGTGAAGTTGAGTTTCATCCGAATGATCCCGACAGCATGGCACTGCTGGATCAGAAATTCACCGAGCACAACATGAATCCGGATCTGAAAGGTCGTGAGATGCGCAACGCTTTCAACAGTGATGATTATCAGGTCATGCTGGTAGCCAACAAATTCCAGACCGGCTTTGACCAGCCCAAACTCTGCGCCATGTACGTGGATAAGAAACTGGCGAATGTGGAATGTGTGCAAACCCTGTCACGCCTGAACCGAACCTTTCCGGGTAAAGCTGAGTGCGGCACCTTCGTGCTCGATTTCTTCAACGAGCCGCAAGATATTCTGGATGCCTTTCAGCCTTACTATCAAACCGCTGAGCTGGAAGATGTTTCTGACCCGAACAAGGTATTTGACCTCTTTGAAAAGCTGCGCTCAAGCGGGATTTTCCTGTGGTCAGAAGTCGAACAATTTGCTACGGCCTTCTTCACAAAAAATAAATCCAATGCGGCGATCAGTAACATATGTAAACCCGCGCAAGACCGCTGGCGTCAGCGCTACAGCTCTGCCGTGGACGCTTATATCCGCGCGAAGGCAATGTTTGAACGCACGAAAAAGACAGGCGATGCCGTGCTCATTGCCAATGCAGAAAACAGCCTGAAGGAATGCAAACAAGAAAAAGACCGTCTGGAAATCTTCAAAAAAGATCTGGGCAGCTTTACCCGTTTCTATGAGTTTATGTCTCAGATTGTCGATTACGACGATAAAGAGCTGGAGAAACTCAGTCTGTACGCGCGCCACTTACGTCCTATGCTGCGCGAAGACGTACACGATGACGATGATATTGACCTGGGCAATGTGGTGATGAGCCACTATCGGCTGTCGAAAATTCGCCAGCAGGATATCCAGCTGCGGGAAAACAGCCCGGAATACAAGCTCCAACCCAACGATGATGTCGGCACGGCTAAGCCCAAGAACAAGAAAGAGGCATTCCTCTCGCATGTGATAGAACGTCTGAATGAGGTTTTTATTACCGACAATCTGACCGACGGCGACATGATCAACTATGCCTACACCGTCCGCGATAAACTGACTGAAAACGAGACAGTCATGAAGCAGGTCGCCAACAATACCCGGGAACAAGCCATGCTGGGGGATTTTCCGAAAGCGATTGATGATGCCATCCTCAGCAGCAGTGCCGCCCATCAGGAACAGATGATGCAGTTGTTGTCTGATCCCTCTAAAACCCAGCAATTTGCCCGGGTCATTTTCGATATGCTCAGTGGATATAAAGAATAATTATGGCCATTTACGAATTAGCCAATGACACCCTAATCAAGGTAGAAACAACTTCATTCGAAGTAGAGAAACTCAGAGAGCGTCAGGATATCCAGCGTCTGCTTAGAGCCAATATTGAAGCTATAAGCCCAGACACCCTGGTGATTGCCGAAGAATACGGGCATTTTGTTGAGTCTAATCGCCGCATTGATTTACTCGGCGTGGATAAATCGGCCAATCTCGTTGTGATTGAGTTAAAGCGTGATGACGATGGCGGCCATATGGAGCTTCAGGCCATTCGCTACGCTGCCATGGTGGCGAACTTAACCTGGGAGCATGCAATTCATGCCTATAAAGAGTTTTTAAGCCGCACAGAACAAGATCTTGACGCAGAAAGTGTGCTGCTTGATTTCCTTGGCTGGGATACCCCGCAGGAAGACGATTTCGGCAAGGAGTCGCGCATCGTTCTTGCAGCCAGGAATTTTTCAAAAGAAATCACCACCTCGGTACTCTGGCTCAACGATATGGGGTTAGATATCCGTTGTGTTCGCTTAAACCCACTGCGTCTTGATGAACGGCTGCTGTTAAATGTCGAACAAATCATTCCGCTGCCCGAAGCCATGGACTATCAGATTGAGGTCCGGCACAAAAAGCGTGAAGAACGCGCAGCGCGAAATGACGGAAAGGATCGCTCACGACTGAACCTGTATGTGAACGGTACACTGTATCAGCAAGGCTTTCGCAAATCGGATATAGGCTTGTATACCGTCCAGGCGCTTCAAACATACCAGTTGATTGATGACGCAGTATTTGACTACTTAAGACATAATAAAACCTGCTCTTTTCAGCTGTTAAAGCAGTTACATGAAATCACTGGCACAGCTGACAAATATAGAAAATACCGCTCTGAACGTGAACCTGAGTTTTTCTATCAAGACGCTGGTTACTACGTTGCCAGAAACTGGGATATCAATAATACAAATCGATTCATTGTAGAGATCCAACAGCGATTTACCGAATTACGGTTTGAATGGGATTGACCCTGAATTCCTGTACCAGCCCGCAAGGTTTTAACCTGGCGGGCTTTATCACTATCAGCCCCCACTGAAACCCCCACCCTTCCCCATTTCCCCATACCCTTTCAGTTGCTTAGGTGAGCTTTTGCTTTTATCGCTGATGAGTTTATGTATAATCAAACGAGAATAAATATCATTACTGATTAAGGAAACATTATGTCCGTGCCCGACAGCAGGGAAAAACGTCAGCCGGTGTTACTTACGGTGAAATCTGTCCGGGATTTGGGCCCGCGTTATCGTCGTATCACTTTCACCTCAACGGCGCTGTCGCACTACCCGCCGTGCAGTAATGGTGCGCACATTAAGATCATGCTGAGCCATGACGGACAGTCCGAGCCTGTGCTGCCGACCATGACGGCAACCGGGCCGAAGTGGGCATCACCCGAAGACAAACCGCTGCTGCGCACCTTCTCGGTCCGTGAGCTGCGTCGGGAAACCGGTGAAATGGATATCGACTTTGCCCTGCACGGCGATCTGGGTCCGGCGTCGCGGTTTGCGCTCAATGCCCGCCCCGGCGATAAGCTGGGTATCTCCCCACCGGGTGGCCCGTATCCTATGCTCAAACCGGCCTCGCAGTATTATCTGGCCGGGGATCTGACGGCCCTGCCGGCAATCAGTGCGATGCTGGAAGAGATGCCGGCGGACAGCCGCGGCTATGTGGCGATCCAGGTCAGTGATGAAACCGATATTCTGGATCTCCGCTCTCCGGCAGGGGTTGAGGTACAGTGGTTTATCGGCCAGCCGGATCAGGTGCAGCCGCTGATCGACCAGTTCTGCCAGCAGCCGTTCAGTGCCGAAACGACTGCCGAAACCACTGCCAAACAGATTGCCGACAGTTATTTCTGGCTCGGCGGTGAAGAGCAGATTGTCGTTGGCTTGCGCCGCTTTATTCGCCGCGAACTGGATGTCGAGCGTACTCAGGTCTATGCCATCCCGTACTGGCGCTTTGGTACTGATGAAGACAGCTATCACACCAGTCGTCACCAGGCTGTTGATAACTAATAATAATCCAGATCGAACCGGCATTTGCCTGTATGGGCACTTGAAGCACAAGAGTGATGTCATCTCCCGATGACAACAAAGGAAACAACAATGGCTATTGACCCTTCAGTGATCCGCGCCCATTCATGGCAGGCACTACCCACACCGGCGGCACTGGCAACAGCGATCCCCTGCCCGGCCGCACTGACCGAGCATATCGCACACTCGCGCAGCACCATCAGAGAGATTTTACACGGACAGGACGACAGGCTGCTGGTCGTCATCGGCCCGTGTTCGATTCATGATCCGGACGCGGCCATAGAATATGCTGAGCAACTGGCCCGTTACGCCGAGCGCTATCAGGATCAACTAGTGGTGGTGATGCGCACCTATTTCGAAAAACCACGCACCACAGTCGGCTGGAAAGGCATGCTGTTTGACCCGGATCTGGATGGCAGCGATCAAATCGGCAAAGGCCTGCAGCAGGCCAGAGAGCTGCTGATCCGCATCAACGCACTGGGTCTGCCGGCCGCCACCGAATTTCTTGATACCACCAGTTTTACCTATCTGGCCGATCTGATGAGCTGGGGCGCCATAGGTGCCAGAACCACTGAGTCCCAGCCGCACCGTCAGCAAACTTCCGGCCTCCCGTGTCCGGTCGGGTTTAAGAACGGCACCGACGGTAATGTCAGTGTGGCGATGGATGCCATCATTGCCAGCCGCCATCCGCACCTGTACACCACCACAGGTCAGGACGGGCAGCTATATGCCGTTAACAGTACAGGTAATCCGGACTGCCACCTGATCCTGCGTGGCGGTAAAGCCCCGAACTACAGCGAAGAGGATATTCACCATGCCCTGCAGCAGCTGGAGGCTAAAGGGATCACCACAGGGGTGATGGTCGACTGCAGCCATGGCAACAGCCTGAAGCAGTTCCGGCGCCAGCTGCTGGTGGCCGAAGAGCTGTGCCGCCAGATTGGCAACGGCAACCATGCCATCACCGCCATCATGGCCGAAAGCTTTCTGGTTGAAGGGCGGCAGGAGATCTCAGATGACATGACCTATGGTCAGTCCATTACCGATGCCTGTCTCGGCTGGGACGATACCGAAGCCCTGTTGTCGATGCTGGCCAGCGCTGTCGAAGAGCGCCGTCAGGGACATCAGACCCGGTTAGCGGCCAATGAAGGGTAAATCTGAACGGTCACATCCGCTACAGGCGGTGGTTTAGGGGTGACAACAAAAAGCCAGCCGTTTCAGGCTGGCTTCTTTTTAGACTGCGTAACTCTTGGGACTACGCAACTATTTGGACTGCGTAACTTTTTTGACTGTACAACAGGCTGCTGCTAGCCCGCGATCTGCTGCCAGTCTGCCTGACGGCGCGGCACAATCACAGGCGCATCATCAAACGGCGCTTTGAGAATATCGACATGGGTATTGTACAGCTTGTCGATCATCGGCTTGGTAATCACCTCGGCGACCGGCCCTGCCGCCACCACGCCCTGCTCACCAATCGCCACCAGCTCATCGCAGTAACGCGCGGCCGCCGCCAGATCGTGAATCACCAGCACCACGGTTTTACCCATGGCCACCATCTGACTGATGCTTTCCATCACTTCAATCTGATGGCCGATATCCAGCGCGCTGGTCGGCTCATCGAGCAAAATCACATCAGTATCCTGCGCCAGAATCATCGCCAGCCAGGCGCGCTGACGCTGACCACCGGACAAGCTGGCCACAGGTTGCTGCAGCAAATCGTCCAGTTTCATCCACTGAATGGCTTTGGCGACCTGAGCGGCATCTTCGTCACTCCACTGGCTGAACCAGCCCTGATGGGGATGACGACCGTACTGCACCAGTTGTTCCACCGTGATCCCGGCCGGGCTGATCGGCTGCTGCGGCAGAAAAGCCAGCACTCTGGCCAGCGCTTTCATTGAGTAATCCGCCAGCGATGTGCCGTTGAGGGTGATCTCGCCCTGCTGCGGGGCCAGTTGCTTGGCCATCATCTTGAGCAGCGTCGATTTACCGCCACCGTTCGGGCCGACTATGCCAACCAGCTTACCTTTGCCGAGACGAAATGAGACATCCCTGAGGACGGTCTTGCTCTCGTAGGAAAACCCTACGCCTGTCATCGATAACGCTGTCATTAGTCTGCCTGTCCTTTATCTCGCAGTAGAAATATAAATAGCATGATACCACCCAGAATGCGGGTCATGATCCCGGTGGCCACTTCGTGGGGATCGGCCAGTACCCGTACCAGAGTATCGCTCAGCAGGAGTAACAGCGCCCCCAGCATGGCGGCGGTCCACAGTGGCACAATACGTCCCCGCAGCAGGAAAGTCGCGATAATGGGAGCGGCCATGGCGATAAACACTACTGGGCCGCCAATGGCCGTTCCCAGCGCGGCGATCAGGATCGCCAGCATCAGAATCGCCACCTGCACCCGGCTGACGTTGACGCCCAGGCTCTGGGCGGTCGGCAGCCCCAGCCTCAGTACATCCAGCTGGCGGGAGAAGTAAATCACCGCCGGACTGAGTAACAGCAGCAATCCGGCCACCGGCAGACTGACACTGTAGCCCTGACCGACAAAGTTGCCCATGGTCCAGAAATAGACGCTGCTGACATGCACGATAGATTCGGTCGACATCAGAAACTCGCCCACCGCGCGCATCAGCTCCGAGACCCCGATACCGATCACCACAAACAGATAGCCCTGCTCGCCGGGATTGCGGCACAGCATATACAGCATCACAGCCGCCACCACAGCACCCAGCGGCGCCGCCCACCAGGGCCAGGAACCCAGCGTGAGGTATAAGGTGAAAAAGGTGATCGCCAGCGTGGCCCCTTCATTCACCCCCACCATATCCGGGGTCGCCAGCCGGTTGCGCACCAGCGTCTGGATCATACAGCCCGACAGCCCCATGGCCGCACCTGCGACCAACACGGCTACCACACGGGGCAGACGAATTTTAAACACCATGATCTCGACCATCCGGGTCGATTCACCAAACAAAGCTTTGAATGCCAGCCAGGGCGTGAGTTTGGCCGAGCCGATACTGACCGCCAGCAGGCTCATCGCCACCAGCGCCAGCATCAGCAGCGCACCTAACAGCACAGCCCGGCGCTCCACCAGCAGGGTCTTGTTGCCGAACTGCCACAACCACTTGCCGTACGGGATATGCCGTGCCGGTTGAGCTGGGGTTAACGAGGCTGCTGGTCGCTCACTGGCAGCCATGTGCTGCGACATACTTTTGTCCATCATTCAGGCTCCTACTTCACCGCCAGCAGCGAGCGGAAACCGCCACGCCGGACCACGCCAATCAGCACAGGCGCCCCTATCATGGCCAGCAATACCCCGTTGGGCATTTCATAAGGCTGGATCATCCAGCGGGCCAGAATATCGGCGATCAGAATAAAACAGACGCCGAACAACGCCGAGAAAATGACCTGCAAAGACAGCCGCACCGGCTCCACCATACGGGCGCAATAGGCCGCCAGAAAACCGACGAAACTGATCGGCCCTGCCACCGAAATGGCACAGGCGGTAAACAGAGTCGAGGCCAGCAGCACGCCGATGCGCACCCAGTGGGTATTAATACCAAGCGAGCGGGCCTGCTGCTCCCCGAGCTGCATCATGGTGAGCTGGCGGGCCAGCAGGAAGGTCAGCACTATGGCAGCCAGCATAAAAGGGGATATCAGCGCCATCGCCGTCATATCGGCCGCCGCCAGCGAACCCAGGTTCCAGAAGCGGAACTGATCCAGCACCACCTGGTTAGACAGCAAAATATAATTGGATAAACCGCCGAAGGTCGCGTTCATCGCTACCCCGACCAGTATCAGTTTGAGCGGGCTGGACTTGCCCATCACATGGCCGACCAGCAGCACTACTATATTACCGGCCAGCGCCCCCAGTCCGGACCAGACCAGATAGCCCTGGGCGGATTCAACGCCAAAATAGGTCAGGCCGGTGACCAGCCCCAGCACAGCGCCGGCATTAACGCCCAGCAAGCCCGGCTCCGCCAGCGGGTTACGGGTGGCACTTTGTAATAATGAAGCGGCCAGTGACAAGCTGACACCAACCATCAGGGCGCATAGGGTGCGCGGCAAGCGCAGGGTATCCATCACCATGGTCATGTGTTCAGACGGAACAATAGCAGAGAAATAGTAGGCCAGCGCTTCTGCTGTGCCGTACTCCCCGGCACCGACCGACATAGACATCACAGAAAAAAAACAGACACTGAACACGCCTGCTGCCAACCAGACGAGGTGAAGTTTCGACACGCTTGCAACTCCATGTATAACAACGAAGCTGAGCATGATATCAATCCGTCTTTTCAGAGAACAGCATTAAATAAAAATAGTTCTCAATATCTTTATCAAGTACAATTTCGAGCTCTTCATTCAACTTATTGATACACATAATAAGGAGCATTATGTTGCGACTAAGCCTCTTTACGGCCCTGGCCCTGTTCTGCATGGCAAGCCAAGCCAGTGCTACCGATACCCGCACCATAGAAGATGCGCTGGGTGAGAAAGTCACAGTCCCGGCGCACCCGAAACGCGTCATTACCCTCAGCGAGATCGATCTGGATACCGCGCTGGCGCTGGGCATGACCCCGATCGGCACAGTCAATGGCCGCGGCCAGCAAACCCTGCCCCGTTATCTGACCCCGGCCATTAACGGCGAGATTCAGGTCGTCGGTGATCTGTCCCGTCCGAATCTGGAAACTATTCTTGAGCTGGAGCCGGATCTGATCCTGACGGCGCCAAACCGCCCGGAAGTGATTGAACTGCTGGGCGAGATCGCCCCGACTGTGGTCACCTTCAACTACGGCGAAAACTGGAAAAGTGTGTTTAAACGCACCGCCAATATCCTGAACCGTCAGGCCGATGCCGATGCCTTTATGGCGCGTTACCAGGCCCATGCGGAAAAAACCAAACAGGCGATTGGTGACAAGCTGGGCCAGACCATCAGCGTGGTGCGCTGGAACCCGAAAGGCCCGGCTTACATGTTCCGTGACTCTTTTGCCAGCCAGGTAATCACCGATGTCGGCATGAAGCGCCCGGCCAACCAGCAGGATCCGGGGCATACCCACTCTATGTCGCTGAGTCTGGAAGCCCTGGCTGTGCTGGACGGCGACTGGATGGTGATCGGCACTCTGAGCACCTCAGGCGAAGCGGTTGAAGCGATGAAACAGGCCGAGAACACCCCGGCATTCCACCAGCTGAACGCTATTGAATCCGGCCGCTTTGCTCCGGTTGACGGCTCGCTGTGGACCTCAGTTGGCGGCCCGCTGGCCGCGCTGAAAGTGATGGATGACATCGCCAGACTGGTCAATACCCCGGATGCCCGGCCGCTGACGCAGTAAACTCTCACAGAGCCAGCGCTGTTTATAAGAAAGATCAGCGATAAAAAACCGCCTGACGTCAATCTGGCGGTTTTTTCCGTTGTGACAACAGGCCGGATTAACTGACAGCAAGCTGCTTGCGATCCACTTTTCCGCTGGCAGTTGTCGGCAGGCGGGTCAGCCAGACAAAACGTCCAGGGATCATATAACCGGGCAGATGGGCAGACAGAGCCTTGCGCAGTTGCAGGCGGGTCATCTCCGGCGAACCGCTGTTCCCACTGTGCTCCCCTTGTTCCAGATACGCGACCAGAGTTGCCTGCTCGCCTTCTCCTTTCAGTGTAACCGCGGCATCCCTGACGGCGGCTAACCCGCGCAGGCGCGCTTCAATCTCACCCAGCTCAATCCGGTAACCACGCAATTTGACCTGACCGTCCAGGCGGCCAAAATACTGATAGCTGTCATCCGCCAGCCGCCGGACGTGATCACCGGTACGGTAATAACGCAGGCCATCGGCACGGTTGATGAACTGGCGTGCGGTCAGATCCGCCCTTTGCCAGTAACCATCACTGAGCGCATCGCCATAAATACACAGTTCCCCTTCCTGGCCCACAGCCACCGGCTGATCATTGTCATCCAGCACCAGATGCCCATAACCGGCCAGACTGCGGCCGATAGTGATCGGCTGATCAGGCTGCACCTGTGATATCAGTGACCAGACCGTCGCTTCCGTCGGGCCATAGCAGTTCCACAGCTCCGCACAGCGCGACAACAACTGCTGCGCCAGCCCGCCATCCAAGGCTTCACCGCCGGTTAGTGCAGTCAACCCGGTCTGGCCCTGCCAGCCGGTATTGACCAGCATCCGCCAGAAAGTCGGCGTGGCCTGAAGCGTATTGACCGAGGGATAGCGCGCTAAAATGGCGGCAACGGCATGGGGATCTTTATGCTCTTCGCTGCTGGTGAGCCGCAAACGCCCGCCCACCAGTAAGGGCGCAAAAATCTCCAGCATCGAGATATCAAAAGCGATTGTGGTGATCAGCAGCCAGTGACAACCGGCGTCCAGATTCAGCCTAGCTAGCGCCGCACAAAGAAAAGTCGACAGCGCCTGATGGCTGATCACCACCCCTTTCGGCTTGCCGGTCGAGCCGGACGTGAACATCATGTAGGCCGTGGTGTGCGGACGCAGCAAGGGCGATCTCATTGGCGCCACATTGCCCGCCTGCAACGGCCATTCGCCTTCAGGTTCCACAGACAGCACCGGGCAGCAAAAGCCGATTGGCGCGGAAGCATCCCCGCCCGTCTCCAGCACCGCATCCAACTGCGCTTCCTCAGCAATGTCTCTCAGCCGTCCGGCCGGAAACAACGGGTCGAGCGGCACAAACGCCACACCGGAAAACAGGCAGGCCAGCAAGGTTGCGATCAATGCCGGCGAGCGCTCGACATGAATCCCCACCCGATTGCCCGGCTGCAAATCTGCCTGATTCAGTTGCTGCTGAACCCGGCTGACTGCTGCCAGCAATTGACGATAGCTGATGGATTGCTCGCCAAAGTCAATCGCCACCCGGCCGGATTCGGCCGCCCCGATCAGGGCGGCCTCCAGCATAGGCGCTAAGTCCGGCGCAGTATCTGCCCGGAGCTTAGCCCGAAGCTCAGCCCGAAACTTGGCCCGATGATTAGTTGCTGACATCCGCCACCTCCTGTTCAGACTGCTGGTCCAGCGGCTCTGAACTGGCAGCACTCAGTGCCCGGCACATCGCATCCGGTGTGGCATGCTGATACAGGAAGGCTAAGGTCACAGACTGCGTGATGCCCACCGCCGACACATCATGCATATTCAGCGCATGATTCAGGCGCTGTACCAGCGTAATGGCTGCCAGAGAATCTATCCCCAGCGCGCACCAAGGCTGATGCCAGGTGTCATGATCCGGCGTCACTGGCAGCGGGGTGCTCTGCTGCCAGACCTCACAGACCAGCTCGGCCATTTCAGTTGCAATCACGCCCCGCGCAGGATGATCTTGCACAGGCCGGACTTTCGCCTCCTGATATGGCAGGGGCTGAGTCGCTCCCTCGAACGGGGTCAGCGGCCATGCCTGCTGCGGATCGGCGGCGATCACCTGCAGCAGTTCCTCCTGCCACAGCATCAGCACCTCACTGGCACGAGACGAATCGACCTGCGCACCATCAAACTCAAAGCGCAGCGACAGCTGACCGCCCACTTCATTGACGATCAGACTGAGCGGGATCTCCACTTTTTCAAACGCCGGGCCAAACTCGGGACGCAGTCGCCCGTCAGCTGTCTCGCTCTGACGATTGGCATTCCCCTCAGCGCGCGGGTAGTTCTCGTAGACAAACACGCTGTCAAACAAGCGGCTACGTCCGGCCTGCAGAGCCATCAGCGACTGGGTCGCATGCTGGTTCAGCGCCATGGCCTCGCCCTGCAACTGCGTCAGCTGGCTGGCCAGCGAGTCGCCATCCTGCCAGTGGATGATCAGCGGCAAGGTGTTGATATACAGCCCGACACTGGCGGCAATCCCGGCCACCGACGCATCACGCCCCGGCACCACGTTACCGACAATCGTGGTGGTTTTCGATGGCTGGCCGGTCAGGCGGGCAACCAGACGGTGCCAGGCAAACTGCGCCACCGTACTGTGGGTTACACCCACCTGACGCGCAAAGTGCTGCAGCGTCGCCTGGTCCTGCGCGCTCAGCACCGTTTTCACGATTTCAGGCTGTTGCTGCAGCGGTGAAGAAGCGAAATCCGGGCCAAACAGCAGGCTTAAATCATCGGCCTGTGCTGTTGCCAGTGCTTTGCCTGCCCAGAAGGCAGCGGTTTCAGGCTGACTCGATTTGGCATATTCGGCATGAGCCAGATAGGCCTGATCGACCGGCAGCAAGGCGGCCAGATCGTCGCTATTGTGATCCGCCAGCGCCTCATAGGCCTGATGCAGCGCCGCAAACAAACGCGGACCGCTCCAGCCGTCAATCACAGCATGGTGACAGCTGAAGATCACCCGGATATCCTCGTCGTCCAGGCGGAAGCAGCGCACACGCAGTAAGGCATCGCCATCGAGCGCCATACCGCGCTGACGATCATACTGGCAGTATTCGGTGATCAACGCCTCGGCATCGTCCTCGCCGGTCAGATCCACCACCTCAAACGGCAGTACGATCTGGCGCTGCACCACCTGAAGCAGTTGATCACCGGTACTATAAGGGCCGCTCAGCACAGTGCGTAAAGCCGGGTAAGCGGCCACAACCGCTTGCCAAGCCTGCTGGTAACGCGCCAGATCCAGCGGCTGGCGGTAACGGATTGGGGTTTGCAGCAGATAAGCTTCATCGTCCGGGCAACGCTGCTGATGGGCAAACATGCTTTGCTGCAGCGATGAAGCCGGCAGCAACGCTTCAATCTCAAACCGCTTGCTCAGCCTGTCCAGCTCCGGCTGCGTCAGGCTCACCAGCGGATAATCCGATGGCGTCGACTGCCGTCCGTGGGACTCGGCATGCTGCTCGCAGTAATGGATCATCGCCAGCAGGTTGGCTTTGAACGCCGTCATGAACTGCTCGCTCAATGCCTGATCCAGCACCCCGACCTGACGCAGCGTCAGCTGGCCGTCGTAGATCCCGCCATGCAGACTGAGCAGCTCCGCGCCCGGGTTCAGCGGCGAAGCGGTCTGCCCCGGAATCACAGGCAAAGGACGCCACAGTTCGGCCTGCTGGCCCTGCTTCTGGGTCTGACGGCCGAGATAGTTAAAGACAACCGGCGAGAAGGTCAGTTGCTCACCCTGAGGGTGATAGCAGCGCAGGGCATTGAAACCAACCCCGTTATCCGGGATCTGACGCAGGGTTTCTTTGGCCTGCTTGATGGTTTCAGCCAGTGACGGCTGTACAGCGACAGTGCATGGATAGGTACTGGTAAACCAGCCCACGGTGCGGCTGACATCCAGCTGTTCGCCAATCTCTTCCCGGCCATGGCCTTCGAGCATCACGGTTGACTGCTCACCCCAGCCCAGCGCCTTGAGTGTTACGCTCAGGGCCGACAGCAGCAGGTCACGCACCTCAGTGCTAAACGCAATATTGGCCGGACCCACCAGACGGTCAGTCTGTGTCTGATCCAGCTGCAGCATGGCCTGACTCGGAATGACGTTACCGTCTTTGTCTGTATTGCGTGTGGCAGGCAGCGCACTGCCAGCGCCATTACGGGCGCTCTCGAGCCGGCTGTACCAGTAGTCGAACTGCGCCGGATGATTATCGGCATAGTCCTTCAGCGCCTCGCCCCACTGACGGTAACTGGAGGTTTTATCTGCCAGCGGCAGCCCTTGCGACAACCGCTGCAGATCGTCAGCCAGGATCCGCCAGGACACCGCATCCACCACCCAGTGGTGCAGCGCCACAAACAGACCGGTCTGAGACGTCGCGCCCTCCTCACCCGGCAGATGGCGGATCCGCGCCCAGGCCATGACAGGCCCGTGCTCGAGATCAAACTGCGACTGCAGCGCGGTCAGGGCATCATAAAGCTCATCTTGTGTCATGGCGGCCGCATCCAGCTCTGTCAGCTCAGGCACAGTGACAGAGGCCTGATAACGCTGACGGCGCACGCCATCCTCTTCCGTGACCCGCAGACGCAGGGCGTCATGATGCGCCAGTAAGCGGGTCATGATGTCTGTCAGGCGGGCCGTATCCAGATCCGGAATCGCCAGTACCACCGCCTGATTCCAGTGCGCCGGACGGGCGAAAGGCTGGGCATCGAACCAGCGCTGAATCGGATGCAAATCAAAGGTGCCGGACAACTGACCCTGCTCAGCATCGACCGCCCGTTCCGTCTCAGCATGCGCAGCCAGGGTCCGGCACAGCTTACGTACCGTCTTGGCTTCAAACACATCTTTGACGGTACAGGCAAAACCGGCATCACGCAGACGGGTGTTAAGCTGGATACTCAGAATTGAGTCACCACCGAGGCGGAAGAAATCATCTTCCACGCCCAGCTCGGTATTGAGCACCTCGCGCCAGATAGCCAGCACCTGGGCTTCCGTCTCCGTTTCCGGCTGAGCACCTTCACCCGTCACCCGCTGGCGGGCCGGCAGGCGGCTGATATCCAGCTTACCGTTAACCGTCAGTGGCAATTCATCGAGCACCAGCAGCTCTGCCGGCACCATGTACTCAGGCAAAATGCGGGCCGCGGCCGACAAAATCTGGCCCGGATCCGGCTGCTGCTGAGCCACGGCAGATGAGGTTTCTGCAGTGGCATAGGCCACCAGCTGGCGCTGCGCGCCTTCACCGGCGACGATCACCCGCACCTGATGCAGCTGCGGCGCCACTTTGGCGATCTGGCTTTCAATTTCAGCCAGCTCAATCCGGTAACCGCGCAGTTTGACCTGCTGATCCATCCGCCCCAGGTATTCCACCTCGCCGTTATTGAGCCAGCGCGCCTTATCACCGGTGCGATAGCAGCGCACGCTCTGCCCGGCAATCTCAACGGTCACAAAGACTTTAGCCGTCAGATCGGGTTGGTTCAGGTAGCCCCGGGCCAGACCCAGACCGGTCAGACACAGTTCACCCGCAACACCCACTGGGCACAGCTGGCCCTGCGCATCGAGGATCAGTGCCTGAGTATTTTTGACCGGATGACCGATAGTCACCGGCTCACCCGGCTGCAGCTCTTTCACCAGCGCTGTCACTGTGAACTCGGTCGGGCCATACATATTGAGCAGGCGCAATTTACCCTGCCAGCTGGCCGCCAGAGTGGCCGGACAGGCTTCGCCGCCGAACGCGACTATGTTGAGCGAGCTGAGCGGTCGCGGTGCCATGGCGGCAAACAACGCAGTCGAGCTGATCATATGCGTGGCGCCGTGTGCCTCGGCCTGATCGAGCAAGGTGTCATCCGGCTCGCCGAGCACCAGCTGAGACCCGGCAAATAATGGCAGTATGGCCGTCATGTTCCCGGCATCAAAAGCCAGTGACATAGGATTAAACATCACGCTGTCTGCGCTCAGCGTCAGGCGTGCAGTATGATCGGTCAGCACATTAACAAACGCGCCGTGCTCGACTTCCACCCCTTTTGGCAGACCGGTCGAGCCCGAGGTATAAATTACATAGGCCAGATCGTCCGCACCGACCGTCACGGCAGGCGGTGTCTCGGGCAGCAGTGACAGCGGCTCAGCCACGGAAGTCTCTGTGACATTAATCACTTTGCCCCCTGTCAGCGCGCCATGGGACTCAGCAAACTGCGCGTCAGGGGCAATGATCAGGGTCAGTTGCGCGTCATCGACCAGATGCTGCAGCCGGGCGCTCGGATAAGCAGGATCGAGCGGGACATAGCTCATGCCAGCTTTCCAGGCCGCCAGTGCCGCCACCGCATACTGAGTGGTCCGGCTGGCGACCACGCCAATTTTGTGCTCCGCGGGCTGAGCTTCGCTGTGCGACTGCTGAGCCAGTAAATAATGCGCCAGTCGGTTTGCTGCCTGCTCCAGCTCCTGATAGCTCAGGGTCCGGTCGAATCCGGTCACGGCCGGCTGAGCCGGACACTCTGCCGCATGACGGCTCACCTGCTGATGGATCAGCAGCGGTGCATCGACGCGGGCCGGCAAACCTGCCAGTGCCTGAGCGATGCTGACCTGATGCGCTTCATCCACCACAGGCAACTGCATCACATTGGCGAGAGGCGCGGCCAGAATGCCGTCCAGCAACGTCAGGAACATGTCTGCAAAGCGGGCCACTGTCTGATGTTCAAACACCCCTTTGCTGTAGAGCCATTCCAGCCGGACACCGTCCACCAGCTCGGTGACTTTCAGTGACAAATCGGTTTTTGCCGGCAGTACCGGCGAGGGTTCTTCCACCGCACCACAGCCGGGGATCAGATCGTTAAAATCTACCTTGGCCTGATAGACCAGCATGATCTGGAAGATAGGGTTCAGGGCTGTGGTCCGGTCGGCCCCGATCGCTTCACTGAGCGATTCAAAGCGGAACAGCTGATGATCAAACGCCGCCAGATCCTGCTCCCGGCAGTAACGCAGGTAATCGGCAAAGCTCAGGTGCTCATCAAGCTGGGTGCGCAGCACTATGGTATTGACGAAAAAGCCCACCACATCTTCGATATCGGCGCGCTCACGGTAGGCCAGCGGCGTACCAATCACCACATCCTTATCGCCGCCCAGACGGGCCATCAGCAGCGAGAACACCGCATGCAGGCCGATAAAATAAGAGCTGCTGTTCTGCTGGCACAGTCGCTGGAACTGCTGCCACTTCGGCAAGGAGATGGCAGAGAACACCAGCGCACCGTCATTGTTGTGACTGGCCGGACGCGGTTTATCCAGCGGCAGCGCATGCACTTCCGGGATACCTTTCAGGCGCTCGACCCAGAACGGGCGAAATTCTTCGTGATAGTCGCGAAACGCCGGCGAGTTGAGCCAGTGGGCGTAATCGATATAGTTGACCGCTGTCGGTTTCACCGGCTGCTGCTGGTTATTCTGATAGGCCAGAAACGCCTGCTTGAAATCGGCAAACATGTTTTTCACCGACCAGCCGTCTGAAATAATGTGGTGCTGGGTCAGCATCAGCAGATGCTCTTCCTCTCCCAGCCTGACCAGTTCGACCCGGGTCAGCCCGCCCTGTTCCAGATCAAACGGCCGGTAAATGTCTTCCTCGACCATCTTCAGCAGTGCCTGCTCGCGCGCGGCTTTGTCCAGATGGGACAAGTCATGGTGCACAACCGTCAGCCCGGTCTGCGGCGCAATATGCTGCTCGCCTTTGCCCTGGCTGTTGCGCAGAAAGCGGGTTCGCAGACTGGCATGTTTTTGCGCCAGTGCCGAGAAGGCGTATTCCAGCGCGCCGACATCCAGCTTGCCGGTCAGACGAAAATGCACCGGCATGTTGTACAAATGCGAGTTGTCTTCATATTGCTCAATAAACCACAGGCCGCTTTGCGAGAAAGAAAGCGGCCCGGAGGCCGCCTGTTGTACCGGAATGGGTTGCTCATAGGCCTGACGGGCGCTCAGGCAACGGATGATGGCGTCTTTGTTGTCGCGGATCTGCTGTCCGATTTGCGGCGTCAGTGCCTGCTTGCTGCACTGAGAGATCAGCTGCCCTTTCTCGTTCAGTGCCAGCCGGACGCCTTTGCGCTCAAGATCCGCCAAAAATGAAATCATGTCTGTCATTGTGTTTTCCTGTTTCACTGTTAGGCGCCTGCTCAGGCGTTAAGAATGGCCCCGCCGTCCACCACGATATCCTGCATGGTGACATGGCTGGCCAGATCGGAGGCCAGGAACACCACAACCTGAGCGATTTCCTGTGGCTGAGCGATTTTGCCAAGCGGGATCCCCAGCTTGAACTGCTCGGGGAAACCGGCAATGGTGCGCTGCTCGGCATCCTCGCTGTGCCACAGTGAGCGCTGCATCGGGGTATCGGTCGAACCCGGCGATACCAGGTTGCAGCGCACACCAAACGGCGCCAGCTCCAGAGCAGCGCAATTGGCCAGACTGCTCAGTGCCGCCTTGGACGCACAATAGGCTGTCATGTGCTGACGCGGAACGTGCGCCGCATTAGAGCTGACAGTCACCACAGCGCCGTGACGCTGCTGCTTAAACACAGGGATCACCTGCTGCAGCAGGTAAAACACACCGGAAGCGTTGACGTTGATACAGGTGTGCCAATCATCCACTGACAGCTCCTCGGTCTGTCCCATCCGCAAAATCCCGGCGACATTCGCCAGTACATCAATCACAGGGAAGGCCGCCAGAATGGTTTGTGCCACCTGCCTGACCGCCTCCGGGTTGCTGATATCCACCTCATAGGTGACAAACGGGTATTCAGTGCCCGCTTTACGCGCGGCACTGAAATCAATGTCCAGGCCGATCACCTGAGCGCCCAGCTGGTGGAAGCTCATGGCGACCGCGTGCCCGATGCCACGAGCGGCACCGGTCACCCAGACCACTTTGTTCTCGAACTGACCGCTGAAGGTCATTGCTGTTTGCTGCTGCGCTGCCATCACCACACCATCTCCACTTCGTCTTCGCTTTGTTGCTGCATCTCATCGAGATAGCGGCAGAAATCACTCAGCACCGGGCGGTCAAACACATCGGACACCTTGATGCTGACGTCAAACTCCGCGCCCAGACGGTTCACAATCTGAATGGTCTGTAAGGACTGTCCGCCCAGCTCAAAGAAATTATCCTGCGACTGAATCGCGCTGACCCCGAGGATCTGCTGCCAGACAGTGCCGACCCGGCTTTCGGTTTCGCTCGCCAGCACCTGCTCGGCGCTGTCATTCTGATAGCCAGCTACCAGAGCTTTGCGATCCACCTTGTTGCTGCCGGTTTTCGGCAGGCTGGCAAAAAAGCGGAAATCGGTCGGGATCATCGCTGGAGGCAGGTTTTCCTGCAGGGCTTTTTTGATGCTCAGGGCTTCAAGGCTGTCGTGCTGTTCACCGGCCACAAAAGCCACCAGACGGCGGATACCGTTGTCGAACACCATGCCCTGTACGCAGGCTTCGTCGACCCCGTCCAGAGCCAGCAGATGGGATTCCACTTCGCCCGGCTGAATGCGGTAACCACTGATTTTGAACTCGTTATCAATACGCCCCAGATAAATCAGCTGACCATCCGTTATAGTGACCCGATCGCCGGTGCGATAAGCCCGGCGCTGTTCATCACCCACCTGCAGGCTGGTAAAGGCCGGATGGGTCTGTCCCAGATAGCCGTCCGCCAGGGTGTCGCCCAGAATAACCAGCTCACCTGTGCTCGCCGGACGGGACTGCGCATCCAGCACCAGAACTTCAACCCCGGGCAGCGGCAGGCCAATAGGTAACTGGCTGTGCTGGCCGTGAAAATTCTGCAGCTCGCTGCAGGTGGCCACTACCGTGGTTTCCGTCGGGCCATAGGTGTTAAACAGACGCACGCCGTTCGTTATACCGCCCTGATCAACCACTTTCTGCCACTGGGCCAGCGGCTCGGGGTACACGGCTTCACCGCCGATAATCACGCCTTTGAGCGTGTTCGGCAGGGTAGCTGTGCCCGCCTGCAGGCTGACCACCCATTCGTTCCAGAACGCGGTCGGCAGATCCAGCAGGCTGATCCCGGCGGCGGCGATTGAATCAGAGAAGGTGGCCATGGATTCGAGCATGGCGTCGGTTCGCAGTACCAGCGTGGCTCCCTGACTCAGGGTCACGAAGATTTCTTCAATGCTGGCATCGAAGTTGAACGGCGCAAACTGCAACACCCGATCGCTCGCATTGATGTCATATCGGGTGGCAGCGGCGGCCACGAAGTGATTCATCGCATAATGGCTGATGGCCACGCCTTTTGGCTGTCCGGTCGAGCCGGAGGTAAACATGATGTAGGCCAGATCGGTGTCTGCCGTTTCAGGCAAAGCCACAGGCGCGGCATGCAGATGACCGGCCAGCTGAATCGAGACCGGCAGTACCGACAGACGGTGCTGGTGCTGGGCTTCCGTGATCAGGGTGCGAATGCCGGCCTGGCTGACGATGCTGCTCTGACGCTCAATCGGCTGTTCAGGATCCAGCGGCACGTAGACCGCGCCGCTCAGCATCACCCCCAGTACAGTGATGATACACGGCAGAGAGCGGCTCAACGCCACCCCGACTTTTTCGCCCGGCTGAACACCCTGTGTCAGTAAGGCGCTGGCGGCGGCATCGGCTTTCTCCATCAAACTCTGATAGGTCAGCGACATGCCGTCCTGCTCAAGCGCGATAGTGTCCGGGTGCTGAGCGGCATGGCGACGGATCGCGGCCAGCACTGAAGTCACCTCAGTCTGCCCGTGTTTTTCACCTTGAATCATGGCATCCAGTCGCGCCTTGGCATGCAAGCCACCCAGCAGAGTGTCTGTGCTCTGGCCCGGAGCCGCTAACCAGTTCGCCAGCAGGCTCAGCAGCTCCTGTTGCAGATTTGCCAGCTCGCCTTGCTCGTACACCGCCGGGTTGGCATCAAAGTCCACCACCGGCAGCCCTTCCGATTTACTGTGCAGCTCGATAGTCAGATCTTCCACCGGTCCGGCACTGAGATTCAGGGTATCGGCTGCCAGGTTACCGTACTGCAACGGATGATCGAACGGCATGATATTGATCAGCGCGCCATACAGACGCTGACTGCCGCCGACCCGGTTCAGGTCACGGCGCAGATCTTCATAGCGGTAGTGCTGGAAACGGCGCATTTTCTTTTTGTGCGCCGCCACTTTGCGCGCCACACTCAGCAGATCGTCGTCACCGCACACCTCGACCACCAGCGGCACTATGTTCATCTGCATGCTGGGTACGGTCAGAGATTTTGAGCCCAGACGGTTCATCACCATCATCCCCAGTACCACCTGCTCGGTGTCGCTGTAGTGACGCAGATGCGCACAAAGCGCGGCGAGGAAAACATCAACCCAGGTCAGTTGGTGCTGATCAGCCAGGCTTTGGCACTGCTGCCAGAGGCTGTCGCTGAAGGTGCTGCTCTGACGGCGAAAGCGGGCCGCAATCGGCGCCACATCGCGGCTGTACGATGAAGGCGCGGTATTACCGGCCAGGGTATCGAGCCAGAACTGGCGGGCTTTACCATAGGCGCCGGAGTCACGCCGTTGCTGATCTTCATCCAGCACCGCCTGAAACGATCCGAACGGCGATGGCGTAACCTGTACACCCTGTACCAGCAGGGAATAAATCTCAGCGATCCGCTGGAAGACCAGGGTGGTGCCAAAACCATCCAGTGCGATATGGTGGACGCAGTTATAGAGATAATCCTGCTGCCCGCCGCGAAGCAGGGCAAAGCGGCCGGGCAACTGCTGCTCAAGATCGAACGCCAGCGTCATATCCTGCTCGGCCCAGCGGCGCACGGCAGCGAGCTCGGCGTCCTGTCCGCCGGACAAGGCAAGATCCACCACCGCAAATGCCAGAGGTTCAGCGGCCGCAACCCGGTAAGGCTGCTCATTCTCGCTGCGGTAGTAACAGAACAGGCACTCGCTTTCCGCCACCGCCTGGCGTACAGCCATCTCCAGTTTTCCGGCATCCACTTTGCCGTCAAACACAATACATTCGGCGGTGTTAAACAACGCCTTGTCTTCATTGAGGGTGTGCCCCAGCCACAGCCCGTGCTGAGCGGTATTGAGTGCTGTCATCCCTGTACCTCCTTGTTCACATTGTCCAGCGCTTGTTCCAGTAAGCCCCACCAGTGATTAAAGGTCAGGGTTTCCGCCAGCTGGACAAAGTTCATTACCACCCCGTGCTTACGCCATTCGGTGATCAATGACATGATCTGCACCGAATCCAGGCCGTAGTCGATCAGGTTCTCTTCCGGATCAAACTCGTCTTCCTCTTCTTCCACCAGTCTGGCAATGCGTGCCAGCAGGCCGCTGCGGGTCAGCACTTCCGGCAACTCGCTGTGCTGTGAGCTAGCCTGCTGAGCAGTACCAATCAGCGCAGCGGTCGATACCACCATGCCAGCGCGTCCGGCAACATACCTGAGCGCCATGTCATGCTCTTCGAGCGAGAAATCGGCAATTGCATCGCCGATCATGAAAGGCTTGATGTCGCGCATAAAAGCGTCCACCGCCGTCATCAGGCAGCCAATGTGGCCGTAAATGCCGCCGATCAGCAGCTGATCACGGCCCAGCTCTTTGAGCATGTGCTCCAGCGGCGAGCGCTGAAACGCCGAGTAACGCCATTTGTCGAGCACGGTATCGCCCTCTTCCGGCGCCAGCGCCGCAACCACTTGTTGCAGCTCAGGGGATTTGTTCAGACCCGGCCCCCACATGTCGTTCAGCAAGGCCCGGTCTGCCATGTTCTGCTCTTTAGGCTGGGCGGTGTAGATCACCGGAATGCCGTTGGCTTTACAAAACCCTTTCAGGGCCACCAGATTGCTGAGCAGGGTCTGCATCAGGGCGCTGTCACGCTCATAAAAACTGACAAAATATTCCTGCATGTCGTGGATCAGAAATGCCGCTTTTTGCGGCTCAAAGGCCCAGGACACTTTGTTGGCAGGAAAAGCCTCGGCAGCAGGCATGGTATAAGTCGGTAATGCTGGAATAGTCATGATAAAACGTCCTTTTCTGGCTGAGGCTGTGACTGGGCTTGTACTTGGTTGGCAATAAGCTGACGCAGGGCTTTTTTGTCAATTTTGCCGACGTGCGTCATGGGTAAAGCGTCAACTTTCTCGATCCGGTCCGGCAGCTTGTAGTCAGCGATGCCGCACGTCCGCAGGTGCTTTCGGATACTGAGGGTTTTCAGCTTGGGATTTGTGGTGACAATGAAGGCGCAGCTTTTCTCACCCATCACCTCATCGGGCATGGCAACCAGTGCCGCCTGAGTGATTTCCGGCAGAGCCAGCAGCTGGTTTTCGATCTCTTCCGCCGCCACTTTCTCGCCGCCGCGGTTGATCTGATCTTTGTCGCGGCCGACCACCATCAGGTAGCCGTCTTCTGTCATCACCACCACATCGCCGGAGCGGTAAAAGCCATCCTGATCAAACGCAACGCGATTATGCTCCGGGCTGTTGTAATAGCCACGGAAGGTATAGGGGCCGCGGGTCAGCAGCGCGCCGGGGGTGCCGCGCGGCACATCCTGGCCGTCTTCATCCACGATCCGCACTTCGTCATCGTCGCTGATCGGGCGTCCCTGGGTATTCAGCACATGCCACTCGCTGTCGTCAAAGCGGGTGTAGTTGACCAGGCCTTCGGCCATGCCGAACACCTGCTGCAAACGGCAGCCCAGTTCGGGCTCAATACGACGGGCAAGGCTTTCCCCGAGCCGGGCGCCGCCGACCTGCAACCATTGCAGGCTGTCCAGCGCCGAGCGATCATCCGCTGCTGCCTGCAACCACAGCGTGACAGCCGGTGGCACCAGAGAGGTCATGGTGACCTGATGGCGCTTGATCAGCGGGAAACAGGTCATCGGGCTGGGCTCTGCTGCCAGCACCACAGCACCACCGGCGTAAAACACGCCCAGCGCGCCCGGTGAGCTCAGGGTAAAGTTGTGCGGCGCAGGTAGCGCGCACAGGAAAACCGTGTCGCTATCCAGCTGACAGATGTCTGCACTGGCACGCACACTGTAGTAATAGTCGTTATGGGTACGGGGGATCAGTTTCGGGGTGCCGGTACTGCCGCCGGACAGCTGGAAAAAAGCCACCTCAGAGGCCGACAGCATCGGCCAGCTCAGATCCTCGGCGGCCTGAGCATTAAGAGCGCGGCTCTGCGACTGTGTGCCTGCTGCTATAGCCGCGGCTAACGAGTCGCCGAAACCGGCATCGCCATCGACCAGCCAGTGCTTCAGGGTAGGCACCTGCTGGCTCAGCGCCTGGGCAAACTCACCATCCGCAAATAAACTGTGGCGGGACGAGACGATCGCCAGCGTCGGCCGGATCTGTTCCGCATAGGCTGTCAGCTCATGCCGGTTATGGCTGAACAAGGCATTCACCGGCACCACGCCCAGTTTCATCAGGGCAAAGAAAACAATATAGAACTCCGCCACATTGGGCAGATGCACCAGTGCGGTCTCACCGGGTTTCACCCCCAGCCGCAGCAGTGATGCCGCCAGCCGCTCGGCATCCTGTTCAAGCTGGCGGTAAGTCCAGCTGCGTTCACCGCACATCAGCGCCCGGTGTTCGGCACGCTCATCCAGGTGGCGCGTCAGGATGTCGGTCATGGGCACATCGGTCCAATAGCCTTTCCGGCGGTACTGCTCGGCAAGCGCTGGCGGCCAGGGCGTAAAGGCAATGCTCATGCTACCCCCTGCTCGCCCAGCCCGAAGGCGTTGAGCATAGTGCCCAGTTTGGCTTCGGTTTCCGCCCATTCGGCCTGCGGGCAGGATGCGTCGACGATACCGGCCCCGGCAAACAAGCGAACGGATTTTTCGCGCACTTTACCGCAGCGGATAGTGACCGCCCATTCGCCATTGCCCTGGGAATCGCACCAGCCGACCATGCCGGTAAACATGCCGCGCTCGTAGCCTTCCAGCTCTTTGATCGCATCGCGCGACAGGTTGAACGGAAAGCCGCAGACCGCAGGGGTTGGATGAAGCAGGCACGCCAGCTGCAGCACGTTATAAGGCAAGTCATCTGAATGCGCAGTTGCGTTATCCGGCGTGTTAAGCTGGCCTTCAATCCGGGTCGACAGATGCCACATGGTCGGGGTGTTGATCAATGACGGACCGGCAGGCACATCCAGCTCACGGCAGTAAGGCTTGAGTTGCTGGGCAATTTCATCGATCACCAGACGGTGTTCATACCTGTCTTTGACCGACTGCAGCAATGCTTCACTGACTTGCTGATCGGCGTCCACACTGGCCTGGCGCTTCGCCGAACCTGCCAGTGGATTCGAAAGAATGTGTTGCCCTTCCTGACGGATCAGCAGCTCAGGACTGGCGCCCAGCAAGACCGACTGATCTAGTTGCGGAATGGCGAAATGGAAGCCGGTCGGGTTTTGTTTGATCAGACGGGCCAGAATATCATCAGCTGATACGTCATCGCTCAGCTCAATATTGAGCACCCGTGACAACACGGCTTTTTCCAGCTGGGTGCGCTGAAATTTTTCCACCGCCTGCGCGACAGCCTGCTTGAACACAGATTCTTCCGGTTCACTGCGCTTTGCCAGCACCTGTAAGGGTTTGCTGGCTGACATTCCGCTGTGTTCACCAAAGGTGTCCGGCTGATGCTCGGTCACTTCGACAGATTCGGGGATATACAGGCAGGATGGCTCAGAAACATCAAACGGAATCGAGCCGATTAAAATGGGGTTTTCAATACCTTTGGCTTTTTCTTCGGCGAATTTCTGTTGAATAACCTGCTGGAATTCACTCTGGCTGTGCTCACCGTGAATGGCTGGTGTGGTGATAATTTGGCTAATCCCTTTACCTCTGACTGTTCGGTAAACAGACGAGAAGAAAAGATCACTATTCGGTGAGAATACCGGATTCAGTATTGGATTCTCACTTTGAGTATGTTGCATGTCACAACTCCCTTTTTACGCAAGAATGTGTGCAGCTTATGACGCATCGTAAACTGGCTGATTGAGTGTTAATTCGTTAGGGCTTTAATTGTTAGAAAGTGACATCACATTGCTTTTGCAGGGAAAAAAGAGCCAATGTTCATTGGCTCTTTGGGTGTCAGGTGGTCCTGACTGATGTTGTTATCAGAAGTCGTATGACACGCCGGCATAGACGCTGCGGGCTTTCAGGATGTAATCAAGCTGAGTCGCGGCTTCGTCACGCTCTTCGTTGGTCAGGTTGGTGACACCCAGTTTCAGGTTCAGATTCTCAATGGCTTCGTAACGGGCACCCAGATCCATGGTGCCGTATGCCGACAGTTTCTGACCTGAACGCACATACTGAGAACCTGTGTACTGATACGAAGTGTACGCGTACAGGTTTTCCAGTGCCTGCCAGTCAAGCTGGACATTGGCAGTATGGTTTGGCGACAGAATCAGATCTTTCTTGGTGTCTTTGTCTTCAGCACTGGTATACATGTAGTTCGCCGACAGGCTCACAGTGTCTGTAATGTCCACCCAAGCCATGGTTTCCACGCCTTTCACTTCAGCTTCTGCCACATTGAAGTAGCTCAGCTCGGTGCTGACGCGGTCCCAGTTTTCTGCCTGAATCATGTCGTCAATGTCGTTCTGGAACAATGTCAGACCGGCGCCCCAGCGAGCGGCTTCATAGCTGGTACCCAGCTCATAGCTCAGCGAGGTTTCGGCTTTCAGATCCGGGTTACCGACTACGCTACAAGCACCACGGCAGGCCAGTACTGAGTAAGAATCACTGTACTGGTTCAGGCTCGGTGCTTTGAAGGCTTTTCCGACGCCCCCTTTCACGACCCAGCTGTCGCTGATTTTATAAACCGCATACGCACGCGGGCTGAACTCTCCGCCGTACACTTCGTGATCGTCATAACGGCCGCTCAGGGTCAGGGCCAGATTACCCAGCGAGAACTCATCCTGCAGGTAAACCGCCGCCTGACTGTAGTTCACCGAATCAGTGTTCAGGGTCAGGTTATTCTTCAGCTTGGTATCACGGTATTCCGCGCCACCGGTCAGCAGGTGCTCACCCAGATAGCCGGACAGCTGCACATCCACGGTATTATTGGTTTGATCAATATTACCGACCGCGCCGTTGAGCTCGGAATCGTCTCTCAGCTCAGACATATCCAGGTTGTAACGCAGGCGGGAATCAAAGTCGGCCCAGTAACCATAGTGAGTCAGCGCGATGTTATAGCGCTCCATCTCCTGCACGTTGTTGACCGCAGTTCCCCAATTGTTCCAGTCCGCATCACGATCATCTTTGCTGTAGATCAAATCCAGATCGATATCCTGCTGCTCATTCACCAGCCACTTCAGGTTCGAGTACAGGTTCAGCTCGTCGCGCTCTTCCAGTACATCGGTATCCGGGTTAACAGACTTATCCGTGCGCCAGGCATCACGATCGCTTTTTTCAACGATCAGATTACCCAGCAGGGTTTCAGGGATCAGCGCACCACTGACATACGCATTGATCTTATTGGTGTCGCCGCCGGAGCCTTCGGTGATACCGTCAAACTGGTAACCGACAGAGCCCTGCGTGTCTTCCGTTGGTTTGCGCAGGATGACGTTAACCACGCCGCCCAGCGCATCGGCCCCGTAAAGGGATGACATCGGGCCACGGATCACTTCGATACGCTCAACCGCGGACATTGGGATACTGGACAGGTCAAAGTCGTTGCCGTAGGCGCTGAGCAGGCCATCACGTGAGTTAATGCGACGACCATTGATCAGCAGCAAGGTGTAGTCTGAAGACAGACCGCGGATTTTGATTTCATTCCGGCCGTATGAGGTGCCTGGATTGATGTTGATACCCGGCAGCTTTTTGATCGCTTCGGCGACATCATTGACCACCAGGTTATCCAGTTCTTCACGCGTGATATAAGACACTGAAGCAGGAGCTGTCAGTTCCGGGTGCTCCGTCTGGCTCGCTGTCACCACCATCACTTCTTTGTTGGCCACTTCTGCCATCGCCGTAAATGAAGAGACCATACCTACTACACACAAAGCCCGGTTCAAACGAGTTAACTTGATCACACTATCTCCTTGTTGCTGAAACATTTCAACACTCCATCAATAACAATGGCGCAAATGATAATTATTGTTATTATCATCGTCAACAAGAGTTCAATAGAATTGATAATTTTTTTCATTCGCATTTGAACGCAATAGGAGAAATAGAAAAACAGTTGCTTATAAAGAGCACGGTAAAAAGCAGGGAGAGTACAAAAAAATGCAGAAAAAAGAAGAACTAGCGGAAAGCTCCGGGATTAACCCGGAGCGCGTTGTGAAACCTGAGCCTGTTTGAGCGAAGGGATAAACCAGCAAGCAAGCAGTGGTACGGCAATAGCGCTGGCTATAGTGACAGATGCCAGCATATCCAGTCCCAGTAACTGATGCTGCGGCCCTGAAACCAGATAGATAGAGCCCACGATACTGGCGACACCAGCTGCCAGGTTAGACATCGTCGACTGATAGGTCATGAAGGCCGCCCGATACTGCGGAGGGGGAACCCTTGAAGTGAATGCTGCCAGCACTGCGCTGCGCGCCGAACTGGATGCCATCAGCAGCATAAATATCAGATAGACCCATTTGTCCGAACTGTCGCTGACAAAGCCGTAGTACACCACAGCCGCCACAATAGCACTGAGACCAAACAAGGCCGTTTGACCTGATCCCTTATCCATCATCCTGCCACTGTATCGCATTGCAAGTATGCTCATGACCCCGCCCAGCAGGTACAGGTAACTGATTTCGTTACGCGGGAAACCGAGGTTAAACTGGAAATAAGCCGACAGATTCGGTACTAACAGGAAATGCCCGAACAGGCTGATCCCCATCATCGCCATCGCCAGCAGAAACGGTGTTGACCCAACCATCCCGGCCAGCCCTGCCGATAGTGCTGCCGGACTTCCGGCCATTTGTTGCTGTGGCACCAGCGACGGCATACAGATCCGTACCGCTACCGCCAGTATCAGTCCCATGCCACCAAAGAAGAAGAAAGTCATCTGCCAGTTCAGCCACTGCGCCAGCAACAAAGAAGCCGGGACAATAATGATCGCCGCCAGCGAAAAACCGCTGGCAACAAAGGCCATCGCCCTGCCCCGTTCAGCCACTTTGGTTACATCAAGAACGGATGCCATGATTAATCCACTGAGCGGGCCCGAGAAACAGCCAGCGGCAATAAACATCAGCAGCAGTTGTTCCGGCGTAGCTGCCAGACCGCACAACGCAATCAGGACAGAGCGAAGCAAAAGAAACAACGTCAGTGCAGCCCGCCTATCGAAGCGATCCAAAACAGGGGCAAGAAAAAATCCAATTATCGCGGAGCCGAATGTCGCACCACCGCTGATGTATCCAATATGCTCACCTTGTAAACCAATATCCCGGACTAAATCTGGCCCCAGCGGCATCACCATCATCAGGGTTCCGACCGAGAGCATATTGATAAGCAGAGCAAGCCTTAACACTGACTTAGCATTCAGCGTGTTGCTGTCCATGACGGCACGACCCATTCACAAAAAAAGCGATTGTAACTGCCGGCCGGAACAAACTCAATAATGATAATTATTATCAGTAAAATACTCGGAACGGGTAAACGTGAACACAGACTCTGACATCCTGGAGTAATGCACCTTTCCCTGTCGGCCGGAGGGCAAAGACGCAGCCAGCTCTGTGTTCAACTCAAAGTACAGCCACTGATCATCCATGCCCAGAAACGAGACATCCAGAAAGTCGAAATAGCGCTGAACTTGCGGATATAAGGCTTTAAAAATGCTCTCTTTGGCGGAAAACATCAGGGTCATCAACCAGATTGCATTTTGTTCATCTGTTTCCAGCCTGGCCAGCTCCTGCTCATTGACGACCATCCCCTGCATGCCAGGCACAATATCCGCGTTAACGGGTAACTCAATATCTAAACCGACACCGGCCTGCTCATGATGTTGAGGACAAATCACACAGGCTGCCAGCTGGTCATGGTGGCTGATGCTGCCAGTCAGCCCCTGTGGCCAGACAGGTGCACGGTTGTCGCCAACCGCTATCTCGACCGGTGCCATTCCCCGCTCTTTCAGCAGTTGTTGCGCCAGATAACGGCCGGCCAGAAATTCCGCCTGTCGCTTAGGCACTGCCCGGCTTATTGCGTCAGGCATCTTGACGCCAAACTGGTTGAACAGGGACGGCGAGTAATGGTGCAGATCAAACCCGGCCAGTAACACTTCAGTGCCACATCCGGGCAAAGTGACTGAGCGCAGCGGCTGAAAGAAAGCGGACGGAGTCATCATAAAAGCAAAGCCATAGCAGAGAACAATGGCTGTCATTATTATGATTGCGGTATCGTCATACAATCCTTTGTTAGGCAAATGCATTCAGATTTTCGGTGCAACGCGCGAGACTCATCGCTCAGTCACCCGATTCCGCTTTTCTCTCCTCCCACGCTTTCAGTAACTTTTCCAGCCCTTTAATACTCACATCACGTTGTGGGAATGGGATACTGACTCCCTGCTCGTTAAGCGTTTGATAAATATCGAACAGAAGTTCGGATTTGATAATCATGTACTGTTTGATATCGCGGACAAAGCAACGAAGCTCGAACAGCAAAGCGCTATCGGCCATCTCGGTGAAGACAACGGTAGGTTCGGGATAACTGAGGATCATGCCATGCTTTTTGGCCGCCTCCATCAACACTTGTTTGACGATATTGAGATCGCTGCCGTAGGCTACACCAACCGGGACTATCAATCGGCCATGGTCGGATCGCAGGGTCATATTTTTTACGATACCGGCGATCAGATCCGAGTTGGGCACCACCACATCCTGCAGATCAAAGGTTTCGATTCGCGTTGATCGAACAGCTATCTTACGAACAAAACCCGAATGACCGGAAACCTCAATCCAGTCTCCCTCTTTGATCGGCCGCTCGATCAGCAGAATAATACCGGAGACAAAATTCGACACTATGGTCTGTAGGCCAAAACCAATACCGACCGACAATGCGCCAGCCACCACTGCCAGGCTGGATAAATTCAGACCCGCCGCTGACACAGCAATAATGATAGCCAGGGTATAACCCACATAACCCAGGCCTGTCACAATAGCGGTTTGTGCACCGGGGTCGGTCTTGGTTTTCGGCAGCACAGAATGACGCATGACGTGCTGAATCCATCGCGTGAGCAGCACACCGACAAACACCACCACCAGAAACGTAATAATAACGTCCAGAGAAATACGGACATCCCCCAGCTCAACGCCATCGGACAACAGCCGCCAGATTTCTGCAATATCGGTAAGCCGGGCGCCCCATGTTAGTGCCAGCATTGGAGCAAACAGCATGAACATAATGACAATCAGCACTATGGGTAACAACCCCTCGCTGACACTCGCTTCTGTGTCTTGCTCATTGTCACCTCCCATGATCCGGTTAATGACATTCAGCAGGCCGTAGTAAATAACCATGGCAAAGGCAATCAGCGCAATGGACATCACCATAGGTATAATGGCCTGCCGCGCCAGACTGTCGTAGCCCACGCAGACAAAAACGACACTGAGAATACTGGAGGCCTTCATCAACCACACCAGCGCGTTAAGCACACCACGACTGACATGATTCGCCTGCTCGCTTTGCTCATCGGTCTCATCGGCTTTCCTGGCGGCCTTGCTTAAAACTTTCGCCAGTTGCCACATTAACCAGCTGCCGAACACGATAACAGGCAAGGTCAAAAATGCCGAACTGGCCGCTGAAAAGGCATGATCCGTTTTGACTGCCGTCAAGAGGATAATCAGACCGAGAAACACCCCGAGCAGCTGGCAGATCCGCATGCCACGCCGGGCTGAAGCGTCATCAAGATGGATAATTCGCTGTTCTGCTGCCTTGGGCCGGAATATCAGAAACCCCAGCCAGTGGCTGACAACAATATACACAGCCGCACCCGCCAGTGCGCTGATCGTCGCTTTCACAGCCGGCAAAGGCAACTTCAGTTGGCCGATTGCCACAACTAATAAGAGCGCGGTGAGCAAAGGAAAGAACAGCCTCAGTAATGTTGAGAACACATTGCAGATCAGAATCTGGCTTTTCTTGGTCAGGTTATGGCTAAACCTGTCCAGCCGGTTGATCACCCAAGGCTGTATCACCAGCATAGTCAGGAGAGCCAACGCCATGAACACCAGAAACGGGGTTATGGATGCACTCATATTACGGGCTTGTTGCGGATCTTGCCTGACGGCATGGAACTGCTGTGCTAACACTCCGGCATACTGTTTCAGTTCGCTCAGCGCGTCTCCCCACCGCTCTGGCCATAACGGGGTCGGGCTTTTATTCAGCAATTTTTCAGACAGGTTCTGGCGGATCACCTTGTCGACTTCGCCTACCAGGAGGTTGGCCCGTTCATACGCTGCATCGGCAAGAAAAATCGGAGCACTGGCTGTGGCCAGTTCATTTTCCAGCTCGGCACGACGGCTGGCAATGACCTCAGGTTCGCTTTCCCCTTCCTCCGGTTCCGGACCAAGGGATTTTATTTGCGCTTCCAGCCATCGTACATCCACCGATTTATCTTGTGATAACTGATAAGCTTCACCCCGCTGTTCAGCCAGCGTGGCGCGAATGCGTTCTAGTTTAGTGGTCTCTGCAGTAGTTGCCTGCAGCAGCACCCGTGCTTCTGACGCAGTGCGATCCCAACTGACATAAGGCTCTTTTTGGTGCAGCGCTTTCAATGCTGGTGCTTCTGCGTTTGTCGCACTGGCACCAAGCAGCCCCTGAAACAGGATGACAAAGAGGCCGCTCAAGGCGGTTGCGATGAGTCGATGCCACTGGCCTGGCCATATTCGTTGCTGCATGCTTTAAATCCAGCACAGGAACACAGACTGAGCTTATGCAATAACAGTTGGTTACGTCGTCATAAGAGTAAGAAATCCGAATCGTTATCTGTGATCAACACCAGAGTGACAGTGACAGGTTTTCCGTTCACTCAGGTATTGAATACCTCGCATCAAAAATGCCGCACCAGGCGGCATTCAAGCATTTATAGGCTGGGTGGGGTCTATTCTAAATTGGTGGCACTGATCTTGTGGATAGCCAGATCTGCGCCGTTGAACTCATCTTCTTCGCTCAGGCGCAGGCCCGACAGCTTATCCACCAGACCGTAAACGATAAACGAACCAGCCAGTGCTATCGCGATGCCTATCACAGTGCCCAGCAATTGCACCACGAAACTGACGCCACCTAATCCGCCTAACGACTGCAGGCCAAAGATGCCGCCCGCAATGCCACCCCAGGCTCCGCACACGCCATGCAGTGGCCAGACGCCGAGCACATCATCAATTTTGGTGTGATTTTGCATGTAAGTAAAAAGCCAGACAAAGATCGCAGCAGCGACGATACCGGTAATCAGCGCCCCCAAAGGATGCATCAGATCCGAACCGGCGCACACAGCCACCAGACCGGCCAACGGGCCGTTATGAATGAAACCCGGGTCATTTTTACCCAACACGACGGCGGCCAGAATTCCGCCCACCATCGCCATCAGAGAGTTAACGGCAACCAACCCGCTGACACCGTTAATCGACTGTGCCGACATCACGTTAAAGCCAAACCAGCCGACACTTAAGATCCACGCCCCCAGCGCCAGAAACGGAATGTTAGAAGGCGCGAAGTTAGTGTGTTTGCCTGCCCGGATACGCCCTTTACGCATCCCCAGCAGCATCACCGCCACCAGCGCAATCCAGCCACCGACCGCATGAACCACAACAGAGCCGGCAAAATCATGGAAAGCGGCGCCAAACTGGCCTTCAAACCACGCCTGCAGGCCAAAGTTACCGTTCCAGATCATACCTTCATACAAGGGGTACACCAGGCCCACGATAAAAAAGGTAGAAATCAGCACAGGGTTGAAACGGGCCCGCTCCGCAATACCGCCGGAGACTATCGCCGGGATCGCCGCCGCAAAGGTCAGCAGAAAGAAGAATTTGACTAAGGCGAAGCCATTACCGGCCGACAAAGTTTCAGCATCAGCAAAAAAGGTGGCGCCATAGGCCAGCCAGTAGCCGATAAAGAAGTAAGCGATGGTCGATACAGCAAAATCAGCCAATATCTTCACCAGCGCATTCACCTGGTTTTTCTGCCGTACTGTGCCCACTTCCAGAAATGCAAAACCAGCATGCATCAGAAACACCATGATGGCGCCCAGCAGCAGGAACAAAGTGTCCGCACTTTGTGTGAGAGCCTGCACGGCTCCCGTCACCTGTGTCATAGATTCAGTCATTGAACTCTTCCCTAAGTCACGCACAAAAAATGTGCAAAAATCAACCACAAGCCCCAAGTTAGGGCGAATCAATCATGAATAAGGGGCAAGCAATAACTGTTCCAATTCAATTCGTTAATTGCTAAATTCGTCAATAAAACTAAGTAACTGAAAATCAATAACAAAAAATTGTGTGCTTTGCTGCACTTCCTGTGTGCCAGGATTCTGCGCACCAATACAGTGCCATTCGATCCATAATGGTGCAATTTGTGCACCGTTTCCTGCCCGATACTGGTGAAACGGCACATAAAGATTAACAACAATGCGGCTCAGCGGTTAAAGAAAAACCTTTCCGGCAGCCCTTACTCTTTACAAACAGCTTGCTGATTGTTTGTCGCTGGGCGGATGGGACTCATTAAATATTCTAAATTAGCATAATATGCAGTGTGTTTATTGATGATTGACACATATTCACACTGAGAATGAAATCGATTTCACTTATAAACTGAATCTGTACGCCTTTCTGTCATTCGGCAGATTTTTAAGAAATCCTGTTTAACCTTGGGTTGCATATCATAAAATATGCATAAAACCGCCATTACCCTGCTGTTTCCTTATTTCTTGGTCGGAACTGATATGTTACTTTTGTCAGCAGTTGGCGTGGTTTTTTCTTACTGGCTTATTTTACTGGAAAAAAATTGTCCCTTTTTTTACCCAACCGAGTGCAAATGTATATTCCTTTAACGAAATCCATCGCACTTTTCAGCTTGAGTAAAACCTTTAGACAAGGATATCAGTAAAATAATTTATGACTTTTGCGAATGCCTTTCGCATTCTTTTTTTACTGCGAGCGGGAAGCCATTCTTATGGAATATTTAGAGCGGATTAAGCGCCTGGCCAAGATTCAGGGGATTAGCCAGAAACAGCTGGGTGAAACTCTTGGCTTACAACAAGGCACCATGAGCCGTAAGCTGTCAGGCAAATACGGCATTGAAGTACGTGAGCTGGAAAGAATTGCTGAAACCCTGAACACCTCCATCAGCTATTTGCTGACCGGACAGATTGATTCAGGTACTCAGGCAACAACGGCCATCAGTCACGAAACGGGGCACAGCACGACATCGACTTACATTCCTATTATTCATCGCAAAGACTATCTGTCTTATCGCGATGGCGGCAAAGTCGACGTACTGAGCAAGCGGGCGATACCGCATCATTTGGATCGCGACGATTGCCTTGGCCTGCTGGTAGATAACGAAAACATCGCCCAGTGTGCGCCGCTGGGCAGCTATGCACTGGCCACACGCAAAGCACCTTATCGCCCTAAACAGCCGGTATTTGCGTCGGTGCGGGGCAGCGAGCCCGATTTCTACCACATGACACAACTGGCAGATGGCGTGGTGTTTTCCACATCCCAGCCGGATTTTCCGAACCTGTTTGTCAACCACGACGAGTTCAAGATTCACGGCTACATTATCCAATCCGACTGGTCATTCGACCGCATCTGATTGCACCGCTGGTTATCCTGCCCCCTCCCCCTGATTTGCTCATGCTCTTGCAGATGCCCGTCAGGGGTGACAGCGCCCTTCCAATGCGTACAATAACGACGTGAAATGAAGGAGCCCATCATGCACACCACCAATCCAGCACCAGAGCGCCAGATTCGCATTATTGTCGCCTCGACAAACCCGGCCAAAATTAGAGCGGTAGAAAACGCCTTCCACCAAGCCTTTCCGGCGCAAGCCCTGCAGATTAGCGGTGTTGCCGTGGACAGCGGTGTAAGAGCACAACCTATGTGTGCCGAAGAAACCCTGACCGGCGCCCGAAACCGGGTAGTGCATGCCCGGGAACTGCAGCCTGGCGCGGATTATTACGTCAGTCTGGAAGCCGGGCTTGATGGTTGTGCCACGTTTGCCTGGATGGTGATAGATAACGGTAGTCAGCGGGGTGAATCCCGTTCAGCCTCTCTGCCTCTGCCGCCAAAAGCGCTGGCCCGCCTGCATGACGGAGAAGAGCTGGGGGATGTAATGGATGATATGTTTCAGCAGCAGAATGTGAAGCAACAAGGTGGCGCCATTGCTATGCTCACAGAGCACAAGCTCAGCCGCAGCAGTGTTTATCAGCAGGCTCTGATACTGGCCCTGATCCCTTTCATGAACCCGGGTCTGTACGATCCTTCTGCTTTTCAAGCGGGAGGCTAGCCGGGGACTGGGCACAAACGCCAAATATGTGCTCATTTCACGAACCCCACCCTAACCCTCCCCTTGCCAAGGGGAGGGAATATTCAGTGCTTCAGTAAGCTCAGTACGATCCCTCCCCCTTTTCAGGGGGAGATCAGGAAGGAGGTGACAAGGCACTTCAGCCTTTCGGCTGCTGTTTCAACAGAAATTCTGACAACCAGTCGCGGATCTCCGCATCGTGGTGTTTCAGTTCATTGGAGCCGCGTGTGATAGTCGCGACGCCAACGCCCAACAACTCACTGATTTTACGCTGGCTACGCTCACCATTCAGCAGTTCATGGAAGATATTCACCCTGGCGATCAGTGATTCACGCTCATCCGGGGTTAACAGCAGACGAAGGAGTAACTCATCTTTGCCTTCAGCAGAGGCCTGACGAAACAGAGAGACTATTTGCTGCCAGTCAGAAAAGTCCGGCGTATCGGCTTTGGTTGACATGGTTTTCCTCAAAAATTGCCTGCATTGACAATTAGTAACCCACACAGGCGTTTTAATTCTGTCTGGATTCTACCCTGAACCACAGCCTTCCACCAAACCTATAGCAGCAGTTTGTCTCAATACTTAGCGTTCAGTTCCTCAGTGGTCAGTAACTGGACCTGCTGATTGGTCAGCTTGTCGTAGTAGACTTCAAACATCAGCACATTCTGGACATAACCGCGCGTCTCACCGAAAGGAATGGTTTCCATAAAGGCAAAGGCATCCAGTTTACCATCACTGATTTTTCTCCAGCTGGTGACTCTGCCCGGGCCGGCGTTATACGCCGAGAAAGCAAAGATACGGTTGTTGTCGTAACGCTCCAGCATCATTTTCAGGTAACCGCTGCCCAGCCGGATATTGACCTCTGGCTCAAAGAGACTACTGCTGCCCGCATATTTGTAGTTCAGCTTACCCGCAGTTTCTCTGGCTGTGGCAGGCATCAGTTGCATCAGCCCGCGAGCGCCTACCGGCGACATTGCCTGCGGATTCAGCGCACTTTCCTGTCGTGCCAGCGCCATCATAGTGGTCACAGATAGATCACGCTGCTGACCGAATGACTTAAACGTCTCGGCAAAAGCCAGCGGGAAACGTAACGACAGGTGTTCCCACATCCGGCCATATATGGTGGCCTGCACCGTCAGATGGTGCCAGTTTTGCTTACCTGCGTAGCCCGCCAGCGGCCAGATTGCTTTCGGATCGAGATCTTTCATCAGATACCACCACTCCAGGTTGGCATCAAACACCTTATCCTGCGCAATCATTTCTTCAATCCGCTTTAACGCTGGCTGATAAGGGGTCACATCCTGCTCTGCCTGACTCAGGGATTCCACAGGGAAATCAACACCTTCCCCCAGAATCGTAGCAGCTGCGGCACTGTAAAAGTTCCGCTCGCCGAGCAATGCCTGATATTTCGGCTTGGCAACCACAGGATCGGTTTTGGCCAGCAAATGCGCCTGCCAGAATTTCCACCGCAGCGTATTCTGTTCTTCGGCCGACAATTGCGGGATCCACGCCTGCGCTTCGGTCCAGTTGCCTTCACGAAGGGCAAGACGGATGCGCCGTCCAATCAATTCATCATCACTGCTTTTGCGCAGCATGGCATCACGCCAGCGGACAAGATCGGCCTCTTCGGCATCCATCAGCCGTGACGCCGTATAATCCGCCAGCGATTGTTTCTGCCCTGTATTGAGCTTTTGCCCGTTCGCAACCCGCTCTAGCTGGCTCAGGGCTTCTTGGGTATCCACGCGCGCCAGGCGCTTATAGGCTGCTACTGTCAATTGCCGGTTATAGTCGGTCACTTTGCTTTTTTTCGCGAAGTCCGCCACACCCTGCGGTTTGGCAAACAGTGCGAGCAGCGTATCTCCGTCTTTTCTGGCGTTACCCGTCAGTTGTTTGTCGAGATATTTAAGCAACCCCTGATTGCCGGCTTCAAACACCAGCAGCATGCGATCCAGAATCAGCTGATTGGTACGTTTTCCGGCTTTTTCCCAGGCATCCAGCATGGGATCGCAATCATCGTCAAGAGACTGGCCGGTCAGCCAGAGTGACTGCACGCCCTGCCAGGCTTCGTCCTTGCGGCCCACTTTGCTGAGCGCCAGATAATACTGACACTGATAACTTTCTCTGTATGGCGGCTCAGTCTGAAAGGTCACCAGATCCTGCCAGCGGTTGGCCTCTGCCAGCACATCCTGATAGGCATAACCCAGCTTGATGGTGAAAGGCAGATCCTGAAACTTTTTGATGAATGCACTCACTTCGGCAGGGGAGCGCTTATCCAGATTGTCCTGAAACTGGCGGTAGTCGAGATAAGGGGTCAGCGGATAGTCATCAAGCCTGGTGCGATAACTCTGATAAGCCGACTGATCCTTGCGTTCCAGCGCATCCTTAGCGGCTTCATACCATTTTCTCTGCTCTTCAAGCGAGGCGGCCTGTGCCACGCTTCCTCCCAACAGCACCCATACCCCCAGGCCCAGCATCCAACGGCTACAACGGTGCATAACGGCTTCAGACTGCATATATACTCTTTCCAGCTCCAGCTTCACTCAGATTAAAATTCAGCACGTTTAATTAACACTGTTATCCTAGCGTTCCATACCCTCGTCAACGTCAGCCCCGGGTCAGGCTCAGGTCAATAACGAAAACCTGCTTACAGGGGCATGTATTCATCTTAACCGTCATTGTGAGACATTGCTGTTAAACTTAGGGCCAGAATGGTTAAAATACCCCTCTCTCCAATCATTAGAGATGACCTACGGAAATGGCTGAATACGTCTATACCATGTCGCGAGTGAGCAAAGTTGTGCCACCTAAGCGACAGATTCTGAAAGATATTTCATTAAGTTTCTTCCCTGGCGCCAAAATCGGTGTACTGGGCCTGAACGGTTCCGGTAAATCCACTCTGCTGCGTATCATGGCAGGTATCGATACCGATATCGAAGGGGAAGCCCGCCCGCAACCCGGCCTGAATGTCGGCTATCTGCCGCAGGAGCCGGTACTGGACGAAAGCAAGACAGTGCGTGAAGTGGTCGAAGAGGCCGTTTCCGACGTGAAAAACGCCCTGACCCGCCTGGATGCGGTATATGCCGCTTACGCCGAACCGGATGCGGATTTCGATGCCCTTGCCAAAGAGCAGGGTGAGCTGGAAGCGCTGATTCAGGCCAAAGACGGCCACAATCTGGACAATACGCTGGAGCGTGCTGCCGATGCGCTGCGCTTGCCGGAGTGGGATGCTCAGATCAAACTGCTGTCGGGTGGTGAACGCCGTCGTGTGGCTATCTGCCGCCTGCTGCTGGAACAGCCGGACATGCTGCTGCTCGACGAACCCACGAACCACCTGGATGCCGAGTCTGTTGGCTGGCTGGAGCGTTTCTTAGTTGATTACACAGGCACAGTGGTGGCGATCACGCACGACCGTTACTTCCTGGATAACGCCGCCGGCTGGATTCTGGAACTGGACCGTGGTGAAGGTATTCCATGGCAGGGCAACTATACGTCCTGGCTGGAGCAGAAAGACGCCCGTCTGAAGCAGGAAGCCTCTCAGGAGAAAGCGCGCCAGAAAACCATTGAGAAAGAGCTGGAGTGGGTACGCCAGAACCCTAAAGGTCGTCAGGCCAAATCCAAAGCACGTATGGCCCGTTTTGAAGAGCTGAATACCTCAGATCATCAGAAGCGTAACGAAACCAACGAACTCTTCATCCCGCCGGGTGATCGTTTGGGCGACAAGGTGATCGAAGTCAACGGCCTGACCAAATCTTTTGGTGACCGTGTTCTGATCGACAACCTGTCTTTCAGCATGCCTAAAGGTGCCATCGTGGGCATCATAGGTGCGAACGGTGCCGGTAAGTCGACCCTGTTCAAGATGCTGAGCGGCTCTGAGCAGCAGGACGCAGGGACTATCGAGCTGGGCGACACAGTTAAGTTGGCCTCTGTTGAGCAGTTCCGCGACAGCATGGATGATAACAATACTGTGTATCAGGAAATCTCTGAAGGCAACGATGTGATTCGCATCAACAACTTCGAGATTCAGTCGCGTGCTTACGTGTCCCGCTTTAACTTCAGGGGCAGCGACCAGCAAAAACGCATTGGCGAGCTGTCTGGTGGTGAACGTAACCGTGTCCACCTGGCGAAACTGCTGAAAGCCGGCGGCAACGTACTGCTGCTCGATGAGCCCACCAACGACCTGGACGTAGAAACACTGCGTGCACTGGAAGAAGCCCTGCTGGAATTTCCTGGCTGTGCCATGGTGATCTCGCACGACCGCTGGTTCCTGGACCGCATCGCGACCCACATTCTGGACTACCGCGATGAAGGCCAGGTGAATTTCTTCGAAGGTAACTATAGCGAATATACCGACTGGCTGAAGAAAACACTGGGTGCGCAGGCTGCAGAGCCGCACCGTATTAAATACAAGCGTATTGCCAAATAACCGTCTCCGGACAAATTTGCAATCACTGAACGCAGGCTGCCATTTGGGCAGCCTTTTTTATTGCATGATTACTTAATAAGCAAATCATTAAAGTCGCCTGTTTAATCAGGTTCAGCGCTGTTTCAGCACAGGATGAATCACCACTCGACTCCTCAGCGGAGCCGCGGCACTGCAAACAGAGATCACGTCAATATAGAAAAAACAGAACCAAAAAGGCCAGCAGACCCTAAACTCGACAATATAGGCTCATACAGGTAATCACAGACTATGAACGAAAGACGCCAGTTTATCCGTATTGTTTATCAGGCCCCGGCGCTGGTGCGTCAGGCTCAGTCACACTGGCCTGCTGATGTTCGCGATATCTCGCTGCATGGTATTCTGCTCGGCCGGCCTGAACACTGGCAGCCGGATGACAACGCCCCGTTTGAAGTCGATGTCAGCCTGCATGACACAGATATTCACATGAGAATGGTCACTGAACTGGTCGCCCATGACAGCGACTGTCTGCGGATGAAGATAGTGAATATTGATATCGACAGCATTTCTCACCTGCGCCGCCTGATTGAACTCAACGTCGGTGACGACGAGCTGCTTTATCGCGAATTTGAACTCCTTGCCGATCTTGCTGACTGAAACCCACAGCGTTTCACCTGTGCTGCCCGGCAGACCCAAAAGAGAAGATTTCTCTATGCTGGTACATCACTGTGCTGTTTATAGGGAAATACTTAGCATATGATACTGCCATAAACCGGTATAACTGCTCTCACGACAGCACCCTACTGATTCAGTTATTTCTCCGCTGAGTTCATTTCTTATCACGTTATTCACATAATCATTAATGTTCATATTGACAAAATACCTGAGTTGTATGGTAAGTATGCGGTTGCTTGTCAAACAAAGCAGAAAAATACCAATATCAAAACAGAATATAATTAAAAACACTTTCTGTTACTTTAGAATCAAAAAGTCACCAGGCCAGGCTAGTTAGTAACCATGATGAATTTAGATAAAGTGGACATGAAAATCATCGAGTTATTGAGAAATAACTCAAGAGAGAGCATCCAAAAAGTTGCAGAACAGGTCAATCTCTCACGCAGTGCCGTAGACAAAAGAATACAAACACTCATACAGGAGAACGTCATAACAGGCTTCACAATCAGTACTTGCTTTGATCAGCGCTTATCCCCTTCTGATGATATCCATTCTTACCTGTTGATCAAATCCGGAAGCGTAGACTGTAAACAGATTTTCAAACACCTCAAAAGTGCCGGTTATGATTTTCAATTCGAATCTATATACGGTGAGTTCGACTGCCTGATAAGGGTCAACAGCACCCGTCTTCCGTTACTGTATGAAATTAAAAAGTTCATCATAGATATAGGCGGTATTGAATCCATCCATATTCTTCCAGTGTTAGACATTAAACATGAATAAGGGGCTTAACAGCCCCCATATTTTAGTTAGCGTAAAAGTACATTTCATTGTTCAAGCTTTCAAAGACACTGACCAGTGAACCTGATTCAACAATGAATGTATAACTGGGATCTGCCGGAGTAAACATCACTTCTTTATGATCCAATAAAGACACATCTAAAATAATCGGGATCGATGTGTCTAAAACAAAAGGGCATAACGCACCGGCAATACAGCCCGTAATCGTTTCCATCTCTTCATTGTTGCAGATAGACACTCGTTCACCAATAACATCCCGAATCTTCTTTTGATCAAAGCGATTTTCTTTATGGGTAACAAACACGCAGTAGCCGCCGCTTTTACGTTTCAGAAATAAGCTTTTACTGGGTGCTGCTGTCCAGCCTAACTCTTTAGAAACTTTCAAATCGGTTTCATAATCCAGTATAGGCTCATGTTTATATGAACGATAATCCAGGTTTAACGTTTCAAACAACTTCACATTGTTATTATATAAAGTAGATATATTCATAATTACCTTAAGCTAACTCAACCTCTGAATCCCTGACTAAAGTACACTGACACAGTAACCTGTATTCAGTCGGACACAAAGCCAGAATCTCAAGTGTGCCTTTCTCATTCTCATGTACATCGCCGAGATGATCTATATTTGTGACCGGTTTTACGGCACAAGAACCACAAATGCCACGCATACAATTAAACGGAACACTTCTAAGCCCATCAAACTCAAACAATTCTGAAACAGGGGTTCCTGTTTCTGCTTCTATCGTTTCATCTGTGTCTTTAATAATTAGCTTAGGCACTGATCAACTCCTTATTAAATACACCATTAAGAACATGCTCAACGTCCTGAATATCAGACTCTAAATCAAAGGCATTATCATTGGCTAACCACACAAGACACGGGCAAGTGAACAAATCTTCCGTGGCCGGTAATTCTTGCCCCTCTTTCACTGTGACAAAATAATCAATCAAGGATGGAATACGTTTTAGCTTACCGTCACTGATGGCATCGACACCTGAAAATTTTGCAGTGTGTTTATTGACATGAAAATACACTCTACCCTGTTTAACTAGCTTCGAATCTAGTTCCGGTACTCTGTGTTCTGACACCAGTGAAGCAATCGTATCCAGCAAACTGGGAGAATAACAACTTTCAAATAATGATGGGGCAACACCACCGTGTATCCGTGTCGCAGCTTCAATCATTACCGGCCCTTTTGCTGGGCTCAGCATCAGTTCCATATGCACAAGTCCGTACGTAATATCGAGTGCTCTGGTGGCCGCAACAGCATATTCGCGAATTGGAGCTAAATCCGGGGCATAAGGATCCAATAGTTCCAGTCGATTATAAACAAATGGATTATTACCAGACTGACCTTTTACGTATTTACATATAGCCACTAAAGTGATTTGGTCCCCATTGACTATCAGATCTAAAACATACTCCTCGCCTTCAATAAACTCCTGAACAAGAAACTGATCATTTATTTTTCCTGTACTGTTTATTTTCCCCCAAGGCAGGGAAGATATCTTATTAATTACGTCATCTCTGCTATTGCAGAAGTAGACGTTTTCAGAACCTGCAGAGTTAACTGGCTTGATGATATACTTTTTGCATTTAATTTCATGAAGCTCATTAAGACCTTTTCCATCCATATCAACCAGAAATGTCTGAATATAGGCTAGTCCATGTTTTTTCAATGCATCTTGCATTTCATTTTTATTTCTTCTCAGACCGGTAGTCAAAGGTGAGTTTCCCGGTAAACCTAATTCACTGGCGAGCTTATCTGCCAGTTCAACACCTAACTCTGACCCGGCAATAACCGTATCGTACTTTTCATTCTGCAATGCATCAATTTCGAGATGGGATACATTATTATCATAGTTTTCGATGTTAATCGTATCCAGAATGCCTTTCGGATCATGCTCTGAATCAAAATACACATCGCATTGAATATTGTTTGCTTGCAGTTTCGGTCGGATCATTTTTCCGCTGGAAGCTGGGTTTACTATCAATACTTTACTTCTCATATGCACCTTCCAATGTGATTACTTTTTTGCTTCTAGTTAACAGCATGATGACAACAGCGGAGAAAACACCGACCAGTATCAGTGATATACCATAAGCTTGACTTGAGAATGAAAAGTAAGTCAACACCATAGTCACCAGCATTGGAATGGTTCCTGATACAATATAGAACAGATAATTAGAATGACTGATAGCACTATTAACATCACTTTGAGCAGCATCAGACTTCAATATTTCCGTTCTTGATGTAATTCTCACGGAATTAACCGCATAGCCGATGCAGAAACAGAAGAGTACCGATAAATACGGCATATCCATCAAGAAAAGCCCGATATCCCCTACCAGTAACAGTACCGCACTGAGTAAATAAACATGTTTATTCTGAGGAAGAAGTGCCGCACATAATGCGCCTATTCCAGCCAAACCTGATGCAAACCCCAGGATATCAGGCCCCCACTCTCTGAAAAGCTGATAATACACTGGTACGAAAGTGTTGAATGCACCGATGTGCAAACCGGTTAAAACCGACAAGGCAACCTGGATAATAAAACGTTCTCTTTTTCCTGAAAGTGCTTGCTGATTTTTTGCTTCAGTTTCTGTCTCTTCTTTATCAACATCAGAAACAAACAAATAGGATACTGATAATAAGACAGACATCACTGCTATGTAGTAAATGAAGCTTTCAAACCCCATAGCTTTGAGGTACCAACCCCCAAATAATGCACCGAAGAAAGTACCAAACTGAATGGTTGTTTGCAGCACCCTGGACGCCTTCGAGGCCTCAATCAGTTTTCTTTTCACAAAACTGGAGTTTTTCACTTCAAAGGTATTAATACTGCAAACCATATTACATGATGAAAAAACCGCAATCATAAAGATGATGTATATCAAGCCAGTGGCATTAAAATACAAGACGGTAGCCATGCAAGCAAAAAAGATAGCCCTGAGCGTTGTGATAGTGGATTTCTTGTAGAAGATATCTTTCTTTTTAATTATTTTACTAAGAATATAAGGCGTAACCGCTCCAATACTGACAATCATTCCCATATAAACAGTAGAACTTGTTATTTCAAGTATTTTCCAGATCATGACAATTTGAATTGACATATCAAGAAAAACAGAAAATGCAAGCAATAGATACGTTTTAAATAATGTTCTATTCATATCTTCCCTTTATCTTTAATTCAAAAAACACATGAACTGAGAACAACTCAGAAATGATTCAATTGCCATGTATTACCTCCTATGTAATAAGAAGATCTTACTGGATGGCTATTGAAAATATTGACTAAAGATAAAGAGCAATTCACTTTTTTCAGTGTGAAATTAACACCTGAAGTGTGAAATTGATTAAAAGCGGTAAACCTTTCATCTCCCTGAAAACGCATGGCTGACGGGAACAGAAGCCGGTTGCTGTGTTCGCCTTACACACAACAATCGGCCAGGCAGGAGAATCTGAATAATATAAAAGGTTCGTGGTTTAAACGGCGACCCGCTCAAACGCGGCCAGCGCTTCTTGCAAGTCTTCAACCGCCATGATTTCAATACCGGGAAGCGGGCGGCTCGCATTGGCTTTCGGGATAATCGCACGGGTAAAGCCTTGCTTTGCCGCTTCCCGAATCCGTTCGACTCCGTTCGCTGACGGGCGGATATCACCGTTCAGGCCGATTTCACCAAACACCAGTACATCCTGTGGGATCGGTGCGTTTTTGAAACTGGAGAATATCGCCAGCAAAACAGACAAGTCCGCCGAGGTCTCTTCGATCCGGATCCCGCCGACACAGTTTACAAAGATGTCCATGTCCGACAGCATCACACCACCATGGCGCGCCAGCACGGCAATTGACATCGCCAGCCGGTTAGAGTCATACCCCACGCTCAAACGGCGCGGTACTTCCGTCATCGACTGATTGCACAGTGCCTGAATCTCCACCAGCAAAGGGCGTGTGCCTTCCCAGAGTGTGGTACATACCGAACCTGCATGGTTTTTGTTAGAGCGGCTGAGAAATATCGCCGACGGGTTCTTGACCTGCTTCATGCCTGTTTCTGTCATAGCAAAGAAACAGGATTCAGAATCAGCACCGAAGCGGTTCTTCGAGGTGCGCAATACCCGGAATTTTTCATCCGAGGTCGACGAGAGTGCGAACAAGCCATCGACTATGTGAATCAGCTGCATCGGACCGGCTACATTCGAGTCTTTATTGATGTGGCCGACAATCATGAAAGTCACGCCTTCTGTCTTGGCAAAACGGGTCAGAGCCGCCGCCGACTCTTTGACCTGACTCGGGCTGCCCGCCGCCGATTCATTGTGCGCCACTGTCATGGTCTGGATAGAATCAATAATCACGAAGGAGACTTTCTGCTCAACCACGTGGTTGAGAATTTGCTCGACCGAGGTTTCAGCTACCACCTGTATTTTATCGATATTTGGTGTCGCAAGGCGCTTCGCCCGCTGCGAAATCTGGTGAATCGACTCCTCACCCGAGACATACAGCGCCTGACGGGATTCCGCAACCGCCCCGATGCTTTGCAGTAACAAAGTGGATTTACCGGCACCAGGATCACCGCAGAGTAAGAGCACGGATCCCGGCACGATACCGCCACCCAGCACGCGGTCAAGCTCTGAAATACCCGAGCTGAAACGCGGCAGATCTTTACTTTCGACATCCGACAACGTCTGCACTTTGGTCGACGAGCCGGCATAACTGCTGGCAGCTCCGCCATTTGCACTGCCAAGTGCTGACTTGGTTTTGGGAATGGTAAATTCAGTAATGGTATTCCAGGCGGCACACGCACTGCACTGGCCCTGCCAGCGTGGAAAATCGGCGCCGCAATCACTGCAGACGTAAGCTCTTTTGGTTTTCGCCATTGTATCCCTTTTGAGTCTTCAAGCCGTGACCAGAAAGGGCCACTCAGTGCAGGCGACAGCCAATCTGTGGCTAAGAAACAGACAGGACATGCGTCATGCCTGACTTTCCGCCTACAAGCTTATGACAATTCTTCGTTTTACTGCACAATAGGGATCATACCCGATAGAGACCTATTGCTAAAACCACTATGTTGCTGGATGAATACAAAGGACTGATAGAACAACTGCTCCCGGCTTATGACAGCGGGGATTTTAATGACTTGTTTCAGCACCTGACCGCGGATCTCAGTGGCCCGGTACGCTTACAGGTTAAAATGGAAATCAATCGCCTGATGGCCCCCTGCCGCCAGCCTGTTGATTTACGCGGTAAGGTCAGTGGCGAGTGTCGCCCCTACGACATGCACGGTATGACGCACTGGCTGGATGATGTGGCAATGAATGTCTATCGTCGCCGAATCAAAACCTATGGCGAACAATACCGGGTCGGCCTGTTTGAATCGCTGATGAATACCCGCAACAACTTCCGGGTTATGCAGCAGCAGGACACACAAGCTCCGCCACCAGAAGAAACGGCAGAAGCGCTGCCTTTTGGGGCCGAGCTGCTGCGTTTTGGCTACCACCTCAGCCGCAGCGAACAACGTATCCAGATCACCACACCGGTTGTGCTGACTCTGCCCTATTCACAGGAAGTGAACGGCACCACATCAGATATTTCGCCTTCCGGCGCACGCTTTCGGGTGTCTTCCGCCTTCCGCTACCATACCGGTCAGGTTGTCACCGCGTTTTTCCCCGAACTGGCCAAGCAACTCAAAGACGAGCGGCTCGTGCAGGGGATCAGCTACCGGATTCTGGGGGTATCACCCCATGCAGATAACGACAGCTATATCTGGCTGCGGCTGATGCTGATTGAATCCAGTGACGCCCTTAAAGAGGCGATTGAAGCCCGTCAGAAAATGGCGGCCAGCCGCTCGCGCCAGAACCATGAAGATAAAATTATTCAGTCGCGCACCCGGGGCTATGAGCACAGCTTCCTCAAGCATACCAGCAGCATACCGCTGTTTTTTGCCGGTAATGAGCTGAAGTATTGCCTGCAGACAGAGCATAACCGCCACCTGTGGGAACACTGGCATGACGAGCGTAATCAGTCGGTGATCAATCATCTGCTGTCTGAAGATCGTATCCGCACTCTGGGACAGGAAGGCCTGAGCCAGGGCAGTACGCTGATTTACAGCTTTACCCATCAGCACGAAGGCAAAACCTATTTTTATTCCGCCGCCTTGCCTGAGATGAGCGTGGAAGAGCGGCAGTTGTTCTGGCAAATCGGGGCAACAAGAGAAAGCTGGCGGGTTGTTCGCCTGACGCTTTACCCTATCAGCCAGGATGACAAAATCCAGCTGCAGGAAATCGCACCTGAGCTGCTGGAAACCCTCTCCAGTCTGACCCATATCGGGGTACTGCAGAATTTAACCAACAAGGATGGCCAGCACGACTATCGCCTGACAGAAAAACCGGCACTGCCCAGCAAGTACTTACACACATTCCGTCATCCGCGAAATCCCGTTTCCGGCTCGCGTGCCATTTACTTTGATCCCAAGCCACAGCGCAGCGAATCACGCTTTCTGTTCCGCACACCTGTCAGCCTGTCGCAGCCCACCGCTGCGGACAAAGAAGCCAGTATTCTCAGCGGAACCAGTATTGATGTCTCCACCCGCGGTCTGAACATTCGCCTGACTGAACCGCTGGATGCCAAGCGGGGTGATGTGCTGAAAGTCACTTTCGATGAACTGCTGAAAATGGCCAAAGATGCCCCGCTGAAACGCATTCCTTATCAGGTTGTCCGTTTGAGTCCCGACAGACGTAATGTGCAACTTGAAACCGGGCGGGGCGATGACGCCACACGCAGCGAACATTTTCTGCGACGGCTCATCAAGCACAACGAAGAGCGGCTGCCTGTCAGTGAAGAAATCATGCCTGCCGGTCCGCTATTGCAGGCCATGCACCAAATGCTGCTGACACGGCTCAACTGTTTGCCCTTCTTCTGCGAAAAAATTGATAATCAGGTAAAAGTACGCGCGTTGGGCGCTAACCAGCCACTGCCGGCGCTTGGTAAACTGATGATGGAGCTGGGTAATGGCAAGCAGATCAATCTGGCACCCATTTTCCAGAACAGGGTGAAAGCTTTGCTCAGCGAACCGATGCGCCCGATAACCGTCAGTGAGCCTTATGTACACGAAATGTATCTGGCGGTACTGCCTCAACCGCTTGGTCAGCCCAAAGTGCTCAGCAAGCTTTTCAGTGATTTTCCGACAGGCGACACCCGCCGCCGATTTGCTCAGCAGGCCAGAGAGCAAGGGCATTTTCTGGCGGTACGTATCACCACAGTCCCTATGCTGGATCCGACAACCGCACTGATCAGCCGGGAGCTGGCAGAGCTGTCCCGCCTGGCCATGCACCGCGCCAGAGCGCTGGAAAATGAGTTTACCTCGCTGATGGGATTCGGTGAGTTCTACGACGTGACCGATGAAGTGCTGCTGAGGCTGGGCCTGTAACGCGCATTAGGTTAAATGAGAGCACCAAAAACAGGTATTTCTGACAGGTTAATCTATCGGCCTCTCCCTCACAACAAGAATGCAGCTTCAACGTGTTTTGAGGGAGCAGGTCAGATCCGGGTTTACACACAGCTGAAAGGCAGGTTAAGCCCGCTCCTTGTCGGCCAGTTCGAAATGCGCCATCTGATCCGCATAGGCTTAAAGGCCGGACGGCTGGTTAAACGAACCACGTAGGCTTCCGAAGCCGGGCGGTTACTGACAGCACGCACTTGCGGTATACGCAGCACGTCAGCCATCAGCAGGTCCGCCGCCGTGAACCGATCGCCTGCTAGCCATTCTCGCTCGCTCAGCACACACTCGAGCTGCGCCAGACGCTTGCCCATCCACCCGGTAAGTTCATTGTCGCTATGACCGGAAATCGTCAGAAACCACCAGGGTACGCTGACCATTTCGATAGAGTTGAGCGCCGCAAATACCCATTGCAGCGTGTGCGCCTGACCAATAGCATCGCCCGGCATCAGCTTGTCAGATTGCTGCGCAATATGCATAAGGCATGCGCCACTTTCAAATAACTGCAGTTCACCGTCACTCAAAAACGGCACCTGACCAAAAGGCTGACGGGCAAGATGATTGGTCTCGCGGTCATCAAAGGGGATCGTTTGCACTTTGTATGACAGTCCTGCTTCCTCGCATGCCCATCGCAACCGCAAGTCACGCACGAATCCGCGTGGGCCTTCAGGTACCCAGTCTAACGTCCAGATAGTCAGCTCGCTCATTGTTCAGCTCTCCCGCTCAGTTGCCCAACCAGTAACATAGACTTTCACTGCATCAGGCTTTGTCACACCTGCCCAGCCTGATTCACTATGCCGCAGCCGGTTTATGATATTGATTTAATCAAGCTTAGCTTCAATATCCGCGGTGAGGTTTATCTGGGTAAGGAACTGGCAGCAGAATCATTTTAAAAGGACAACAATGCCTTGCTATTGTCCGAAAATGAATACGGGACTAATCTGTCTGAGGCAGTCGCGACGCTGTTTGGGCAGACGATACACAAAGCTGAGGCGACATTCCAAGCACAGTCAGACCAAGAATCGCAATGGCAGCTCCCAGCCATATTGTGGCATGCAGACTGAAGCCTGAATCCAGTGTCAGACCTGCCGCAAAGCTGCCGAACATAATCCCGGCGTTAATCACAGAAGCGTGCAAGGTATTGATAAAGGCCCGTTGCCCCTGTGGTAACGACATCAGTCGGCTGACCAGGGCCGGGTTGAGGCTCACCCCACAAAAGCCCAACAGTACCAGACAAATCACTGCTACCCAGCCAATGTCGGCAAACAGCGCAAACATCACAAAAACAGTGATCATAATAGCCAGACCGCTCATGATTGTTGCTTTAGCATGTTTCACAGCCAGGCCAGCAACGACATAGTTTCCAACCAGCATACACAGCCCGTAGGCCAAGAGTAACCAGGTAACAGCCCCTTCCGGCAGAGCCGCTAAATCAGTCAGAATCGGCACGATAAAGCTAAACGGCGCATAAACCGCACCAATCACACAAAAGCTGGTCGCAAAAACCCACCATAACCTCACATCCAGTACCCCTTTCAGCTCTTGCTTTAACGGATGTGAAGCTTCTGCTGGTAAAGACGGAACCGCCTTCAGCGTCAAGGCGGCACTGAACACTGCCAGTGCCACGACCACATAAAAGCTTTCACGCCATCCCCAATATTCTGCAATCAATTTTGCCAGAGGCAGGCCGACAATGGTGCCCAACATGATACCCGCCAGTACCATTGCAACGGCTCGCAACGTATCTTTGGGGGCAACCATCCTTGAACAAAGCCCAATCGATACCCCAAAGAATGCACCGGACACCATACCCGTAACAGCACGCGCCAGCATCAGCTGGCTATAGCTGTGTGCCAGAGCGCCAAACAGCTCACCCAGGATAAAAATGGTATACAGGCAAGCCAGAATCATGCGCGGCGGGAAGCGAGAAAGTGCAAGCATGAGGATTGGGCCGCCAATGGCCATACTGGCAGCAAAAGCTGAAACCAGATAACCGACCTCAGCAATTGAAACCCCCAGATCTGCTGCCAGCGCAGGCATAAAACCCAGCACCTGCAACTCGCAGGAAATCATGATAAAGATACCGAGACTAAGAAGGTAAATCCCTGAAGGTAGAGGAGATCGCATAAATTCATTCCAAATGACGTTTGAGATTCACCCAGTATCATTTATGACATATGATCGATAAACACTTTGAAATCATTTCACTAATGACTTAAATCATGAATGCTGATCTCAATGCCATCAGGCAATTCATTAAGGTGGCCGACAACCAAAGCTTCACCGTTGCAGCCACGCAGCTAGGTATCACGCAATCGGGTATTTCCAGAGCGATAAGCAGACTGGAAGCACAGTTGGGTGTTAAATTGTTGCACCGCAATACCCGCAGCCTGAGCCTGACCGCAGACGGTGAATTATTTCTGTTTCGCGTCCGCCCATTAATCTCCGGACTTTCTGATGCTCAGCATGAAGTGCAGCATCATGGCAATGCCCCCAAAGGCACGCTGAAAGTCAGTGCACCTTCCGCATTTGGACGGGCTATCCTGATTCCAATCGTCAGTGAGTTACTGGAATCCCATCCCCAGTTACACATCGAACTGGTTTTGACCGATCGAATAGTCGACATTATTGATGAGGGATTTGATGCGGTCATTCGCAGCGGCCCCGTTGCCGATGCCCGAGTAATAGCCAGGCGCTTATCGCCAGCCAATTGGGTCACAGTGGCCTCTGCTAAATACCTTGCCAGACGTGGCGTCCCAAAGTATATCAACGAGTTATCGCAACATAACTGCCTGAGAGTTCGTTTATCTTCAAACGGGCTGGTTAACCCATGGCGGTTTACAGATAACGGAAAACCCATCAGCATGGATGTGGGTGGGAATCTGATTCTTGATCACGGCGACCCTTTGGTTGAAGCCGCTGTCTCCGGCACCGGTATTGTACAGTTGCTGACTTTCTTCGTTCGGCCATATCTCGCCGACGGACGCTTACAGGAAGTACTCAGCCACAATGCACCGCCTCCTCAGCCGCTGACTTTACTCTACCCGCCATCACGGCAATACTCGGCCAAACTGACTGTGTTTCGCGAGGCGCTCATATCCCACTGGGGTGATCAGGAAGCAGGTACATGACGAGCAGGGGTGCTCCCGTTTGCTGAGGTGCAGGTCTACATTTTTCATATCATTTTATACTGTTGAGAACAGAGGAAGGTCATTGTCCATTTAAGTACATTGTTATAAGAAGACCTGCTGCAACCCAATCTCATGAGCAAAACCGCCGACCAGTACCTTGCTAATCCCCTGTTCGTTCGACTCAACTGACGCGGTAATGATTGACACACAGTCCATTGCCCTTCCTTGCTCGAAAGTAAAACCTTCCGAATATTTGCTACCAAGGTGCTTGGATAAATAGCAGGCTAAGGCGCCGCTGGCACTGCCGGTTGCGGATTCTTCCGGGATGCCAAACAAAGGGGCAAAGTTCCGACAGCTCGCAGTCAGGTCGCTGTCTTTCTCGCACAGTTCAAAAGCATGGAGACTGACAAGATCATGTTCTCTGCAAAAATCACTGAGTAAGTCTTCATTTACCTGGATTCTATCCAGATACCCCAATGGCACGGGAACAATCATATCTGGCAAGCCTGTTGAAATAACCTCGGCAGGTAACCCGCTTGACGCCAGAACTGTCGAGTCAATGCCAATTAACGCTGATATCGCCTCACAATCAAACACCCCAAGGTATTCAGGTAATTTCTGCGCCATAACGATATGACCATCAGGCTCTATAGTGACGGCAAGTAAACCTGCTTTAGTCCTCTGAACATATTGTCCATCGGTTACGATCCCTTTTTGATACATTGTTGAAAATGCAGCTAAGGTGGCATGACCGCAGAAGTCCACTTCATCCGTTGTGGTAAAAAAAGACAGCTCAAAATCGGCTTCGTCGTCTTGGGATACAAACGCCGTTTCTGAATAACCAACGGCTTTGGCGATGTTTAGTTTTTCTTCGTCAGAAAGATTATCTGCATGCAGCACTACGCCGGCAGGATTTCCGCCGGTGGTATTGGCAGTAAAGGAATTAACCAAATAAGCGTCAATTTTCATCGATTTTAATTTCTCCGTAAAATGTTGTTCCACAAAACGTTTATAAAAAGACATCCATTCTTGTGGAACCTATGTCGCGCTTGCGTTCGGTGTGCTTCTCGGCATTGTTTGATGCGCGCCCGGCACTCTTTGTCTGCTCAAAGAGTGCCGGGGAGTCCATGTAGCCTTATTAACTGACTGCCTCAAAGCGTATGAAGTACATTTCTAAATCCACATCAATGTCCAATGAAACGTCGTAACGGCTGCCTACTATATTTTTGACCGCTGAAACCCAAAACTTCAATGCCGCTTCATTTTCCTTTAGAACACGAATTTGCCACTTACCTGGATGATTAGCTACAACCGCTAAAAGCGCCTTTTTACCAACCCCCTTTCCTTTGAACTTACGCAATACGAAATACTGCTCAATATCAAAAATCTCTGGTTCAATCGAATAATTTCGAACTAATGCAAAGCCAGCAATTTCCTTATCAACATAAATAAAGTAAGGCACATGACTAGCTTCTTTCCAGTACGAATCCAACGTCTCAGAATTGAACGTATACAATCCTTCTGAATTTGGCCCCCACCCCATAAACTCTGACATATCATAGACATAATAAGAGAAAAGATTCTCCAATATATTACGCGAACCCAGGTCTATTTGTTTGAGAGATACTTCCATATTTCCTCTTGCCGGCTACTGCCCCTCTGAAGCATTTGTTATTTTATACTGCTGCCGAGCTTTTATAGTAGTAGCGATAATAGCCAATTAAGTTACTAAAAATAAAGAGAACTTCCATCAAGACGGCGGTTGGTGAGCCTACAACATAATTATGTATAAGCCAAAGAGCTGTACCGACAATCATAAACTCTCTTAAACGACGGTCATCTTTATTAAACGCAGCGATCGATTGAAAAATGGATGCAAAACAACTAATTACACTGGCTAACCCAGAGTAGGTTACAACAGTCGAGATAACTGATGCAGTGCAGAATAGATATTTGAGCTTTGGCGAAGTGGAAAATACGCTCACCAAATATCGAATGGTAGCGATAACCATTAGACTTGCTGCAGTCCATTGCTCAAGCAGAATAAAATGACTGGAAATCAACGTTCCAGCGAAGAACAGACAAGTTACAATTTTTCGCCTGTCTTTGAATTGGAATGACATCAAATCAAAGCAAATAGCCACAGCAACTAAGACTTGAGATAGGAAAAATGGTGTCACTAAACCTCCTGTAAATATAACGAATGACATGGACTGCCTCTCATCAGGCTTTGCCACACTAGGTTAGTCTGACTACAAATCGCCGGAGGCCACCATGCCACAACCCGTCTATGGCATTGATTCAGCCAAATCATAACTTCAGTATCCGCAGTGAGTAAACCAAGGCAAGACTTTGATTCAAAATCAATAATGCAAAAAACCTCCCGATTCTGGCCAATATCCCACTGTGTTCCTTTAGGTACGGGCGCCAAAAACGATCTCAAGGATGCCGTCGTAAGTTGCGCTACTTATACCTGCCCTTCAACACACTTCGTCCGGATCAAATCAGCCAACCAGTAAGCGATTTTGCTTCTGCATCGTGACCGTGATCATTGAGTCTACAAACAAACAGCATTGCTGATAGCCGAAAAAAGCGAAACCGACCGATTTCGCTTTTTCCATTGTTTCAGAATCACCTACCAGCCGATTTTCTGCGGCCAGAGTGAAGCGGAAAGAATACACAGCACGCCGCCGAGATCGGCGTAGCGGACGGCGGCTGGTGCGGCTGCTACCACTTTGGGTTTGGCATGGTAAGCGATACCCAGCCCGGCAGCGGCCATCATCACCAGATCATTGGCGCCGTCACCGACCGCAACCGTGTTGTGCCTGGCGATATCGTATTCTTCTGCCAGCTCGCGCAGGATATCGGCCTTGGTTTGTGCATCAACCACGCTGCCGAGTACCTGACCGGTTAGTTTACCGTCAACGATTTCCAACTGGTTGGACTGGGCGTGAGTCAGGTTCAGCTCGTCTTTGAGATAATCAGAGAAATAGGTAAAGCCGCCGGAAGCAATCGCGGTTTTCCAGCCATAATGGTGCAGCGCCATCACCAAATCGCGCATTTCCGGCATCAGAGGCAGCTGGTTGCGAACCTGCAGCAGAATGTCAGCACTGGCGCCTTTGAGTGTGCCGACGCGCTGGCGCAGGCTCTGTTCAAAATCCAGCTCCCCCTGCATGGCTCGCTCAGTCACTTCCGCCACCTGCTCACCGACACCGGCCAGTTTGGCAATTTCATCAATACATTCGATTTGAATCGCCGTGGAGTCCATATCAAACACCACCAGACCCGGCTCGGACAAATCCGGCAAGTCTTTATAATGGGCGTAATCAATCTTATTGGCGTCCAGCGCACTGATCAGGGTGTCGGACAAGGGATTGGTCAGCAGCAGCACATCGTACTCGCCCACCTTCCAGGCGGCCACCGGCGACAGGCTCTCACCAGTCTGGGTTTCAAGACGATCGATACGATCTGTGGTCAGAGATTTACTGTAAATCACTGAAGCCACGTGTTTAACATCCAGATTACTGCTGGCAACACAGTCTGGAAAGCGGGTATGAAGCGAAGTATGTTTTTTTATGGTCAGCACTGTATATCACATCCCTGTAAAGGCGTATTCAACTCCCTTCAAAGTACCCTATTGCAATTTGTCAGGGCAAGTCCCAATATTGCTCAGTTAGCCTTATCGAAGAAGTCACGACTATGTTTAAGTTCAAAACTGTACGCATGCAGCGTATCTGGCAGTTTCTGGTATTAGCCGTTAGTTTTGCCGGCTTGATTACCATGCTGGAGTACGGCGCCCGGCTGAATCAGAACAACTTCAACATGCTGAGTGAGCAGACGCAGTCGCTGTCTCGCATTATCGCCCGTCAGGCGGCCAGCACAGCAGCTGGCGATATTCTCGACAAACAGCAGGACAAGCTGCAGGATCTGGTCAACCGTATTTCCGATGAACCCCTGATACTGGACGCCAGTATTTATGATCTTGAAGGTGTTCCGCTGGCGCAAACCGAAGATGCGATGCCGCTTGAGCAGGTGTCCGGCCTGACCACCCCTCTTTCTACTGCCAGTATCGGCCGCCAGCAACTGGTTCAGCCTGTGATGACCGATGAGGGGCAAGTGGTCGGCTTTATCCGCCTGACGCTGGAACACGGCAAACTGGTCCAGCACGCCGCGGATCAAATCGACACTATGACAAACACGGTGCGGGGCATGCTGCTGGTTGCGCTGTTCATCGGTTTTATTCTGGCTTATACCTTCGGGCGCCGAAAAGACGTGTGGCATTTCCCCTTCCTGCTGACGGCCAACGCCAAGGATTAGGTATTCTCTCCGATGCGGCGAAAGCGCTTGCAGAGCTGCATTGTCCCACGTGGTATGAGCAAAAAAAAGACGACCATGCGGTCGTCTTTTGCTTTGAGTCAGAGGCCGAAGCCTCTTTTGCGCGTCCGCCTGTCTCCACAAGCGTAGACTCAAACTCAGGCGTCTTTATCACCCAGCAGGACAGATTCCAGGGCGATTTCCATCATCTCTAAAAACGTGGTCTGACGCTCATCAGAAGTCGTCGCTTCGCCACGCAGAATGTGGTCAGACACAGTACATATGGTCAGGGCTTTGGCACCGAATTCCGCCGCCACACCGTAAATCCCTGCCGCTTCCATTTCCACACCCAGAATGCCGTACTTATCCATGGTCTTGAAGAAGTCGAAATCCGGGTTGTAAAACAAGTCGGCTGAGAACAGGTTACCAACTTTGACTTCAATACCTTTGGCTTTGGCGGCATCCACGGCATTTTTTACCATGCCAAAATCAGCAATGGCCGCAAAATCGTGACCACCAAAACGGATGCGGTTCACTTTAGAGTCGGTCGAGGCTCCCATGCCGATCACCACATCGCGCAGATTGACGTCATCACGCACGGCACCACAGCTGCCGACACGGATGATTTTCTTCACGCCGAAGTCTTTGACCAGCTCAGTGGCATAGATAGAACAGGATGGAATGCCCATACCGTGGCCCATAACAGAGATCTTGCGACCTTTGTATGTGCCGGTGTAACCGTACATATTGCGCACATTACAGACTTCTTTCACCTCTTCCAGGAAAGTGTCTGCGATGAACTTGGCACGCAACGGGTCGCCCGGCATCAGAACCACGTCGGCAAAATCACCCATTTCAGCGTTAATATGTGGAGTAGCCATCTGTTCGCTCCTTAAATTTGTTGAGTGCCTCATCCATTATGGATGAAGCAGTGGCGCATTCAGCGTCAAACCTCACCACACTGCAGTGCGGTTACAGAAAAGATTTGCCGTAATCCATTGCCGTGGTACCGAAGTAGCTCGCCAGACTCTGGCCGATATCGGCAAAGGTGTCGCGGCGACCCAGTGAGCCAGCCGGGATCTTAGGACCACTCACCAGCACAGGAATGTGCTCACGGGTATGATCTGTGCCCGGCCAGGTTGGATCACAGCCGTGATCGGCCGTGATGATCAGCACGTCGTGTTCTTTCAGCTGCGACAGCAGCTCAGGCAGGCGACGGTCAAAATATTCCAGCGCGGCGGCATAACCGGCCACATCGCGGCGGTGGCCGTAGGCGGAATCGAAATCGACAAAGTTAGTGAACACTATGGTGTTGTCACCGACTTTTTCCATTTGTGCCAGGGTGGCATCAAACAGAGCTTCCAGTCCGGTCGCTTTCACTTTCTGGGTGATACCGCAATGGGCATAAATATCGGCAATCTTACCGACAGACACCACGTCACCTTGCTTCTCTTCCACCAGTTTTTGCAGCACAGTAGCTGACGGTGGCTCAAGAGACAGATCACGGCGGTTACCGGTACGTTCAAACTGGCCTTTACCTGCGCCGATAAACGGACGGGCAATCACGCGGCCGATATTGTAGTCTTCCAGCTCTTCGCGCACGATCTCGCACAGCGTCATCAGGTTATCTAGGCCATAAGTCTCTTCATGGCAGGCAATCTGGAACACAGAATCTGCCGAGGTATAGAAAATCGGCTTGCCGGTTTTCATGTGCTCCTCGCCCAGATCGTCCAGTACCTGAGTACCGGAAGCATGGCAATTACCCAGGTATCCCGGCAGTTGTGCACGTTCGACAATGCGATCCAGCAGCTCCTGCGGGAAACTGTTGCTGGTGTCGCTGAAGTAACCCCAGTCGAACAATACCGGCACACCGGCGATTTCCCAGTGGCCAGACGGGGTGTCTTTGCCAGATGAGATCTCAGCAGCGTGACCGTAGGCGCCGGTGATCTCAGCCACAGGATCTAAGCCTTGCGGGAATTCACCGCAGGACTCTTCCGCTGCCTTACCCAGACCCAGTCGGGTCAGGTTTGGCAGGTTCAGCAAACCGCTCCGTTCGGCATTGTCGGCACGGCCTTCAGCACAGGCTTTGGCAATATGGCCCATGGTGTTCGCACCCACATCGCCGAATTTGACCGCATCTTCAGTGGCACCCAAGCCAAAAGAATCGAGTACCAGGATAATTGCTCTTTTCATCATTGCTCCAATTTAGACATCTTCAGCACGGATGCGACGGTATACCTCTGGTGTCGCCGCCGGTGCCTGCTCAGTGACTGTGACAGCCTGACGAACAGCATTCGCAGCGTCCTGCCATTGTGCTTCATTGCGGGCATGGATAACGGCCAGCGGGGTCTGCTTATCAAGCGTCTGACCCAGACGTATCATGTCAGTCAGACCCACCGCATAATCAATACTGTCAGAAGCCACTTTCCGGCCACCGCCCATGCTCACCACGGCCATGCCCAGTGCGCGGGTATCCATCGCCCCGGCAAAGCCGCTGGTTTCAGCAAACACAGGTTTGATGATCTCTGCATTCGCCAGATAATTATTATAGTTTTCAACAAAATCAGCCGGACCACCCAGGCCGTGCACCATTTTGCCGAACCGCTCTGCCGCTGCGCCGTTGTCCAGCACCGCTTGCAACTTAGCACGGGCTTCGCTTTCGTCTTTGGCCAGGCCTGCGTTCAACAGCATGTCTGCACACAGCGCCATAGTGACTTCAAACAAGCGCGGATTGCGGTATTCGCCGGTCAGGAACTGGACGGCTTCGCGCACTTCTACTGCGTTACCGGCACTGGAAGCCAGTATCTGGTTCATGTCGGTCAGTAAGGCGGTGGTTTTGGTGCCAGCACCGTTGGCCACGGCCACAATGGATTTCGCCAGTTCTTCCGAAGCCTCATAAGTTGGCATGAAAGCGCCTGAACCCACTTTGACGTCCATCACCAGCGATTCCAGACCTGCGGCCAGCTTCTTCGACAGAATAGAGGCAGTGATCAGTGAGATATTATCAACCGTGGCGGTAATATCGCGGGTGGCATACACTCGCTTATCAGCCGGTGCAAGATCACCGGTCTGACCGATAATGGCCACGCCTGCACTTTTGGTAACCTGACCGAACACCTCGTTCGACGGCATGATGTTATAGCCCGGAATGGATTCCAGTTTATCCAGCGTGCCGCCGGTATGGCCCAGACCACGACCTGAAATCATAGGCACGAAACCGCCACAGGCGGCGACCATGGGGCCGAGCATCAGTGAGGTCACATCACCCACACCGCCGGTGGAGTGTTTGTCGACAATCGGGCCGCCAAAGTTCATGTGATCCCAGTTCAGCACCATGCCTGAGTCGCGCATGGCACAGGTCAGTGCAACCCGCTCATTCATGGTCATGTCGTTGAAGTACACCGCCATCGCGAAAGCTGCGATCTGGCCCTCAGACACAGTGTCTTTGGCGATGCCCTGAATAAAGAAGTTAATTTCGTCTTGGGTGAGTGCGATGTTATCGCGCTTCTTGCGGATAATTTCCTGAGGTAAATACATAGGATGCCTCGACATGGCTGGGGAGAGACAATAACGCCCGGCAGACCAAACAGCGTCAGCAGCACGAGCAGACAGGCGCGGTCTTTCCCTTTATTTGGCAGTTTCCTGTGGCAGCCCGTTGAGCCGGCTGCCACAGATCAGGTTCAGAATCGGTCAACCGATACCTGTGGTATCAGTAACCGCCTTCTGCGGCTTTCTCGCCTTCACCCAGCGTATTGAGCAGGTTTGCCAGCAAGCTGGATGCACCAAAACGATAGTGTGCGCTGTCTGCCCAGTCGGCACCCAGAATACGATCAGCCATCGCCAGGAACTGCTGTGCGTCTTCAGCGGTACGTACACCACCGGCAGGCTTAAAGCCTACGCTGTTCTGTACGCCCATGTCTTTGATTACCGTCAACATAATCTCTGCCGCTTCAGGCGTTGCGTTCACTGGTACTTTGCCTGTTGAGGTCTTGATGAAATCCGCACCGGCTTTGATAGAAATTTCAGAGGCTTTGCGGATCAGTGCCGGCTCTTTGAGCTCACCGGTTTCAATAATCACTTTCAGCAGAATGTCACCGCAGGCGGCTTTACACTGTTTAACCAGCTCAAAGCCCACTTCCTCGTTACCGGCAATCAGGGCGCGGTACGGGAACACCACATCCACTTCATCTGCACCGTAAGCAACGGCCGCTTTGGTTTCAGCAACGGCAATGTCAATGTCATCGTTGCCGTGCGGGAAGTTGGTCACTGTAGCAATACGAACATCCGGCGTGCCCTGTTCGCGCAGCTGCTTTTTGGCAACCGGAATAAAACGCGGATAAATACAAATCGCCGCGGTATTTCCGACAGGGGTTTTCGCGTTCTTACACAGTTCGATCACTTTCGCATCGGTATCGTCATCGTTCAGTGTGGTCAGGTCCATCAGTTTTAACGCACGCAGTGCAGCCGTTTTTAAATCGCTCATGACTTTCTCCAGTCGATTATGTTCTACCAAGTGTTCTGTTCACTTTGCCCACTCAGACAGTAGTAACTCTGCCGATTGTAGCCTCAGAGAAACAGAAGCGGACTTGATTCCATGAAGACTCAGGCCCTTTACAGCGTGCCCGATCGACGTCCTTTTCACCGCGCAAGGTGGCATCACCTTGCCAGCCATTCATTTTTGCATCCTAATTCACAGAATTATCAGGATACTTACACGCAGATATCATCAACCTGCGATTCAACGCAGCCATTTTACCAAGGAGCTCAGAGGCAAACCATACAATAGACGTTTCCCAGGGTGGATAATGTGTTGATTCAGCACGCGGCTATCGTCATCTATCCGTCCGGATCAATTCTGAACCTTGTTCAGGAAAAGAAACGTTCAATCAGCCATTGATACAGCTGCCCGCCGATATACACACCGACAATGCCCATCACCCCGGATAACACAGGGGGAGCCGGAATCGGCAGTTTAAGCGCGGAAAACATCAGCCCAACTATCACACCTGCCAGTAAAGCCACTATCACGTCATGCATGCTATCACTCCAGTCGTTGTTACCAGACTGGGAGTGCGATGCAATCCGGTCTGGAAATACTCACAGAGTGTAGACCGCAGAAAACCAAGTGTCTGCTGACCCCTTAAGCATGCGCGTACCGCCTGAGTGAAGGAAGAGTCAATTGACGGTTTTTACCGGCTTTTACTGAAAATGATTCAGATAGTTACTGATTCTGTTGACTGCCGCCAGTGTCAGCGGCAAAGAAAATGCGAGGCGAAAAAAAACGCCACAGCTAAGCTGTGGCGTTTTCAAACTGACGGTTTCTGACTGAATTACAGTGACAGGAACAGACCTGCAATCGTTGCAGACATCAGGTTAGACAGCGTACCTGCGGCAACGGCTTTCATACCGAAGCGGGCAATGTCGTGACGACGGCTTGGTGCCAGACCGCCCAGACCGCCCAGCAGGATAGCGATAGAAGACAGGTTTGCGAAACCACACAGTGCGAAAGAAATGATCGCTTTGGTCTTCTCAGTCATCGCTACACCAGTTTCAGCAACCAGCAGACCACCATCAGCCACATCTTTCAGGTACGGCGTGAAGTTCAGGTAAGCCACGAACTCGTTCACGACTATTTTCTGACCGATGAAAGAACCGGCAACCTGTGCTTCATTCCAAGGCACACCAATCAGGAAAGCCAGCGGCTGGAAGACATAACCCAGGATCAGTTCCAGCGTCAGCTCAGGCATACCGAACCAGCCGCCAAACCAACCCAACATACCGTTGATCAGAGCAATCAGACCGATGAACGCCAGCAGCATCGCACCGACGTTCAGTGCCAGTTGCATACCGGAAGAGGCACCCGCAGCCGCTGCGTCAATGACGTTAGCAGGCTTGTCATCGTGACCTTCATCATCTTTATCAACGCCCAATTGATCCAAAGGCGTTTCTGTTTCAGGTTTGATGATTTTCGCAAACAACAGACCACCCGGTGCCGCCATGAAAGAGGCTGCAATCAGGTATTCCAGCGGTACACCCATAGAGGCATAACCGGCCAGTACACCACCGGCAACAGACGCCAGACCACCACACATCACAGCGAACAGCTCAGACTGAGTCATCTTAGGTACAAACGGACGCACAACCAGCGGTGCTTCAGTTTGACCCACGAAAATGTTCGCTGTTGCAGACATGGATTCGGCACGGGACGTTCCCAGTGCTTTCTGTAGACCACCACCCAGAATGTTAATCACAAACTGCATGATACCCAGATAGTACAGTACGCTGATCAGTGCTGAGAAGAACACAATAACCGGCAGCACTTTCAGGGCGAAAACGAAACCGCCGCCACCGAAGACTTCAAACATCTTGCCTGATACCAGACCGCCGAACAGGAAAGAAATCCCCTGATCGCCGTAACCGATCACACTTGCAACGAATTGTGATGCACCATACAGTACATCACGGCCTACCGGCACATACAGTACGAATGCGCCGAAAAAGAGTTGAATGGCAAACGCGCCACCCACAGTACGTAAGTTAATAGCTTTACGGTTATCAGACAGCAGCACAGCCACAAGCAGCAGTACAACCATCCCAACCAGGCTCATAAACACGCTCATAGTTTATGGCATCCCTATAGTTAAATTTTGGCGTCTCGACAATTCGGCTCTCTCAAGAGTCGGGCGCATTATACGCATGGCAACTTACAGCATGTAATGCACACATCACACTTTGATTGGAAACCGAGTGAAAGATGAACATCAAGTGTGATAGAGGTCACACCAAGTCACCGCCTGATGGATAAAGAAAAGCCAGAGAAATGTCAAAATCATCAAGTTTGAGAAGGCAGTGCAAACAAAACTTCTGCATTTTTGCTAGTAGCAGCAGCAAGTGCCGCCAATGATTCTGACCTCAGTTCAGCCAGAGCCGCCAGCACTAACGCCACTCTGTCCGGCTGATTCGGCTCTCCCTGGTAACCGGCCAACGGCATATCTGGCGCATCGGTTTCCAGTAACATCGCATCGAGAGGTAACTGAGTCATTGTAGTTCGAGTTTTGTTCGCTCTGCGATAGGTGATCGTACCACCGACGCCAATTTTGATACCTAGATCAAGAAGTTGAGACGCTTGCTGCAAACTACCACTGAATGCATGATAAACCCCTCCCCGAATTGGCGGGCAAGATTTCAGGCATTGCATCAGTTCAGGGAAAGCTTTCCGGCAGTGAAGTATCACCGGCAGGTTAAATTGATTGGCTAATTCCAGTTGCCTGATCAGCCAGCCCTTTTGCTGCTGTCTGTCTGCATTCGGGATAGCAAAATCCAGCCCGCACTCCCCGACAGCCACACAGCGGTTGCCCGTCTCCTGACTGACCTTTTTCAGCCTGTTCTCAAGCTGGCTCAGTGTGTCGGCATCATGCTCGGAAGCAAAATACGGGTGCATGCCCAGCGCATAGAAGAGTGCCGGCTGTGCAGGGGATGCCGTGCGGGCACACAGTGTCTGAATGGGCTGCCAGTTTCGCGCCCCCACCGATGGGATCACGATATGGCTGACGCCAGCCTGCCCGGCCTGTGCCAGATAGGACTCTGGATCAGCGGCAAACGGCGGAAAATCGAAATGGCAGTGACTATCTATCAGCTGCACCTGAGGTATCCTTTTTCACTGACTGACACGCTCTTGCCCTGGCAGCGCGCTGCGCCGGATGACGGGCATCGTCTTCATCATAGCGGACGGGTGCACAGCAGCGCCGGTTTTCCGGCACAAAGCCCATACGCTCGCACCAGGCATCATAGTGAGCCAGCCAACGGCGGATCAGAGTTAACACAGTGCTCTCCTCCTTGCAGTTCAGATTCAGACAGCCTGCATGATTATGTCAGGAATAGTTTGAATACTGAACAGTATCATTCCTGAGCTGCGTGACATCAAGCAAGCGAAGAGACATGATGTCAACCGAACAAAAAAAAGCCCCTGAAATCAG